>JAIQZQ010000121.1 GCA_021777105.1 Candidatus Anammoxibacter sp.
TTCTGCCAAATGGGGAAATCTAATGATTTATTGCCTAACCCGAATAAATCGGAAAAGTGACTAAAGTGATCTAAAGTTTAAAGTGAACTAAAGTTTTGGTAAAAATCTAAGATTTTTAGCATTTATTCAGAATAAAACCAACGCTAAAAATTAAAAGTTTAATTATTGTTAAACGTAGATAAATGTATATAACATAACGAGTTATAACAGGGGCTTGAAATATTTTGTCAAAATTTGTCAAAACTTACTGATAAGATACTAAATTGTACCCTCCGAGGATAATTGTCACTAAGGCAGCCAGGCTGCTCAGTGTTCATTAAAGCGATTCTTATCACCCTCCCCTAACCCCTCCCATCAAGGGAGGGGGAGTTAAAGGTATATATTTAAACTAGAGTTAAGGGTTCTACTAAATTCAACGGTTACTATGTTAATTTATAAGGGCAAATGTAATCGCAAAGCAAAAACGTTTAGATGCAGTCTACAAGACAGCGCCGGCTTTTAATGACTAATTGCTAATAGCTAATTTCCGGCTTGCCCGGGTTATGGGTATTTTAAAAATATGAGGATTAGGATAGGTTTAATATCTGTTTTGTTTGCGGTTTTTGCGTTGGGGGCGGGGTGCGCTGCTATTACAAAGAGGCCGCCGGGCGGAGACGGGCGGTATAAGACATTTCAGAGGGGGTATGATGATGTTTGGGACGCGGCGCTAAGCGCGCTTGGCAACGCTCCATTGGATGTGGTTGATAAATATAGCGGGACTATTAAGACCGGGTGGATAAAAGGGGGCTCGGCCAGGGTTACGTCCGGGCTCTTTTTTAAAGGGCGTTGGAAGGGGCGCAACCGTTTATTGATTACGGTTAGATCAATGTCGGCTTTAAACGCGGCAACCGAGGTTGAGGTGACAATTCTAACTGAGGAGATGGCTCCGGGGGGAATTCAGGCTTCGAAATGGATAAGGGTTGAGCCTGACTATTCGATTGCTGATGATTTGTTTAGCGCTATTGGGCGTTATTAACGCATTGTTGTTTACGCCGTTTTTTTTTACACACCCCTCGTTTCCCTCTTTTTAGAGGGGAGGCTGATTGTTATGGGCTTTCCAGAGACCTTGGATTATTAGCGGTTGGTAATCGTTGTTTCTACCTGAAAATTGAGGCAAACCGGTTGGAAACTACTAAATTGTTACAACTTTTAAAACTTTTTTACTTGTATGGATAAGGATTTGACGTATGAAAAAATGTATAATTATTTGTTCTGTTTTTGCGGTTGTTTTGTTTTTATTTTCATCCGGGGTTGGGGCCGGCGCGGTTAATGAGGACGGTTCGTCCGGCGATGGGCTCAAGCTATATAAGAAGGCAGCTTATATAATGGGCTCGATACTGGAAATATCTGTTTATAGCGGCGAAGATAAGAAAGCCGCGGACAATGCTATTGACCTGGCGTTTAGCGAGGTCGGGCGGCTTGATATGTTGATGAGCAATTACAAGAGCAATAGTGAATTAAATCGCATTAACAATGCTGTTAATAAAAGGGAGCCTGAAAGGTGCGATGATGAGTTGTTGCGTGTTATTGAGCTATCGGCAAAATTCAGCAGGCTTACAAACGGGGCGTTTGATATTACGGTGTCGCCTTTGGTTGCTTTGTGGGGCTTTAATAGAGGTAATGATGGAGATATAAAGGGGTATGTGCCGAGCAAAAGGGAGTTGGCAAGGGTTTTGCCGTCTATTTCATACCTGAATATTGTGATAACCGACGCTAAGGATTCAAACGACAGAAGGCGTTTAATCCATTTTAAAAACAATTTTACCCGTATGGATCTTGGCGCGATAGGCAAGGGGTATGCGGTGGATAGGGCGGCGGAGGTTCTTAAAAAAGCGGGTATTGATTCGGCGTTGGTAAATTTCGCGGGGAACATTTTCGCGTTTGGAACTCCAGAGGGCCGTGGCACGTGGAAAATAGGATTGAAAGATCCCGTGGTTGCCGGCAATATACTTGGGTCGTTTAAAATAGGGGACGGCATGGCGGTTGCTACTTCAGGCAATTATGAGCGGTTTTTTGTTATGGACGGCAAAAAGTACACGCATATTATTGACCCAAGGACGGGCTATCCCGTGCGTGGAACGCTTAGCGTTACTATCATTGCGGATACGGCTACAACAGCCGACGCGTTGTCAACCGGCGTTTTCGTGCTTGGGGCGGAAGATGGTATGAAACTTATTAAAAGCATGGATAATGTTGAGGGGGCTATAATTTATGAAACGTATGACGGCAATATCGCTGCGCGCATTTCAGATGGGATGAACAAAATACTGGAGCTGAGTGAAACAGCCGGGAAAATAAAAATTGAGAATTGAAAACGCCGCGCCGGGGCCTGAGCTCCGGCGCGGTTTGGTTCTATTACCTCTCCTCAAAATCTTCGCATTTTTTGTCAATTTCGCTGGTCAGCAAATAGTTGTACTTTTCGCACATATACTTTTCAGAACCTCCGCATTTTTGCGATGTGCCGAGGTATGTGCAATCTATGCACGTCATGCCGCTGCCGTCGTCTTCAACCCATTGAGGGCCTTTGCTTGTCGCTTCTGTTGTTTCCATAACAAACCTCCTGTAAAAATATTAAAATAAAATATTCTAACCTAACCCGAATAAATCGGAAAAATGACTAAAGTGATCTAAAGTTTAAAGTGAACTAAAGTTTTGGTAAAAATCTAAGATTTTTAGCATTTATTCAGAATAAAACCAACGCTAACTGATAAGATACTAAATTGATCGTTTCTTGTCACCCGCCCCTAATCCATCCCATCAAGGGAGGGGGGAGGTGTAAAAAACTAAGTTTAAATAGTTGTCACAACTACGAATCCGCTTTGTTAAACATTATATACTTATGGGCGCTCTTTGTCCAACTTGTTTGCGCATTTAGGATGCTTCCCGCCGGTGGTTTAACCGGACGCTACAACCGGGGACTTTTCCGTCTCGGTGGGGGCCTGTTCGTCTTTAGGGGTGTCGTCTGATTCATCAGTCACCACGAGCAGGTTGTTAGTCAGGTTTGCGTAAAGAAGCAGGTAAATTTTAAGCCAATCGCCTGGTTTGGCTGTGAACCGTTCAAAGTATGAGCTAAATTCCTCGCACAGTTTTTTGAGGTACGATTCCAGGTCGGTAACCGTGCCGTTTTCGCGCTGGTCCAGCATCTCTTTGCCCATGTTGTCAGTTATGACTTCGCAGTCGTACAGGTACCAAATCCATTCTGAAATAGCTTCCATATTGATCTTGCCTATCATCCTTGGTATCCTGTGCACGGCGGGTATGTCTGAATCGTTTTTGTTTTTGTCGCCGGATTTTGATTGATGATCGTCAAAAAGATATTCAACTGAAATTGTGTCGCCGTCTTTGTCCAATTTTAGAATTTGCATTTTTACAGGAACCGCCTCAAACCAGTATCGTGAATCGTAATCGTATTGTCCGCAATGGAAAAGGCGTTTTTTTTTATCTAAATGCACAAAATATAGCGATTTGCCGGTGGTGAAATTGTAATTTTCAAGTTCTTTGGTTCCCTTGAAATTTATGCTTTGAAGGGTCTGTTTTTCATCTTCAATAAACAGCATGTGGTGGGATAGGACGTTGGTTAAGGCAAACTTAAATCTTGAAAGCAGGGCAAGTTCTTTGTCAAATTCAAGAGCGTTGTCGCGCTCTTTTAAATTTTTTTCAAAGTCTGTAAGGATGTTCCAGGTCTCGTCGATTTTTCTGTCGATTTCCTTCTTTTTAGCATCCTGAGCGCACAAAGGGGAACTCCTTTCCGGCTTTTCAATAAAAATATAAGCTGCGCCTGCCGCAATTGTCTCCTTCAATTGAACATGGCGCAATGCCTGTTAATAAATAATCGGCAATATTGCTGTTTTGTTAATTTAGATCGCCGTTATCATTTAATTTTTCAAGGATTTCCAATTCTGTCCTTAAGCATTCAAGCTCAAGATATAAAAGGCCAATATCTTCTTTGATCTTAGAGACTCGTGAACTCAAAATATCTTTATCGTCCGCGATAATCCCTTTTTTAATTAACAAGCAAAAATATTCAATTCTTTCACTCTTTTTATCTAGTTTTTGTTCGCTTAATTGTATTTTCCGTTTAAGCCTTTCAAACCTTTCAGTGTTATCCATTGTAAAACGGGCTTTAAAGAGAACAAAAAATAGATCAAAAGAACAATTGTAAAGAATGGATTCGTCTTTTTTCAATCAAAAAATGATAATATTTCTTTCCGAGCCCTTAGGGCAATTATTAGCGCAGCCTATTAGCTTGCGGTGGATG
The DNA here is from genome assembly GCA_021777105.1 of Candidatus Anammoxibacter sp. Classification (GTDB taxonomy): domain Bacteria; phylum Planctomycetota; class Brocadiia; order Brocadiales; family Anammoxibacteraceae; genus Anammoxibacter_B. The sequence goes on from JAIQZQ010000121.1 coordinate 4,298, forward strand.
CCCGAATCGGTTTTTTAGGCTTGCCGGGCTGTTTGAGTTCCATGATCTCTTTGCGGTATTTTATTAGAATATCAATAACAAAATCAAGGCCGTGCGTTTCTATATCGTACTTCAATTGTTCATGCACTTTATGCTGGTAGTGCTTGAGTTCGTCGCAAAATTTTGGTTCCATAATCAGGAAATCCGCCATTTCCGTAACCCGCGCCGCAGCCCGTTTTTCAACTTCGGCGTCGTCCATGCTATATCTCCTTTATTATTTAGCCTCCAAGGCATAATGCTCCCCTCAGGGGATAATTCTCACTAAGGCAGCTAAGCTGCCAAGTGTTCATTTCGCCCATTTTTTTATTCTGTTTAAGGCTTCGTTTAGCGTGTCAATATCGCTGCATAGGGCAATGCGAATAAATCGTTTTCCGTTTGATCCAAAAACGTAGCCCGGGGTAATGCAAACATTGGCTTTGCGCAGAATTTCATCCGTAAAAGCCTCAACATCCGCTACGTTATCAGGCGCCTTTGCCCAAATAAACAAACCGACTTGGTTCTTGTTGTAAGAACACCCTAAAACGTCGGCTATGCTCCACACAATTTCACGCCTCTTCTTGTACTCGCAGTTTCTCTGTTCGTGCCAATCCTGGCTGTTGTTCAGCGCAGCGGTAGCCGCGTGCTGTATTGGCAGGAAAATGCCTGAGTGCACATTGCTGTTGACTGTTAATATTGCGTCGATATACTCCTTTTTCCCCGCAACCCATCCAATGCGCCATCCGGCCATATTGTGGGATTTGCTGAGCGAGTTTAACTCTATCGCCACTTTTTTGGCTCCTTTCAGGCTGAGTATGCTTTCAGGCCGGGTTTCGTTAAGCACAAGGCCGTATGGGTTGTCGTTGCAGAGCAGTATCTTGTGGTTTTGAGCAAATTGAATTAGTTCTTTAAATATTAATGCTGTTGATTTTGCGCCGGTAGGCATATGCGGGTAGTTTACCCACATTAATTTTGTTTTTGAGAGGTCGGTTTTGCTTAATGCGGCCAGATCTGGCGCCCAGTTGTTCTCTTCTTTAAGGTCGTAATGTCTAACCTTGGCGCCCACAAGCTCGCTAACGCTTGTGTATGTGGGGTAACCTGGATTTGGGACAAGTACTTCGTCTCCCTCGTCCAGAAACGCCATTGATATATATATGATGCCCTCTTTTGAGCCGATTAGGGGCAGTATCTCCTCGTCGCTGTTAAGGCTGATGTTATAAGCTCTTTCGCTCCACGCGGCAAGGGCGTCGCGAAATTCCTGGATGCCTCTGTAACTCTGGTAACCATGGTTTTGCGGAGTTCGGGCTGATTCTGAAAGGGCGGTTATTGTGTTGTCGGACGGCGCCAGATCAGGGCTGCCGATGCCCAAATTTATGACATGGGCTCCGCTATCTTCTATTTTTTTTATATCTTTTTGTTTGCGGGAAAAATAGTACTCTTTAACGCGTTCTAATCTTTTTGCGACAGGAATAATCATTGGTTCTATTTCTAAGAAAAAATGTTATATTTGGAATGGACGCGGGCCAGACGCCCGCGATGTAATTAAAAAGCGCGAAAGAGCTGTTTTCCTCTTTGAGGCTAATTCTACCTAAAGCAGCCCTTATTTACCTCCATCTCGTTCCGGTAATATCGTAAAAACCGCCTTCAGGATAAAAACCCAGGACTCTTACCGCAGTGTCTCCATTGAGTCTAAGGGCGTTTTCTCTAAGGTCCTGAATCGCGGATTTGCATACCTGGGTTTTGCCGCTGATATCCATGTAAAAGAGGAAGTCCCAGATGCCTGATTCTCCGTTGCGGGCAAACTTTCGCCATGGGGTTGTTGTGCCCATTAGCGGTCTGGTTTCGACCCTGACTATATCAAGCTTTTTAGAAGCGAAAATGTGAAATGTTTTATACAAAGAGCACGGCTCGTTTTTTACGCAAAAGATAATGGACGCTTTAGTGTCTGTTGTAGGCCTGGCCGGCTTTTTTGAGATTAACAGGAACCTTGTGTAATTTTCATCATGATCCTGAGTGTTTTTTTGAAGAATTGACATGTCAAGATCGTATGCCGCCTGCACACTGGCAATTGCGGCGACGTTTCTTAACTTCTTATCTTTAATCGCTTTTACCACACCGGCGGTATCGTAATCCTGCTGGGCCTTGATCTTGTTTGAACTAAGGTAGTCTTTGCACTGGGCAAGGGCTTGAGGATGCGACCTGGCAATCTTTATATCGCTTAATTTAACGCCTTTGTTTGCTATAAGGTTGTGCCGTATTCTTATCTTTAATTCGTTTACAATAGTGAAATTTGATTTAATGGAGTATTCGAGCAGAAGATCATAGTAGTCGTATACGCTGCCCCCGGTTGAATTCTCAATAGGCGCCGCAGCGTAATCGGCTTTTTGCGCGTCCATGGCTTCGAACATATCCCTATAACCTTCACAAGGCAGAAGCTCTATTCTTTGGCCTTTAAAAAATGATCGCGCCGCTAGCTCGCTAAACGCTCCCATAGCTCCCTGGAAAGCGACAATCGGCATAATTTTTACTCCTGTAGATCTATATAATTAAATAAAAACGCGGTTTGAAAGCGCGTGCAAAACAATGATAAGTTAACAATTTATCAAAAAAATGAGTCCATGGGAAATGTAAAATTTCCAGCCTCTGAAAAAGCCGTAAACCGGGCTGCTGAAAAACGCTATAATAATGGACAGACTTGAGCGGTTTATAGAATAATTGCCTGTGGAAACGGAAAGGTATGATGAAAGCGCGGCGCCTTTTATGATCAAAAATATCGGGAATTATTATAACAAGCGATGCGGTATGGAAAGCGGAATAACAGCCAAAACAGTTTATAAAACAAACAAGGCGGATCATAATGATCCGCCTTGTTTTTAAGCGTGTTTATACTTATCGGGAATAATGATGCTTCAATGATCCCCTCAGGGGATAATTCTCACTAAGGCAGCCTGCTGCCAAGTATTCATTTATCCGCTGAAATGTCTTTTTAAAAGACCTTCAAAAGCCTTGCCGTGACGAGCTTCATCTTTGCACATTTCGTGAACAGTGTCATGAATAGCGTCTAAATCAAGCTGTTTAGCTTTGGTAGCAATAGCCTTTTTGCCTTTGTTTGCGCCGAATTCAGCTTCAACTCTGGCCTGTAAATTGGCTTTTGTGTCGGCTTTAAGGACAACACCCAACATTTCGCCGAATTTAGCTGCGTGTTCAGCCTCTTCAAAAGCGATTCTTTTGTAAGCTTCAGCAACTTCAGGGTATCCTTCTCTGTCAGCCTGACGGCTCATAGCAAGATACATGCCTACTTCGGTGCATTCGCCCGCAAAATTCTCCTGCAAACCTTTCTTAACCTCTGCGTCAACATCAGCCGCTATGCCAATAATATGCTCATCTAAATCCGCCATATCTCTTTACTCCCTTCTTCTAAAAAAATAAAAATTAAATAATAAAACAGGTAGTGATATAATAATATCCTAACAGAAAATTACAAAGTCTTACATTATAGCGTTTATTTTGTTTATTTCAAATATTTTTCCATGATTAAAATAAAAAATCAACAAATTGTATCTTATTGAAAACAATAGAGGTAAGTTGTAAATGGATAGCCTGATTGACTCTAAATCCCGTAAAGCAGGTCTTTTGCTTTATCCTGAATTTCTGCATTACAATCATTTAGTTTTAAAAATGTGTAGAGCATATTATTGTATGGCGTTGGTATGCCGAACTCTTCCCCTTTTGAAGCCACATACCCGTTTATAGCTTCAAATTCAAGCCGTTTTCTTTTTAACATGTCCTGCATCATGGATGTATTGGCAAACCCCGGGTTTTCTGAAATCTTTATATACTCATCAATTACGTTTTCGTCAATATCATGGCCGCAGCGCCTGGCGGCGTTAAGCGTCTCAAGCATTACTTGACGCGCAAACTTTCTTGTATCAACGTTTGCCAGCACATCCTTTGTTGACGAATTTGTTATTGCGGTTAATGGATTAAAAGCCGCGTTCCATATCAACTTTTTCCACATCTCCTTATAAATGTATTTGGAAATGGAGCACGGCATTTTTGCGTTTTCAAATAATCCAGCTATTTTTAAAACCCTTTCAGATTCACTGCCGTCAAGTTCTCCTATAATCAACTTTCCTGAAGCGTAGTGTTGCAGCGTCCATGGTTTAGCTATTTCAGCAAGCAGCAGCACTACTCCGGCTATCACATTCTCTTTGCCGATTATTGTGCCTATTTTATCCGCATTATCAACGCCGTTTTGCAGCGAAAGAGTGATTGTTTTATTGGAAATCGTGTTTTTTATCTGCCCGGTTGCCTCCTCCGTGTCGTATGATTTCACGCACATCAAAACAAGGTCAACCTTGCCTGCGTCATTTGCGTTATTAACCGCATTAACCTTTTGAACGTAATCCCCGTTAATGCTTTTCACAATTAGCCCGTTGGAGCGCAAAATATTAAAGGCCTCGCCTCTTGCCAGAAACACAACCTCGCATCCTGATTTGGCCAACATCGCGCCGAAATAACAACCCACCGCTCCCGCCCCAACCACTAAAACACGCATTTTTATTTAATCCCATAGTGAAAGGTTGTAAAAATTGTAACTACTCAGCGTGATTTACACACCCCGTCCGCCATTCGGCGGCCACCCCTCTTTTTAGAGGGGATATTAAATCGGATTTATTTCCACAAAGTCCCCTCTAATAAGAGGGGATTTAGGGGTGTGTATAGTCAAGTAAAAACACGCTGAATAGTTACTCCGTGTGACTCGCAATCATCTGCTCCAACTTATAATGGAGTAGACCTTTTTCATCTCCTGGCGTTTAAAATGTTGCGAAAGCGCGCGCATTGCCCCTTGTTTGTTAGTGTGTATTGATATCCCCGTCTCATCATAAAGCAATAGAACACGTTCCTTAAATTCACACTCCAGCAATACCTGCTTAACGCACTCATCAATGTTTTCCCTGAAATTCTCTATATCCACAGCCTCATACTCTTCAAGCAAAAGTGGATATAGTGTGTCATAACACAAGTTATCTCCGGTTTCCAAATAATTCAGGCAAGTCGCAATAACGGCCTTTTTGTTTATACCTGCTGACCAGTGGATGGCCTCAACCGATTCAGGCTTGCATTTCCACATTGTTTTGGCCCCTCCCGGTTCTTCCACATACCAGACGGTTCCTTCAGCCCCAACTATTTTATCATCTTCCGAAGGGCGGTTTTTCTTCTCTATCTCTTCTCGTATCTCTGCGTATTTGGCCACAGGGTCAGCTCCAGCCGCAAGTTCCCCATATTTCGAAACGCTTGGAACTCCAAGCAGATCAAGCTCGGGCAATGTCACAATGGTAGCGTCATTTCGCACGCCAAACAGCGCCGACACAGTAAGGTCAAAATCATATATTATCAAATGCATGTTTCGCGAGCCGTACATTTCAAAGCTTATATTGCAATTGTTTGTTTCAACAAGGTTGGCAATCGTTGGATGTTTTTGCAAAAGCTCTCCCCACATATCCAGGAAGGCTCCCCAACGGCTGTTGCGCAACACCGGCGCGAGCCTGAGTTTATATGTAAGTCTCCGGCAACCTTCAGCGTCGCTGTACCTATATGCGAAAACGTTTGTGCCGTCAACCTTCTCGTATATATATATTTTTTTGACAGGCGGGAAATGGAAAGAGCCGTCCTTGCCGAAAGGATAACGCAGTTTCGGCGTGGCCAGTATCAGTTGCGGCGCCTCGCGCATATCAACATGCGTTATTGCCAGCGCCCCATATCGATGATCCGGTTTTTGACAAAGGCATCCCTGCAAACGAATGTTGTCGTTAAAAGGATCCTCAACATCGAAAGGCTGAATCCATTTTGCCTCAAGACCTAACAATTCCATTGCAACTTCTATAGAGTGTTCTTCGCTATCCATATTTAATACCCCATATTTTGATATTTTATACTCAAAAGCATTAGATTTTCGAAATTTGCTAATGAATAAAAGGCTAAAGCCTTAACTCCAAAATGCGGATGTTGTTGGAATTTACCCTTTAGGGTTTTATTTCATTGCGTTTGAATATAACAATACGTAAATATTATTTTTCGAAAACCTGATTTGTTTGACTATATTAATGCATTTTTCATCCGGATTTTAATTTGATATTTAACAGGCAAATGATTATTATTTTTGACATCATATCAAAATATGAATAAATAACTCCAAATTTATTTTTATTTATGGACACAGCTTAAATGAATATCCATGAAGAGAAACAGTGCGGCATATGCAATCGTGAAACCGATAAGCTGCACCGGCATCATATTGTCCCAAAGGTAAAAGGAGGCAAAAAAGGGGAAACAGTGGCGTGTTGTTCCACTTGCAATAAACAGGTTCATCTGCTGTTTACGGAAAGCGAATTGGCAAAAATGCCGTTGCCCGATTTGATCCAAACGGAAGAGATGCAAAAATATATCAAATGGATAAAAAAACGCCCCGGAGATTTCAAAGCCAGAATGTCAAAAAGGATCAAAAGGAGGTAATTATTATCTTATCGCATATTTAGACGCTTAAAATTGTCAAAATACGCAATTTTGAGCGCTTATCTATAAAAATGCTAATTCAATAGTAAAGGAATCCTCATTTTAAGTCTAATGGTTACAAGTGGTTATGTCAAAAAGGCAGGGGCTTGTTTCGTTTAATTTTTTAACCCCAAAGGGGTGATTTAATATAGCCCAGGGCAACGCCCTGGGAAATAAGGTTAAATATTTTAGCCCTGTAAGGGCGATTTAAATTTTCAGTTTAAGGAGCCTTGGTAAAACTTGTGTAAACCAAAATATTTGTTATTGATTTCGACATCCGATTTTTTAATTCGCCCTTACAGGGCTATAATATGTTAAATCACACACCTAGGGCGTTGCCCTAGGCTTTAATAAGTCAGCCCTTCGGGCTTTAAAAGAAAATAAATTCAATAATTGTACATATCCTTTACAATGTTTTAAGCCATTTAATAAACTTCGGCATAAGGCTGATCATGCAATTAGCCGATGCTCTGGCCAGATATAATTGCGACGGGCCGGTCGGGCCGGCGATAATTGTGGTCACCGGGCTTTCGCAAACCCAATCAAACCAGCCGTGTTTGCATGGGCAGGGCTTGTTCGCGCATTTTGACATAAAAGTCTTGGTTCTAACCAGGGTCGCATTGATCGGGAAGACACTCGCCCCTATTCCCAGGCCGGCTTGCACAACGACAGTGTCTCCATATCCCTCTACTCCAAGCTCGCCGGTAATGCCCTCTCCGGCCGAGACATGAAACTCAATAAAGATTCCGCCCATATCATCCACACACGTCTCTTTCAATAAATTAGGCGCATATTCCATTGATAGCCCCAGGCCTACGCCTATATTTGAAGAGAGCGCAAAAGGAGCGCCGCCTTTAATGCCTTTTTTGGGGTTAGACAAATGCGGCGCGTAGACTACCGTTGACGCAATAGCAAGGTTTCCGCAATCGTCCCAACATATCTTTCCCGCAAACGACGCCTGAAGCAAAAGAGCCCCTGAATTTCCCTGAATGCCGGTGCACCATGCTTTAAGTCCCGTAGGATCAAGCATCTTGGTAGGCCTGCCGTACACGTATTGGTACAGATTCATGCCAACCGAGTAACCCAACGGTTCTCGCTGTAAAAATCGGCCTGTATCAGCATCTACATATCGTTGTCTATAATAGTATAGCCCAGTCTCTTCATCTGCCCTTCTGCCCGTGTATAAATATGGATTGTTTACATTGCTCATGCCGCCAACCGCGGCAATAGATTCATCCCTAAAAACATCGCCGTTTTTATTCGGCGGTGTGAAGACCGTTTGTTTGCCGTAGGCGTCATACTCATAGCCTTCAACAACCGCGCCTTTTTTGTCAGTCAGCGCAAAGGTTGAGTATAGCGTGTTCTGGTGGTAGAAAAGGCGGCTGTCCGCCGGTCCGGTTGCGGTCGCGTCGTTGTCAAGATTGCGATCAATGGTTAGCGGTTCGTCTATGTAAGCGCCGTAAACATATTGGTGTGTTAGCGAGTCCGCGCTATCCCGCTCTTCAACTACCCGCAAACTGTCATAGTAGAAATATGTGACGGTGTCGTCAGCGTCTGAGTTAACCACGGCTTTGCGGCAGCGTCTTCCATCTGCATGGTATGAGTAGACGGCCACCAGAGCGTTATCGGATTTTTGGCTTACACGGCGCAGCCTGTTTTTGTAATCCCACTCAAATTTTAAATTTCCATCGTTAGTTAAATTGCCGTTGTCATCATGTTCGTTGGCAACGCCGCCAATCAGGGAATATTCGTTAAAGCTTGTTGTTTGTCTCTCTTCGTTGGTAGGCGTGGCGCCGGCGCGTGTAATGGTATTGGACGCCCAATTACCAACGCCGTCCAGAGCCCACTGTTGACGCTGAATGAAACCGGGAATAGTTGTGTGACTCGACATCTCGCTCTTGCCGGCGTTGAGTTGACCGCGCTGAAAGTCAATGACGCGGTAGACTGAATCATAGCCGTACAATTCGCTGTTGGCCGTATCGTGTAATTTCTCCTCTGTTAGCTTGTTGCTCATGCGATCGTAGTTGTGTGTGAAGCCAGCTATTTGTGTGTTGCCGTCTTTCAGGTGGCGAAGCTGTGTTGTCCGTCTGAGGCCGTCATAGCCTGCGTCTGATTTGCCGGTATCATCCAAAAATGTCATTCGCGCGCCGTTAATAGGGTATGTCCGCTCTGCCACCCGCCACTTGCCTATGTAGTTGTATTGCGCAATAGGTTGCAAGCCGCCTAAAGCTCCCAGATCGCCTATTGTGTTTAGCCTGTCAAGTTGGTCGTAAGCTGATGCAACCACACGGTCGTTGGGGTAGACGCAGGCTGTTTTCAGGTTTTCCGAACGCCATGCCGAGGATATCGCCTTTTGCGGCAAGGCCCCGATCTGTTGCGCCTCTTCAATAATGCGGCCCAGGCTGTCCCAGGCAAAGGTTGTGACTGAGTCGTCTGAAGTGGCCGCCGGCTCGTTGTTGTCTGTTGCTTTTGTGAGGCGTGAAAGGCCGTCATATTCATACGATTCCGCCGTAGTTCCAGTTGCCTTGGATGCGCGGGTAATATTGCGCTCTACTTGGCGGTTAAGGGCGTCAAACCGGCAATTGACAACAGAGCCGTTCTCATCCGTTATGCGGACGACATTATCGTCGGCGTCATATTCGCGCGTAATGGTTGTGTCAGGATCGTCGCGTCCGGCCAGTTTCGGCTCTACGGATATGCCCTTGGTTTCCGTCAAACGGCGGTTAAGGTTGTCAAAGGTGTATATAGTCCGGTTGCCGTTGTCATCAATCAGGGCGGTTAAAAGCGAGTTTTTATCCCAATCGTGCTTTACGGTTATCAATCCGTCGCCTGATTGTGTTGTATCTGGCGTTGGAGTAGTTTTTCTTATTCCGAATAAATCAACTCCGATGTTTGTCCCGTCTCCCTTTCCGGTCGCAGTAAGGATTGCGTTGCTTTCTGTTTTGCGATTAATGCCGTCGTATGAGTAGATTGAAACGTTGCCGAAATCGTTTATTGCGTTAACAGTTAACAAGCCCGCGTCAAAGGCCCGGCGTTTGACAACTGCGCCGGTAACCGGGCCGTTTGCGTCAGCCGTTGCCACCTTATTGCCGCGCGAGTCGTACCGGTATGAAATTGTCTGGCCGATATTGTCTATACGGCGATGCAAGCGGTTGAGGCTGTCGTAAAACATCGTGGTCAGGAATTTTTCGTCGGCTACATCCTTGACTTGTGCCACATCGATTTCCAGTGTTTCAATAACGTTATTGTTGTCATCATATGCAGTCTCAACGGTATTGCCTTCAGGATCCATGGTTTTAATTACACGGTTAACCCCGTCATAAAATGCGCGGGATGTGTCGCCGTCGTCCTCGATAGTAAATGTCGCGCGCGAGTTGCGGTCATACTCCGTCCTTGATGATACGCGGCCAATTATCTCAACATCGGGAAGGCCCGCGATTTTGCGGTTCTCGATAGGCTCCAGGCTTTTCTTGGGGCCGGCCGGTTCGCTTTCCGTTACATCCGCCTCCCGGACAAGGGGGATGGTATTTACAAACAATACCTGATCGGTTTGAAACGGCCGGTTTAGCTCGTCATAAAGAGTTTCGGTTGCCTGCATTAGGTTTGTATTTGCAAGATTTTCAGCTTGAATTACTCCAAGGGAAGAGACCGGCATTGCTAAATCTTTAGGTCCATCCGAGGAAGGGCTTGCTCCGCCAACCGGGCCGAATCCGGATGCCCTTGTCACATTTCCAGCGGGATCGTACTGTGTGATTGATTGATTTCCCACGCTGTCAACAACGCTGGTCTGCCTGTCAAAACCATCGTAAATAATGCGTGACCGGTCGCCCGGGCCGCCCAGGCTGGAGTTGTTTGCAGCGGATCCGTCAGTGTCGGCGGCGTCAACCGCCTCGATTATATTTCCGTTCAGGTCGTAATGGTATGTAGTGGTTGAAGGCGTTCCGCCGCGAACGTCGTAGTTGGTTGGATCATTTGCGCTCAACAATGCCTTCTCCGGAGGCGAAACAGCGCCGCGTGTTGTCTGGAATATCAGATCGCGCTCATCCAGCCCGTAACTAACTGCGTTGCCTTCAGGCTCTATGGTAAGAACCTTGTTCTCATTTGGGTCGTAACGATGACGGGTGACAATGTCTTCACTGTCGCTCACCTCCAGCGCGCTCTCTATTGGTTGATCAAGGATGTCATATCTGGTTATATAATCAACAAACGCCGTTCCGCTATCTTCATTATTGCCGCCAACATTGCCGGTGTTGCCCCTGTCTTCAATTTGGCGCAGGATAATATTGTTGTTAAAGTCGTAAAATATGTTCTCTATGTATTTGAAAGCCACAAGGCCTGTTTCGTCATCGTTGCCTTTAGGTTCTTCCAGGTTGGCGGCCGCTTCTGAAACTGACGAGGCTTTAATAGCGCGCGTAATTTGATTTAGCTGGTTTACTATGTATTCCGTGGCAATACCGCGCCCGTCAATAGTCTTAATCACATTGCCCGCGCGGTCATAAAAGCGGCGCATGCTGATGTTGGCTGGTTCAGGGTCCGCGCCTGAATTGCGGTTTGGGTTGCTCTCCGCGTCCCTAACAACCTCTTTGTTATATCCGAATGGACCGTCGCCTACGCCGTCAGTAATGTCTTTGCCGTCGCCGTCCGGGTCGTTCTCCGGGAAATAGTTGTAAACCGTAACGTTTCCTTCAGGATCGACAGCTTTAATCGGCCGGCCAAAATCATTGTATATAATAAGGTTGGAAATGCCTTGTTTTGCGTCGCCCTCAATCCCGACCATGTTGGACTCCGGCAACAGATTTACAGAGGGAGAGACCTCTCTAATAACATTGCCCGCTATACGGTCTGTCCTGCCGTCTCCGTTTACATCCCCAAGGCCCATACGGACTCCGGCGTTTTTAAGAAGTTTTCTGGTTTTTGATTTGCTTATCCCAAGTTTCTTTGCAAGGCCGGCAAAGTCTCTGCCTTCCTGATAATCAAAAGTATAAGATGTAGTGTAACGTTCTGCGTTTGCCGTGCCGTTGTTTTGCGGGACAAAATCCGGGTCGTTGCCGCGCGCTTCAGTCTTTGTTAACGGCTGATTATAGATCGGCTCATATTTGTAACTTGTTATGATTTTTTCCTGATCGCCACCGCGTTTTTTATCGGGAATATATGTGTCGCGCAATATATTGCCCTGTTGGAAACGCGCAGTGTTTGCCGTATCGTATGAAATTTCTATTGAATTTCCCTCGGGTTTTATCATCCTTAGCATTTCGCCGTCTCTGTTATATTCGTATTGCGTTTCAAAGAAATCCGGATCGCTTGTTCTTATGTCCCTGTTTGTGAGCTCACGTGTGCGAACGATATTGCCTAATTGATTAAACCTGTATTCTGTTTCATTGCCGTTTCTGTCTATTACGATGGTCTGCGCAACCGGCGATGTGAAATCATCATCTGCGGCTCCTCCCAATGATTCGTATTCATAAGTGATGGTTCCGCCTGCGGGCACGGCTGCGTCATTGTCAAAACTTATCTTGTTGCCGGCAAACTCAGCCGGCGCGTTTGCGCCGCCCATAGTCTGGCTGATTACACGATCTTTATTCGGAGAGTCAGAGTTGGTCTCATACTCTATCAGCGCTCTTGCTTCACCCCCTGAAGCAACTTCATTGGGAGCTGTAATTGTCAGCAGGTTATGGCGCAATGTCTTATCGCTGGAACCGGTTGAATATGTGAAACGGGTTGTCTTGCCGTTTGGAAAGTTGTTGCCGTTTGGCATTCCCGTAACCGCCGGCGACGTTACGGACACAAGGTCGTTATTTTCGTCATACTCCAGCTTGATTGAACGGTTGACAAAGTCGCGCACCTCAATAAGCCGCCTTTGCCCGTCATAAATATAATCAATAGGGCGTCCAAGGGTGTCAATAACCCTTGAGAGACGGCCCTGATTATTGTATTCAAAACGCATAACATTATTATTCCGGTCGCGCAGTTCCGTCATCATCGCAATGCCCATACCGTCAGGTTTTGAGTACTCAACCGTAACCCCGTTTCTATCCCGTTCAGTGAATGCGCCGTTTGAATTCTCCGTTAAGCCGGTATAAAAACCGGCGGGAGCCTTAAAGCTCTTTTTTGAGAAAAAGAACCTTCCTTTAACCGCCTCATACCTGTCTACCCTTCCATACCCATCCATTCTAAGCGCGTCGCCGTTGTTCTCAATAGATAAACGCCGGTTGTAATTGAAATCCCAGTTATGGCCAAGCGGCCCGTGAAAAGTTATGCCGCTACGGTACTTCCTTTCAAATGACCAATTGAATCCACGGCCCGGTATCTCAAGGTCTTTCTCGTTGAGGAATAGTTCCCCATTGTGCAGATACACCGAACCGCTATCCTGCAAAACAATGTCCGCGCTTTCAAGGCAGCCCGGGCACTCCGCCGATGCAATAGCTATTCCCCCGAAATGGGGCGAGTCATTCCCGCAACCGCAACTCTGCTCAGACTCAATTGTCAAATTAAACTCAGGAGGCGCATTGTCCTTATATTCATTCGGCGTTGGTATCGGCGTCTCTTCCCCGGTTGGCGAAGGCGAGAGTGTCGGCGTAGCGGTTGGCGTGGGCTCTGTCTCTGTAATGGTCTCGGTTGGATCCGGCGTCAGCGTTGGCGTTTCTTCAGACGTTGTTTCTGTTGGTATTGGAGTAGGGGGCGTCTCGGTTACTTGCCCTGACGCATTGACAAAAGCCTCATACGTCACCGCCGCGGGCGCCTCGCCTTTATCCTTTTGGGTGTAAAAAACCAGCTGGTATATTACATCCGCCTTAAATTGCCCGCGCAAACCAATCAAATACTCATTGTCGCCAGCTAGATGCAACATAAAAGGAGCAGTATTAACAAACGCATCATTAATAATATCCGGAGTTGCAGTGTTCGGTTTTGCCTCGCCGCCTTCAATTATATTGCAAACAGTGTCATCCCTTTCCAGCACGACAAATCTTGTCGCGCTTGATAGCAGGTTGGGATCTTGTTGAGGGTTGGCAACCTTATCCGCCCTGAACACAATATTTGCGGTAGAGTTTTTCTTAAAAAAGAATCTCACCGCTTTTGCGTTCTTCTCGCGTAAAGATGAAGACACCGCCACCGATACTTTAATAGCATCCCCTTTTGTCACATTGCCGTTTCCATCAGCCTCAAGTTCCACAGGAGCTCCCACTACTTCAAATTTGTCAGGCTCAAGAGACGATTGAATGTTTCGGCCATCGTCGCACACCGCCGCAATTAACGAAGCTTGAATAAATATAAAAGCCAGAACAGGCGCAAGCGCGATCCAAAACTTATTAGCAACCCGTGTTTCATGCGGTTTATGCGCGCCTGCAAATACGTCGCAACCTTTTATTGATTTTATTAATGCTTTTGTTTTTGTCATTTTTTGCGCCTTTATATATTAGTAGAGAGTGATAAGTTCTTATCTTACACCGAGGGTAGGGGCTGACTTTAGTCGCCCTTATTAAAATTCATTTAAAGACTATTACGATGTATCTATTCAGCGTAATTTCAATTTAAAACATGTATAGTTTAAAAAGCCGTGTTAATGACCAAGAATTTACCTATACTGAATAGTTACGGTAGAACGTCAAAGAAATACATTATAAAGCGACTATTATTGCTTTTAATATTTTGGACGTCAATTGAATTTCGCAGCAGCAAGATTGTTTTACGTACAGCAGCTTTTTTTAGCGGATAAATTGAGCGGTTCTTATCACCCTCCCCTAACCCCTCCCATCAAGGGCGGGGGAATTAAAGGAATATACTTTATTTTAAAATTCTGCCAATTGGGTGGGATTTCTTAAAATTATGATTTAAGCCAAAACGCGTTTAAGACCTCAAATTCCCCTCCCCTTAGTGGGAGGGGGTATTTTAAAATCGCCCGATTTAGGTAACAATTGATATTAAAGATCCGCAGAGGTATAATACCATCCTGACATATGGCATTATTAACAAAAAAAAATAAATGGCGATATGGACAAACGTGGAAAGGGAAAAAGCAAAAGTACTTCGTAATTACTCAGCATAAACTCAGAGAAAAGCTAACCACAAATCCACACTAAAAAAAGCACAAGCAATAAAGACGGGATTAACAGGAGAAAGGCAAAAAGCAAAGAAATCATAAGATTTCCCTCTTAGGGGCTACACCTCTTTCCCGTTCGTTGTTATTTTTGCGCGTCTTCATAAATAATATGATGCTAACTGACTAACATTAAATTATGGTTTTTGAGCAGCCACTAATAGTCCATTTAAATAAGCAGTCCAACATGAATTATCCGGTTTGCTATATAGAAAGGTTATAATGAGCGAATATCAATATTATGAATTTCGAACAATAGATAAGCCCTTGACGGAAGAGCAAAAAGAGGAAGTAGCCTCTCTTTCCAGCCGGGGGCATGTTACATCGAATAATGCCGTGTTTGTTTATAACTATGGTGATTTCAGGGGCGACGTAAACCGGTTGATGTCAGACTATTTCGATATCATGCTGTATGTGACTAATTGGGGAACAAGGCGCTTAATGTTTCGCATACCATGTTCTTTAATTGATATTAAAGAAGTCGTTCCTTTTTGTATTTCTGATGATATTACCTTCAGGTCTTCTGATAACGAAAAATATATTATTTTAGATTTAAACTATTATGATGAAGAGTTCGCTGACTGGGTAGAAGGCGAGGGGCAACTGGAAGGGTTAACAGACTTGAGGGAAGAACTGATACATGGTGATTTTAGGTCTCTGTATCTGACATGGTTAAAAGCAGCGGAAAAAGCATGGGAAACCGAGGAGATAGATGAAGATGTTTTGGAACCGCCTGTTCCTGATGGATTAAAGAACCTCTCTCATGCGCAAAAAGCTTATGCTACATTTTGGGACATTGATGAGGCCATGATAGCTGTGGCAGCCCAACAAAGCTGTGATATGCAAGATGAAAAAATAAAAGCTGAGAAATATCTCGATAAATTGCCGGAAAAAGATAAGTATGATTTTCTTGTTCGCTTAAGCCGGGGTGAAAAGAACTTGTCAATCCTGCTGAACAGACGTCTTCATGAATTTGCCGAAGAAAAACAACCTGATAATAAAAAAAATACTATTAAAAGAAGAACGATTTCCTCTTTAATAGAAATTGCGGATGAGTGGCGCCGAATGAAGAAAGAAGAAAAGAGAAAAAAGGATGAACTTCTCCGTCAAAAGCAACTGGAACTATTGGCAAAAACAAAAACACAAGTCCTGAATACTATGTACTCATTAATTGAAGATAAAAACTCAAGCGCTTATGATAAAGCTGTTGCCCTTTTAAAAGATCTTCATGACCTGGCGCAATATCAGGGAGATTTGCCGGCATTCAGGAAAATTATTGTAAAAATTCAGAGTAATTATCCAACCCGCACAGCCTTGTTAAGAAGAATGAGAGATTTAAAGCTGATTGAAGAGTAAAAGCGTGTCAAATAACGCTTATTAGTTGTAGTTTACATCTTGTCTGGTTATCAATTATTTCATCAACTTTGCTGGATACCGCCTGATTTCTTCAACCGGTTGGCTGTTTGCAGTTGGCAAAGAAAGAATAAATTAAAAGCAAAAAGCGTACCCACGAAATGGCATGAAAACAAAGCAAATGCGAATTAACCGCAAATCGTTACAAAGCCACACAGTAATAAATACGCACGGCGATATGTCGTTAAATATTGTATCTATTCAGCGTAATTTCAGTTTAAAACATGCATAATTTAATGAGCATGTTAATGACTCCAAATTTGTCCGGTTAAAATATGTGGAGTACATCAACCGTGTTGATGTTAGAAAATAAACCATTAACGCGGTTAATGGACTCCAAACTATTGAAAATTGAAGAATGTTGATTGCAGAATTAAAAGTAAACGCGTGATGCGCGTAACGCAAAGGGCATTGCACGGCGCGGAAAAGCAAAGGCATGGAACGCGGATAATACTGATGCGCGGATTTACACGGATAAAATCAAAAGCGAATGTGGCGCGCATGGGGCGAAGAGTTCTAAACGTGAAAGGATTAAGGCTGTTTTTCGTATGGATTTAGTAATTTTAAATCTTTAATATTGTCAAAATCGTTAGTGTTACGGGTGACAAGCGTGACGTTTTGAGTTAATGCCGATGCCGCTATAATGGAGTCGCCTAGTGACATCTTTCTGATTTGTTTTAATTCAATTGCTTTATCCTTAACCTTGTTTGAAAGCGGGATTTCATTGCCTTTAATAAACATTGATTTCAGAATTTCAATATCCTCGGAATCAAGTTTATGGTATCCCAACACTTCTATTTTTGATACTGAAGCATAATAAAATGATTGCAAACTAATCAAAATTGGAATGATTCATCTTCATCCGTTTCAGCATTGCCGGCATAAATGAATATATTACTGTCTATAAGGCAAGTCACGTTCTCTCCTTATTGTTTTTTGCCATTGCGCGGGGTCTTTAATACCGCTGAATGTGCCTTTGGCTCTCAGTTTGTTAAGCGGCTCTTTTAACGCGGCCGTTTCGTTTCGTTCCGTTAATTGTTCATTTAACGACTTTTCAAATTCCTTTATCCTGGCCCTTAGTTCATTTTGCGGGATATTGTCTGGAACATTTACTGTAACCTGCATATTCTTATCCTTAATGTTTGAAAATAATATATGTTTCCATGCAGTATATATTTTTAAAAATGAAATGGCAATTGTTGTTTTAAAAAGCCTGTATAAATCTGGAAACTATTTGCATGGCGAAAGCGCAAAAACAATTTGCGGTTGGCGAAAATCTAATGCATATTTTTTAACGTGAAATCTTCACATTTTCACACAAATTTAAACTAATAAAAAGGACAAAAGCAACAGCTACAGACAGGATTAACATGGTTGACAGGATAAAGCCAAATAAAACAAAATCGGATTAATCACAAATTTATACAAAACAACGCAGTAACAAATACACTTCTAAATATGTCACAACTTCTTAATAATTGATATTAAAGAATTGTGCGGATATAATATCTTCCCGACATATGACGTTATTAGCGAAAATTAACATTAACCCTTAAAACAGAGGCGTTATGACCAACAAATTTCAAATACTGCACATATCAGACCTGCATATATCCGCTGCCGGAAAGTTTGACAGGTCAATTGTACTTGATCCTTTGATAGACAGGTTAAAAACTGATAAAGATGAAAATAACATAGTCCCTGAGATTGTTGTGATTTCAGGCGATATTGCATCGAGTGGTTTAGAAGTGGAATATAAAGAGGCCGGAAAATTTATTGAAGATCTTTTAAAAGGGTTAAAACTGGCTAAAGATAGACTTTTTATTGTGCCGGGCAACCATGATGTTAACCGTAAAAAGTATAGTCCAAGGGAGAGGGATATACCACATTTTGAAGACATGCGGCAACTCAATGATGAGTTGGAAGATGAACATTATAGAGCTGAACTACTGAAAGGCATGGCCGATTACTTCGTGTTTGTTGGGGAGAACTATAAGCATTTAAAAATGAAACATGAACGGCTGATACCGTTTGTGAACGGATATAAATCAAAATGCGGCAAACAAATTGGTCTTGTTGGTCTTAATTCCGCATGGATGTGCAGGAAATCGCCTGATAAGGACAAGATTGCAATTGGCGAGTATCAGGTTAAAAATGCAATGGATGAATTAAAAAAGCTGGGCAAATTTGACCTTGTAATAAATATTTTTCACCATCCTTTAAAATGGTTAATGTCAAAAGAGCAGATAAAATGCAGGCGATATTTTGATGAATCCATATTGCTTGCCGGCCATCTTCACGATGAGGCGTGCAGTTATGAACACGATCTTGAATCATGCCTATATAATTTTCAGGCAGGGGGCGCTTATCTTGGCAGTGAATCGTCATGGCCGGCAAGGTATCACTACATAACAATTGATTGGGATGAAAAGTCAGTTAATCTCGAATTCAGAGAATATATAGACGGCGAATGGTGTTCCGCCGGATCAGTTGGTAAAGACGGCAGGAAATCATTCGATTTGTTAGTTAAAAAGACGCCACAAAAGAAGATTGAAGATAAAAAGAAGATTAAGATTGTTCATGAAAACAGCGAAAAATTCGCCTCATACATGAAATACGCCATAAACGAGCATCGCTTTCTGCCGACCAAAGGATTTGAGACAAACTTCAGGCAATCCATTGAAATTGAGCATGTCTATATAAACATGCGTGGCTATATACATGGTTTCGACCATGAAATTAGTATAAAAGATAGACAAACGAGAAAAGATATAATTGGAAGTGGTGATCTTTCCTCAATTGATATAAATGGCGCGTTTAATGCATTGAAGCAGAACAGGATTAAAGATATGGCCGTGCTTGGCGATCCCGGCTCAGGCAAAACAACGCTTTTGAAATATATATTGCTTATATTTGCTGAAAATAGAGCAATGGATAAGTTCGGGATCAATGACAAGGTTGTTCCTTTTTTTGCGCCTTTAAGAGAACTGAAAGATAGCGGTAGTGAAAATTTTGAAGATTTTATGATAAGAGTATGCAGACTTAAACAATTTGGGGTGACAAAAACGGTTTTTAAGAAACTGCTGGAAAGCGGCAATGCAGTTATCCTTCTCGATGGTCTGGATGAAGTGGTAAATATGAAAAGACGGTTGCAAACATGCAAGTGGATAGATGACGCGAGAAAACTTTACCATGGCACAAGCTTTATAATAACCTCAAGATTCGCCGGTTACACAGGTGAAAGCAGGCTTGACGGCGGCGTTCTGGAGCTGACAGTGCAAGACTTTACGCCTGATGAAGTTAAGGCTTTTATATTTAAATGGTTTGAGTCCGTTGAGATTGCCACCCATCCTGGAATGGATGAAAATTTATGTAGAGAGAATGGAAAGGAATCTGCTGTAAAATTATCAGATGTAATTCAAAAATCAGGACATTTATTAAAGCTTGCAAAAAATCCTTTGATACTGCAGATAATCGCCCTTATTCATAAAGACAGGGGTGTTCTGCCCCAACGCAGAGTTGAGCTTTATGTGGAGTGCGTGAACGTGCTGCTCGAAAAGTGGGATACTGCCAAGGGGTTGGACGTCCTCCTTTCAGCGCGCGAGGCGAGATATATTTTGCAGCCTGTTGCATTATGGTTGCACAAAGAAGTCGGCCGTAAATCCGCTTCAACAGAAGATATTGTGGAAGTGATAAAAAAGCCTTTGGAAGAGATTGGCCGATCAGGTATTGACCCAACAGAACTACTCGTAAACATCAGAGACCGCAGCGGAATATTTACCGGCTATAGCGAATCTGAGTATGGTTTTGCCCACCTCAGTTTTCAGGAATATTTGGCCGCTGAGCAAGTCAGAAATATCGGGGTTATTTCATTGCTTGTTGACAACTATCAGGAGAGGTGGTGGCGCGAGGTGATCCTATTATGCCTGGCGCTTGACAACCCATCGGTCATTGAAGAGTTTATGACAAAGATCATATATACGGAACCTTTTAAGGATGATATAGCGCTTGTTCAAGATGCGATTAATGATTCAATTAAGAAGCCTTTGCAGGCGTTTATAGCCGCGCTAAATGGTGTGTCACTCTCTTTTGAATCAAGACAAAATGTAATACGTATTGTACAGTCAATAGGCGGCGATAAAGCAATAGCAGCTCTAAAAAATTCAAATATAAATGATAGTAAAGGGACAATAACTATTCCAGCATTCAAGGTAAGGGGCGCAATGTCACAATCAAATCCAGCATTCAAGGTGAGGGGGGTAATGTCACAATCAATAATAAACAAAATCGACGGCTCTGAAATGGTATTAATTCCAGCCGGCGATTTCATTTACGGCAGCCGTGAAGATGATAAAATTGCGTCCAGCAATGAAAAACCGCAAAAAATCATAAATTTACCGGACTTTTATATTGATAAATACCCGGTGACAAACAGCCGGTTTTGCATATTTCTGAATAAGGTTGCGCCTGGGCGCAAAGAGTTGGAGAAATGGATTGATCTTAACGGCAGTTGGGAAAAGGATAAATGCCGTATAAAATTAGCAGGCAAAAAATATAAGGTGGAAGAAGGATTTGATAACTATCCCGTCATTTATGTCTCCTGGTTTGGCGCCGACGCATACGCAAAGTGGTCAAAAGCGCGGTTGCCGTCTGAAATGGAGTGGGAGAAGGCGGCGCGCGGCGCGGACGGGCTTGTATACCCTTGGGGCAATGAGTTTAACAAAGACGCATGCAATTCAAGGGAAAGCGGCATTAGACGAACAACGCCTGTTGATATATACGATAAGGGCAAGAGCGTTTACGGCGTTTATGATATGGCCGGCAATGTGTGGGAGTGGACAAGAAGTATATATAAGGAGTACCCATACGACCCAAATGATGGACGGGAAAAGCTGATTGAGTCTGAAGATGCTTGGCCGGTAGTTCGAGGCGGGAGTTTTTTGCTCAACTCTGGGGGCGTGCGTTGTGCTTGCCGCAGCAGGGGCATGGCTGCTGACTTGGACGACTACATAGGTTTTCGAGTTGCGCTGTCCCCATCTTCTCTGTACTCTGAAGCCTCTGAACTCTGACTCTGCTGTTAGAGTGTGTAGGTTGGGTAGAGTATAGCGAAACCCAACATAAAATATTGGAAGCGAATATGGCTCTAACATGATTTGCGGCTGTATTTACGTAAAATGTGTTGGGTTTCGTACCTCTACCCAACCTACTTTGGTTGAACTCTGACTCTGCTGTTGGATAATAAGAATAAATTGAAAATATGTTTAAAAGCATAGCATAAATAATGTAATAAGGAGGTTGTATATGGCTCAACAGGAAATGCCTATATTTACACGAACATTTGATTTTTTAAGTTGGCTTCTGCCGGTATCAAACCATTTTCCCAGGGCTCAACGTCACACATTCACACGCCGTTTGCTGGACGCGGCTTTTGATTTGCGCGAAAGGCTTGAAGAGGCCAATTTAAGACGAGGAAGCGGGCGTTTGCAAAAATTGTGTCTTGCTGATGAAGCTCTTTCCCGTGTTCGATTATATGTGAGATTGGCTGAAAGATGGGGGTGGCTGTCCAGAGGGCAATATGAGCATGTTGCGTTAATGATTGTTGAAATAGGTAGGCTTTTGGGCGGGTGGAAGAAAATATCAGGTTAAAATTGCGCGTAAAAATTAGTAATTTTGCCGTGTCAATGTAGTTTGGTTTAAAGGGGTTAGCCTAAGACAGGCCGGTAGTTCGAGGCGGGAGTTTTTTGAACAACACTGAAAACATGCGTTGTGCTTGCCGCAACAGGAACATGGCTGCTAACTTGAACAACAACATAGGTTTTCGAGTTGCGCTGTCCACATTTTTCACAGGCTGGAATTATGCGGCGTCTTGATTTAAGGATTTCGTGTCGAAGCGGAAAATGGCGGGGCTAATTCCCGGCCGGTTTGTTTCTATTTTGAACCGGGCAAATAACAACAGCTTCGTCCCCTGACTTTATGTCTGGGACGAAGCAAAATAAAAAATAGCCAAAGTAGACTGTGTCGTTAGTTTTTGCAGGCTGAAAAAATGTTTAATAAATTAACATCTTTTAATAATTTGTTATTGGCTTATAAAAAAGCGTCAAAAGGGAAACGCGGGAAATTTTACGTTGCTCAGTTTGAGCATGAACTTGAGGAGAACGTTTATAAATTGCGCAATGAACTAATAGATAAAACGTATAAGCCGGGGAAATATAACAGCTTTTTTATACATGAGCCTAAAAGGAGATTAATAAGCGCCGCGCCGTTTAAAGATCGTGTTATACATCATGCGCTGTGCAATATAACTGAGCCGTTGTTTGAAAGAAGCTTTATTGATGATTCATTTGCAAACCGCAAAGGAAAAGGAACTCATAAAGCGCTTGACCGTTGTCAGCAATTTGCGCGTAAATTCAGGTTTGCTTTGCAATGCGATATAAAACAGTTTTTTCCATCTATTGATCATGAGATCCTTAAATCTATTCTTGCCAGTAAAATTTATGACGCTAATGTTTCAGAGATCATCGATAAGATTCTGCATAGCGGAAAGGATGCTTTAGATGAAATGTATGATATGGTTTATTTTCCGGGCGATGATCTGTTTTCTGTTTATAGAGCCAGAGGGTTGCCGATCGGCAATTTAACAAGTCAGTTTTGGGCTAATGTATATTTAAATTCGTTTGATCATTTTGTGAAAAGAGAATTGGGCTGTAAAGGTTACCTGCGTTATGTTGATGATTTTATTTTATTTGCCGATGATAAGAAAGCTCTATGGCAATGGAAAAAAGCTATTGTAAATAGGTTAAAAAAATTACGGCTAACAATGCATCCAAATGCGCACCCGCGCCCAGTAACTGAAGGCCTCCCGTTTCTTGGTTTTCATGTTTTTCCATCAAAACGCAGATTAAAAAGACGCAAAGGCGTCCATTTTCAACGAAAACTTAAGCAGTCCCTGCGCGATCTTCATAATAATAAAACTACAATAGCCAAAATAAGCGCTTCTGTTCAAGGTTGGACGCAACACCTTGGTTATGCCAATACAATAGGTTTGAGGAAGTCGATTTTATCAAAACAATCATTTAGACTTTAGTGTCGTGGCGCATAATGGGGGGATGGCATGGATAAACTTGTTTACCTAAGCATATGCGCTAATATATGAAGTAAAGATAAATTATAAAATGGGAAGGGGTGAAGCTATGGCGTTTACGTTAGATACTTGGAAGGAATCAATAAAAAAGAATTTAAAAGGCGTCAGCGGTTTAATAAAGAAGTCCGGCTCCGGCTCGGTATACGCTTTTGTCGCTTCGGCGGCTATTTTGCCTGTAATGCAGGCAATCGGGCAGCATGATTATACCGCGCTTGTTGAAATGACGAAACTTACATCGTCTTTAGGCACGAGTTTGCTGGCCTCTAAAATTGGCGATTGGGTTAAGAGCGCTAATGTTGAATATGATATTGCTCATGATATTAAGGATAACAAAGATTTAAGGGATGAATTTGATGTGATATTGCAAGAGCTTGAAGCCTTTAAAATTGCAATGACACAGGTTGATGAAGCCAATCGTAAATGGTTTAAAGACACATTGAAAAATGAATTGAGCCGATACGGCAATGCTCATAAGTTTACAACAATAGAAGGCGACGGCATAGTGGCGCACGGCAACAATGCAAAGGCTATAGGGCCGGGCAGTTTAGTGATTGACAGCGCAAACATTGCCGGTGATATGAATGTGTTTACGGGCAATGGCCAGGCGGGAAATAACCTTCAATATTTACGACAGGCTTACCTGGATAATCTGTTTGCGGAGTGTAATACCCTTTCACTTGCCGGGGTTGACCCTAATGCCGCTGTAGATGATGAGGAAGTCAGGCTTAAACTTGACGCCATATATGTGCCGCTGATTACTTTGACGCCCGAGATGGATGATAACCGTGATAAAAAAGAATCATTTCAAAAGAGTTTGCGCTGTTTTTCTGCGATTGATCAGCTTAATAAACATAAAAAACTTGCGCTTCTTGGCGAGCCCGGCGGCGGCAAAAGCGCGTTTGTTAGTTTTGCCGCGCTTTGTTTTGCGGGCGAACTGCTTAATAACAGCGCGGCAAATCTTGACATGTTACAGTCGCCGCTTCCTGATGAAGAAAGGGATGATGATGGAAATAATAAAAAAATTCAGGAATGGTCTCATGGCCGGTTAGTTCCGGCGCGGGTTATTTTGCGCGATTTTGCGGCTACGGGATTGCCGTCGGTTGGGGTAAAAGCGACGGCAAAACATCTTTGGGATTTTATTGTCGCCGGCCTTATAGGAAGCTCGCTTGATAAATTTGCGGAACATCTTCACGCGGAATTGATGGAAAAAGGCGGGGTTATATTATTAGACGGCCTGGATGAGGTCCCTGAGGCCGATAACCGCAGGAAACAGATTAAGGAAGCGGTTGAAGATTTTGCAAAAGTATTTTGTAAATGCAGAATAGTTGTAACATGCCGGGTTTACGCTTACCGCAATCAGGGCTGGCGCCTCGCCGGCTTTGCCGAAGCTGAGCTTGCTCAGTTTAAGAAATGGCAAATAGAGCGCTTCATTACAAACTGGTATAAGCATTACGCAAAGTCGCGCGGCTCTAATGTGGATGATGCTATGGGCAGGGCCAGGTTGCTTGAGAACGCGGTTTTTAACAGCGACAGGCTGATTTGCCTTGCTGAACGGCCTCTGCTTTTAACATTAATGGCAAGTTTGCACGCCTGGCGCGGCGGCAGCCTGCCGGAAAAGAGGGAAGAGCTTTATGACGACGCTGTAAACCTGCTTTTGCATCTTTGGGAGAAACCAAAAACCGCTCTAAATTCCGAGGGTAAAGCGATAGTGTTGCAACCAAGCATTGCTGAGTGGCTTAATGTTGATAAAGGCGATGTGCGCGGGTTGTTGAACAAGTTGGCGTTTAATGCTCATAAGAGCCAGCCTGAGTTAACAGGCGCTGCCGATATTCCCGCGAATGATTTGATTGGCGGACTCATGCAGATAAGCCCTGACCGCGATATGAAACCTGGAAGGCTGGTTGAATATCTTAGCCAAAGGGCCGGGCTTTTGTTGCCGAGGGGTGTGGATATGTATTCATATCCTCATCGCACGTTTCAGGAATATCTGGCGGCCTGCCATTTAACGGAAGACGATTTCCCTGATAAACTTGCAGGGCTTGTAGTTAATGAGCCTGACCGGTGGCGTGAAGTGGCTTTTCTTGCGGCAGCCAAAGTCGCAAAAGGTTCATCCGCCGCTGTCTGGCTCCTTGTTGACGCCTTGTGTAGTCTTGAGCCTGATGGTATGCGGAAAGATTTGTCTGAAGTTTGGGGCGCGCATATTGCCGCGCAGATTATAAACCAGTGTATTGATGTAAAAAAAGCAGGAGATAAAAATCGTAAAAAAATCAACGCTTTGTCAAAATGCTTGTCAATAATTGCAGGCTCGGATATGTTGCCCGCCAATGAAAGAGCTATAACCGGGCGGAATATTGCGGGGCTTGGCGAACTTCGAAGCGAGGTTGTAACTACAGACCATATGCAGTTCTGTCTTGTTGCGCCTTCTCCTTTTTGGATAGGCGAAAAGGGCGGGGAACAACTGGTTGAATGTTTAAATTACAATTATTGGCTTTCCAGATTTCCGGTCACTCAAGCGCAGTTTAATGAGTTTGTTGCTTCCGGCGGTTATAAATCCGCAAAATACTGGATAGAGGCTAAAAAGGCGGGTGTTTGGAAATCAGGTAAGATAAAAGGCGTGTTTGAAGATGAATGGCGTGACTGTCAACGTGTTTACTCTGCGCCTTTTTGCCTTGAAAATCACCCTGTTGTCGGCATAACCTGGTATGAAGCCTTTGCATTTGCGCGGTGGCTAAACGAAAAATGGAAGAGTGAGAAGCTCTTGAGCGGGCGCCTGAATGTGAACCTGCCGTCAGAGGCTGAATGGGAGAAGGCGGCAAGGGGTGGAGTAGATATAATGGAAAAGATGGAAACCTATAATATAAATGAGGTTGCCGATCGCTCTCATGTGATTTTGAAGCCTAACAATAATGCAAAAAGGATATACCCATGGGGAGACCAACCAGACACAAACCGCGCCAATTACAGCAAAACAGGCATAGGCGCGGCCAGCGCCGTGGGTTGCTTTCCGCTTGGGGCGTCGCCATATGGTTGTGAAGAGATGGCCGGCAATGTGTGGGAGTGGACAAGGAGTATATATAAGGGGTATCCATATGACCCAAATGACGGCAGGGAAAAGCCGCCTGAGTCACAAGATGCTGAGCCGGTAGTTCGAGGCGGGAGTTTTTTGCTCGACACTGGTTGCTTGCGTTGTGCTTGCCGCAGCAGGCGCGTGGCTGCTGGCTTGAACCACGACGTAGGTTTTCGAGTTGCGCTGTCCCCATCTTCTCTGAGCTCTGAAGCCTCTGAACTCTGACTCTGCTGTTAGGTCGTGTAGGTTGGGTAGAGTATGGCGAAACCCAACATAAAATACGGGAAGCAATATGGCGCGAATATGATTTGTGGCTGGATTTGTGCATGATGTGTTGGGTTTCGCGCCTCTACCCAACCTACTTTGGCTTTGATTTCGCGTGTGCGCTCGTTCCAATGCTCTGCGTTTGAATGCATTTCGGACGCTCTCCGTCCGGTTGTTTGACGCAGAACGTCAAACAAAACGTTCCAACGCAGAGCATTGGAACGGGCGAAATGGCGGCTAAAGCTTGCCCCTCCCCGCGCTTGTGGCTCTTTTTTTAACAAACGCGGGGAGGGGCGGTCAAGCGGGAGCGCAAAAATGTGAAGTGGTCAATTCGACTTGACTATATAAGGGGTTATGGTATAATTTATTTTGTAATTAATTTCTTGAAGGAGTTGCAAAATGATCATAGGCATATCGGAATTTAAATCAAAATCATTAAAGCTTTTAGATAATATTCAGAGATCGGGAGAGCCAATTACCGTGACCAAACGGGGCGCGCCGATAGCTAAGGTGATACCTCTAAGCGGTCAATCTGAGGAGATAGATCTTAAGGGCTCTATCTCTTATCAGGATGAAGATATATTCGGCACGGGCGAGAAGTGGGACGCTGACTTATGATATTGCTTGATACTCATATTTGGGTTTGGTATCTCAATCAAGATAAACGTCTTAAACAAAAGACCAAAAAGATAGTCGATCAATTCAGGCAAAAAAACGAAGCCTATATATCTTCTATTTCGATTTGGGAGGTATGCAAATTACATGAGAAAGGCAAGATAAAATTTTCATTGCCGTTAAAAACATGGATTAACACGGCTATAACTAAAGGCATTTTGATACATGAGCTTTCTCCTGATATTTATCTGGAATCTTGCAGTCTTCCGGAATCATTTCATGGCGATACCGCTGATCAAATAATTGTCGCAACCTCGCGAATTTTAAATGCCGGGTTAATTACATATGATCACAAAATACTAAATTATGAGTATGTTGCATTGTTCCCTTTGTGATTAAAAGAAGATTTAGGGGGCTTTTGAGGAATTTTTCAGGTTAAAGGAATTTTGAATATGGGATTATTAGATTTGTTTAAGAAAAAAGATAGCGGCAAGGCTAAACGCAAGGCTGCGTTGAGGCATGTGATGTTAGGCTCTACTTTGGCGGCAAACAAGCAGTATGATGACGCTGCGTCGATGTTTAAAGCGGGTATTGAGCGCGACGATGGGTGCGCGGAGGCGCATTACGGGCTAGGTTTGATGTTTGCAAAAAAGGGGGATGAAAATGAGGCTAAGCGTGAATATGAAATAGCCGCGAAGTTAAATCCTTCAATTAAGGCCGAGCTTGACAGGCTGGGCATTCCTTATGAAAAAGAGTTCAACATAATTGAGGAGCTGCAAAAGGGTAAAGGGGACGGGTAATTTGTAATTTGTAATTTGTAATTTGTAATTTGTAATTTGTAATTTGTAATTTGTAATTTGTAATTTGTAATTTGTAATTTGTAATTGGCGCTTTGCTTGTTTTGGTTAACCTCGGCGGATTTCTTCTTTTAACATTGCTATTTGTTCTCTGAGGTCGGCGTCTTTGCAGGCTTTTTCCTTTATTTTTTTGACTGCGTGTATAACCGTGGCGTGTTTTTTGCCGCCAAGATGGTCGCCTATTTGTTGTCGTGATAGATTTGTCATTGTAGAGCCGAGGTACATTGTTATATGCCGAGGCAAGGTCACTGAAGTTGTTCGTTTGTTAGAGTGCAGTTCAGATGATGTTATGTCATAATGTTTTAATACTACGTTTTCAATATCTTTAAACGATGTTGTTATCTTTTTCTTTTTAGGCGTGTTATCCTCTAACGCGTCTTTTGCCATTGTGATATCAACGCGCCGTTTGTTTATGTTGGATACGGCCAGCACGGTTGTAAGGGCGCACTCCAGCTCTCGTATGCTATTTATAAAAGTTCCGGCAATGTATTCAATAACCGCGGCTGGAAACTCCTTCTTTATCTTTTTAAGCTTTGCGTTGACAATCGCCCGCGCGGTTTCAATATCCGGAGTTTCGATCTTTGCCACAAGGCCGGCCATGAATCTGCTTGCCAGGCTCTCTTTAAGCTTGTTGATAAATTTAGGGTGCGAATCGCTGGCAAAAACAATCTTCTTTGATAATCCGTGCAAGATATTAAAAGTATGAAGCAACTCTTCCTGCACGCCCTGTTTGTTTGCCACAAAATGCACATCGTCGATCAATAGGACGTCAAGGTTTCTATATTTGCTCCTGAATGTTTCCAGCTTGTTGTTGCGCAACGCGCCTATAAATTCGTTTGTCCATGCCTCGGCGGGCAGGTAGGCGGCTTTTATGCCGTTGTTTTCAGATCTTATTTTGTTGTATATGCCTTGCAGCATATGCGTTTTGCCCACGCCTACCGAGCCGTGTATGAATAAAAGATTAAAACTGTGGTTATCCGGCTTTATGAGTTCAAGGGCGGAGGCGTGCGCCATCCTGTTGCAGGGGCCGACAACATATTCGTCAAGGGTTAGCTCGCGGCCTGGAGGCTGTTGGCGCTGCGCGCCGGTTTGTTGCTTGTCATTAACGTTGTTGTCTTGCCCGGCTTGTTTCGGTTGCTCGGCTACGTCTTCATTGTCAAAACTATTCCCGTCAACAGAGATCTTAAGATTGACTTTTGCGTCGGTTACGGCCTGGATGTTGTCCTTAAGCAGCGCTGAAAAGTTTTCGTCAAACCACGATTTTACAAAAATATTCGGCACAACTATATTTGCCGTGTTATTGCCGTAAAAAGGCATTTTTACATTTTTAAACCATAAGTTAAACCTTTCGCTTCCTATTTGTTTTTGTGTAAGGGCCAGTACGTTTGGCCAAATATGCGAGTTTGAATTGTTTATCATTATGGTTCGTGTCAATAAAAAGGTAAATATGCGGGTTAGTAGGACGCGGAAAGAAATAACTTGTGCTTTTTTACCTGCATCTTCAGGCCGGCTTTGCCCAATCTTCAATCGCCGAATCCTCAACGCAGCTATGGCTGCGAATCCGGTTCGACTCAATCAGATTGATCAAATTCAACCTAAATCTACAGGCTAAAAAGACCAAGTTATTTCTTTCCGTGCCCTTATTGAAAAACTGAAAGATAAAAACCTGAAAATGTGGCTTGTTTTTATCAATGAGTCAAATCTTATCAGTTGTAAAAATTTGTGTCAAAAAAAAAATCGCGGATAAATTTCTATCAGAACAGTAAGGAAAGAGAAATTGGTGTAAACCGTTTATCCGCAATTAGATTGGAAAAATATTTGTTTTTTGCTTGCCATAGATAAAAATATTTTTGTGATAAAAAGCCTTAAAAATTATTTCTGTTAAAAATATGGATACTTTTAGGATTTTCGTTACAACTGGAGCTTTCTAAACTAGATACGTGAAATATGTAATCGCTTTTTTTGTTGGAGGAAACATTACGAATTTCCGCGTAAAAATTTTTAATGGTGGATAATTTGTGGATAACATTTTAAACATTAAAAATATGAATGTTTTTTTATTTGTCTATTATGATTATCAAATACATTTAAATGATCGGCAAAAGCTTATTGCTCCGCGATAACTTGAATGCAAGAGATAATGATCTTTGAGTAGGAGGGCAATAAAACGCTAAAAAAATCGCAATAAATGGACTTTTTATAAACATTCTTTCAGTTTCTATTTTGTGGATAAGTCTTTATTGCATAGAAAAGCCTGATTTCTCTTGAAAAAAGCAAAATTATCCTAAATATTGCGGTCAAACGTGTTACGTCAATCGCAATAGGTATAGGGGGCTAAAATCGGCAAATTTTTTGCCGATCTTTTAAGCTGTTTTAAAAAATATGGTCAATTTTCAGGCTAAAAATTTATAACCGGCAATTCAAGAAGCCTCAGCTTGGTGTGTAACAATTATCTATGTTTGCAGTTGAACGCGAAGCTGGGGCTTCTTGAATTGTTTTGCTCCCTAACTGGGGTTTTGAAGCGAGGTGGAAACTTAAATTGAGAGATTTTAAATTCGCCCCCTATCCCATAATCACTCCTAATAAAGTGGAGGAGGGATTTGTCTTTTTAGGCCCGTTTTGGCATAAATGAATATTGAGCCGCTTGCCTGATCTGGAATTCTTCTTTATGCATGGAAAATAGGCTTTTAATGTTTAGGCAAGTTTGTTAATTTATAATAGATTTTCAAATATAAAAATAACTTTTGTTGACTGGGAATGTTAATTTTATGCGCATCTATATATAAGGAGTGTTATTTGTGATTAAAAAGGCTTTTAAACTAGTCGCGGTTTTGTTTTTAATGCAATTATTTATATCAGCCGGTTTTGCGCCAAATTACTCTAATTGTAAAGGTGAAGCGAATGCCGGGGGTGAGAAGAGTCATTTAATTAAAGATGGGAAGGGGTTAAAGATGGATGAAAAAGTGGCAAAAAGCGATGAGGAGTGGAAAAAGGTTCTTACTGCTGAACAATTTGAAGTTGCCAGGAAAAAGGGGACGGAGCCTCCATTTTCAGGCAAATATAATAATTTTAAGGAAAAAGGGGTGTTTTTGTGCGTTTGTTGCGGCAATGAGCTTTTTGGTTCTGAAACAAAGTATGATTCGGGCTCTGGTTGGCCAAGTTTTATGGATGAGCTGTCTCAGGGCGCGGTTAGGCTGCATGCGGATAATAGTCATGGAATGGTCAGGGTTGAGGTTTTATGCGGAAGGTGCGACGCGCATTTGGGGCATGTGTTTGACGATGGGCCTCCACCATTGGGTAAACGGTTTTGTATTAATTCATTATCGCTGAAATTTGATAAAAGAGATTAAAAAATAGGCGAAAAAGATGAAAAATGCAATAAAACAGGCCTTCAGCAATCTTATAGTTGACAACATTGCCATATTTTGATAATATTGGCGTTTTATTATTTCCAGAGAATTAAGGATAGGTTTTTATGATTACCACAAATACTTTTATAGCGAAAAAAGAGAGTGTTAAGCACAATTGGCATATAATTGACGCAAATAACCTGATTTTGGGTAGAATGGCCGTCAAAATAGCCACTGTCTTAATGGGCAAGCACAAACCGGAGTATACTCCTCATGTTGACACCGGCGATTTTGTTATTGTTGTCAACGCTGACAAAATACGTTTAACCGGCAAAAAGATGAAAGAGAAGATGTATTATTTTCATACAGGATATATAGGCGGTCTTAATGAGCGCCCATTTGAGTGGATGATGAAAAAGTCGGCTGAGCGGGTTATTATGCTTGCTGTTAGAAGAATGTTGCCGAAAAACAAATTGGCGCAAAAAATGTTAACGAAATTAAAGGTTTATCAGGGGCCTGATCATCCGCATGATGCTCAACAGCCTGAACCTTTAACAATATAATAATTTTAATAATTTTTTAAAAAGTGAATAGATATGGTTGAGAATCCTTATATTTGGGGAACAGGAAGAAGAAAAAGCTCTATTGCCAGAGTTCGTATTAAAAAAGGCACTGGAAGGATTTTTCTAAATTCTACTGAATTTGATGTTTATTTTGTAAGAGAAAGAGATAGGGCTATTGCATGCGAGCCGTTGAAAGCGACAAAAACATTGGCCAAGTATGATGTTTGGGCGAATGTGAACGGCGGCGGCATCTCCGGGCAAGCCGGGGCTGTTTCGCTAGGCATTGCCAGAGCTTTGAACAAAGCTGATGATAGTTATGTTGAAACCTTGCGAAGCACCGACCTTTTGACTCGCGACAGCAGGATGAAAGAGCGTAAAAAATATGGTAAAAAGGGCGCAAGGGCCAGTTTCCAATGGACAAAAAGATAAAAACCGGGTGTTTTGCGTCTTTTTTAGACGCAAAACCTGGTTTTGTAATATTCCGTTGCAAGTTTTATCCCCTCTTTCAATTCTACATTTGGCTGCCAACCGAGCGTTTTTTGCGCTTTCAGGCTCGTTAGGCATATCCGGTCAACTTCCCCCAGCCGTTTTTTGTCATAAACAGGTTCCGCAGTTACATTTAGCGCGGTTCTTATCTGGTCGTAAATTTCAAAATCGGTTATTTCCTTGCCCCATCCAAGATTAAATGCTTCGCATGAATTTATGTGGTCGCAGGCAAGGACATTAGCGTTTGCCACGTCTTTAACATAAACATAATCTCTGGTTTTTGAGCCGTCGCCGAATATTACTGATTTTGAGCCTTTAAGCATTTGTGTGCTAAAAATAGCGACAACGCCGGCTTCGCCGGAAGGATCTTGCCTTGGGCCGTAAATATTCGGATATCTCAGGACTATGTAGTTTAATCCCTGTTGCTTATTGATAAAAAGGAAATGCTCAACCGTATGTTTGTTTACACCGTATTGGGATAAAGGTTCGATCTGATGGTTTTCGTCAACAGGCAAGTATTTTGGCTCGCCATAAATTGCGCCGCCGGTTGAAATATATATAAATCCTTTAACCTTATGCTTTTTAGACAGTTCTATCAGGTTTAATGATCCTATCATGTTAATCTCGGCGTCCAGAATTGGGTTTTGCATGGATTTTCGGACGTCGACCTGCGCCGCGTGATGATCAACAAGGTCGGGCTTCTCTTTCTCAAAAACCTGGTCAAGGTCGTTAAAATTGAGTATGTCTACTTTGTGGAAGACGGCCTTTGGGTTGATATTCTCTTTTTTTCCTGTTGAGAGGTTGTCTACAATAACAACGTTATGTCCGGCCTCAAGAAAGGCGTCAACTACATGCGAGCCTATAAAGCCCGCGCCGCCGGTGACTAATATTTTCAATTTGGTTTCCTCCGAATGAAGTTTTATAGAAAATTGATCGTAACTAGTTGCAGTAGAATGTTTTATGTGATTTGGTGGTCGAGCAAAAGCAGCTTGTTTTAATTAAAATGTTAATTTGTTGTTATGCGGCTGATATGTCGGCAAAATAGGGTGGAATTCCCTTGACTTGGGTGTTTATATATGCTAACATTTCATCCCATGTAGTTGCCATGACTGGAGTTAAACACATAACTAAGTTTTTAAAGTTCAATAGTATAGCATAAAAAAATGAATAGTGAAACAATCAAGTTAGGCGTGGAAAGAGCGCCTGCCAGAGCCCTGTTGCATGCAACAGGAGTTTGCAGAGAAGATTTAAAAAAGCCGTTTATCGGCATAGCAAGTAGTTTTACCGACCTTATACCGGGACATGTTCATATGAGGCGGCTTGAATCGTCGGTGGAGAAGGGGATATATTCAGGCGGCGGAGTTAGCTTTATTTTTGGCGTTCCGGGCACTTGCGACGGCATTGCCATGGGCCATAAAGGGATGCATTATTCACTGCCGTTAAGGGATTTAATTGCCGACGCGATAGAGTGCGTTGCCACTGCTCACTGTTTGGACGCTTTGGTGTTGCTGACTAATTGCGATAAAATTACGCCCGGTATGATCATGGGGTTGGTCAGGTTAAATATACCGGGCATTGTTGTTACAGCCGGGCCAATGATTTCAGGGCATCATAGAGGGCGGAGGCTATCTTTTGTCAGGGACACCTTTGAAGCCGTAGGCCGGAGGGAGAATAACGAAATATCGGAGAAGGAGCTTGAGTGTTTGGAATTGGAAGCTTGCCCCGGGCCGGGCTCATGCCAGGGTTTGTACACCGCCAATACCATGGCTTGCGTGTCAGAGGCTCTTGGTTTAACCCTGCCAAATTGCGCAACTGCGCCCGCTGTTTCATCGGAAAGGGACAGAATTGCCTACCAAAGCGGGCAAAAAGCCGTTGAGTTGGCAATAAACGAGATTAAACCCAGCCGGTTTATGAAAAAGGAAAATTTTGACAACGCTATTCTTGTTTCCACCGCGTTGGGCGGTTCGACAAACGCGTGTTTGCACATCCCGGCAATTGCCCATGAGGCAAAGCTCGAAATTAAAATGGAAACGTTTGATGAAATTAGCTCAAGAGCTCCGCATATTACTAATCTGAGGCCTGGAGGCGATCATTTTATGGAAGATTTGCACTTTGCCGGAGGCATCCCTGCGGTTATGAAGCGCTTTCAGGATGATCTTAATGATTGCGAGACTGTTAGCGGGCTTTCTATTTTAGAAATAGCGAAACGCGCCGAGGTTGTTGATGAGGATGTTATCAGAACAAAAGAGAAAGCTTATCACAGCGAAGGTGGAATTGCTGTTTTAAAAGGAAACATCGCTCCTGATGGAGGCATAGTAAAGCAAACGGCTTTGTCTGAAAAAATGATGAATTTTAAAGGCCCTGCCCGTGTGTTTGAAAGTGAAGAGGCTGCGATGAAAGAGATAATGGATAAGAAAATCAAGGCCGGGACCGCAATGATTATAAAGTACGAGGGCCCAAAAGGCGGGCCGGGAATGAGAGAGATGCTTTCTCCGACATCCGCGTTAATGGGGATGGGGCTTGGCGATTCAGTTGCTTTGATAACAGATGGCCGTTTTTCAGGCGGCACGCGCGGCCCGTGCATTGGGCATGTTTCACCGGAGGCGATGGACGGAGGGCCTTTGGCAATAGTGGAAGACGGCGATGAAATAGTCATAGACGTGCCGAATAGAAAGTTAAGCGTTAGTTTGTCTGATGCTGAAATTGCCGACAGGCTTGCCAAATGGAAAGCTCCCGAGCCAAAAATCAAAGATGGATACCTTGCCAAATATGCGAAAAGCGTCTCTTCGGCTGACAAGGGCGCTGTTTTGAGCTAAATATACAAGTATACCCGGTAGTGTAATGGCAACACTAGAGATTTTGATTCTCTTATTGGAGGTTCGAGCCCTCCCCGGGTAGCCAGATTTTTTTATAATAAGTTGATATTTTGTTGTTTTGTGTTTGATTGTTAAATTGATAAGCGATAGGCGGGATCGGGTAATAAAATATGGATAAAAAGAAAACGATAGAAATGATGCATAGTTTGAAAATATTTTCAGGCAACGCAAACAAAGACCTTGCCGTGAAAATTTGCGATTATTTAAATGTGCCGCTTGGCGACGCAACCGCCGAACGTTTTCCGGACGGCGAAATAAATATTAAGGTTAATGAAGATGTCAGGGGGTCTGACGTTTTTTTAATACAGCCAACATGCCCTCCTGTTAATGAAAATTTAACGGAATTGCTTATTTTTATTGATTGTTTTAGAAGGGCGTCTTCCGCCAGGATAACCGCGGTTATCCCGTACTTTGGATATGCCAGAAAAGATAGGAAAGATGAAGGCAGGGTGCCTATTACCGCAAAACTGGTTTCAAATTTGATAACTGAAGCCGGCGCGGACCGCGTAATTACAATGGATTTGCACGCCGCGCAGATACAGGGTTTTTTTGACATACCGGTAGACCATTTGCTGTCGTTTCCTGTGATTTCAAATTATTACGAGAGTTTAAACATACCGGATCTTGTGGTTGTTTCGCCGGATGTCGGAGGCATAAAGACCGCAAGGCACTATTCCGAGAAGTTAAAGATAAAATTAGCCATAGTTGACAAACGCAGGGTTGGGCCGGCTGAGACGGAAGTTGGTTTTGTTATCGGCGATGTTAAGGATAAAAACGTGGTTATTGTAGATGATATGATCGCCACCGGCGGTTCTATTGTGCAGGCGGCCAATACTTTGAAAGAGAAAGGCGCTAAGGATATTTATGTGGGCGCGACCCATCCGTTGCTTTGCGGCTCGGCTGTTGAAAAGTTTAAGACCGCGCCTATTAAAGAGTTTGCGGTAACCGACACTATACCTTTAACCGAGAATGCTAAATCTCTTGGCGATAAGATTAAAATTCTGTCGATTGACAAATTGTTGGGCGAGTCAATAAGAAGGACTCATTTGAACGAATCAATAAGCTCTATGTTTAATGACGCTAAATAGGGCGCGGGCTTTGAGGCTGGTTTTAAGTTAAGTTTTTTATTTGTTTTTTTGTACGATTTATTTGGGGAGGTTATAAACTTCATGTCTACTTATTCATTGCCTGTTGCATTGCGAGACGTAGTCGGCGGCAACGCTGTCAAACGGTTGCGCAATACAGGCAAAATACCGTCGATTTTGTACGGTCACAAACAGGGAAATATTAATTTGATGGTTTGCAGAAATGAATTTCAGGGGGCCATAAAAGCCAAAGCCAGAATGGTTAGCCTAAAGTGGGATAATAATGAAGAAACCGCTTTGGTTAAGGAAATTCAATACGATTATCTTGGAGACGAAATCGTGCATATTGATTTTGCGCGAACCGACGCGACCGAAACTGTAAACCTTCAGGTTCCTATAGAATTGTTTGGAACTCCTGTAGGTCTGAAAAGCCATGGAGTGCTGGATCATGCGCTTAAAGAGGTCTCTGTTGAGTGTGTTGTGACGTCAATACCTGAAAAGATAAGAGTTAGCGTTGCTAAAATAGATGTTGGGCAATCAATTTTAGTTAAAGAGCTTGATCTGCCTGACGGCGTCAAGGTTACAAATAATCCGGATGCTATTGTCGCCGCCGTCAGTGTGGTAGCGGAAGAAAAAGAGGCGGCTGAAGGCGAAGACATGGCGGAACCGGAGGTTATTACAGCCAAAAAAGAAGATGCGCCTAAAGAATAATCGCCGGCGCGGCGCGTTGTTGCGCCCGCGTAAATTTATTATTTTATAAACAGCAGAATGGGAGGGTTGCAATTTGAATCGTTATGAAGGCATGTTTCTGGTTGACAATACAACTGTAAACAATGATTGGGATAATTTGGTGGGACATATTCAGGGTATACTGACAAAGCATAACTCTGAAAATATTGAGACGCAAAAATGGGGCGAGAGGAAGCTTGCCTATAAGATCGGCGAACATGTCCACGGCACGTACATTCTTGTTCGTTTTGACGCGCCGAACATAGCTGTTAGCGCGATGCGAAAAGAGTTTGAGTTGTCCGACAAAATTATAAGGTTGTTAATATTAAGGGATGACGGCAATTTAAGCATGATATCAACCCCTCCGTTTGATGAAGAGGGCAAGAATGAAAATGAGGCTCCGGTTACGGATGCTAAAGCGGAAGAAGGCTCTGAAGTTGCGGAGAACGCGGCGCCGGTTAGCGAACCGGATTCCGGCGACAAGCCTGATGAAGGAGTGGAAGCCGAAGCTGAGAGCAAAGAGGAAGAAGTGACTGCGTAGCGCAAAATATACGTTTATAACAATATAGGAAAGTTTTTGATATGCTAAATCTCAATAAAGTTTTTCTGTTGGGCAATCTTACAAGAGACCCTGAATTAAGATATACACCTAGCGGCACCGCTATTGTGGCGTTCGGCATGGCAATAAATAGAAGGTTTAAATCCACGGACGGCGAACAAAAAAAGGAAACATGTTTTGTTGACGTTAATATGTTTGGAAGGAGAGCTGAGGTTATTAGCGAATATTTCAGCAAAGGCTCGCCTATATATATAGAGGGTAGATTGCGATTTGAACAGTGGGAGGGGCAAGACGGACAAAAACGGAACAAACTGGTTGTGGTTGCGGATAATTTTGAATTTGCGGGCGCCGGGCAAAAAAAGGATGAGGGCGGTATGCCGCGCGACGACACGCAACAAAGTAACAGGAGCGAGACCGGTTTTAACGACGGCGAAAACAATATGGATGACGCTCCTTTTTAAATAAACGCTGAGCTGTTGCCTGCTTTAGTGAGAATAACCCCCGAATGGGATAAATATATATTGAACGGATTAAAAGGTTTTTGATTTTTAATTTATTTAACGCAGAAGGAAGATTCAAATATGATTAAGAGAAAGAAGAAATTTGCTCCTAGAAATAATAGAAACAAATTTAGCGAGCCAAAAAAGTGCAGATTTTGTAAAGATAAAATACTGTATATAGATTATAAAGACACACAGCTATTGCAGAAGTTGACAAACAGTCAGGGCAAGTTGTTTTCCAGGAAACGGTCTGGAAATTGCGGGAAACATCAACGCAGAGCAAAGATTGCCGTGAAGAGGGCAAGGTTTATTGCTCTTATGCCGTTTGTGTAAATTGCCGCCGGTTTTATAATGCCGGCGAGCATTCGGATTTTCGATATTAATGCAAATCTTTATACTTCATATCATTTTCAAGAAACAGGCATGCCTTTATTTTCAATTCCGCCGGTAACCTAAAATAAAAGATATTTAAAATCAACAAATTATAAACTTGCCGTGATTTGTTGATTCTGAAAATACGGATTGTTATTTTGAGAATTTGTTGATTCAATAAGCGTATAGGAGAGAAAAATGAAACTGTTGTTAAAAAAAAATGTAGATAAACTGGGGAAGATCGGCAGCGTTGTAAAGGTTGCCAATGGATACGGGCGAAACTTTTTACTGCCCAAAGGGCTGGCCGTGCCTGTCACGCCGGGCGGATTGCGTCAAATAGAGATTGAGAAAAAGAAGGATGACGCCCGCAAGAGAGAAGAAAATGTTAATCTGATGAAGTTGGCAAACGACATGAAGGATTTCTCTTGCACCATTACCGCCAAAGCCAATGAAGAGGGCAAGTTGTTTGGCTCGGTCACGACACAACTTATTTCAGAATCCCTGAAAAATGAAGGTTTTAATATTGAAGAGGATATGATTGTCCTTGACGAGCCGATTAAACAATGCGATGTGTATAATATAACAATTGCAATAAGCGGCGAAATCAAAACCAATATTAAGTTGTGGGTTGTAAAAGAGAACGAAAAAGGCGGCGCTGAAGTTGAAAACGCCGCGGAAGCTGAAAAATGAACCAAACCATGACAATAGAGCGCACTCCGCCGGTTAGCGAAGACGCGGAAATGAGCGTTTTAGGCGCTATGTTGCTTGAAAACGATGTGATTAACGTCGTTATTCAAATTATAGACAAAAATAGTTTCTATAAAAACGCGCATAGAGCGCTGTTTCAAACTATTGTTGATTTGTACGACCAGGGCAACGCTGTTGATTTGGTTATTTTAAAGGAGGATCTGGAAAAAAAGTCGTTATTAAAAGAGGTGGGCGGCATCGAATATCTAATGGAGATAGAAGAGTCGGTGCCTATGGCCGCCAATGTTGAATATTACGCGAAGATAGTCAGGGAAAAAGGGATAAAACGAAGCCTCATTGAAACCGCAATGAAGATCCAGAAAGACGCGTATGAAGACTCAATTGATTCTGATGACCTACTAGATAAATCCGAGCGCTCTATTTTTGAAATAACGCAGAAAAAGTATTCCGCCCAGTCAAACAGATTGTACGACCTTTTAAAAGAGACGTTTGACCGCATTGATGACTTGCATGACAGGAAAGACAGGCTCACCGGCGTGCCGACCGGGTATTACGACCTTGACGACACATTGTGCGGATTGCAGCCGTCGGAGCTTATAATCGTGGCGGCAAGGCCAAGTATGGGCAAGACTAGTTTTGCCTTGAATGTGCTTGAGAATGTGGGTGTTGTTGGGAAGAAGCCGGCTGTTTTGTTTTCGTTGGAAATGTCTGCCCAACAAATAGCGCAAAATATGCTATGCTCGCACGCGAAGATTGACGCTTATAAAATGCGCCGCGGCCAGTTGCGTGATGAAGATTGGGGAAAACTTACCATGGCTATGGGGACATTGTCAAACGCTCCTATTTTTATTGACGATACTCCGGGGCTAAGCATTTTGGAATTAAGGGCAAAGGCCAGAAGGTTAAAAGCCCAAAATGATATACAACTTATAGTTGTGGATTATTTGCAACTGCTGGAATCTACCGGCTTGGAAAGCAGGCAGCAGGAAATATCAGTTATTTCTCGCGGTTTAAAGTCTTTGGCCCGCGAGCTTGAAGTGCCGGTTATAACGGTGTCGCAGCTTAATCGGTCGGTTGAATCAAGGGAAGGGCACAAACCAAGGATGTCTGATTTGAGGGAATCAGGCTCAATTGAACAGGACGCAGATGTCATTATGCTTTTGCATCGAGAGGACTATTACGACGCTGAAAAAAAGACAGGCGAGGCGGAAGTTATCATTGCAAAACAAAGAAACGGCCCGACAGGGTCGGTTAATTTAACTTTTTTGTCGCAGTATATGCGTTTTGAAAACCTTTCATCTTTAAGTTTTAATGATGAAGAAACAATGTAATTTATATTTTGAGCTTTGTAAAAGCGCGGATATTGTAAGAGCTCAGCGCTATTCCCTATATGGTTTATAAATATAAGGTCCCTATTCAGTTTGTTGTTTGTTTTATGTTTTTTTTATGCGGGGGCGTTGCCGCTTTTGGGCAAAATGTAGATAGATATAAGATTATTAAAAAGATAGATATCACCGGCAATGAAAGGATTAGCGCCGCGGCTATTAAAAGCACCATTGTCACAAAAGTCGGCGATATTTACTCTTCCGAGACGATTAGCAAAGATGTCGACGCTATTTGGTCCCTTGGTTTCTTTAATGAAATTGAAGTTGAGCTTGATCAGTTTGAAGGCGGCATTAAAGTTGGATTTATAGTGCTTGAAAGGCCGGTTGTCAGAAACCTTACGTTTATCGGCTGCAATAAGATTAAAGCGAAGAAATTAAAAGAAAAGGTGGATTTGCTTGAGAATGATGATTTAAAACTCTACATGCTCAAGTTGGATGAGGACAAGATAAGGGACTTTTATCATGAAAAAGGATTCCTTTTTGCCAAAGTGTCGGCAGAGCAAAGGCCTGTTCGGGGCGGAGTTGAAATTGTTTACCATATTGACGAAGGTCCCAAGGTCAGGGTTGCCAAAATCGGTTTTAAAGGCAACGAATCAATTGAAGATAAAATACTGCTCAAGTATATGAAAACCAAGCCTAAACGGTTTCCAAAATTATTATTCGGCGGGCTTTTTGAGAAAGAGGAATTTGAGGATGACATTGAGCGGTTAAGGGAGTATTACAGGGCCAAGGGGTGGCTTGACGCGGAAGTTGGCTCTCAAATTGATTACAGCCCTGATAAATCTCTAATGTATATAACCGTGGTTGTTAATGAGGAAGAGCGGTATTTTGTAGACCACATTACAATAAATGGGCAAACAATATTTTCCGACAACGAGATACTTAACAGTATTCAATTGGTAGACGGTGGCCCATTTTTGCTTGAGCTGCTGGAGAAGGATCTCTTTGACTTAAGAATGATCTATGGCGAACAGGGTTTTTCAAATGTGCGCATCAATGAAGAGCATTATTTCGACCCTGATTCAACGGATATAAACGTCGATTTTAATATTACGGAAAATGAGCGGGTGTTTATTGAAAAGATCAAGATTACAGGCAACGACAAAACCAAAGACAACGTTATACGAAGGCAACTCGAATTTTACCCGGGCGATTATCTGAATATAGCCAAAGTTAAGGAAGCGCAACAGAATTTGATGAACACCGGATATTTCGATAACGAGTCCGGCAATCCTGTTGATTTAAATTTTGAGCCGGGATCAAAGCCGAATACACAAAACGTCTTGATTGACGTTAAAGAGGGGCGAAGCGGCATGTTGCGTTTTGGCGGCGGATTTGGCGCCAACGTCGGCATATTTGGCGATATTTCATACACTGACCGCAACTTTGACATACTTGATCTTCCAAAGGATTTAAACGATTTGTTGGCGGGCAACGCATTTCGCGGCGCCGGCCATGTGTTCAGCATCAGGGTTGCGCCCGGCCTTAAACGCCAGGAAGCCAGCCTTTCAGTGTTTAATCCCGCGGTTTATGACAGCAATTACAGCGCCGGGTTTAGCCTTTTTAGTTTTAGCCGCAAACGCGAGGATTACGACGAAAAACGAAAAGGGGCTAAAATAAATCTTGGCAAACGTTACAACCGCAGCCTTTTTGTTGGGCTAACGCCAAGTTTTGAGGTTATTACCATTAACGATGTTGACGAGGACCTTGATGATACGGAGCTGTCCAGAGCCGACGCGCCGGAAGACGTTTTTGACGTCGAAGGCGACCATTCAAAGTTAGGCGCCGAGCTCAAGGCGTCAATAAATACCCGCGACAACCCGTTCCTTCCATCCAGAGGCTATATAGCCGAGACGTCGCTTGAAGTCGCCGGGTTGGATGTTGAGATTGTCAAATACGTTTTAAGCCTCAAGAAGTTTCAGACTGTTTACAATTCGGCTAAAAAAGGGAAGCATACTTTGACTATGTCAGGCACATTAGGTCTTGTTGAAACAACGTCCGGCGCAGACGTGCCGATATTTGAGCGTTTCTTTGCCGGCGGTTCAGGCTCTATAAGGGGTTTTAAGTTTAGAGGAGCCTCTCCGGTTGAAGACAACCAGCAGATAGGCGGCAATGTGCTGATGTTGGCTTCATTGGAATATAATTTCCCTGTTGTTAAAAAGTTTCTTAGAGGCGTAGCGTTTTTTGACGCAGGCAAAGCCGACAAGGATATTGCCGATATAAATTTGGATAATTTCAGGGCTTCAGCCGGGTTTGGCGTAAGAATAAGCGTGCCCATCCTTGGCCGCGCAACAATTGCGCTTGACTGGGGTTTCCCTGTCGTTCAACAGGATGACGACGAAATACAACGGTTTAGCTTTAACATGGGCCAGGGTGGTTGATATTACTTGCCGCCTGGCTTTAAAACGCTCAATTTGCCAACATTTAAACAAAGATTTAATCTGATATGAAATATAAAATAAAAGTTATAATTTTAGCTCTTTTTTTTGCCGCGCCTATTGCCTTTTCCAACAACAGGGCTTGCGAAGCGTCTTTAAAGGTTGGGGTTGTTGACATCAGCCGGGTGTTTGAAGATTACGTAAAACGAAAGGCGTTTGATAAGGATCTGAAAAACCTTGAAAAACGGTACGAAGCCCTGATAGACGAGAAGAGAAAAGTCATTATTAAATATGGCGAAGAGATAGCTTTGCTTGATATGGGCAGCGCAAGCAGGGGCAAGAAGGAAGAATCCGCGGAAAAGTTGACCATTGATTTGGAGGTCTTCGCGAAATTTGCTGAGCAAAATCTCTTAAAAAAATATAAAGAGTGTTTTGAGACTATCTATCTTGACGTTACCAAAGAAGTTGAGAGGTTTGGCAAAGAGAATAGCTTTGACGTTATTTTGAAAAATGAAGAGCCTGAATTAAAGAGCAAGGAAATATCCGACTTGCAGTTTAAAATAGGGATAAAGACTGTGCTTTACTATTCAAAATCAGTAGATATTACTAATCAAATCACAAAAAACGTCAACGAAAAATATTACGCCGACAAGAATAAATAGCGCGATTGTTGCCGTTATGTTTACGGCGGTAAAATTATAGAGTTAAACTAAGTCCTGCTCAAAATCTTGCGAGATTTTGAGCAGTTTTGTTTTATAGGGCTCAGGAAAAATGAGGAATTGTTTTTTTTCGGGCTCATTGCGGGAATGGATTTGTATCAGCACACAATTAAAGACGCCGTTGAGATCTCAGGCAGAGGTCTTTTCACTGGAAATCCTGTCACATTGCGCCTTAAGCCTGCGCCGGTTAACGCAGGCATCAGGTTTGTTCGCGTTGACTTGCCCGGCAAACCGCGCATAAAAGCCAATATAGACTCTGTTGCGAACGATACAATGAGAGTTTTTTTAAAAGAGAACGACGTTGAAGTTGAATGTGTTGAGCATATGATGTCATGCTTGTCCGGGCTGGGCATTGACAATCTGGATATAGAGATCGACAATAGGGAGATGCCTATCATAGACGGAAGCTCCCTTAAATATGTAGAGATTATAATGGCCGTTGGCATTGAAAAGCAGGACGCGGAAAAGGATGTCTTTACAATTAATGAAAAAATCGTTGTCAGCGACGGCTCCGCTTCTATTTTTGCCGAGCCTAATGACGATGACGGCGATGCTTTAAAGCTCACATACACCCTGGATTACGGCGGACACTATCTTAGCGAAAACTATTCCGTCACAATTACCGGCGATGATTTTCGTGAACAGCTGGCCCCGGCAAGGACGTTTGGCCTTGACTCGAATATAGATATGTTTAAACAACTCGGACTTGGCTCCGGCGTAACCGATGAAAATACTTTTATACTCCATAA
Organism: Candidatus Anammoxibacter sp.; assembly: GCA_021777105.1. Classification (GTDB taxonomy): domain Bacteria; phylum Planctomycetota; class Brocadiia; order Brocadiales; family Anammoxibacteraceae; genus Anammoxibacter_B. The sequence goes on from JAIQZQ010000121.1 coordinate 48,779, forward strand.
AAACGGCCAAATAACAAAGCCCATATCTGTGACGCCCGCAAAACTCAGGTTTTCAAACGAGTGCGTCAGGCATAAAATGCTTGATCTCCTTGGCGACCTTTATTTGTCTAACCTTGCATTGCGCGGGCATATTATTGCGGTCAGATCGGGGCATTTTTTAAATATCAGGATGGCTAAAAGACTTGCCGATTTAGCGCGTCCCTCAAATAATTAACGAATTTTTAGACATCTTTTCTAAATGGGCATGATGCGCGCAGGCATTTGAACATGATGGAGTCATTTAGTTCGATTTATTAAAAATCCGCCGACCAGTTGCTATGAATATACATAAACTTGCCCATGTGCACAAAAAAGCGGAATTAGGCAAAGACGTTGTCATTGGCCCGTTTTCATTTGTAGGCGAAAATACGGTAATCGGCGACGGAACTGTTTTGCGCAATAACGTCACTATCGGCGATAATACGACCTTAGGCTCCGGCAACACGATTTACCCCGGCGCCGTAGTCGGACCTGATCCGCAGGATATATCGTTTAAAGGCGAGATTACCACTCTTAAAGTTGGCGATAACAATATAATAAGAGAATGTGTGACTATAAGCCGAGGCACAAAAAAAGACAGCTGCGAAACCATTGTGGGAAACAACAATCTGTTTATGGCGTGCTCCCATATCGGACATGATTGCATAGTTGAAGATAATGTGATCATAGCAAATTCCGTCTTACTGGGCGGACATATAAAAGTTGAGAAATTTTCAAACTTAATGGGCCTTGTCGGCGTGCAGCCGTTTGTCACAATAGGTCAATATTCATACATAGGCGGGCTTACCAGAGTCGTGCAGGATGTGCCGCCGTACATGATAGTCGAAGGCAACCCTTCCAAGGTAAGACAGGTCAATATTATAGGCCTTGAAAGGGGCGGTTTCTCAAAAGAGACTATTAATATAATGCGCAAAACATATAAACGCATTTTTAGGCAAGATGTTTTAAACCTGAACAAAGAACTTGAAGAGATTGAGAAAGACAAAGATTTTATACCTGAAGTTAAGACGCTTGTTCAATTCTTGCGTAATAGGGAAAGCGGAAAAAACGGAAGATTCAGAGAATCGTTGCGAAAGAAATAACAAGGCATAAGCATTAGTGACCAAGCGTATGCAACTATTCAACGTGATCCCGTGTTTAGTATACACCCCCCTAAATCCCCTCTTAATAGAGGGGACTTTGTGGAAATAAATCCGATTTAATATCCCCTCTAAAAAGAGGGGTGGCCGCCTGGCGGACGGAGTGTGTAAATCACGCGGAATAGAGACGAATATATAACACAAACCTGATTGAATATTATGAAAAAATTAAAAGTAGCCGTTATTGGAGTAGGACATCTTGGCAAACAGCACGCCAGGCTTTGCGCCGCTATTCCTGAAGTTGATCTTATAGGCGTAGTTGATGTAAACCAGGAACAGGGCCTTGCTGTCGCTAAGTCATGCGAAACGCAATATTATGAGGATTATAAAAGCCTTATAGGGAAGGTTGACGCAGTTAATATTGTAGTTCCCACAAAATCGCATTTTAAAGTCGCCAAGGATTTTTTAGAGAGCGGAACGCATATTTTAGTTGAAAAACCCATGACCGGCACTGTTGAAGAGGCAAAGGAGCTTATAAAGATAAGCAACGAGAAAAACCTTATCCTTCAACCCGGCTATATTGAGCGGTTCAACCCTGCTCTGGTTGCCCTTGAGAAATATCAGATAACTCCTAAATTTATTGAATGCCACCGGTTAAGCCCATACACTTTTAGGTCCGAGGATATCGGCGTTGTTCTGGACGTGATGATACACGATATAGACCTCATACTAAAACTTTCAAATTCAAAAATTAAAAAGATAGACGCCGTAGGCATTAACGTCATATCCGGCAAGGAGGATATTGCCAACGCCCGAATAGTCTTTGAAAACAACGCCGTTGCAAATGTTACTGCGAGCAGGGTTTCCATTAAAAGCATGAGAAAGATGCGGCTCTTTTCAGAGGATCTTTACATATCGCTCGATTTCCAGAAACGCGACGCCCTTATTTGCAAAAAATCTCCTAAACTTGACGTTAAATCCCTTGATATAGACACGAACAAGGTCTCAACACTGGCTGATTTGAGCAATTATAGTTTTGGCGATCTGCTTCAGAGAGAGCATATCAGGATGGATTCCGCCGACGAGCCGTTGCGCAAGGAGATTGAGTCGTTTGTTAACTGCGTACTTAACAATGAAAAACAGGTTGTCCTGGCTGAAGACGGGCTTAATGCCATTGAAGCTGCTGAGTGCATTCTCAATGAGATACAGGCAAATTTGCAAAAAATGTAACCCCTGTTTTTTATCTCAAAAGAGTTGTTGACTGCGCGACAATAAATGGAGTACATTGTTAGTAATATTTTTTATGATTTTTCGGCGTGTTTTGAGTTTATTTGAGACAATGCCTTACTTTGCAACGCATAAAACTCATTATATAGCATAATTTAACGAGCAATATAGATATAAAATAGGGGGGATAGTATTATGCCTGAATTTGATTTTCTTCACATTAACGCTGAAGTTGAGAACGACGGAAAGATAGTTGGAGAGGCTAAAGGTATTTTGGCCGAATTGGTTCAGCCTCAGGTTGCGCAGTTTTTTCAGACACTTAATTCTCTTAAGGTTATCGCAAAGGTAAACGGAGCAAACGTGTATAATTTGTTTAACCCTCCATTTCCTACAGACGCCAGCATGCGGTTTTTAATGCGCAAGCTTAAAATGACCTTGTTGAAACAGGCCTTTCCCGTAACGGCCAATCTTGCCATAACACATGAATGTCAATGCAAATGCATACATTGCAGCGCTGATCCATTTAAAGACAGGGACCGCGATGAATTGTCGGTTGATGAGATTAAGACCGTGGTTGACGGCGCCTTAGACCTTGGCGCCACACTTATTATATATGTCGGCGGCGAGCCGTTGTTGAGGAAAGAGCTGTTTGAGCTTATCGATCATGTTGATAAATCAAAGGCCATAGCCATGATATTTACAAACGGCCTCTTGTTGACGCAGGATAATGTGAATGAGTTGGCAAAAGCCGGACTCGCCACATTAAACATATCAATTGATAGTAGCGACGCATCGTTGCATAACAGTTTCAGAGGCGTGCCCGGTTGTTATGAAAAGGCGTTTGAAGGCGCTAGGCGCGCAAGGGATGCCGGCATACTAACCGGCATATCAACTTACGCCACAAGCGAAGGCCTTAAATCCGGCATGGTTGAAAAGTTGTTGCAAATTGCGCAGGATGAAGGCTTCTCCGAAGTCACAATATTTGATTGCATACCATCCGGCAAATTTTTGAAAGACGCCTCTAAAATCCTTAAGCCTCAGGATAGGAAAGACCTTATTGCCCTGGCCAAGAAGTTCCATGAAAGCGACAGCCCAATGGGCGTAAACGCCATGTCGCAGATAAATTCCGCCGAAGGCTCTGGCTGTTACGGCGCACATTCACAGTTTTACATGACAGCGTACGGCGATATAAATCCGTGCGATTTTAACCCAATTAAATTCGGCAACGTCAGAGACATGCCTATACAGGCTATCTGGCAAAAGATGGTCTCTCATCCGGACTTCAATAAACGGTTCCAGTCATGCCGCATGCAACATCCAAGATACAGAGAGAAATATATCGAGCCGTTGCCTGACGATGTAAGCTTCCCGGTGCCGATTGAAGACATACCTAAACATTGCGAAAAAGCCGGAGTTGAAAACTGCGCTCTACTATAGAGCGCAAAGCGCGAAGCGCATGGCGCGTAGCGATAATGTTTTTTTCGCTTCGCGCTTTGCTCTATGCGCTTTGCGCAAAATAGGAGACCATTTTTGATAAAAGTACTCGTTGTTGAAGACAGCAAAGCGTATATGATGGCGATAAAGAGGTCGCTTAAAATTGATTTTAAAGATATCGATATCTGTTCAGCATACTCACTTGCCGAGACGGAAGCTATATTAAAAGATAACCCGGCTGATGAATTCCTTGTCGCCGTTCTTGACCTCAATCTGCCTGATGCGCCCGACGGCGAGATTATAGACCTTGTAAATGAGCATAAAATCCCCGCCATAGTACTTACCGCCACATTCACCGACGAATTGCAGGAGTTTATCTGGACGCGCAAAATTGTCGATTATGTTGTCAAAGAGGGGGCGCATAGCTTGGGCTATGTGTCAAAACGAATCAAACGTTTTTATAAGAATCTCGACACAAAGATTATGGTTGTTGACGATTCACGCATGGCCCGTAAACATGTCATTAACCTCCTTGAATCTCAAAAATTTATACTGATTGAAGCCGGCAACGGCCGGGAAGCCCTTGATTTTTTAGCTGAGCAGCCTGATATAAAAATGATTATCACCGACTACCACATGCCGGTGATGGACGGGTTTGAGTTGACCAAACAAGTGCGCAAACATTACGACCCCGAGACGGTCGCAATCATAGGCATATCCTCGTCTGAAAGCAACAAACTATCCGTGCGCTTTATCAAAAACGGCGCCAACGACTTTATAACCAAGCCGTTTCTAAGCGAACAGTTTTATTGCAGAGTAAACCAAAATCTCGACATTATTGAACATGTTGACGGCCTGAAAACACTTGCTGAAACCGATTTCCTCACAAACCTTTACAACCGCCGCCACTTCTTTAGAATCGGCAAAATACTGTTAGACAGCTCAGATAGAAACAAAATGGACCTTGTTGTGGCAATGATTGACATCGACCATTTTAAAAAGATCAACGATACATACGGCCATGATATGGGCGATGTGGCCCTAAGAAAAATATCGGACTTGCTAAAAGAGTCATTTAGAAAGACGGATATTGTCGCCCGGTTCGGCGGTGAAGAGTTCTGCGTTGCAGTCACAAACACAAAGATTGAGAGCGTTTTTAACATTTTTGACCAAGTGCGCCTGAAAATACAGGACACCGATATCGCCTACAACAATCAAACGATCAACTGCACTGTAAGCATAGGCGCCTGCCTTGAAAAGATGGACACCATGGAAAAAATGGTGACTGTCGCCGATAAAAAACTCTACGAAGCCAAAGAAGGTGGTCGAAACCGGGTGGTTTTCTAGTTTCTGGATGCTGGATGCTGGATGCTGGATGCTGGATGCTGGATGCTGGATGCTGGATGCTGGATGCTGGATGCTGGATGCTGGATGCTGGATGCTGGATGGCGCACACTTGTCAGTTGCGCAACTACGAGCAGGCGCTCTTTGCCTTTAACCCTCTTTTGCTTTTCCGGCTCGTTCCAAAACTCCGATTTTGTAACGAAATTGCCCCGAAAACTCCAGTTTCCAGTCTGTTTAACGAAACCAGGAAAATTTAAGAGCTTTGGCTTCATCAATGCAATCAAACTCATGATGGGGTGTTGCTATTTTGCAAAAGTATTTTTTCAACGTTATCGGCGCCTTCTTCATCATTGAAAAATGCTATTAAAGCGCTTGAATCAAAGACATAAATGCTCATAATTCCAGCTTTTCTCATTTTTTTTATTTCTATTAAAATCATCCACGGCGCTCAATTTACCTTTAAATTTCCCCCTTAACTCCCGCCAATCTTTTTTTGTCTCACTTTGATCATCAAGAACAATTATTTTAAGATGGGTATTTTCTTTAAAGTTCATTGATTTTTGTGGAATTATTTTTCCATAACTCCAGATTGCTTCAAAAGTTTGCAACATAACAAGCGCTCCTTACAAAAATACATATCAATTGGATGTTTTCATTTTCTCAACTGCCTACATGAACACAGAACCGCTTGTCTGACCTCGTGAGAATAATCCCTAAATGGGATATAGTTTATGATAAAGACACTATGTGTCGTTTATTATTGCTTTTAATCTTTTACTCGTCAAATGAATTATGTAGTTGTTTGGAGCTCGAAAAGAAAAGACCAAGTTATTTTTTTACGGGCTCTTAACGAAATTAGCCGCTAATTTACAGAGACATCCTTTAAACAGTGTTATAGGGCCGGGGTTGCTTTAACAGTCATTTCAATCAGGCTCATTCAACTCGTTCCAAAACTCCGATTTTGGAACGCAATTGCCTTGGTAACTCCAGTTTACAGCCTTTTTTTAAGCTCAAGCCAATTACCAACCGTCAACTGATTTTGCTCTCCGCTTTTACTTCAAAATTCGACATTCGCTTTTTTAACCCTCCGCTCTCCGCTCTAAACATTTCCACTGGCAAACAACCTGAATCAATTGTTATAATCTTGCATAAAAATAAGTGGCACAGGCATCCAGCCTGTGATCAATTGAAACGCCGGCTGGATGCCTGTGCCACTATTTATATGAATTTTAGAATCGTTCAATTTAGGGGCTACTTTAATAAAGGCATTAAATGAACAAACTTTATAAAGAAATCCGCGGAATCGGCGTGCATAATGGGGAGCCTGTAAATCTAAGAATTTTTCACGCAGAAAAAGGCTCCGGTATTACGTTTATCAATACTAACCATCCCGATATAACAATTAAAGCGCGCCCTGAGAATTTAAAATCGGTTGATGGGTTAGTTTTAAATACATGCCTTGCTGTTGGCTATGCAATTGTTTGTACCACCGAGCATCTATTTTCAGCTTTATGGGCGTTAGGCATTTATGACGCGCATTTTGAGATAGATAGTGATGAGGTTCCAATACTGGACGGTTCAGCTTTAGAGTTTTATAACTTAATGAGAGATTTTAATTGTCCTGATAATCAAATCCCTGAACCTTTTTCAATAAAAGATACGATACGAGTTGAAGATAATGACGGCGCGTATATAGAGGCAACGCCTTATGACGGTTTTAAGATCGAATTTTCCATTGATTTCACAGGTTCGGTTATAGGGAAACAAGTTTTCGCATTTGAGCAGGGCAATGATGATTATGCAAAAGAGATCGCTAAAGCCAGAACTTTTGGGTTCATAAAATACCTGCCTGAAATGCAAAAACGAGGTTTGGCGTTCGGCTCATCATTGAAAAATTCATTAGCCGTTGACTTTGACGGCAAAAGTTATATAAATGAACCTCAGTTTAACGATGAAGCCGTAAGGCACAAAATACTTGATTTAATAGGCGATCTTCACATTATAGGAAAACCTGTAAAGGGCTTTTTTAAGGCCCATAAAGCGAGCCATTCTTTAAACGCCCAGTTAGCCGAAAAGATAGTTTCGGTAATGGGGAATAATCTTCCATCTAAATAATTAGACATTCTGCCGGGATATTCTGCAATAAGCATTTTAGGCAAATAGAAGCAGTTTTTAATTCTGTACAGTTAATACATTTGCAATGAAGTAAAAATTGTTTTTATAATTATTGGCGCTATAATTCAATATTTTCACTAATCTGCGCTAATATAAAAAAGCAAAAGCAATTTATGCCGCAAAGTCGGAAAGACACAAAAAACACGAAAAAAGCAAAAGCATTTCTAACGGATGGCGGATGAGGAAGGGCAAAAGGGAATTAACCTCAGATATTCACTATAGTAAAAGAGAACATTATGAGTGTAAAAGTCTTTAAGAATCGTGATTAGTCTTTATACTCTGTAGTTTCACTTAAGCATGCCCATTTAGATGCTAATCTAGTAGGCCGGGATTGGGCTATTATTACGCTATTTGTGGGCGTTTTTATCTTTTTCAGGCCGTAAAACAAGCTTTTAACTTGCGCAAAGGTTTAATAGATGATACAATCTTTCGATTATTAGAAATAAGGCTGGAGAAGTTAATTGAAGGCCGAATTGGCGAAAACGGTTATTTCCCGTTTTGGCGCTGATTCGGCCTTTTTTTTTTAAAGCAAATTGCCTTATTTTAAAGGGTTGGAATGGGTTATAAATCGCTTGACAGGCAGCGTAATTGTGTTAGAATAATCGTTTTGCGCGCCCCTGACGGCTGTTTGCCTATGTTGTTTAAAGTTTGTTTGGTTGCGATTTATTTAGCAACCGGCGCATATGGCTTGCGGGTAGCGCAAATTGGCGCGTTGCGCAAGCTGTTTTATGATTGTTTACATTATTGCATAATATGCAAAAATTGATTACATTAAAGATTCAGTGAGAGTTACAGTATGTAATGAAAAATTCATGTCTTTTAATGTGGTTTTAACAGTTTTATTCGAAGTTGCGGCTTCTTAGGAACCTTATTAAATGGATAGCGAAGCTATATTACGATTAGTTGATAGTCTGCACAGGGACAAGAATATTGACAAGGAGGCCGTTTTTTCAGGAATTGAGGCCGCTTTGATCTCCGCTGCCAGGAAACATTACAGAACGCAGGATGATATTTGCGTTAATATAGACAGGAAAACGGGCGATATAACGGTTGAGGGCGGCGGTTTTCCAATTGATCCAGGTGAACTGGGCAGGATAACGGCGCAAACCGCGAAGCAGGTGATTATTCAAAAAGTGAGGGAAGCGGAGTGTGACACTATTTTTAATGATTTCATGGATAGGAAGGGCACGATAATAAGCGGCGTTGTTCGCAGGTTTGAAGGGCCTAACATGTGTGTTGATTTGGGCAAGGCAGAGGGGTTGTTAAGGAAGTCGGCCCAGATTTTCGGCGAATATTACCGCGTGGGCGAAAGGGTAAGGGCTTTAATAGTAGACGTTAAAAAGGTGTCAAGCAAAGCCAGGGTAATTTTATCGCGAACTCACAAAGATTTTGTCAGGTGTTTGTTTGAGCTTGAAGTCCCTGAAATATCGGAACAGGTTATTGAGATAAAAGGCATTGCGCGCGAATCAGGGCACAGGACAAAGATAGCTGTTGCTTCGTCGGACGAAAATGTCGATTGTGTAGGGGCGTGCGTGGGTGTTAGGGGCGTGCGTATTAAGAGCGTTGTGGATGAGCTTAACGGAGAGAAGATTGATATTGTAAAGTGGAGCGATGAGCCTGAGGAGTTGTTGCCTAACGCTTTAAAACCCGCAGGAGTATCCGGCATTGTGTTGTCGGCTGATAACAGGTCGGCTTCAGTTATTGTGCCTGACGAGCAATTTTCGCTGGCTATCGGCAAAAGGGGGCAGAACGTTCGTTTGGCCTCGGTGTTGACTGACTGGAATCTGGACATTATAACCGAGTCGCAATTTGAGCAAAGCGGAGGAGAGGGCGGCATTGATGAAGACAACAAGGAAGGAAGACGGCAATCCTTAGCGCCTTCCGTAAGCGCTGGAAATTCGCAAAACTCGGAACCTGAGACGCAAAATGTGGCCGTGGAAGAGCCGAACGAGGAACAGGCGCAGTCGGCTGAAGAGGTTGTTCATGGAGAGATTACTGAAGAATCCAGGGATGAACCTGAAGAATCAGTGGAAGAACAAGAAGAACAAGATGCGGAACCTGAAAGGGTTGAGCCGCAAATCAGCGCGGGGGATAGCGTTGAAGAAGTGGAACAAAGCGCGGAAGTTAACGATGTTGTTCAAGACGCGGAACCTGAAGCGGGTGTTGAGGAAACCGTGGAAATTAACGCGGAAGATAATGAAGGGACTGAAGGGGAATTGGCTGAGCAGGAAGCCGGGGATAATAACAATTAAGGCAAAAGGTTGTTGAAATGGGAAAAATGAGAATAAGCATATTTGCTAAAGAGCTGGGCATTAAAAGCTCTGAAATAATTAAAAAGTGCCAGGAAAAGGGATTTGACAAGGTCCATCACCATGCAAATACCCTAGAAGATGATCAGGTGGAAGTTTTAAGGCAACTTTTTAAAAGCCCTGCTGCGGCAGTTGAAACGAAACCCGCGCAAGTGAAACCTGCTGCGGCAGTTGAGACGAAACCAGCACAAGCGAAACCTGCTGCGGCAGTTGAAACTAAACCCGCGCAAGCTAAACCTGTGGCGGCAGTTGAAACGAAACCCGCGCAAGCGAAACCTGCTGCGGCAGTTGGAACTAAACCCGCGCATACCAGACCCGCAGCTCCTGTAAAAGCGGAAGGAAGGCCCAGCGGTCCGAATGTAGGCGGAAGGCAATTTGACAATAAAGGCAAAAGTAACGATGGACAAAAAACTCAACCTCAATCTGGAAATGTAAAACGGTTTATAAAAATACAACCAAACAGAGGCGGGCCAACCAGATTTAATAAACAGCAGCCGCCACGCGCTGGAGGCGGAGCCGGCGGAACTGGAACTGGAACTGTATCGGGCGGCGGCGGAACTGGGTCGGGAGGCGGCGGTTTTACCAAGGATAAAGGAAAGAAAGGCGGCGGCAGGGGCTTCTCGCAAGGGGGGCGCCGCGGGTACAATAGATTTCAACAAAGGGAACGCAAGCCTGAAAAACAGCCGGTAATTGAGCGATCAAAGGATATTCAGATTGTGCTGCCTATTTCCGTCAAGGATTTAAGCAATAAATTAGGTGTAAAGGTTAATGAAATTATAGCTAAATTATTGTTGGAAAACAGCATCCGCGCGACTGTAAACCAAAACGTTGATAGAGATATTGTGGAGATGTTGGGGATTGATTATGGGTTTGAGATAGAAATTAAAGAGGCCAGCTCTGTTGAGGAAGATTTTATTGCGCAAAAGCAGGCCGGCAAAGCGGAGGATATGGTTGAGCGAACTCCGATCGTGGCGTTCCTTGGTCATGTAGACCATGGAAAAACTTCGCTCCTTGACAGTATTAGAAAGACAAATGTGGCCACCGGGGAAGCCGGCGGTATCACTCAGCACATGGGCGCGTATTACGTTGAGGCAAACGGCAAACGCGTAATATTTCTTGACACTCCGGGGCATGAGGCTTTTACGGCGATGAGGGCTCGCGGGGCTGATGTGACTGATGTTGTTGTGCTTGTGGTCGCGGCGGACGACGGTGTTATGCCGCAGACAGAGGAGGCTCTTGATCACGCGAAAGCGGCAAATGTTCCAATATTGGTGGCTATTAACAAGGTTGACAAACCCGGCGCCAATGTTTTAAAGGTGAAGCAGCAACTTGCTACGCTCGAATTGTCGCCGGAAGAGTGGGGCGGCAGCACTCAGGTTGTTGAGACTTCGGCCATCTCCGGACAAGGGCTGGACGAATTGATAGAGAAGTTGCTGCTTGAAGCCGAAATTCTTGACCTTAAATACAACCCGAAAAATGACGCAAGCGGTATTGTGCTTGAGGCGCAGATACATGGCGGAAAAGGCGTTATGGCAAATGTTTTGGTAAGGGACGGCATTTTAAAACTGGGTGACAATATTTTTTGCGGGCATACATACGGCAAAGTTCGCGCGATGTTTACAGACAGAGGTGTTCCCGTTAAACAAAGCGGGCCTGAAGCTCCGCTTTTAATTTCAGACTTTTCCGACGTGCCAAATGCGGGCGACCGGTTTTACGTTGTTGATGATATTTCAAAGGCAAAGGATATTGCGCTTCAAAAACAGGAAAAATCAAGGGAATCCGATCTTGCGGACCGCATCCATGTTACGCTTGACAATCTCTTCTCAAAAATTGAGGAGGATAATATCAAGGAGATCAGGGTTATTTTAAAGGCTGATTTTAAAGGCTCTGTCGAGGTGTTAAAGAAGACCGTCGAAGGGCTTTCTATCGGCGAGATAAATATCAGGGCCATTCATGTCGGTGTGGGCAACATTACCGAGTCTGATGTGTTGCTTGCGGACGCTTCAGACGCGATTGTCATCGGATTTTGTGTTAATCCAGACGATAAAGGGCGCGTTATGGCCGATGAAAAAGGCGTTGAGATAAGGTTATACAAAGTTATATACGACGTTACCAAGGATATTGAGGCCGCTATGGAGGGTATGCTGGAGCCTGAAAAACGCGATCAGGTGATAGGGCATGTAGAGATTCAGAGATTGTTCAAGATATCAAGGTTGGGCAATATTGCGGGTTGTTTTGTTAAAAGCGGCAAGATTACAAGGAATTCACTTGTCAGGCTAATAAGGGATAATGTTGTTTTGCATAGCGGTAAACTGGATTCTTTAAGAACTGACAAAGACTCCTCCAAAGAGGTAAAAGCCGGATTTGAGTGCGGGGTTAAGATATCGGGATTCAACGACATTAAGATTGGCGATATAATAGAAGCGTATGAGATACAGACTATTGCAAGGTCGCTAAAATAAAAGAGCGGTATTTTCATTACTTGTTTTTATCCCCTCAGGGGATAATTCTCACTAAGGCAGCCAAGCAGCCAAGTGTTCATTTATCTTTGTAAAATGATTGTAGGCGTTTTAAGCATAAGGTTGGCAATAAGGCAATCGCAGTCTCTTAAAGACAAACGAAGGATAATTAAAAGTCTCAAAGATCGCGTCAGGAATAAATTCAATGTGTCTATTGCGGAAACAGGTATGCAGGACAACAGGCAAAGCGCAATAATCGGGGTTGCCATGGTTGGATCGGGCAGGCGGTTTGTGAATGGGACGTTGTCGAATGTCATAAATTTACTTGATATGTTTCCTCATGCGGAACTTGTGGATTATGATATGGAATTTTTATAAATACCATATTCCGTATATAAGGTCTCAGTTGTTGTATCAACCTGCCGCGTAGACTCTCTTTTGCTTTTTTTAGCCTGTTTTGTTAAGATATATTTTTTGAAAACGGCGGATTACAGGCAAAGGAAATAGCTATGGGCGGCAGAAGAACAAAAAAAATCGCGGAAGCGATAAAAAAAGAGATCAGCAGTGTTATTGTGCATGAATTAAACGATCCGCGAGTGGGCTTTATAACTGTTACTAAAGTGGAATTGTCAAGCGATATGAGAAGGGCTAAGGTGTTCGTCTCGGTGCTTGACGAGTTGACTGAGAAGACAAGTATACACGGTCTTAAAAACGCCCGAAGTTTTATACAAAGCGAAGTTGCCCGCCGCCTGAACTTTCGTTACACTCCTATACTATCATTTCAGGTTGACGAGACATTAAAGAAAATGGCGCATATGAATGAGCTGATGTCCGAATTGGAGCTTGGCGGCGATGACGATGATCATGACGACTTTGACGATGAGCTTTACAAAGAATAACAATTCAGGATATTTCCCCCTACATTTATAACGGATTTTATAAAAATTAAATTTAATGGCAAATATTTATAATTGATTAAAATAAGGCAGTGATATTGTTATGGATAATTTAACTTTAGGGTTACCAAAAGGAAGTTTGCAGGAGTCTACTGTAGAGATGATGGCCAGGGCTGGTTTCAAGGTTTATATAAGCAGCAGATCTTATTACCCAACTATTGACGATTCTGAACTTTCGGCCCGTCTTGTGCGTCCGCAGGATATGTCAAGGTATGTTGGCAAGGGAATTATAGACGCCGGTTTAACAGGCATGGACTGGGTTGAGGAGGACGGCTCTGATGTGATGGAGGTAGTCAAACTTGTTTACGCTAAACAACAAATGAGCAAAGTAAGGTGGGTGTTGGCTGTGCCGGAAGATTCCAATATCGCCACGGTTAAAGATCTTCAGGGAAAGAGGATATCCACTGAATTGGTAAAAGTCACTAAAAACTACCTTAAAAAGAACGGTGTTGAAGCTGAGGTTGAGTTTTCGCACGGCGCGACCGAGGCCAAAGCTCCGGAATTGGTTGACGCTATTGTGGAATTGACGGAGACCGGATCAAGCTTGCGCGCAAACAAGCTTAAGATAATTGACACGGTTATGGATTCAGTAACCGTTTTTATTGCAAACAAGACAGCGTGGAACGATAAGTGGAAACGCGAAAAGATTGAAAACCTCGCTATGTTGTTTGAGGGTGCGATAATAGCCAACAGCATGGTTGGTTTAAAAATGAACGTGCCTAACGAATGTCTTGACAAAGTGTTGGAGAAACTCACCGCTCTTAGAAAACCCACTATTTCGCCGCTATCTGAAGATGCCGGGTATGATATTGACACTGTGATGGACGAGAAGTCCGCGCGTGTGCTCATTCCAGAGCTGAAAAGGGCCGGAGCTGAAGGCATTATTGAGTATCCTTTGAACAAAGTTGTAATATAGCGCGCCCGCATTTTTGTCAGTGAGTCCGGCAAAATCCCCAAATAATTTTAATCAAATCCAGGGGGTTTTGCCCAAATAAACGCCATGTTTTTAAAGTTGAACATCAAATGCTTAATTCTATTGTTCGTTATTGCTTTCGGAACTTTTCAATTCAACGGCTTAATCGGCAAAAGCGCAACGCTCTTTGCCGCCGATGAGAGCGAAAATAATGGAAATGAGGCGGATGCCGACGCATGGGTAAAGAGATACGCAAATTATTGCGTCGCAGTTAGCCTGATGCTTGACGGCGAATGGGTTGACGCGATAAAGTTTTTAGAGAAAACACTAGAAGTTGATCCCCGTTGCGATAAGGCCCACTTATACATATCTTCCTGCTATTTTCAACTTGACCAGAGAAAAGAGGCTGTTCTCCATCTAAAAGAGGCATCCAGGATCAAGCCTGACGATTTCAACATCCACTATACTCTCGGCAATATTTTACAGGCCGACGGCGATGTAGACGGCTCAATTCGCGAGTTTGAATTGGCGATAGGGTGCGGGTATATGAAAGCATACTCACTCCTCTACGTTGACGCTTTGTTTAACACCGCAAATATGTATGTGGATAAGCGCGATTTTGATAAGGCTATTTCATGTTTACAGGAGGTCTTGGACCTCAATCTTTCAAAAGAGCCGGAAAGCATCTATTATGAGATCGGGAAATTGCGTTACACCGCCGGCGATTACAATGGCGCGGTTGATGCGCTTGAAAGAGTCAAAGAGCTTTCCTCATCTTTTAGCCGTATTCACATTTTTCTAACGTTTGCTTATGAACAGCTGAAAGAGTATGAAAAAGCTATTTATGAGGCAAAAACATATATTAGGAAATCTCCCAATGCCTGGAAAATGCATCTGGCTTTAAACAGGGTGTACAATGAGTTGGGAAAAGAAGAGAAGGCTGATGAGCACCGTGAAAAAGCGACCCATATTTTAAAGGAGAGCATCAGGCTGAATAGCAAGGACTTTGACGGCTATGTTGCGTACGGGCGGATATTGGCGGATCAGAACAAACCGCGCGCGGCTCTAAAAATTGTTAAAGCTTGTTTGTCTTTTGCAAAAAACGATGTTGAAAGAAAAGGGGCTCTCTTTTTGCTTGCGAATATTTCTTATTCGCTAAACCAGTCTGAAAATGTGGAAAAATATTTAAGAATGGCGCTTGAGATTGATGATAATCTGTCGCCTGCCAACAACTTTCTTGGATATTTTTTTGCTGAAAGAGGCGTAAATCTTGACGAGGCCATTGTTTTAATTAAGAAGGCTCTGGATGTAGAGCCTGATAACGGCGCTTATCTTGATAGTCTGGCCTGGGCTTATTACAAAAAGGCGATACTTGAAAACCATGATGAGATGATACGGCTTGCGCTGGACATACTTATTAAAGCGGATCAAAAGATAAAGGATCCTGAAGTTCAGGAGCATATGGGCGATATCTATTTCGGCCTGGGAGAGTGGGAAAAGGCCAACATATGGTGGGATGGGGCGATTAAAACAGCGGAAGAATCAAAAAAAATTCTGCGAAACACTGATAAGACAATAAAAAGGATAAGCGAAAAAGTTGAGAAATTAAAACGGCTAATTTTTACTGAGGCTTTAAACAATAAGGCGTTAAGCGATAGCGCTAAATAATAGTTTAAAAATAGGCAATTAAAAAGTAAAATGTCAGGCGCGTGGGAAGAGCTGGTTTTTATAGTCAAACTAATCAGGTTTTCGAAAAATAATATTTACATATTGTTATAATCAAATGCAATGAAATAAAACCCTAAAGGGTAAATTCCAACATCATCTCCCTGGCGGAGTTTAGGGTTTAGCCTTTTATTCATTGACTAATTTCGAAAACCTATTGCTTTTGAGTATATTTTATTTCATCCACGTTCTTAATATATTTATTGAAATTAATTTTTTATTTTATTATTTGAGGTATTTAACATGTCCGGTCATTCACATTGGTCAACAATAAAGCACAAAAAGGGCGCTATTGACGCCAAAAGAGGCAAGGTTTTTTCAAAACTTACAAAAGTCATTATGCAAGCCGCCAAACTGGGCGGCGGCAATCCTGACATGAACCTGAAGTTATATTACGCAATTGAAAAAGCAAAGCAGGCCAACCTCCCTAAGGACACTATTGAACGCGCTATTAAAAAAGCCACGGGCGAGCTTGAAAGCGTTAATTTTGAAGAGATAACTTATGAAGGCTATGGGCCGGGCGGCATCGCTATAATTATGGAAATTCTAACCGACAACAGGAACAGGACCGCGCCCGAGGTGCGAAAGATATTTGAAAAGGCGGGTGGAAACCTTGGCGAAACTGGTTGCGTGGCATGGATGTTTGAGCAAAAAGGGCTTATAGTTATTGATTTAGACAAAGCGGAAGAGGACGAACTCATGATGTTGGCCCTTGACGCCGGCGCCGAGGATGTTGAAGTTGTCGGCGACACTTACCAGATAACATGCCCGCTTGATGATTTTGAGGCGGTTAAAGCAAAGTTAAAGGAGAGCGAGATTGAGTATAACGACGCGGACCTTAGCTTAATTCCAAAGAATTCGATTGATCTTGATGAGAAGGACGGCAGAAAGATTGTAAAATTGATGGAGACGTTGGAAAATCATGACGATATTCAGAATGTGTCCGCAAATTTTAACCTTAGCGAATCTTTGCTTGCTGAGTTGCAGGGTTAGTAGGATAAACAAAACATATAGAAATAAAACCCTAAAGGGTAAATTCCAATAAATGTTATCCTGTCGGAGTTAAGGCTTTAGCCTTTTATTCCTCAATGTTATCTTAAAGCGTTATGAAATAAAACCCTAAAGGGTAAATTCCAATAAATGTTGCACTCTCATTATTAGACAGACGCCCGGACGCGGTATTATTGCGCGTCCGGCATATTTGGAGATTCTGCGCTGTTATTTGCGCTAGACTTAATTGATGATTCATACTCTTTTGAAATGCCGTTAAATCTCTTTTTCTGCTCCTTAATATCAAGCAGGTCTATTATTTCTTCAGCGTCGATTACCTCTTTTTCTTCCAGGGTTTTTGCCAACAATTCCAGTTTATCCTTATTTTGAGTCAACATATCCTTGGTTTTGGTGTGGCAAGTGAATATTAACAGCTTTACTTCTTCGTCAATTATCACGGCTGTGTTTTCGCTAAACTCTTTCTCCTGCACCAAATCATGTCCCAGGAAGACGTTGCCTTGTTGTCTGCCGAAAGTTTGCGGGCCAAGTTTTTCACTCATCCCAAATCTGCAAACATAGTCCCTTGCAAGGTGCGTAACTTTTTCAAGGTCGTTTTGAGCGCCTGTTGAGAGTTCGCTAAACACGATCTCCTCTGCCGCTCTGCCGCCTAAAAGCACGCAGATTAAGTCGCGAATCTCTTTTTCGGTAGTTAAATATTTGTCCTCTGTTGGAAGCTGCAAAGTGTAACCCAAGGCAGCCGAACCCCTTGGAATTATGGAAACTTTATGCACCGGATCAGTGTTGGGAAGCATGGCGGCCATTAAAGTATGGCCTGATTCATGGTAAGCAACAATCGTTTTCTCCTCGTTGCTCATAATCCTGCTTTTTCTTTCAGGGCCGGCAAGCACTCTGTCAATGGCTTCTTCCAGCTCTATCATTTCAACAGCTTCCTTGTTGCGTCTTGCCGCAAGCAAAGCCGCCTCGTTAATCACGTTTGCAAGATCCGCGCCTGAAAAGCCCGGCGACCGTTTGGCTATTACCTTTAAATCAAGATCGGGAAGCAGCTTTACGTTCTTTGCATGCACTTTTAATATCTCTTCACGCCCGCTTAAATCAGGCCTGTCAACAGTAACGTGTCTGTCAAATCTTCCCGGCCTGAGAAGCGCAAAATCCAGCACATCCGGTCTGTTTGTCGCCGCAATAATTATAACGCCCTTTTGCGAATTAAAACCGTCCATCTCCGCAAGCAGCTGGTTTAAGGTCTGTTCGCGTTCGTCGTGTCCGCCGCCCAGTCCGGTTCCCCTTTGTCTGCCGACACTGTCAATTTCATCTATAAAAACGATGCATGGAGCTTTTTGTTTTGCCTGCTCAAACATATCCCTTACTCTTGCCGCGCCCATGCCCACAAACATCTCAACAAAATCGGATCCGCTTATTGAGAAGAACGGCACGCTGGCCTCGCCGGCCACCGCTTTTGCCAGCAATGTCTTGCCTGTGCCCGGAGGGCCCACGAGCAGAACGCCTTTCGGAATTTTGCCGCCCAATTTCTGGAACCGTTTAGGATGTTTAAGGAAGTCAATTATCTCTTTTAACTCTTCTTTTGCTTCATCGCATCCAGCGACATCCGCAAACGTGGTCTTCTGCGCGTCGTCTTCTGCGTACAGCTTTGTCTTAGCCTTGCCGAACGACATGAAAGGCGAGCCCATGCCGCCGCCCATGCGCCTAATCAGGAAGAACCATACAAGCGCCATCATCCCGAATGGGAATATCCACCACATAAGTATGTTTTTAAGGAAATTGTTTTCAACCTCGCCTTTGTAGTTTACCCCTTTATCTTCCAGATCTTCAAGGAGTTTAGGATCGTTTACAGGCACTGTGACAAACGGGAGGGACTCCTCTATGCCGTCTGCGGACGACACAGTTCGGTAGCTTCCCCGTATAATATTTTCGCCCACCGAACACTCAACAATCGCTCCATCACGAAGGTATTCACGGAACTTGCTATATGGTATCTCATTGGCCCTCGGGCTGATGAAAATCTGGACAATATACATTACTACCAGAAATAATAATAGGTAGCCGATTGAAAATGTCGTCTTTTTTGACGGTTTTTTTGAAGATCGTTTTTGCTTGTTTTTCGGTGTTTTTTTATCGTTGTTTTCCATGTTAAATTGCTACATTCTTAAGAAAAGTTTTGCGTCTGAGCCTACATATGACATAAATTAATTAAAGGTTCCAATTATATGAAAGAGATAATGCATTGTCAAAGTATTAATTACATAAATTAGCAAGATTATTTGATCGGTTATTATTTAAAAATATTGATAAGTTAGGGCCTGAGAGCTGTTTGTTTTTTATATTAGCGGCAAAATAGGGATCTCTTTTTACGCAAAAATCTATCAGCTTGATATTTGAACCGTGTCTGTTATAATTGAACGCTGTTTTTGTGTTATTTTTTACCAAGTCCTTATGCATAGACTATAGAATTGAGATAAGAATTTATGGCAACGCAATTAAATCAAACTTCAGTAAAAAAAAGCGCCGGCAAAAGCGCATGGTTCTGGGTGGCCATCGGCCTGGGTAGCTTTTTCGGCCTGGGCAGCATGCTGCTTATAATGTTGGTTATAGCCTTTTTCTCGTTCGGCCGTGTGGTTGTATCCGGGGAAGATAGCGTAAAAAGTCGGAAGGTGTCCGAAACGGTGATAAGCGGGGCCGGTCATGATAAGATCGTGATAGTGCCTATAAAAGGCATAATTGGAGACAAAGCCGGCAAAGGGGCATTTTTCAACATGCCGAGCGCCGTTCAGATCGTTAAGGATAGCCTTGAGCAGGCGGCGTCCGACAAATCCGTAAAAGCGGTGATTCTTGAGATCGACAGCCCCGGCGGCGGCATAACCGCCAGCGACATAATTTATAATAATATCGCCGGCTTTAAAAAAAGCACGCAAAAGACCGTTGTTGTGTTTATGCGCGACCTGGCTGCGTCGGGCGGCTATTATATTGCGGTTGCGGCGGATAAAATTATCGCCCATCCCACAACTATTACAGGCAGCATAGGGGTGATTATGCCTCTTATGAATGTTACAAAACTGGTTGAAAAATACGGTATTGAAAACAGTTCGATTAAATCAGGGCGGATGAAAGATATAGGCTCGCCGTTTAAGAAGATGGAGCCTGACGAAGAGCGGATATTGTCCGGCATTATAAATGAGATGTATATGCGGTTCGTTTCTTTAATTGCAAAAGGCAGGAATATGCCTGTTGAAGAGGTAAAAGAGCTTGCGGACGGCAGGATATTTACCGGAAATCAAGCGGTTGAAAATGGGCTTATCGATCAAACAGGCTATCTTGAAGATGCTATAGAAGAGGCCAAGGAGCTCTCCGGCGTAATTGACGCTAAAATTATAAGGTATCAAAAAAAGTTAAGTTTCGGCGACCTTATTAGCGTAATGGCGGCAAGGCTTGGCGGTTCACCTGAAATTACCATCAAACTTAATGATTTGCCTATAAATCAGGTTTCAAAACCAATGTATTTATGGACCGGCGGGTGATTGTGTATTAGCATTATATAGTCAAGCAATTCAGATTTTCGAAATCTGCGCAGGATGGAACAATTTTGCAGATTGTTCCAAATGTTTCCTGGAACCATTGTAATTTATTTATAATTATGTGGTTTGCGCGCATCTAAGGGCTTTGGTTTAAACGAGTGGAGGCAAGTCTACAAGACTGCTCCAGCAAAGGTCATTCAATTTGAATTAAACATTAAAATTTTAAATAAATAACGAAGTTTTTAGAAGGTGGCGGATATTGAAAGAAGAGTGCGGCGTTTTCGGGACTTATTGTCGCGATATTGAAGTTGGAAGGTTGATATATTTTGGTTTGTTTGCGCTGCAGCATCGAGGGCAGGAGAGCGCGGGCATTACCGTGTCCGACGGGTTTGGGATGTCAACCCATAAAGATGTGGGGCTGGTTAATCAGGTTTTTCAGTCCGATTACGAGCTAAGCAACCTGCGCGGCCATATTGGAATAGGGCATGTCAGGTATTCAACCACGGGCTCGTCAAATTTGTGCAACGCGCAACCTCTAATGGCTGTGCGGCAGAATTATTCAAATCAGATGGAGATTGATTTTCCGCGAAAAGGGCCGTATCACGATCCAAACGCGGTTTTGGCTCTTGCTCATAACGGCAACCTGTTAAACGCCGCCAAATTGCGGCGAAAGCTTGAAAATAAGGGTTATAAATTTGCGACAACTTCGGATACCGAGGTGATTATACACCTGATAGAGGAGCACTCTAAACGGTCGGCAAAATATGACAATAACATAGAGGAAGCCATATTAAAAACCATGGGCGATATTAAGGGGGCTTACTCTCTGGTATTGATGACTCCCGATAAACTTTTCGGCATTAGGGACCCGAAAGGCATTCGCCCTTTATGCCTTGGCAGCTTGCACGACCCTGATGCGCCTGAGGATAATTGTCCCGGAGACAACGGTTATGTAATCGCATCCGAAACTTGCGCGCTTGACATTGTAGGAGCCAAGTATATCAGGGAGATTGAGCCGGGCGAGTGTTGCGTTATAAAACCGCCTGAGAAGCCGCACGGCATAATGCTTGACAAGAAAAGCCGGAATGATTGCGCGCTGTGCATATTTGAGCTTATCTATTTTGCCAGGCCGGATAGCGAATATAACGGGGTTCTGGTTGAAGAGGTTCGCGAGGAGCTTGGCAGGCAGTTGGCAAGGGAGCGCGACAATGAGATTGACGTAGACGTTATTATACCCGTGCCTGAGTCCGGCATACCCGCCGCCGCCGGTTACGCCGATGAGGTAGCGGGCAAGTGCATCAGGGGGCTTATTAAAAACAGGTATGTTATGCGCACATTTATTTTGCCTGATCAGCATCTTCGGGAAGTCGGCATTAAAATTAAGCTCAATCCGATAAAGCACAGGATAAAGGGCAAGCGTGTGGCCTTGATTGACGATTCCATTGTCAGGGGCACTACCAGCGCAAAGATTGTCAAGATGTTAAGGGATGCCGGGGCTAAAGAGGTGCATATGCTTATAAGCTGCCCGCCGATTAAGCATCCCTGTTTTTACGGTATAGACACCGCTGACAGCAAGGAGCTGATTGCGGCCAACAAGAATCTGGAAGAGATGCGCAAATATATCGGCGCGGATTCATTGCGCTTTTTGTCTATTGAAGGGCTTTTAAAGGCCGTTAAGCCTGCTTACGGCTCGAAGATAGAGTGCGTTATGAAAGGCTACTGCGCTGCGTGTTTTGACGGCAAGTATCCCGTCTCAATTCCAAAAGATATGCTCATGACCAAGTATGATTTAGAACAGAAAGACATAGAAAGTGAAGGAGGTAAAAACAGCTAATGGCTTTGAAGGTATACAATACATTAACAAGAAGCAAAGAGGAGTTTAAACCGTTGGAAGAGGGACGGGTGGGCATTTATGTTTGCGGCCCAACTGTTTACGATCACCCGCATATAGGGCACGCAAAAAGTTACGTAAGTTTTGACGTAATTGTCCGCTACCTTCGCCATAAAGGTTTCGGCGTAAGATATGTTCAGAACATAACCGACGTTGGACATTTGACCGACAATGCGGACCAGGGCGAGGACAAAATATTAAAACGCGCCATTCTGGAGCGGGTGGAGCCTATGGAGCTGGTGGAGAAATATATGCGCAGCTACTTTGACGATATGGACGCCCTGAACGTGCTCAGGCCCGATATATCTCCGCGGGCCAGCGGGCACATATCCGAGCAGATTGAGCTTGTAAGCGCGCTTGTTGACAAAGGTTTTGCTTATGAAACTAACGGCAGCGTATATTTTGACATTTCCAAATTTGAAAATTACGGCAAACTATCAGGCAAAAAACTGGACGATCTTGAATCAGGCGTTAGGATTGAGGTGAATCAGGAAAAACGGAACCCATCAGATTTTGCATTGTGGAAGAGCGCTGATTCCGACCATATAATGCAATGGAACAGCCCTTGGGGCTCTGGTTTTCCCGGCTGGCATTTAGAGTGCTCCGTCATGTCCATGAAATATTTGGGAGCCACGTTCGATATACACGGCGGCGGGCTTGAAAACGTGTTCCCTCATCACGAATGCGAAATAGCTCAAAGCGAATCGGCAAATGAGCAACCGTTTGTCAGGTACTGGATGCATAACAATATGGTAACTGTCGACGGCAAGAAAATGGGCAAGTCTATAGGGAATTTTGTGACGTTGAAAGACGCGTTTAAGAAATATTCGCCAATGGTTGTCAGGTTGTTTGTTTTGTCTACCCATTACAGGAGCCCTATGGATTTTAGCAACGAGGCCCTGGATTCAATGGAAAAGGGAACTATCAGGCTTCACAGCGCGGTGAAAAATGTGCGTGAAAGGTTGAGGAACGCAGAGGAGACTGCCGACGCTGATTGCTCAAACTTTAAACTCTCATCCGGCAGGACGTTTGACGATTACACCGGCCTGTTTTACGAAGCAATGGACGATGATTTCAACTCCCCTGAAGCGGTTGGGACGTTGTTTGATTTTACCAGGGATGTAAACGCCGCTCTTGGCACAGGCGATGATGTTGACTACGCGGTTCTTAATAAAATGAACTCGGTATACACTGAATTCGGCGGCGGTGTTTTAGGCATTGTGCCTGACACATTTTCAACCGGGGCAAAAGATGATGAAAACCAGTTTGATTCCGTTATGCAATTGTTGATAGACACCAGACAAAAATTGCGTGAACAAAAAAACTGGGAACTTTCTGACGAGATCAGGGACAAACTTGACGAGGCCGGCGTCGCGCTTGAAGATGCGCCGGACGGCGCAACCTGGAAGAGAAAAGGAATTTAGCAGAGCGCAAAGAGCAGAGCGCGGAGCGGAGGTAGGCAATGTCATTGAATTAAGAAATATGGAGTACATCAACCGTGTTGATGTTTATTTATAATACCATAGTTTAAGCAGTAACACTGTTACAGCTCTCCAAAAAAGGCGAAAAAAGATATATATATCCGCTTAAGTCAATGACCTTGACGGGGGTAGGGGCGACTTTAGCCACCCTCAAACAAAGCCCCAATGCGGATAGGGGAGGCTTTAGCCTCCCTGTCATAAACACTGAAATTAGCGCTTTGCGCTCGTGTTCAATGATGCAATTCTCAATCGTAATAGTCTTTAAATGAATTTTAATAAGGGCGACTAAAGTCAGCCCCTACCCTCGTGTGAGATAAGAACTTATCACTCTCCCGTTAATCAAATGAGCATTTCTAAAGATCTTAAGGTGATTTACGAACTCCTTTATAAAGCGTTTGGCCCGCGAAACTGGTGGCCCGCGGATTCGCCTTTTGAGGTGGCGATAGGGGCTATCCTGACGCAAAATACAAACTGGAAGAATGTTGAAAAGGCCATTGCCAACCTTAAAAAAGCTAACATATTATCCCCTGAAGAACTTCATAAAATTGATATAAAGAATCTTGCCGAGCATATCAAGCCTGCGGGTTATTTTAATATCAAGGCAAAGCGTATCAAAAATTTTATGAATTGGCTGTTTGAAAATTATGACGGCAGCCTTGACCAAATGTTTAGTGAAGGTTTATCGTCGTTGCGCGAAAACCTGTTGTCGGTCAATGGAATTGGGGCGGAGACTGCCGATTCCATCCTGCTTTACGCCGGGGAGATGCCTACCTTTGTTATTGACTCCTATACATGCCGCATCTTGTCCCGCCATGAAATGCTTCCTGATGAGGGTTCGTATGATGACGTTAAATCGCTTTTTGAGGATAATTTGCCTGAAGACACGCAACTCTACAATGATTTTCACGCCCAGTTGGTTCATCTGGGCAACCAATTTTGCAAACCTAAACGAAAATGCGAAGAGTGTCCGTTAAATGTTCTTTTATAACATAAATTGAACGATTTTTATTAATCCACCCCTAACGCTATAGGAGTTCAATTAAGATTCGATTAGATAAGCCGTAACTGTAGTTCGTATATGGAATTATCGCGGGTAGGGGACGGCTTTAGCCTCCCTGTCACAAACGTTGCAGTTGATAAATCGCGTGGCGGTCAATCATGTAACCACAATCGTAATTATCTTTAAATGAACTTTTAAACGGGCGACTAAAGTCAGCCCCTACCCGCGTAAGTAAAGCCGTTTTCAACTGATTAAAAAATGCGTGTATGGAATCCTTCAGCAGATGAGGCCGGTTTTCATTAAAGAATTGCACGGTTAGTTTTATAAATCCTTTCTTCCGTCCTGTCTTCATTTCTGGACATCAGGAGTTCAATCTCATCAGGATAAATTTTCCAATAACCTATGGCGCTTTTGAGTTGTTGTTGCGTAAGCCAGTGATAAGAAGAACACAATCGTTGGAAATCTTGATCTACGCTCTTGTAGCCGGCGATTATTTCCCATACTTCAATACCGGTTCCCGCAATTCCGGCCTTGCGTCCACTTACGCCTTCATTAAAAATTATACCAGGGCATCGACGCATCTTTATTGCTTCCTGAAGCAGTTCATTTGTTATTGCAGAGAAATCCTTCCCTGATTCCTCTGTAATAGTTTGAAGCTCTTTAATGGTTTCCTCGGGGATTCTCATGCTTTTTTGAATAGTTGGCATAATTACCTCATTTTAAAAAAATTTAAGACATCTGTTAAAAAATACAATTACTACCTATATTACACTGTAATACAACGTCAATCAATTGGTTTAATGTTCTTAGCAGTTGTACTCAATTTTGATGATTTTAGCGCCTTATTTCTTCTTCTTCTTCTTGCGGGTGTAACATTTTAATCATAACGGTTTAGGGTTGAGCTCTGTGTTCGTTTAGGAATATATTAAAGTGAACGCAAAATCAAGACTAAAAAACGGCAGGTTGACAAATTTGTCAACTATATGTATAGTTAAAGTTAGGAAAAAAAGCTATGGATATAAGATTACGGCCTATTGAATGGATGGGTGATAGTCGTAAACAGCTTAAAGCTATGCCGGATAAAGCACAAAAGGCGATAGGTTTTCAGCTTCAATTAGCGCAAGCCGGAAATAAACCGGGGCTTGCCAAACCTTTTAAAGGCGTTGGCAATGGCGTATTTGAAATAACGAAACGATTTGATGGGGATACGTACAGAACTGTTTATGCCGTTCTCATAGGCGAAAGTCTTTATGTTTTGCATAGCTTTCTGAAGAAAGCTAAAAAGGGCATTGCAACACCAAAAAAAGATGTAGATTTAATTAAAATGAGATATAAAGAAGCAATGGCGCTGGAAAAAGCAGGAGGGGCAAAATAATGATTAAAAAAATTAAACATGAAAAGGGCAGTGATAATATTTTTGCGGATTTAGGCTTGAAAGATGCGGATGAACTTTTTACCCGTGGATTGCTCGGCATTCAAATTTTACAAATTCTTCACAAACGGGGAATTAAAAAACAAAAAGATGCCGCCGAATTGCTGCAAATAGACAAGGCTGAAACCTCAAAACTGATCAAGGGCGAGTTTAACCGCTTTTCACAGGAACGGCTTATGTGTTTTTTAAATATACTTAACTACAAAGTTACTGTACAGATTTCCCCCATGAAAAAAGGTGAACAACCGCAACAAGTTGTTATGATGCGCTCATAAGCGGCGCTTCCGGTTTAACTCAATTAGATTGAATTAATTCCACTTAGGGGCTGCGCATTCGGTTCGGCTCAATCAATTTGTCCAAATTTAACCCAAATCTAAACGAATCCAGACCATGTTATTATGAAAAAAAGGGAATAAAATCATTGGCGAAAATGCGGGTAACTGCTTATAATGCGACTTCCAATAACGTTGTGATTGCGGCAATGAGCCGGAATTATAAGATGGATTTTAATTCCGGCTACAATTTGATTACAGTGGTGAAAAACCGCGGTTAACTAAAAGTCATAAGTCTTTTCAACTGTGAAAACGTATATGAGCGCTAATAAAAAACTTTTAATAAAAAATGGAAGGATCATTGATCCCGCTTCAGGCATTGACGCGAAGATGGACGTTTTGATTGGCGACTCAAAGATTGCGGCTCTTTTTCCCTCTTCCTCCGAACGTCAAACTACGGATAGGCCTGATCCTGAAAAAGATCTGGAAGTTATAGACGCCGAGGGCATGGTTGTGAGTCCGGGGCTTATTGATTGCCATACACACTTTAGAGAGCCTGGGTTTGAATATAAGGAGACGATTAAGTCAGGGGCAAGGGCGGCGGCCAATGGCGGGTTTACTTCCGTTATTTGCGAGCCGAACACTATCCCCGCCATAGACACTCCTGAAATGGTTGAAAAGTTGTCGGCGATTATTGCCGCCGGCGCGATTGTGAATGTTTACACCAAGGTTTGCATGACTGAAGGTTTGCGCGGCCTCAAAGTTACGGATATTAAACGTTTGACTGAAAACCCGATTGTGCTGGCTGTTTCCGACGACGGCAACCCGGCGCTTGATGATGAGGTTGTGATGGAGGCGTTTTCCGCGGCATTAAAGGGCGGCGTGCCGGCAAGCCCGCATTGCGAAGATTCGGGTTATGTTTTAGGACTTAAGAGCTCCAATACGGCGTTCTCAAACCCTCCTTACAAAAACGAGGCTAATTATATTTTGCGCGACATAAAATGCGCGGAAGAGACCGGCGCGGCTCTTCATATTTCGCATGTCTCTTTAAAGGAGTCAATGGATATAATAAAAAGAGCGAAAGAGCGTAATCTGACAAAAATCACTTGCGAGGTTTCGCCGCATCATTTGACTCTTGATGAAACCTTTATCGACTCAAGCGGCTCTAATGCAACCGTGAATCCGCCGTTGCGAAGCCGCAAAGATGTTGAGGCCATGCGCGATGCCCTTGCCCAGGGGGTTGTTGACGTTATTGCCTGCGATCATGCGCCGCATTCGGCAAAGGATAAAAAGGGCGGGGCGTTTGGTTTAATAGGGCTTGAGACTTCGTTGGGTGTAATTCTTGCCGATATTGTAAACGCCGGTGTCTTGACGATTAATGAGGCTCTAAAAAAAATGTCGCAAAATCCCGCTTCAATTTTTAAAATAAACGGCGGCGCTTTGGCTATCGGCATGCCGGCGGATATTACGATTATTGACACGGCAAGGGAGTGGGTTGTAAACCCGGATAAGTTTGAATCACTTTCAAAAAATTGCCCGTTTAACGGCAGGCGTCTTAAGGGAAAGGCCTGGGCGACTATTGTCGGGGGCAATGTTATTATGAAAGACGGCGAATTATGTTAGTTGTTATAGATGGATACAATTTTATATTTGCGGTGCCTGATATTGAGCAATACGTTCAGATCGGCGAGATAGAGGAGGCCAGGGAGCGGTTGATAGCGCTTTTGGTCAAATATAAGGTTAAAAAGAAGCACAGCATTGTGCTCGTCTTTGACAGCAGCCACGATTGTTGCGATATGCCGAGCAGGAGGGAGGTGGGCGGCATTGAGATTGTTTACGCAATGTATAGCAAGGACGCGGACACAGAGATAAAGAAAATGATTGCGCATTGCCAAAACCCAAACGATACTTGCGTTGTTACTAATGATAATGATATAAAGAGGTATGTAAGCAAAAAAGGCAGCAGTTTGATGGACCCGCGCGGTTTATACAATGATATCGTCACAACCCTTGGTTGGAAGAAGACTATACTCCCTAAAGAACATGATAGTAAATATGACGGGCCTTCAAAATCCGAGGCTAATTATTGGCTGAAAGTTTTTAAGGAAGAGGGGGCAAAAGACGCGCCCATTGAAGAGGTTGAGCCGGTTGAAGCAGAGGTTGAGACGGGGAAAGACGGTGAAGCTCTGGACAAGTACACCGGCAGCGCAACTGAAGACACTGATTATTGGCTGCGGTTTTTTAATGAAAAGAAGAGCGGTGATAAGTAAATGGAAATCCTTAACAATAAAATTTTAAAATCATCATTTCTCAGGTGGAGCGTTGTTTCCGCATACACGATTTTGATATTTGCGATGTCGTCAATGTCCGTGCCGGACGAGGCAATTCCGAATATCGTGAATTTCGACAAGTTTGCCCATTTTACGGAGTTCGGCATTTTATGCGCGCTGATTTTTTGGGCGTTTTTGTCGCATCAAAAGAATGCATTCGAGGTCGAAAGCGTTGATTATTTCAAGAAGCGGTTAGTCAGAATAGCGCTTATCTCCATAGCTATGGCAACCGCATACGGCGCGTCAGACGAGTTTCATCAATCATTTCTTGCATTTCGGAGCAGCGACATTTGCGATTGGCTTGCTGATACGGCCGGCGCCGGCGCAGCCGGCTTTGCATGCATGTTCATTATGAGGAGCTACGCTGATAAAACGGCAAAACTAAGCGACTCTATACAGCCTGAAAGTATAAAACCAAATTTGACGAACCGTTCCAAAACTCCGGTTTTGGAACGCAATTGAGTTGAAAACTCCGGTTTCGATCCTATATTGATACTGCCGGCTCTAACACGCCGAGCTAATCCTTGCGCATAATTTTTAGCGCCGGATCGATTAACAGCGAAAGGTATCCACTCTAAAAAGAGGGGAACAAGGGGTGTGTTATAAAAAATTTGGATTAATACGCTGAAAATTGTCAAAACAGATAACGATCAATATCTAATGCCCCATGAAAAACCCCCAGAATATCAATATGGTTTTCATCTTTGATCAAATAAGCAATGCGGTAATGACCATAAAGTAAAATTCTAATCTCACGGTCATGTATTTGTTCGTGCCTATATCCGATTTTTGGAAAATTTATTAAAAGTTGGGCTTTATCATAAATTCCTTGAACTGTTTTAATGGCTGCAATTTTATTATCAACCGCTATATAATCGTGTATATCGACAAGCCATCTTTCTGATTCTTTAGTCCAGTTTATTTCGACCACGTTTGAATTCGCCGCCCCATTTCTTTATTGCTGATTATCCGGTTATTGTCTGAATCACGCAAACCCCGTTCAACCATATTGTTAAATGCTAATTCACGTAAAATCTCATCATACGAACTATCTTCCGGTTGATCTTCGATTAGTTTTACCATTTTCTCTTTAGTGTTTTCCATAAACAACTTCTCCTGTTAAATTTAATGATTATCGTTTAACTGTTTTATACACTAAGTTATGATGTTTTTCGAAATATTACAAGAATTATTTATTATTCAAAATTATATTTATTAGTTTATGAGTTGATGTTTTAATTTTAACTCAATTTCTATTCTTTAGCGTTCATTCTCACAATCTATGATAACAAAATATTTTGATATAATCCTTGAATATGTTATCAAATTTTAAACTTTTTGAACTATAATCACTTTCCCCAATAAGTAGGTGGGCCGGGGGAGTAAGTTAATATTGTGGGCTCTTTGATTATTGCCGATAGCAGGTGGTCGCCTATGGGGCCGGCGGCTGTCCATGATTGATCGTAGAGGTCTATTTTTGTGCCGTCGATTACATTAAAACTTCTAATCTCTGTTGTGCCCGGCGCAGCAATACTGATTGTTGAGGTTCCGGGTTGCCCTTCAATTTGATATTGCGGTTCGCCTTGGTATTGAAGAGTTATGTCTATGTATCCTGAATTTCCCGCATAAATAGAGTCGCCTGCAACGCTTTCAATGGTTAATTCTAAACTAACTTTAATATCACTGGTTGTTGAAGGAGGGGTGAAATTTGTTATCGAAGGCGAAGTTGTGCCGTTGGTCACGTCTACCGGTTGTGTTGTTAGCGCCTGCAAGAACTCATTTCCTCCATCTGAATAGCCTATTTTAACTGTTGCCGTGCCGCCCGGAATATTGGTTGGAGAAAATCCGCCGGTGCTGTAAGTTAATGAAAAAATATGGGAGTTTTTTTCTATCGTTGTTACTGTTCCTGTTACAGGACCACGATCACCCGGAACAAACGTGAAAAGAGAAGGCGGTCTATCATACGTTTTCCTGACAAAAATAGAATCCGGGCTTGACCTTAACGTCACGGTTTCAAACAACGCGGAAAGATATACCCTTTTTATCTTCAGTGTGTCGCCTTCGGTAAGCCCGGAAGGAGGCGTTGTTTGATCCCAGGTATTGGCAAAGTTAGCGGTATTATGAGCCACACTGCTAATGCTGTTTGCGCATCCGGGGGTTATATCCGAAATAATCATTGCCCTTGGATTTGCCGGAGGAGACGGGGGCGACGTAGTGGAAGAGCCTGAGATGTTTGTGGTGGTGTTTTGATCGTACGCGGCGCTATTGTCGGAAAGGCCGTCCAGGTCTGTTGACGGGTCAAACCAGTATCGCCGGCTGCATGTTAAAAAATTCTCGTGGACATCTTGTTGCGATAAGTCCACTTGCGCCGCTATGCTGTTGGACCAGGTTGATGAACCGTAACCTGAAATAGGGATTATCCTGTTTTCAATGATATAATTCGTTAATCCGTCCGCAAGGCTGTTCAATATCTCTTCTTCAGCCTCTTGCCGGTCAATTTGCATCTTCTTAATCAGGTTTGGCGCTACTATAGCCGCCATAATTGAAAGTATCGCCAATACTCCTATCAATTCAATGAGTGTAAAACCGTGGCCGATTTTTGCAATGCTTTTAATGTTAAAGGGCAAATGTGGCTCCTTTTTTATTTTATAGCTGGTTGTGTCCTTGGTGTAAAGCCGCGTTTATTGAAAGGCCTATTACCGGCTCCTGAATCCTCTTTCGTTTCCACTGATGATCTGTCGCTGGGAGGCCTTGCAAAATACGCGGCCGACCATGTCCCTGTCGGCGTCGTAGCAATATCAACGCACCCGCCCCAATAGTCGACTCCAAGTGGATACATATGGTCTTCATGGTCTGTGCAACCGCCTCTATGCGAACCCGGGCCTTCCGCCGCAATCTTGTCCGTTATTTTGTCTTCTATATCTGAAACCTTTTCATCCTTTGTGCTACTCTTGCCATCTTTAAACTCGCACCATGTCTCCTCTAACTCATCTACTTCACTCGGGACTAAACATTGTCCATAATGCGCAAGTTCGCCATCCTCTTCAGCTTCAATGATTTTCTTATCTTCATCATACTTTGTTTTATAATCGCCGCCTTTAAACTCACACCACCATAATTTACCTTCATAACCAGAGGCATCAATATATTCCTGATGCCATGTACCGTCGGTTGCGTTATAATGGCAGAAGGCCATGCCGGTGTCCGTTACCGCGTTAATATTAATCATAGCATGCGTGAACTCATCTTCTTTGCTGAATGTATAGCTCATTTGAACCGTGGTCGTTCCCTGTTTAATGCTCGCGCCTCCAAACTGGCCGCTTACGCCGTTTCCGCCTATTTCCAGATCCCACTGTTCTTCCTGGCCGGCGCCTGGCGTTATATCCTCTATAAATGAAACAATATCCATTACCAGATTGTTAACCGTGCTGCCGATTACTAATGTGTCGCTGTCTGAATTTCCGGCGCTGGTTGCAACAGTGCCCGATCCCAGAGAGTTCGCGCCCACGCCAAAAGGTAGATTTTGCTTAACGCCGTTAAAGGTAATAACTCCTACAGCCATTTTGTTTGAATTGCCCTTGTCTATCTCAACTTGAATATCATAGTCGCCGTCAGCAGGATTGTCTTTAGATTGCAAATAGAATAATTGAGTCCGAACTTTATCGTTGCTCACCACACCATCCTTAAGGTCAGGCTTAAGATCTTTAAACATATCTTTGAGTTTTTTACCGCCAACAATCTTTACTTGTTTAACCTTTTTGTTTTTATCGCCGTCTGTAAGATGAGTTGCTACCAGAAGCAAAGGGTTTAAACCTGAAAAATTATGTGAAGAGATAGTCAGCTTTTTGCAATCACATGAGCCGGTAGTAATCGTGGCGATAGTAACCGGATCTAACGCTTGCGCCGCCTTCTGGATTCCCGAAATAAAAATAAGGGACAATGACAAGGCAAGGATAAATGTAAAAACCGGTTTTGTAAATGTTGTTCTTTTTTTCAAAATATTGTCCTTTCCGCCTGCCAAGTCCTGTAGACTGCCGCGCCGCCCGGATAGGCATAAGCAAATGTATACATAGTGAAAGTTGCGGCGATAATTGAGCCTGCAGTGGAATGATGTTGTGGTTATACTTGCAAATTACAGGGCGGAACTGCTGCTAAGAGGCTCTACTGCAAGTTGAAAACCAAGGCCTCGTAAAATAGTGTCAAGTGTGTCAATCGTAGGGCTTTCGTGATCCGATAAAGCGTTATGTAAACTTTGTCTATCCATTCCAGCGCGTTTGGCTAATTGTGATATGCCGCCCTGGGATTCGGCAATATCCCGTAAGGCAATTAGAAAAGCTCCGCTATCTCTGTTAATTCGGTATTCATCCAACGCGACTTCAAGGTATGTTTTTGCGTCATCCGGGTTTGTTAATTTTTCAATATTGTATTCGTGGAATGTTCTAAAGTTTTCCATTTTTTATAATCCTTTGTATTCTTTCCAATAATTTTTAGCGCGTTTTATATCTCGAGATTGATTTTTCTTAGATCCGCCACAAAGCAACAATACAACAGAATTGCCGGCGCGTCCAAAATATACTCTATAACCAGGCCCGAAATGAAATTTTAACTCAAAAACTCCACCTCCGACAGGCTCACAGTCTCCAAAATTAGCAAATTCTAATCGTTTTAACCTCTGCCGTATTCTTATCTGCGCGCGTTTGTCTCGTAAATTATCTAACCATTCAACTAAAGGTTCAAAACCTTTAACATTTTTATATAGCAGTATCTCCATTTAATTTTATCCTATATGAAGGGACAGGACAAGTGGAAAGATGTTTTATATCCGGCAATATTAGCCTTATACATCGTGTTTGCGCTGCTCGTTACTTCTAAATCAGGAATCATTTTTAGTTATCGTTTAATTCATTCAATAGCGTTGCCTATCTTGCCCCTCCGAACATGCTGAGAATTGGCAGGAATATTGCCAGGGCGGTAAAGCCGACTATGCTGATGAGGGCCAGGGTTATTAGCGGCTCTATTATGCTGAATATTTTCTTTACGTTGCGGGGTATCTCTTCATTATAGTGATCCGCAATGTTTCCAAGGGCTCCGCCAATATCGCCGGCGGTTTCGCCCACTGTTATCATAAGCATCTCTTTTGCTGAAAAGAGGTCGTGTTTTCTAAGGCTTTCGTTTAAGGGCATGCCTCCTGAAATGTCTACTACCGCTTCTCTAAGCGCCGCTTCCATTACCTTGTTTCCTACCAGCTTTTGGCATAACTCAAGGTTTTCAATTATAGATATGCCGGACTTTAAAAGCACTGAGAAGTTTTGGGCAAACCTGGAGATTGTGATCATTTTGATTACCGGGCCGAAAATGGCGATGTTAAACTTAAGCTTGTCAAGTGTGTAGCCGAATTTTTCCCAATGTTTTAATCCGTATTTGTAAACAACAACAGCGCTGATGACTAATATCAACATTACCCACCAATATGAGACAAAGGCGTCGCTAATGAGCATTACTACCCTGGTTGGCATGGGCAATGCCACGTTAATGCCGGTCAACAGCTTTACAAACTTAGGCACGACAAATGTGAAAAGCACTGTGATAAACCCGATAAGGGCGATGCATATCGAAATGGGGTAGATGGTTGCCTGTTTTATGTTTGCTTTAAGGGTTGCCTGCCATTCAAGGTAGCGAATTAACTCCTTAAATGTGTCCGGCAGGTTGCCGCTCTGTTCGCCTGCGGTTACCATGCCGACAATATAGTCGGAGAAGACGCGCGGGTGATCCTCTATCGATTCGCAAAAGAGGTTTCCGGCCTCCAGGGAGTTTGTCACGTCTTCAAGCGTTTGCCGGAAAAATTGATTTTCAATCTCTTTGGCCACGGTTGTGAGCGAATCAAGCAGAGGCACTCCAGCTTTTAACAGACCCTGCAAAGTGCTGAAAAGCTCAATAAGCTCCCTGTCTTTTACTGTAGGCTTAAAAATCTGTATCTCTTTTTTGCCGATGCCTTTCTCTTCAGCGGGCATTATCTCTATGAGAACCGCGCCTGATTCGGCAAGCTTATCCTCCAGATCAAGCTCATTTTTTGCTGTTAATTTCCCGGTCACCGGGTCGCCTGTTCGGCTAACCCCCCGGTATTTGTAGTTAGGCATGTTTCTATCTAATGGCCTTTTTTATAAATAGTGGCACAGGCATCGTTTTGATGAATTTAAAGTATCAGTTTAGAATTTTGAAAATTTTAAAGTCTAAATAATAAGAAAGCGCCAATAAATACCTTATGGCATGGATACTGGATGCTGGTTTCTAGATGCCGGATGTCGGTATGATTTTAAATTTGCTCATTTCTAAGAAATGAAACCAACAATCTAGTATCAAGCATCTAGCATCCAGTAT
>JAIQZQ010000122.1 GCA_021777105.1 Candidatus Anammoxibacter sp.
TTTTTAACGCGCATTCTTGCCCTCCTGGTTTTTTATTATAAATTTATCGTTACAGGTATGGTAAGTTTTGCGCGTTATTTTTTCAATATTTTATTTCGGTTTTTTTCGAATTTTCTTTTCCGCAACAGATACTACGTATAGGGATTTACGTCAAAAGCACAAAAGACCATCAACCAATCAATTCAAACAGTAACCTTGGCACGATGCATGAAGTTTGAATTTCTACTCAAATTATTACCAATTCATTTATAGACATTCGTAAGATAAAATGATAAACTTTTTGTTTGATTTTAATGTATGAAATGATATTATCTCCTTCGAGGATAATTCTTACTAAGGTAGCCAAGCTGGCAAGCGTTCATTTAGCCCCCAGAGGATAATTCTTACTATGGCAACCAAGCTGCCAAGTGTTCATTGATCTAGTTTTAAAGATAACATATCCTTAAATGATGTTATCTTTAAGAGAACCTTCATATTTTGTTAAAAAAATCAATATTTAAAACTATTTTAAGATTTAGGAGATGCGATCTTTAAACTGTTGATCTCCTTGTTGGCAACATGAATTTCGCATAAGGATTTATAAAATGGCAAAACCTAGAGTGTTTATTAGTTCAACATATTATGACTTGAAAAATCTCAGAGCAGACCTTGATCGTTTCATCAGAGAGCAAGGATATGAAGCTATTTTAAATGAACATGGCAACATTCCATACGGTAGTGAAAAAAAATTAGAAGAATACTGTTATAAAGAAATAGAACTCTGTGATATACTTGTTTCAATTATAGGTGGAAGATTTGGCAACGAATCGTCTAATAAAAAGTATTCCATTTCACAGCAAGAGTTGAAAGCCGCTATAGAGCTAAATAAACCAATTTATATATTTATTGAAAAAAATGTCCTTGCTGAATTAAAAACATTTGAGAAAAACAGAGACAACGAACATATAAAATACGCCTCAGTTGATGACAAAAGAATTTATCAATTTATAGAGGAGGTTCAATCCCTTCCCGTTGGTAATCCGATAGCTCCGTTTGAAACGGCTAGTGATATTACAATATATTTAAAAGAGCAGTGGGCGGGACTGTTTCAGAGGCTTTTGCAAGAATCGTCAAGGCAAATGGAAGTGAGATTAATAGAAGACATGAAAGAGATGATAACAACGCTTAAACAGATGGTGACATTTCTTAGCTCTGAAAAAAGAAAAGGAGACCATACTGTTTTAGATATTCTTTTAAGCAATCATCCAATTTTCAAACAAATTAAAACATCACTATCAATTCCATACCGTGTGTTTTTTACCAACCTAGAAGAATTTTGTTCATGGATACAACAAAGAAGTTTTACGCAAGAAGACCATGAACCAATGGACGATGACGACCTTTTTTACATATGGAATAACACCCACAATGACATAATAACGACTATCAAGATTTCAAAATCTGTTTTTGAAGAAAATGGGAAACTTAAAATATTTACGCCTGAAGAGTGGAATGAAACACTGGTTGAGATCTTTAAAGAAGAACAAGAAACAGAACCGCTTTATATAGATGATGCGCCATTTTAAATATAATATAATTAACAGATGATAACAGTGGCAAGCCCAGGGCAACATCTTAACAGGCTGTCCGAGAATAGGTATTTTGACCAATCCCCAAGTCATAAGTCCTTTAATATCAACAAATAACTTTTATGATTTTACATTCTTAGAGAACATGTTAATTATTAAGTTTTAAGTTTATTATTACATATTTTATTAATCTTTAAACACCAATACTTAATAATTAAGGCCTGCCCCCATGACCCCTCTCATGCTTGAAATGTTTTATTTTTAACAAACTAGACGCAGGCCATTTTTTCAGGTTTTAATTTGTTTGCCCTGTGCGTATTTAGCAAATTTAATCATAAATTATTATGCTTATGTTTGCTATACATGCGCGCATAACGATGAAAAGCCTTTTTTTACGTTTCTTTATTTTTATTAAAAAGCGCGCAATATTTTTTAATATCACTATTTTAAGCTCTAAAAGTATAATATAACTTATAAAAAGTTAACGAGACAAGAGAAGGTAATGTTAAAAATACACAAAAATATTATTTTTGATAATAAACAGAAAACCTCTTGCCGTTCAAAATCCATATGAACGAGCTCTACTATCTGGAAGAAATTATAGAAAATTATGGATTAGCGGAATTGGTAGATGAAGCGCAAGATGATGAAAGGCAGTCGCTGGAGGAGGCTAAGGAATATTATCAATTAAAAAAAACAATGTGGAAAATTAATTATACTAAAGAGTATTTAATATATTCAAACGTAAATCTTTAACGTGCCGGCGCGCAACTCCTGATTGCGTCGTTAAGGCAAAAACAGTCAGAAAGGAGGAAATATGAATATTGATCTAACTGCGGTATTTGAAAAGTCGCCTTTTGGATACATTGGTTATGTAGAAGAACTTCCAGGCGCTAATACGCAGGGTGAAACTTTAGAAGAAGCAAAATCAAATCTTATGGAAGCAGTACAGTTAGCGCTTGAATCTAATCGTCAATTAGCAGAAGAAGAAAATTTCGGAAAAGAAATAATTAAAGAACAATTTGGCGTAGTTACGGCATAAAACGAAAAGATTTAATCAGACATCTGGAAAAGCATGGATGCCTATTCCTTCGGGAAGGCTCAAATCACGCGATATATGTAAATAGTGTTAAAAATGAAGTGTCTTCTGTCCCCCGCCATCGTGAAATAGATGAAAATCTTTCAAAGAAAATATGCAAAGATTTAGGTATACCAAGGCCATAATAGGCTCTATGCAGTGGTAGGCACAGAAGCAAGTTTACACAATTTTTAAAATCTCTTTAAATTCTAATTTCTAACAAGCCCAATGCAGGTGACGGCTATTGGCTCCACGATTTTAAATGCTTTCTCGGACTGCTATCTTCCGCAACCGTGCGTGACGATGCTTACGGCGGTCATCAGCACAAGATTGTCGCCGAATGGCAAATCGATGCCCCGCTTGAGCCGGCAACCAACGAAATGGGTCTAGGCCTCGACAGACTCAATCAGATCAGTCGAAATTTTCGAATTGTGAGCAATGCGAATAGGCTTTTCAACGCAACATTATTTGGGGCGATTCCTAACCAGGGTATAGAAGTTTCGTTTGTCTCTTCGATAGAATAGCTATGAGGGCACATCTGAGGCGCCGCGGAGAAGGCTATGGCCTAACAAGAAAATTTGATCCCACCAGAGGGCAACAGTTAAACGGCCTATTGCATCCCTTGTATTACCGCTAAATTTAGGGATATTCGAGCAATTCATATTAACTTAAATACAGTCAAGCTCTTTTATTGTTGAATTGTCAATGTTTCAGTCTAAAACCAGCTTAACTGTTACTAAAGATTTAGAGCCTTAAGTTTTATAGACGATATATTAAAATTTAGACAGGGATCACAACATTTTCATGCCGCTTTGTCTTTAGATTTGCTGAAAAAAATCCAGGGCAAACGAACAAACCGCTTTAACGCAGTTTGTTTTAACTGTCTCGTTAGTTTTATGATAATTTATAATAGGGAACTGTATTGTGGCCCCATTAAATTTATAATTTGATTCATTGGCAAGCCTTCCCACTTCTGTAACATCTACTATTAATTTAGGATTCTTAGCTTTTACATAATAACGGAACTTATTTTTATCAGCAAAATTTATAAGTTTATTAGCCAGACCAACATCAAAGTCCGCCAAGTCGTCTGAACGTCTTAATACTATATCAGTTGTGTTGAAATCAGCGATTCCTTCAATATTGATGGTGTCAATAGTCACAACTGATTTTAATTGACGTTCTTCAAGGAAATCATGTATAAATTTCCAGCTTTTACCTATCTCTTCCTGTGTTGTTAATAAAATTGTATGCCTTATATTATTTTTTAACAGCGCGTATATTAAAGCGATGCTTAAAGCATTGTCTAATTGGCCTTTTAATTCATCTTTTTCCTCAATAAATTTGTTTGAATAGCCTATAGGCTGAAGCGCCGGCATGTCATCATTTTGGAAGCCGTTAACATCAAAAACAAGTTCACCGTTTTCCGGGCTAATTGAACAGCCCTTAACTTTTCCATGTTTCAATGTTTTTCCCGTCGCATTATCATAAGCAAAAACATTTTGGTTAATAAATCTATTGCCAACCAAAAGGCTTGGTTTATAATCAACTCCATAGAATTTATATCCATAGTAATTGGAATAGAGAATCTCTCTGCTCGCGCTCACCAACCCTAACCTGTCCATGTGAGCTGAAATAACCATATTGCCTGCATTCTTTTTTGGAATAAAAGCTAAATAATCTTTGTGAGAAACTGTGTCATAATTTTCAAAACTAAATTCATTTAGCAATAAATTATAAAACGGTTTCTCAAAGAGAGTGACAGAAGGAGTTTCCAGAAAATGATAAAGTTTTTTTATTAACAGATTATGCATTAAACGCTGTGTTCCCTATTTGTTTTAAAATTAATGCGCCCTGAAAACAGCCTGGACTTAAAAAATAAGCCTCTTTAGGTAAATTTCACTTATGTAAATTGATATTACTAAATTATAACTACTGTTGCAATTTAGTCAACATTGTGAATAATAACAATCAGGGGCGACCATTTGATGTAAAAACAATTGCATTTTCCTGGAAAACGGGTTACGTTTTCATAAAAAGACGAGGAGTACGGAAAAATGGCAAATTTACAAATTAAAGGTATTGAAGATGAATTTTATTCTCAAATAAAAAAGTTAGCGGCTTCTGAAAACAGATCTATTAGTCAACAAGTTCTTTATATAATGAAAGAATATTTGGCAAAAAAAAAATCAATAAAAAAGATAAAAGCTCCTGCCCAAATATTGCTTGAGCTATCCGGGTCATGGATTGATGCCGGAAACGCTGATGATATTATAAATAATATTAAAAAAAATCGAATTAATTTTAAGAAATTGATTTTCTAACCAGCAAATGAATGGGGCGGCAAAAAACGCTGCCCGTTTTTTTCGTTAATAATTGAGAGGACATAACTTATGCCGGAAGTATCAAGATTTTTTGGTATAATCATTAGAATGTTTTATGACGAACATAATCCTCCACATTTCCATGCTGAATATTCTGGAAAGAAAGCGGTGTTTGATTTTCAAGGCAATATAATCAAAGGAAATCTTTCATCAAGAACTGCAACAAAACTCATACGTGAATGGATTGACCTTCACGTATCTGAACTTGAAGAAGATTGGGAGTTGGCACGAGAGAGTCAGGAAATAAAGAAAATTGAACCATTGACATAAGGAGTTTAATTATGTGGAACATGAATGATGTAACAGAAATAAATTATAGAAATAGCTATATTTACAAGATTACATTTGACAACGGAGTATCTGGTGATGTTGATTTTTCAGAGTATATTAACAGAGGCCCCATATTTGCGCCGTTAAGAAACAAAGATTTTTTCAAAAAAGCGATTATAGATGGCGGGACTATATCTTGGCCAAATGGCGCGGATGTTGCCCCTGAAACGCTATATGAAAAAATAAACAGCTAACAAAAATATTCGAGTATCGAACCTTGTAGAAAAAATCATGAGATCGGCCTCTACACATCCTAACAGAATTAGAATTTGATAATAGAGGCAAAGCCCACGGTTAGCGAAGCGCCACTTTGAGAAAATAAAAAAAAACACCCTGTAATGGTTACATAAACATCTATTGCCCTCTTTTATCGCAGATTAACCCCATAAATACTACACATCAAATTCAATTCTCTGGTTTCTTAAATAACCACGAAATTCTTCATCGAATGTAGTTTTCTGATGCGCATGTCCTGATTAATGATGTAATTACAAACGCTTTGTATTTTGTCAAAACTCAATGATTAAAGAATGGGGTTAAAAGAAGATAAGGATTATTCAAATTCATGAAGTTTCCTGCATAAAATATACCGGATTTAACATTATTTTTAAAGACGCCGACAAAACAATTGACTAACGTCGGATTCTACATTAATATTTACATCTGTTTTTCTCATTATTTAAAAAATATCGTTGAGATAATGATAATAACACGCGCCGCTAACAATAAACTTTTAAACTATAACAGCTCGTAATAAAAAAATGAAAACTAATCAATTGTCAAAAATCAGGGCAAAACATATTATTGGGATAGCCTGCACCGGGCATGGGGCCAGCATAGCTTACATCGGGCCGGGCAATGTTGTCCGTTGCTCCGTGCTTGACCGGTGGGCGGGTGTAAAGCATGTGTTAATGTTTGCAAAAGATGAGTTGCGCGACATTATGGCCGCCAAGACCGAAATTGACGCAGGTATTAAAGGCATACTCTCATATTCATTTGGGCGTTTTCCGGCAAGCGCGGTTTTTGAAGATATGTTTGCGGATTGGCTGAGTTGGCTTTTAAAAGATTTAGCCGTCTCTGCGCAAGATATAGATCTTGTGGTCACGAGCGACAGCCATTTTGCCACATGCGAGCCAAGGCTTGGGCTCCGTTTAAACCAATGGTTTCCTTCGGCTCAAATTGTGGGCACGGTTGAACACCACGTTATTCACCAATGCCAGGGGTTTTGGCAAAGCGGTTTTGAAGAGGCGGCGGTTTTAACGTTAGACACCTGCGGCGAAGACCTTGAGCGGCATAAGGGCGATAAAATATCCGGAACCATAGTCGTAATGAACCGCAAAGGCAAGGCGGAAGTAGTCAAGGAGTTCCTGTTTCCTGAATCAAGCGCGGGATTAATATACGCTATAACAAATCACCACATAGGTTTCAGGCAGGGCGAAGAGGGCAAAACAATGGGGCTTGCGCCTTACGGCAAAAGCGAACTCTTTGATGAATTACGCAAACATCTTGAACTGCGCGATGACGGAAGTTTTAAGTTTCTAGATTACAAAGATTATGAAGCTGCGCTGCATAAGTATGTTGAAATCAGGCAACACAGTAAATCAGCGGAATTGCTTGATAAACATAAAAATGTAGCTTACGCCGGCCAGGCCCTTATTGAGCTTATTGTTGAAAATACGTTCAAAGCTGCAATGAAGCTTACAGGTTTAAAAAACATAGCCTACTCCGGAGGCGTTGCGCTTAACAGCGTGGCCAATGATATCGCCTTTCGCAAGACCAAACCGGAAAATCTGTACGTTGCGCCTAATCCGGGCGATACGGGGCAGGCATTGGGTTGCGCTCTGTATGGGGCTTATAATTTGATTGAAAATCCTCCGACAATGGGCGAAATACCGGAATACCTCGGCCCGGAGTATTCACAATCTGAAATTGAAAAGGCCGCTAAATCAACCGATTTTAACGTTGCGCATCCTGAAAACCCGGAGAAAATTATGGCCGCTTGTATAGCAAACGGTTATATAACAGCCAGATTTGCCGGTGGAGCCGAGTTTGGGCCCAGGGCGCTTGGCAACAGGAGCATTTTGTGCGATCCGCGCAGGGAAGATATGAAGGATTATTTAAACGCGCGCGTTAAACATAGGGAACATTTCAGGCCGTTTGCGCCTTCCGTGCTTTATGAACAAACGTCTGAATGGTTTGAGCTTTCAGGGCGAAGCTCATACATGTTACGCGTTGCCCCGGCGCGAATTGAAGTTAAGGACAAAGTTCCGGCTATTGTGCATGTTGACGGGACGGCAAGGGTGCAGACATTGGAATATGATGAAAACCCTGGATACTATAGAATAATTGAGGAGTTTTATAAACTAACCGGAACGCCCATGCTTCTTGACACTTCGTTTAATATTGCCGGCAAGCCTATAGTGGAAACACCGGCTGACGCCGTCGAGTGTTTCAAAGCAACTGAGATAGACCTGCTTCTGCTCGACACATGGATACTTTCAAAAAAACCTTTAGAGCATTATCTGGAGAATTCAAGATGACCACCGGAGATTTAAACAGTATTGACGCCAGCATAGACTCGCTTGGGAAAAGCGCTGAAGTAAAAAGGTTTCTATTGGCAACCCTTCTGGTTTCGCGTTTCCATTTAACTTCGCGTCCCATTAGCCAGGCTAACGACTCTTTTTTTCACAGGATTTCAAATCATTGCGACAAGCTGCTTGAAACGCTCCGCAAACCAGGTTGGCCCGAGCTATTGCCTGAGATGGAGACCGGCCTGGAAGATATGCGGTTTGTGGCTGACTGGTCTAAGGACAAAGATGCGGCAAAAACAGCCGGCCATGTTTTTAAGAAAGATTTCTATAAATATTTCCGGGGGATAAATATCAACTGGTCGCATTTAACGCCGGTTGATGATCTGACTATAAACAGGTGGCAAAATCCAAAACATATATTGATTGCGTTCGGCCCAAATATCGGCATTGGAGATGAGCTTATATTTTTTAGAGTGGCGCGGCGGCTGGCAAAGCGTTATCCGGCAAGCAAATTGGAAGTGATCTCCTTTAGCCGCACGTTATGGGATAACTGCGATTTTATCTCAAAGGTTTCATATCCGGTTGAGAATCAATTGGCCCCTTTTTCAAGGGCAAAGGAGATATTAAATGACGACAATAACAATTTCGTCATATTTGCTGAATTTGCCACAGCGCCGCTTTATAGAAATCTTGAAGTTGTTCCCGGCATAAATCGATTTATCTATTTAGACACAGGGTCGCGAGTCGCCAGAATTATAGACAAGGAGAAGTCTGAAATATTTGAATACGGTTTACCGCTTGAAACCAGGATTTATGAAACTCTTTCCAGATTTCTTGATGTTATAGGCCTGAGCGGAGAGCATGACAACAGTGGATGGGAGCCGCCGATTCGCGGCAAGATTAATGCGCCCGCAAAAGAAAACAAAAAAATATTTATCAACCCTTTCTCTTCAAAAGATTACAAATTGTTGGGAACCGGCTGGTGGGTGGATATTCTCAAATATATAAACAATGTCAATCCGGTGGAAGTAGTTATCTTTGCCGGCATAAATGACCAAAGCCGCGGTTTTGCCGGGGAAATTGCCGACAAATTGAATGAAAAGGATTGCAGGGCATCTTTATACGGCAATGATAGCGTGCCGACTATACTTGACACTATTGAAACCGCGATAGATACAGACCTTGTTCTGGGACTGGACACGTTTACGGGCCATGTCAACATCCTTCAGTCAACGCCGTGCATAAGCGTGTTTTTTGGATCAAGATGGTATGGCTGGTATGTGCCGGACACTAATGTGTTCAACGTAAGCATTCACGACGACGCGGAACATATAGGCAAATTAGCTAAACGTCTTTTATGGCCGGCCGGGCCGGAAATAACGGATATAGCGCGCCCGTTCTTCAATAATGCAACCCAGGCTATTTCACAAATACGAAAGGGAGACATCCCTGTTAATTTAATAGATACCTTTAGGATGGGACAAAATGTCGCAAAAAAACTCGAAGAGTTTGACAGCGACTTTTCAGAACTGTTCTCCGGCAGTCTGCAATATTACGCCCAATCCCTGGAACAGGTTTTAAACCGCAATACGCCTTCGCCTCCGGACAACAAACAATTTACCATTTTTCTGGAAAAAGTAATAAAGGAGCTGGAAGAGTCAAATTTTTATAGCTACATCGGTTATATTGTGAAGAGAGCCGCCATGTAATTGTAAATCCGTAAACACTAAATTTCAAAAAGGAACCACAGGCACGCTGATTTCTCAGATTTTCTAATCCGTTTGATTTTAACTTTTA
Source organism: Candidatus Anammoxibacter sp. (assembly GCA_021777105.1). GTDB lineage: Bacteria > Planctomycetota > Brocadiia > Brocadiales > Anammoxibacteraceae > Anammoxibacter_B. Next base: position 9,689 of record JAIQZQ010000122.1, read on the forward strand.
ATCTTCAACGCGAAGTTCAACAAAGCCGTAACGCAACATAAACAGAACTAAACGGTCGCAGTCCGGAACCGAGACTTTTATTTTCCCACGCAGGCCGGCTAAAGATATGCCGTTGCCTGAGCACGACTCTATTGCCAAACCTATTTTTGGAAAATCATCGCCCAAAACCAGCCGCGCGGCAACAGATTCAATAGAGCCGTCTACATAGCGGTTCGTTGATCGCAAAACACTGTTTTCATTCAAATAATGCGTAGCCAATGCGTCAACCAGAGATTTAAGCGGCGGTATTGCGCCTGTAATTGTAGGGGCCTTGCCTTTGCCTGAGTTAATTAGACGACGCCAAAGCGCAACCAGCTTCTTTGCGGTATGCTCCCACATAAACGCTTTGACATGATGGCGTCCCGCGTTTTTAAGAGTTTCAATTTCAGGGCCGCCGTTCACAAACCGGTTTATTGTTTCGACTAAAACATTTAACAATGCAGCGCCGGCCTCGGTAAGGTCGTTATGGCTAACGCCTTCCCATTCAATATTTCTTGCCAACTCATGGCTCGCGACTGTAGGCACAAGCCATTTTTGGTACTCTAACGGCATTACATCCCTATATCCGTTCCAATCGGTTGCGACTACAGGCAAACCGGCGGCAAGGGCTTCCAGCAGAGCGACGCCAAAAGATTCCTGCGGATTTGTGGGTATGGAGACAAATACGTCCGCAGCCGCTAAAATATGTTTTTTTTCACTGTCGTAAAAGTGTTCTTTTATTAAAACACGCTCTGCTATTCCCAATTGAACGGCAAATTTATTAATAAACTCTATATACTCCTTATCAGCCGCAGATGATCCGCCGGCAAGCAAAAGGTATAAATCTTTTTCACAGCAACAGGTTTCTCGCAGTTTGGCAAAAGCAAATACTAGTTGAACATGATCCTGTTTCTGATGAGTTATACGATTCAAACTAAGAATAAGCGCAGCCTTATCCGGCAATCCCAATAAAAGCCTTCCCGACGCCCTGTCTCCCTGAATAAAATCCTCTTTGGCGACCCCATGAGGTATTATTTCAACCGGAGGCAAACTATAGTCTAAATTCCTTGACAAGCCCGCCAAAAACATGAATCTTTTAGCAGTTGACGCTGACGGAGACACAAAACAGGCAGGATGCAACCTATTCCATGATCGCCAGCACAAAATATTAATCATCCTGCAAAACGGAGTTAATTCCAGGCTATGCAAATGCACAACCGTCGGCAAACTATTAACAACGCCTTCTTTGTAAAGCATTTCATCAGAGCCGTGTATCATTAGCCCGTCAATGTTTTTAAACAAATCCGCGCCGTTAATACTATCGTTAAGCGCAAACTCAAGAGCGCCTTTTTGCGCCAAATCGGAGTAATAATCTAAAAGCCGATTTTTAAGCTCCAAATCTCCATGAACTATTATACGCATTGCGACATCGCCGGTCTCAATCAGCGAACGTATAAGATTGCGTTCAACAACAGCCTGACCGGCATTTGCAAATATGGAACTATAACAAACCCCTAAAAGATGTATCACGGCCTTCCTTTACAGTGTTAAATTTCTATAACTTTAGCTCACTTTAGTCTGTTGCTTGTTGACGTTTTTTAACGAATTCCTTACGCCCACTCAAACAACATAGAGCCATACGTAAAACCCGCGCCGAATGTGTGGCACAGTATCAGATCGCCTTTCCGTATCTTCCCTGATTCATAATGTTCACAGATGCCCGTGGGGATGCCGGCGCTGCCCACGCTTCCATATTTATTAAGAGTGTATGGTATTTTTTCAAACGGATATCCAATGTGTTCGCAAAACTCCTTCACCATAGTCTTCGTTGTTTGGTGCGGCACAAAAAGGTCTATATCTTTTTGTGAAATATTATAAGCCCCGGCCCGGGCCAGAACATCATCCATACTCTTTTTAGATTCAAACGCGAGTTTTCTGGCGGCTTTGCCGTTTATTTTAGAAAACGGCCGCTTTATCTTTGCCATATCTTTGCCCGCAAAATACCCCTCCATTGAATTAAACTCTTCAGTAAAGACGGTTGGAAGTTGAATAGCGTTTGACGGGATTGTTCCGCAACTAAAGATCGGCGCGCATAATTTATGTTTTGACGAGCCGTTTTCATCCGCCCGCTCGACAATAGCCGCCCCCGCGGCGTCGCCGAATATAATATTAGAGCGATCATGAAAATTCATAATTCTGGAATGAGCTTCAGTTCCAACAATAAGGGCTTTTTTTGCCTGATTGGTTTGAATCATAGATACGGCGGTCCGCATTCCAAATATCCACCCTGAACAGCTTGCCATAATATCAAACGATGTGGCGTTTGAAGCATTTAGCTTTCCCTGGATCTTAGAGGCAGCGCTTGGTAAAATGTCATCCGGAGAGCTTGTTGCGCATATTATCAGATCCAAACTTTCTGGTTTATTGCTGCCTGTCCGGTCTAAAGCAATTAAAGAGGCCTTTACCGCCATGTCCGTGATTGACTGCCCGGCCTCTATCCTGCTGCGATCACAAACGCCTGAAGTTTCAATGATCCATTCAAGCCAATCGTCATCAACGCTTAACAACTTTTTCCAGTCCTTATTGGAAATTCGGCGTTCGGGTATATATGAACCTATGCCGGTTATTTTTACATCGCTCATATTCATAAAATTTTAGGAAAATTTTGTTTATCAATTTAAGTTAGTTAATTAAAATAACAGAGTTTGAGTTTTTTTCAACACAATTTCCGTTTAAAAGGAGGAATGCGCGCTTTGAAGATCTTATATGCGCTTTTGTTAAAGCTTTTGGAAATAGGTACATTTCTGCGTCTCTACTATACAGGCGTTATTGTTTATTACAAATTTTTAAACAGTTTTCGCCTTAAAGGCGAACGCGAATGCGAGCTGCTTTCAGAGTTTATAAGACCAGGCGATCTTGTTGTGGATATCGGCGCATGTTATGGATTGTACGCGTCAAGGATGGCCGGGTTGGTTGGCGGCAACGGTAAAGTGATTAGTTTTGAAGCCACGCCTACTACATTCAACTTCACTCAAAAGATTGTTTCAGAACCAAATGTCGAATTGCATAATCTGGCGATAAGCGACAAACGAGGAAGCGTCAGGATAGCGCTGTTTATTGCTCCGGAATCTTGCAAGATAATCAGAGGCCTTAGCCGTATTGTGGATGAAAATGAGAACAGGGTAAAACATTTTGAGACGGTTAATTGCGCGCCGTTAGATGAGCTTTTAAATAATCGGGATAGGCCTGTTTCGTTTATAAAGTGCGATGTTGAAGGGCATGAAATTCCGGCTATAACCGGAGCTTTAAATATTATAAAACAGGACAAACCCGTTTTGCTTATTGAGTTGGCATTTGAAAATGTTGAACCCATGTCAAACATCCTTGAACCGCTGGGGTATGAAAAAAAGCAGATTACTCAGCACGGCACACTGTCTTCAAATAGGAAAGAGGTTATTTTAACTCCAAATTATTTTTTTATCCCAAACACAGATTAAAGTAAAGGCAAAAAGCAAAAGCGGGTTAACCACTAATCTTCACTAATACACACTAATAAAAGAGCAAAAGCAAAAGCAAAAGCTTAAGACAGGATTTACAGGATCAACATGATAAAGGTAAAAATCAAAAGCGGATTAACCACAGATTTCGCATATTACACAGATTAACAAAATTAAAAGCTGGAGCAGTCCTGTAGACGGCTTCCTAACGTTTTTGTATTACAATCACAGTTACAATTAAAACTTAACGATAAATGGCCGCTGCTCGTTCCAGATCTCCAGACTTGAACCACTCCGGCATTATAGCAACCCAGTTGCGAATAAATCATCGTTACCGCTTTTTTATAAAAAAATGATTACCAAGCAAACTCAGCCATGGTTACAACTGACCAGATACCATAACATATTATGGTATTTATAGTTAGGGAGCTAGAAATTGATGCAAAATTTACCGATTAGCTCTGAATCTGAAAAATGATATATATATGCCGTATACTTTTTAATGGGACATTTTGTAACATTCTAATTTCAAAGGCTTTACACAATATGCATAATCATAAGTATAGCTGGTAATCATTTTATAAAATGTCTTGAAAAGTCATAACAGCGTAGCTTAAATATCCAGTATTTAATAACTTACGTTTAAAGCGTTAAAACCTTAAACAAAGAGAAGACCACTTCCTGCTAAAAGTTATTTACGTTAATAGGCAATTCCCTGATTCTAACACGAAACTCTTCAAATATAATTATTGAACATTTTAATAAATATTCCTTAATCCCATCCAGCCGTTTATCCAAGAGATCTTTTATCTGGAAAACTTCCAGATTTTCAAGCCTACACGTTATTACCGAAGGTTTTGACAAATTTCTTAACGCAATAATAGCTCCAAAGTCCAAATCCATGGTTAATATGATATAGTCATTCTTATTTGCGTAATCAACAATCTCATAGTCTTCCGCATCTTTCATGCCGATATCAAATATTCTTACAGCTTCATAACCTGACTCGCATAAAAACGCAACTGTTTTTGGCGAAATCGGCATATCGGCAAGGAATTTTAAAGTCATTTCTGTCCTATCAAAGGAAATGTTTTCTCCGAAGCCATCCAGGCCGCAAATTCCAATGATTGTTTTATGTCTTCTTTTTCCAATTCCGGATAATTGGAAATTATATCTTCAACTGCTTTGCCGGTTGACACAAGTTTTATAATTAATGAAACAGGCATCCGCATGCCTCTGATACACGGTTGCCCCTGAAAAACATTAGGATCAACTGTAATCCTGTCTAATTTATGCATTGTCTATTCCCGCGTATATATTTATAACAAATATTATGTTCTAATCACGAAAAACACACTTTAATACAACTCGCTATAATGTACGCTTTGCCTAAAATATTGTCAAACTGTTTATTGCCTCCAAATTTGGGCAAAACCCATGGACAGGCCTTAACAGGCTGTCCGAGAATATAAAAATACCAAACCATTTAAATTTTCAATAAAATATCAAATCCTGCTTGTTCAAAGTGATGGTCGGTTGTAAAAATTTCAGTTATGCCGTTTTTCTCTGCAATTATCATACTAATACAATCAACCAAGCTCCAATCCTTATCTGACATTTTCTTAAATCGATCCCAACCAAGCGTCATCAAATTATCGTCAATATAAATGCAATCCCATTTTTTTGATTGGTTTATAACTTCCGTAAGTTTGATTGCCGTATACCGCTTTTGTGATTGACTAAAATAGCCGGCTAATTCTAAAATGACTGCATTTGTCGTCACAAATTCGCTTTGAGATGTTTTTAATTCATCCCTTACTTCCAAAGCCTTTTCGTGGAATTTATCTTTTTTCTCGCCCATTGCAATAAGCGCAGCAGTATCGACAAAAACTTTTTTCATTTTTTTGGCATTCCATAAATATATTGATCATGATTGACCGAACCATCTGTTCTTCCGGTATCAACTGCTATTGCCTCTATATCCATGGCGTCCCAGGGATCTATATTTGAAGTTCCTGCTCCCTTTTGTTCTTTTTTAATCGTTTCAGCTTCTTTTTTTAGAGCGGCTTCTATTTCCGTTATTTTTTGCTTCAAAATTTCTTTTGGCAAGCTGTCAGGCACGTCAATAGTAATTTGCATTGAAATATCCTCCTTTATAAAAAATTATAGTTCGGCTATCTTTTCTCTATCAAATCTTTAAACAGGGGCTCCTTCTGTGGCCAAACCTGATCTATTGGCAAAACTTATAGATATTAAAGAACTTACGACACGCGAATTTGCCAAAGGGAACCAGGAGGCAGGTTTGTTTCTATTCTTTACTTTTGTAATAGCGTTTAAAAGCAGTTCGGAATTTATCATTCGGCTCAGGCGGAGCTAACAGCGCTTCATAAAAGGCATCCCAATCCAATTCTGAAAGCTCAATAGTTTTGCGTTCAGCAAGAATTTTATCAGCAGCGGCAATTGAATTTGAAAGGATAAATTCACTAACAGTTTTATTAGTATAATCTGCCGCAAGTTGTAGCTTTCTTTTTGTGTAACCGTCTGTCCTTATTTGAACACGTTCTTTTTTTGTGACGTTTGTATGTGGCATAAAATATCCGCCGTTTTTCAATCGCTCTCGTTTTCCGTTATCATCTCCAGATTCACTTTTGAATCAACGCTTATATGTTGTAATGAACTCATGGCTTTATTTAAAAGGCTATTTTTCTCGATATCAGTTAACCCTTTTCCTTTTAACAGGTCAACTATTTCTATAAATCTGGAACATTCTTCACTTAGTTCGCTAAATGAAGCGAGCGTTGTTTCTTCGTCAATCCTCATTTCATCACTAACCGTATTAACGTTCATTTGGCGCCCCCTTTCCTTTAATTTTTCTGTAAAGTCTTTTTTCCGATTTTTTTATTTCCATTCTAAAGATTTCAACTTCACCTAACCATTTTTTTATTAAACCCTCGTAAGGATTTCCTTTTTTGCGTTCTTTATCAATTTTTAATAAATGCTCTCTAATGTTTGCTTTAAAACTTTCAATCTGGTCTCTATAGCTTTGCTTATTTGTCATATATTTAACATATGTAAAACCGTATTTTGTTTATTAAAGTTATTATTACTTTTAAACTAATAACCGTCAATTGAAATTTGAAAGTAAAAAATAATGCGCTTTCACAGCGAGGTTTACACACCTGCGCTGAAGCTGTTCCTTCTTTACAAGAAAATTTACAGGCAGGTTAATTATTCTAAAAAAAATGCCACTTTGTGCGTTATTATACGCGTTTATACACACCCCTAAATCCCCTCTTATTGGAGGGGACTTTTGATTTAATTTTTGGTTTTATTCCCTTGTAAAAAGAGTAGTGGCGGATTAAAAGCAGGCGGGCCGGGCAAATCATTGTAAAGGGTAACAAGGAAATTTAATTATTGATTTTAAAAGAAATATTGAAATCCAAGTTTGAAACAGCTATTATTTAGGCTTATAAATTTAGCAACGTGATGATTGTAAAACTGCATACAATTTATGGCCCGTGTGGCTCAATGGTAGAGCACGGCATTCGTAATGCTGGGATTGCGGGTTCGATTCCCGCTGCGGGCTTTTACTTACTATAATAGCGGCGCGCCGCGCGCGCCGCTACTGCATCGGTTTCCATTTCCAGATTTTCAATTTTTCAGCCTGATTTCAACATTTTCAAGCTTTTATAATATAAATAACGGCGCAGGCATCCTGCCTGTGATAAATTAAAACACAGGCAAGGATGCCTGTGCCACTAAACCAATCCTTTATGCCATTTAAAACATTTGTCAGGGCGGCTTTTGCCGCCTTTTTTTTATTAATTAAGTAGTAATGATAAATTTAAAAGAGAACGTTTTTAAAAACAGAAGCCCAAAAGTCGCGCTTGTTGAGCATCCGCGCCCTCGCGACGCAAAGCGGGAGGAGGACGTTGTCAACTCTCCCCTTTCGGCTTGCCTTATGACTGGATATGCGGCGTCTGTTCTTAAAGAAAAGGGCATTGAGGTTGAAATAGTTGACGCCAACCTTTTGGGCCGGTCAATAGATGAAACTATAGAGCATCTTTCCGGCGCCGGCTACGCGTTGATTTGCGTTCGGCTTGTTTATTTGTGGGAGCGGACGGAAGACATATTAAATATGATAGGTGAGTTGCGCAAACGCGGCGTTAAGGCGCATATAAATCTTTACGGTCATTATGCGACTTTTGCGCGGGATGAGCTGCTTGACCGTTTTCCATTTGTTGATTCCGTCGCGGTTGGCGAGCCTGAGTTCACATTGCTTGAGTTGGCGGAAAGGTTGGTCGAAGCTGAACAGGAACAAGGCATTTCTAATATCAGTGGACTGGCAGTGAGAGACAAGCAGGTTGCGTTTAAACCTAGGGAGTTGATAAGCAACCTAGATATGTTGCCGTTTCCTGATCGCCCAAATATTGAAATTGAGAGGGCAAAAGGGACTACAACCTATATCCTCGGCAGCAGGGGGTGCTACAATAATTGCGGGTTTTGTTATTTAAATCCTTTTTATGGGGACGAGGCGGACTGGCGGGGAAGAAGCGCGCAAAATATTTTTGATGAGATAAAGCAGTTATACGGCCAGCGGGAATGCCGCAGTTTCTACTTTGCTGACGCCAACTTCTTCGGCAAGGGCAGGGCCGGCAAGGAGCGCGTAAAAGAGCTGGCCAACCTTATTATCGAGAGCGGTATAAAAATTATCTTCGGGTTGGAGTGCCGGGCAAACGATGTGGACGCTGAAATTATAGGGTTGCTTAAAAAGGCCGGGCTTGACAACATTTTCATCGGCATTGAAAGCGGCGATCAGGCCATCCTGAACTCATTCGGCAAAAACACGTCGGTTGAAGTAAACAAGAAGGCTATAAATATAATAAGGAAGTCAGGGGCAAGTCTTAATATGGGCTTTATCATGTTTGGCCGCAGCGCGAATATTGAGGGGATTAAACAGAATTTTAATTTCTTGCAGGATATGGGGCTTCTTGTTGAACCGTATACTACGGCTCACCTTTTGCACCACAGGCAATCTATTTTCCAGGGCACTCCTGATTATGAAAAATTTATGGCGGAGTCTCAGGCCATTGATAATGGCGGAAGTTTGCCGTTTGGAAATTACGAGGCGTTGTTGGAACTGAATGATAAACGAACTGCGGTTATGGCGGATGTGGCGTTTAGTTTTTGCAGGAAAGCTTTATCAATTATTTCAGGCAACGGCAAAAACAACGAAGATGATCTATGCGGAAGCAAAATAACCGGCGAATCTAAAGACGGCTATTTGGCTAAACTTAACGGACTGCTTATTGACCTTTTTAGCCGAACGTTGGATGGGATTGAAAAAGGCGATATTGATCTTGACGATAATGGGGTAAATAGATTAAAAGAGGCGCATATAAATGAAATAGAGAGTTTTGATAAAAAGAATCGCTCAATTTAGTTTAATTATTTAAGGTTATATAAATTTATGAACACAGCTCAATCACAATTTGATTATATTACGGAAATAAGCCTTGGGTATTGGAAATCGAGGACGTTAATAACGGCTGTGGAGTTGGGCGTGTTTACATGTTTGGCCAAAGGGAGCTGCAACGCGGCTGCGATTGCAAAGGCGGCAAAAAGCGACACAAGGGCAATGGAGATGTTGCTGAACGCGTTGGTTGGGCTGGAATTTCTCGGCAAAAAAGGGAATTTGTTTAAAAACAGGCCGATTGCAGATCAATATCTGGTTAAAGGCCGGCCTTTGTATCAGGGAAACCGCATTCTTTTATCCAGAAACTTATGGGACAACTGGTCAAACCTGGACAAAGCTGTAAAAAGCGGCAAGCCGGTGGCTTTTAAAAACGCCGGCAAGAAACCTGACGCAAAAAAGCGCAAAGTGTTTATAACGGCCATGCGCGATTTTGCGGTTTTTAAAAGCAAGGCAGTCGCCGCAAACCTAAACCTGGCCGGCCGTAACAAGCTTTTAGATTTGGGAGGAGGGCCGGGTTCGTATTCTATAGAATTTGTCAAAGCAAATCCTGAGCTTAATGCTGTAATATTTGATCTAAACGGAGTTGTGAAGCTGGCAAAAGGTTTTGTTAAGGAAGCGGGTTTAAGCAAAAGGATTAAGACTATTGCCGGAGAGTGTGTTAATGACGATTACGGAGACAATTTATACGACGTTGTTTTTGTGTCAAATTTATTGCACATGTATGATGAGAAGATAAATCTGAATATTATAAATAAATGCTATAACGCGCTTGAAAAAGGGGGCATGTTCATCGCCAGTGATTTTTTTATGGACACGTCAATGACAAAATCGCAATTTGCCGCCCTTTTTAGCCTGAACATGCTGACCGGCACGCATGGCGGGAGCAATTACAGCGTTAATGAAATAAAGGGGTGGTTGTCAAAGGCGGGTTTTAATAAATTAAAATCTGTTAAATATGATATGGACTCTTATTTGGTTATTGGCCATAAATAATGCGTTTTTGAAAAATAAGCAACATAAACAGACCGTAAAAATTTATCCTAAATGGCTATGTCGTTTAAATATAGAGGGGGTTAATATTATTATTGACAACTCAATTGCTCTCTGATATCATTATCCGATTAATGTTTTGCCTGCGTCGGCGTAACACATTGTTTTTACGCCTTTTAGCGGTAAAATTTAAAGGTTTAAAATAATAATTTAGGCACTTTTAAATGGAGGGGTTAAGTTGTATTCAGACGACACGGAAAGAGATGTCACAGCTATAGTCGCGGAAGTGACCGAGATGGACGAAGCCGAAATTTGGGAAAAAAAAGAAGCTGATTTTTTCAAAGATTTGGAAATAGATTCATTGTTGGCTTTGGAAATTTTGGCATTAATTGAAAAAAAGTTCAAGATTCAAGTACCTGAAGAGAAACTTGTAGATATTACATCACTTCAGCAGACAATTAATATGACTAAAGCAGTGTTAGAGGCAAAATAATAATCAGGATAATTAAATTTTTATGCGCATGTATAAAACGGTAAACATTATAAAGGGTGTGCCAAATGAGTTATGATGAGGTAAAACGCCTCTTGCCTCAACGGAATCCTTTTATATTTGTTGATAAAATTGTTGAGTTTGAAGAGAATAAGCGGATTGTTTGTATAAAAAATGTATCAGGCAATGAGCCTTATTTTGTGGGCCATTTTCCTGACTTTGAGATAATGCCGGGCGTTTTGATGTTGGAGGCAATGGCCCAGGCTTCAATAATTTTGTTCAAGAAGAGTTCTACCGGCATGGATGATGGGGACGGCAAGGTGTTCTTGCTGGCTTCTGTTAAAAACGCGCGTTTTTTAAAACCGGTTTTTCCCGGCGATCAATTGGCTCTGGAAATTAATGTTGAAAAAATAGTGGCAAGCGGAGCCATTGTTCAGGGGGTGGCCAAAGTAGGAGACAAAACCGTCGCAAAAGCGGCTCTAACATTCGGCACGGCTGAAAAAAGCGCGTTATCACAATAAAATCATATCAAAACACAAATTTAATAATATAGAATGCCCCGATAATTCGGGGTTTCTTTATTATTACGGCAACGTTAAACTTCATAGTTTTTATAATCCCGTTCTATTTTATCATGAAAAAACGAATAGTAATTACAGGCATGGGGGTGGTTTCTCCTGTTGGATGCGGAAAAGACGTCTTTTGGGACGCTATTACTTCCGGCAAGTCAGGAATTGACGAGGTGAAAGGTTTTGACACTTCAGCGTTCAGGGTGCATCGGGGTTGCGAAGTTAAAGACTTCAATTATAAAGATTACATACCAAACGGAACCGGCAGAGAAATCGGCAAGGGTTCTGAGTTTGCCGTTGCGGCGGCCAAACTTGCGCTGGATGATTCAGGCCTAAATATTGAAGAACTTGATAAAGAGAGGATCGGCGTTTCAGTCGGCACTACGGCGGGCGAAATTCAAGTATTGGAAAAGATCGACGATACCAGATTCAAAAATGGCGAGGATGCCGTTGATCCTGAACAATTCTTAAAACATCCTTGCAACAGCATACCTGCAAACATAGCTATAGAGTTTGGATTTAAAGGCCCGAACACAATAATTCCCACTGCGTGCGCCGCCGGTAATTACGCGGTAGGTTACGCGTGCGATTTGATATCAATGGGCCGGGCGGATTATATGGTCGCGGGTGGAGCCGATCCATTTTCAAGAGTGGCGTATGTTGGATTTGGCAGGTTAAACGCCATCGCGCCTGAGATTTGTCAACCATTTGCGAAAGACCGCAAAGGGATGATGATAGGCGAGGGAGCCGGCATAGTAGTTCTGGAGTCGCTTGAAAATGCGCGAAAAAGAAACGCAGAAATTTACGCCGAGATTATCGGGAGCGGACTTAGCTGCGACGGTTATCACATTACAATTCCTCATCCGGAAGGCATCGGGGTTATCGCGGCAATGAAAAAGGCTATAAAAGACGCCAATATAAAACCGGAAGATATTCAATATATAAGTGCTCATGGAACCGGGACTATGGCAAACGACAAAGCCGAAACCGTATCAGTTAAAAAGGTTTTTGGCGAACACGCAAATAAATTAATGATAAGCTCCATTAAGTCTATGATCGGGCACACCATGGGAGCGGCAAGCGCAATAGAGACGGTGGCTTGCGCAATGGCTGTAAAAAACAATATTGTTCCACCGACCACAAATTATTCCGCAAAAGATCCCGAGTGCGATCTTGATGTTGTTCCTAATGAAAAACGGGAAACGGAAGTAAACATTGTCCTCAACAACGCCTATGCGTTTGGAGGCAATAATAGTTGTTTGGTTATTAAAAAATTTGCCGAGTAAAAAATGGAAAAACAAATAGTTGTCACAGGCATAGGAATTATTTCCGCTTTAGGCGATGATAAAACTCAATTTTGGGGTAATCTGACAAAAGGAGTCTCCGGCATAAAACCCGTTACCCTTTTCGATGTCTCATCGTTTAAAAATAAATTAGCGGGCGAAATAACGGAATTTGATCCTAAAGCGTATTTAGGCAAAAAGGGTATCAGACATATAGACCGCACGTCATTGTTAATTTCGTCAGCCGCAAAATTGGCTTTGCAGGACGCGAATGTGAACGACGACACATACGGCTGCGAAGAAAAAGGCATAGTTTTCGGATCAACATACGGCAGCATCGACAGCATAAGCGAATTTGATATGGAAGCCCTTAAAGAGGGCCCGAATTATGTAAACCCAATGGCTTTTCCAAACACGGTCTTAAACGCCCCGGCAAGCAGAGCGTCTATTTTTTGCAACGCTACAGGGTTAAACTCTACAATTTCAAACGGCGTTACCAGCTCTATCGACTCAATAATTTACGCCTCGGATTTCCTTAAAATGAGCAGAGTAAAGGCTGTTTTAACCGGAGGCGTCTTTGGTTTGACCTATGGTATATACCTTGGAACTTCTCATGCAAAGCTTCTCTCCGGCAGCGATGGGAATCCAAATGAAATCTCAGCTCCGTTTGATAAAAGACGAAACGGTTTTGTGTTGGGCGAGGGAGCCGCTGTTATGTTGCTTGAAAATATTGATGACGCAAAAAAAAGAAACGCGACTATTTACGGCGAAATAAAAGGGTACGGAACGTCTTTTAGCCCTAACAAGGTAATCGGCAAAGAGAGCAATGTTGATGACGGCAAACGCGCTATTACGATTGCGTTAAATGAGGCGTCGTTGACTGCGGATAATATATCGTTTATATCGGCAAACGCCAACTCCAGCATTGATGGAGATATAAGGGAGTCGCGGATTATTAAAGAAGTGTTTGGAGATCAAACTAAAAATACGCCTGTAACCGCCGTTAAATCTATGATCGGCGAGTGCCTTGACGCATCAGGAGCAATGCAGACAATTTCAAGCTTATTGGCGATAAATAACGGGGCTGTACCTCCAACAATAAATTGTGAAGAGCTCGATGAAAAGTGCGGTTTGGAGTGCGTTCCTGACGAATGCAGGGAAATGGCTGTTGAAAACGTGTTGATTAACTCTTTTTCTGATATTGGGAACGCGTCTTCGTTAATTGTTTCTAAATTTTAATGATAAAAGTTTAGCGGAAATCAAAACGCTGCACATTCCGCTTGGTTTTAATATTTTGCAATGTATGAGTTTGGTGTAAAAGGTTTTTACGATAAGTCCAGGTTAAAGTCGGAATATGACGCGATAGTTATAGGGGCCGGCATCGGCGGATTGGTTTGCGGCGCTTTTTTAGCAAAAGCAGGCAAAAAAGTATTGATTGCCGAGCAGCATAGCATGCCGGGTGGTTATTGCACTTCTTTTAAAAGAAAAGGATTTATCTTTGACTCTGCGGTGCATCACATTGGCGGATGCGGAAGGTGGAGCATTGTCGGACGATGTTTTAGCGAGCTTGACATTGACCTTGATTTCCACCATCTTGACCCGATGGACAACATTGTTTTTCCGTCAAGAAGCGTTGAAATCCCCGCGGATATCGATGAATATTCAGAAAACTTGCAAAATCAATTTCCTGCTGAAAAGGAAAATATAGCAAAGTTTTTTAAAGAGTTCACCAAACTCTATTGGTCTATTATAAACAATAAGGCTCACAGCGCCTTAATAGAGAAATACAACGGAGTTACGTTTAGCGAAACGCTTGACAACTTTTTTGCGGATCCACAATTAAAATCTATTCTTGGCGGACAATGGGGTTATTTAGGGTCGCTGCCGAACGAAGTGTCAACTATAGGCATGTGCCAGATGTTGATTAACTATTTAAAAGACGGCGCGTATTTCCCGGTAGGCGGATCGCAAAAATTTGCAAACGCCATACTAAAGCGGTTTATTGACCTTGGAGGTGAAATTATTCTATCATCCATGGTTGAGAAAATATTGTTGGACGGCGATAAAGCCGCCGGCATTGCGTTAAAAGACGGTCAAGAAGTTTTAGCCGGCACGGTTATTTCAAACGTGGACGCGAAACAAACTTTTCATGAGCTTTTACCTACAAAGGTAAACGGCAATTTTGCCGCAAAGCTAAACGGCATGCAGGAAAGCGCGTCTTTCTTTCTGCTTTATCTTGGAGTTGACTCTGAGATTGATTTGAGCAAACTAAAACGCGGTTTCTATTATCCGTCGGACGGACCGTTTACAAAAGACAACTGGAAATATATTTCAGTGCCCACTAAAGTCGACCAGACTTTGGCGCCTGACAATAAACAGATAATTTTTAGCCTGGTAGCGCTGGACAAAGAGTATGATGATATTACGGATTGGGATGATTTAAAGAAAAAGCTTACCGAGTCCACAATTGACTATCTGTCTGAATTTGCTCCGGGTTTGCGGGATCATATAGAGGTTGTTGACGCGGCTACCCCAAAGACTCTTAAACGGTACACTCTTAATTCAAAAGGCGCGCCATACGGCTGGGCCGTAACTAACGACCAGACAGGAGCAAACAGGCTACAGCCGACAACTCCGTTTAAAGGCCTGTACCTCGCCGGGCACTGGACAAATCCGGGCCCAGGCATCGCCTCGGTGGTGTCATCAGGCTGGCGCGTGGCAAACATAATTTTAAAAGAAGAAAAACAGTAACCGGATTTTAGCGCTTCATATATACAAGCGCCAACATCTGGTTACTAACATTAATAATATTTTTTTAGGGAGAAAAATAATATGAGAAAGATGATGTTGGTAAACCCGCATCCACCGGGACGACATGGAGAGGAAAGCATTACGGTTATTGTGCAGATGCCTTTAAATTTGGCTTATATTGCCGCATTGACACCCGGAGACTGGGAATTTGATGTTATTGATGAAAACATGGAACTTGCCCTTGACGAGACAGAGACTAATACAACATTTGACGGCTTTGACCTTGTTTGTATAACAGCATTAACACACCAGGCTGCAAGGGCTTATAAAATTGCAGAGGCGTGCAAGAAAAAAGGCATGACTACGATAATGGGCGGAATACACGCGTCTGTGGTTACGGACGAAGCCTTGCAATATCTTGACTGTGTTGTTACCGGCGAGGCTGAAAATATTTGGGCAACTGTTATTAAAGATTTTGAAGAGGGTAATTTAAAGAAACTTTATGATGGCGGGCTCCCAGACCTTAGCGTGTTAAAAAAAGTTTACCCTAACAGGGAGTTGATGAGGAAAAAATATGATTATAAATTCTCTTCAATTATTACCACAAAAGGTTGCCCTAACAGATGCGAATTTTGCAGTGTGCCGACTTTCCAGGGCGGAAAATTCAGGGAAAGGCCTTATGAAGATGTTCTCGACGAGATGGAAGCGACTGATTATAAAGGGTTAATGTTTGCCGAAGACAACTTCTATGGTCACGGAAAACGCTCTGCTGAAAGAGCGCGAAATTTGTTTCAGGGCATGGTTGATAGAAAAGTCAATAAAGATTGGCTCGGATTTACCGCATTGAATATTAATAGCGACGCCGAAGTTCTTAGATTAATGGCCGAAAGCGGCAACTTTGGAATGCTTATCGGAGTTGAATCTACAAACGAAGAAGTGCTGGCAAAGATGAATAAACGCGTCAACCTTAAACTCGGCGTTGACAGCTATTACGAAAGCGTTGACCGTATTCACCAGGCCGGGCTTGTTGTTTGGGGCTCAATGGTATTTGGAGCCGACGGCGACGGCAAGGACTCATTTGCCAGAATGGCTGATTTTATTCTGGATAACAATATTGATATTTTAACTTACGGTATAAGCACCCCTTTCCCAAAAACGCCTTTATTTGAACGCCTTGATGGAGAAAAACGAATTTTCCGTAAAAACTTCCCTAATGACTGGAAGTATTATGACACAGCTAACGTGATTAGCAGATTTGTTAGCCTTAGCCTTGAAGAGTTTATTGAAGGCATGCAACTTGTATATGACAAAGTTTACGCGGGAACTATGTTGCGTGAAAGATTCAGAAATACAATTAAAAGGACTCATAACCCTAGAAATGCAATGTTTGCTTTCAGAGTAGGCTCTGACTGGAAACAGGTGTTTGAGCAGGTGCTTGATGGTTTAAGAGAACTTTATGATTCAGGCGATTACTATAAAGACTGGTATACAAGTAAATCCATGGTTGTTGAAAAACAGGGTTTAGAGACTGTAGCCACAGCTTATTAATAATCTTGTCACATTAAGTTTCGTTTCGCTATTTTTAAAAGCTCTGATGTTCAAAAGGACATCAGAGCTTTTTTTATGCATAAAATTACACTGAACAGCTTGCCTGCTTAAGCCCTAATTATTTTTTGTGTTTTGCAATCTTCTACGCTTGGTCTTTCGTTTTTCCATATCAATTGACATCACCCTTCGTCTCCTGTCTCTGGATACACCTCTTCGTTCCCCATTCAACCACTGTTTTACAAGCCTCTCAAATATATTGTATTCAGAGTTTGTGAGTATAGTTCTTCCATAAGTTTTATTCTTTACATGCAATAAAAAGGAGTTAAATCGCTCCTGTAGGTCAACAAACGCCTTTTTCTCTTTTTGCGTAATCTTGCCGTTTTCTCCCATATTTATGAGTAGCGACTCCACAGCCAATAAAGTCTCAACTGTTTGAGGTATTAAAGAAGCGGAAGTGTTTCTTGAAGGCGCTATTTCAATTCTGTCACCCCCTTTCTTCTGAGCCTTGTCAAGAAGCTCTCCCGCCATCCTGTAAAGATTTGCTTTATCCCTTGTATCGTCAGGATAAATTGCGGCCCCAATGCTGATCGTCAAAAGAGGCGGTTTATCCTCTTCGCGAATATTGCATTTTTCCCGTAATAAAAAATCCAGCTCCTCTTCAGTAAGAACCGCCCTATTATCCTCAGACATTTGATTAATCTCCCATATATCGGCAAGCTCTTTACAAAGTCTTTTACCAACTTTAACAGCGCCGGCTTTTGAAGTCATGGGAAGAAGGAGCGCTAATCCATGCTTTTTATGCCGCCCTAAATAATCAAGGTTTCTTATAAAACAGTATATTTCATCAGCAACCAAGTTAAAAAGATTATCGGCAACTAACTGACCATTAGCTTCATAAGGTATTTTGTCCGGCCTTATAAGACATAATGCAAAAGGGTACTGATAACGATCAGCCCGCGCTATTTCATCTTGCAACTTACCGTGAAAAAGAGACGGCGACAATAAACTACGTTTCGTAGACGAGTCAAATTGATTCTCAATCTCTTTTGAAAGCGACAACAACTCTTTTGCCAACATATGCAGCTTCTTATCAGTAATCATAATTCTCCACCCCCATTCCCCAGCCTTTTATGAAACAACCTCCAGCAATAGCAATCTATTTAATAACCAATATTAATACTTATACCACATTACTATATTTTCGTCACAATTTGCATATTGTTCAAGGATAAATGAAAACAGAGTAGATTATCGGCTCTAATAAGAATTATCCTTAAAGAGGATAAATGAAATCTAAGCAGATTGGCAGCTCCGGTGTGAATTGTCCACGTAGGGGGTAAAAAGAGGCAATATTTGCCGGATAAGGCGTGAAATGGAAGCTTAAGAGATAATAGCCCCCATTCGCAAAAACAAATTATAGAGGCATTGCCTCTGAGAGTATAAGAGGATTTAAAGCGTATTTTTACAGATAAGAAAGTAAACAACTAGTTATTAGCAGTCCGGCAGGGGGTAAACGGTAAGATATTATGCGGAATCAATCACAACTTATTCCATAATTTCCGGCAAATACGAATTATAATTCAAAATTCATAGTGGGTCTTATTCCGACCTTTTTACTTATCCGGATTGCCCAGATTATAGATTAAAAATGAATAGTTAAGGATTTACCGAAAAAGCAGATCCAGGCTATGTATTCAGCTTAAAATCTGCTAAGTTCATAATCATCCAAAGGAATAGTTTCGTTCGAATTAGCGTTTAGCCTATTGTGGCCCGGGCTTTCAAAATGAGGGATTGCTTTTTTTAGAGGTGGTCTGTTGTATTGCGATTCATATGACGCATGATCTAAGCCGGCGGACATGTTTCCGCTTACAAGCGCAGCAAGTTGGCCGACTATTGAGTTAAGCTCTTTGGCCTGGCCTGAGAGCTCTTCGCTGGCGGCGGCGGATTGTTCGGCATTGGCGGCTGTGCCCTGAATGGCTTTATCCATATCTCTTGTTGCGTCATTTATCTGTTCAATACCGTTTGATTGCTCTTCGCTGGCGGAAGTAACCCCATTAATAAGAGTCGTTACATTTTCTATACCTTCAACAACTTTTGAAAGAACATCGGCAACTTCAGTTGAAGTGTTAACCCCTTCATTTGAATTATTTTGCGATTCCTCAATAAGTTTGCCTGTGCTTCTTGCGGCTTCCGCCGACCTTTGCGCAAGGTTTCGCACTTCTTCCGCTACAACGGCAAAACCTTTGCCGGCTTCTCCGGCGCGCGCAGCTTCAACTGCGGCGTTTAATGCCAACAAATTTGTTTGAAACGCTATTTCATCTATAGACTTTAATATTTTTGCAGTCTCATCGGATGATGATTTTATCTTTTGAATTACATTCCCCATTTTTTCCATTGCCTCTTTGCTTTGATTAGCTGAAACGCAAATTTCATTTACCATTGAGTTCGCATCTCTTGTATTGTCTGCGTTTTGCTTTGTTGAAGCTGATATCTGTTGTAATACAGCTGAAGTCTCTTCAATGCTGGCAGCCTGCTCGGTTGCGCCTTCGGCCATTTGATGACTGGAGTCGGCAACCTGACCGCCGGCGGTTTCCAATTGATCGGCTCCGGTTTCCAGGCCGCTAATAATTTTGTTAATAGGTTTTGTGGTGGATCTTGTTATAAAAAAAGCGATTATCATTCCTATTACCACTGTGCTTATTCCAATAATAATATTTAAAATAAACGCCCATTGGCTTGAATTTGATATGCCCTCCAGGGCTTCGTTTAGCTCACTCACTTGTGTCACTACAAGATTTTGAATGCTTTTCATCATTTGCGCGGCAAACGGATCAAATTTTTCCATAAAAATATTGCCTGCTGTGGGCCCCTGTGAAATGTATACATTTGCCATCTCTTTGCCCACTGAGTAAAACTCATCAAATTTCTTTCGTAATGCTTCCGATTCACGCAAAGCCACTGTGTCATTTTCACGCTTAAACATCGTTAAAAACTGATCTAGCCGTTTATTAAACTCTTTAGCATTGGCTTCAGCTTCATCAAACCCATCGTCAAAACCTTCAGCGCCACGTGTGGCGGATATATCAGTCAACCATTGCTGCACTTGAATAACATTGACCTGCATATCTTTCGCTAGAATTGCAAATTTAGCGGATTCTTCGTGCACAAATTTTGCGTTATCATTAGCCTTTTCAAATAAAATAATATTAAAAACCAAAATGCCGGTCATTAAAAAAAGTAAAATCCCAAAACCGCCATAAAATTTTTTGCTAAGCCCCATGCTCATGGATAGCCCCTCCCCTTTTATAAGAAAATTTATTGAATCAATTTATATATGTAATCAGTCTAAGGCCGTAACTAATAGCAAACGATATGCCAAACAGATTAATCTTACAATGTTATATGTTTGATGCTGTTATATTGCCGCATAATAGAGGTCTTAGAAATTTGCCGGAAAATTGATCAGGTTTAACATGGCTGTTAGTTTGTAATTATTACAAAACTAATTGAATTATTTGCAATAAAAGAGATGATTACAAATACGATTATGAACCGGTTGACAAGCAATCATGATAAAAAAATTGAAATATTGTTAAGTTCTATTTCTTTTGAAAATGAGATTGTGCGAGATAAATTCAAAAGCTAGCCTGATCCTCTTGAGTTGTATATCATACCATTTTGAATGGCGTATTCGTTTAGAACCTTCCTGGCATCGTTTCGCTTTACTTCCGTTGCCACTTCTATCCCTCTCTCCACAAGGGAGGCTTTCCAATCATCAACTTTTGGGCCTTCGTCAAATCCTATGCCGCGGGCATCGGAATCTGTTGCGCCTGATATAACCCTGCGAACTCCGGACCACGGAATTGCGCCAAAACACATAGCGCACGGCTCCGTGCTTGTCACCAATTCGTGCCTCGCCCCCCCCATTTCACCAAGGTCGTATGTTCCAAGTTTATATTGGGCTACCGCGATAGCAACCATTTCGGCGTGAAGGATAGACATTCCCTCTGTTCTAACCAGATTAACTCCCAGGGAGATCAATTTGCCCGTTTTAATCTCAAATATTGCAGCCGCAAAAGGGCCGCCGGTCATTTCTGATATGTTTCTCTTTGAAGCGTTTATTACAAAATCCATGCGGTCATCAACCTCGTTTAAATGAGAAACTCCGTTTATATATTCTGTGAGCCATCCAGGCAACGAAAACTGGATGGAAGAGGGTTGGTTAAACATTTCGAATTTTTTCCCTTTTAAGATTGAAAACAGAAACCACAGTTACAGACACGAACATCTTTATTTATTGTATACGATCTTCAACCTTAAATTTATTTTTTAATAGATCTACGCCGGCTTTTTCTTTTACCAGAAATTCATTAAACTCTTCAATTATTTTTGGATGGCCGGCGCTTGAAATGGAAAATGAGCCTTTAGTATGAGGCAAATCAGGATCAAAAACCAATTTGTCTTTGCTTTTCAGAGCATCATCAAGTTTATTGTAGAAATAGTATGACACCACAACATCGGCATAAACTCCGTCGACTCTTCCCAATAAGAGTTGTTTAATCAATGAGGCGAAATCATAACTTTCAAAAAGTTCAATCTGCTTAGTTTTAATCAGCCCCAAATATGCCTGTGGCGTAAAACCCTGGACAGCTCCCAAACTCTTAAGACCGGCAAGGCCTTTTCCTCTGTTTTTTTCTAAAACCATTACACCATCAATGTAGTTAACCACTGGTTGGCTATAATAAATCCTAGAGCCTTTTTTTACATCCTTTTGCCAATGCGCGTTATCCGGAAACTTAAAATCTATCTCGCCGTCAACCAAACTTTTAAAAAGCCGATTGAGCGGCAACGGTTTATATATAAACCGATACCCCATTTTTTTGCTAAATTCGTCAAGTACTTCTCTTCCATACCCTCCATATTCTCCGCTTTTGGTTATGGTATACAGCGGATAGTATTGCAGATCTTCAACTCCAACCACAAACTCTTTTTCTTTAGCTAGTATTTGGTTGGATGATAGAGTAAATAAAAACAGTATTAACAATAAACAACGGCAGGAAATTGTCATTAATTTTCCCCTTCTTAATAAACTTTTCTACAATGCTGATTGCTTAACAGTTTAGATTAAAAGACATGCGCGCACGCCTGTAATTGTTACTAGCGCCCAAATGGAGCTATTCTTATCACCCTCCCCTAACCCATCCCATCAAGGGATGGGGAATAAACGGTATATATTTATTACAATACAGCAGAGAAATTAGGAGAACATTACGATTTAACCATAGTTAATACCATTTTAAACTTTTCCAACGCTTTTAAAGCGTGCGGCTCGTTTGCCGGCATTACAACCATACCGCCGTTTTCCAAGACTATTGGATTGCCGGTAATTGAAACTTCGGCTTTGCCGTCTACAATGTGAACCATTGCGTCAAACGGAGCTGTGTGTTCGCTTAAGGCCTGGCCTTTGTCAAACGCAAATAAAGTCACCGTGCCGGTCTCCTTTTTAATTATTGTCCTGCTTACAACAGAGCCTTCCTGATAACTAACCATATCTACTATATTTTGCGGTTTAATCTCATTATTCATTTTTATTAGTTAATTCCTTTCTAGAAATAAATACAACTCACTTTAAACGCTTTAAAATAACACAATCGTAGAGTATAATTAATATTGATCTTAAAAGAAAGCCTTTATTACCCTTGCTAACAGAGAATATATTATGAATACTTTGCTGAAAAATGCAGCCGAACTCAAATGCGGATGTAAACGCGCCGTCGGGTTGCGTTGCAAAAAAGCAAAGAAATTGTGGTCTAATTTAAGAAAAGCCTCAAAGAGCGAGAGCCGGTTCCAAAAAGCTGTTCAGGAATATGACGACCATTTTGAAAAACCGGATGAAAACAGGGACGGCGAGAATTAAACTATACAGAATGGCTTTTTCCACCAATGCGTTTTAAATAAACATTTCCGCAAGTTATTAAGATAGTATACATGCTTTCAAATCCCGCATATTTTGCAATATTTCTTTTCCATTTCTGGAAACATATAAAATCTCTATTTATATTAAATATTTTCGCGAATAACCCAGCCTATATTTACGCTATTGATTATGATTAAACCTAACCGGAAAATTCTATATATTATTGTCGCATTGGCATTGGCGGCGCTGATCTTTTACGCTATACAACATTCAGGCAACAAGCGCATGCCGGCAAATTATAAAGAAGCGGCCTTTGCCGGACTGAAAAGAATCAGAAATAATAAGAAGGAAAAAGTAATACGATACCTTAATGACCAGAAAACCGCCGGCGTTAAATTTGTCAAGAACGAGCATATTGTCTCTTACTTTAAAAACCTTTACAAAATATATAGGGAAAAAAAATTTACAAGCAGAGAGTACAGGGCCACGGAAGCTTTGCTTGAAGAACTGTTTGTCTATGAACTGGACAAATTTTACGATCTTCTATTTATTGATAATGAGGGCAATATATTCTTCACAATACTAAAAGAGAAAGACTTTTTAGGAAACATCTTTGAAAGCCGGTTTGACGGGCTTGCGTTGTATGAAAACCTGCGAAAACGAAAAGACAAAGATGTAAAGTTTATAGACTTTGAATACTATTCCGTCTCCCATGAACCAGCGTCTTTTTTTATTTCGCCGGTTGAGGATAACGGCAAGATAATCGGCAACGTGGTTTTGCAATTGCCGGTAAACGAAGTTAATTCAATTTTAACGGATAGAACCGATCTTGGCCGAACAGGCGAGGTTTATCTGGTTAACGACAAACAGTTGATGATTACACAGTCAAGATTCCTTGATGAAGACACCGCGTTAAACAAACTTATAGACACAGAGGCGGTAAGGGATGCTTTAAAAGAGAAAACCGGCAACAAAATTATTAAGGATTATCGTAATAAAATGGTGTTTAGTTCGTATGAACGGCTTGAATATGAGGGAACTAAATGGATTATTATAGCGGAAATAGACGAAGATGAAGTTATTACAGACCTTTACGCGCGAAATGAAGATGATTTATTCGATAAAATTTCCATATTTACGGAAAAATACAATTACGCAAAAACAGATGATAGAACATTGCCCCGCAATTGGAAAAAGGACAAAAAATCTATAAAGGTTGACATTAAAGAGCATAAAAAAGGCAAAGATAAAGAGTTGTTATATACTTTGGGGGTGACAACATGCACTGCTTTAACAATCTGCAACCCAGGCAAATTTGGCTATCTTGCGCACATTACGCCCACTGATATTGTCTATACGGAAAAAAGTTTTGTTAAGAATTTGATTTTTAAAGATATCAATACTGATTTCGTCGGCACAGTATTAAAGAGGATAGGCAGGTACGATATAACACAGCATGAAAAAAAAGATTTAAGGTTTGGAATATTCGCGACCCACAACCTTAGCGCAAAAAGAATAATAAAGAAACTCATTGAAAACGGCATTGAACTCTCGCAAATTAAGCTCTTATGCAGAATAAACTACATGCTGGTCAACATAGTATTTGATTATGAGAATGATACGATCTGGAACCAATGGAGACCACACATAATGGGCAACATTTACACTGCGGATTACAATAAAATCCCTGATTTAGGCAAGATTGTAAAACGTGTAATTTCAGGAGAATAAAGAAGCTGAACACTTTAAAAATTACCATTTTCATAAGCCACCTATATATGGTATAAATTATCAATTATGTAATAAACATTGCGTCATAAATAGCGAAATTGATAAGTGAAAGAAGTAGGCATAAATTCTACGATATAAACCTATGAAAGATTCTAGACAACCAAAATTCTATAGACAACGCTTCATTATTGCCATGTTAGCGCAAACAGACGGCAGTCTGTCAAAAATGGACTTTCAAAAACTTCTGTTCCTGTCCCAAAAAAGGGCAAATTTTCAATACTATGATTTTGTTCCCTATCGTTTTGGATGTTATTCGTTCCAGGCGGCATCAGATATTGAGGTTTTAGAATCGCTTGGTTGGATTAAATTAGAAGGACAGGATATCAGATTGATAAAAAAGCAGACATTTAATGCAGGCTTGAAGATCCATGAATTAGATGCGATATCTTATTTTATGGAAAGTTATAATAATTACAGAGGCCGCAAATTAATACGATATGTTTATCAACATTACCCTTTTTACGCAATTAAGAGTAAAATAGCTGTTGATATTGTAAATAACGATGAATACGAAGTAATAGAAAATAAGAAAGCACAATTACAGAAAAGCGAGTCTACCCTTTATACCATCGGTTACGAAGGTTTATCTTTTGAAAAGTATGTAAATCAATTGATTATAAATGATGTTAAGATGCTTTGTGATGTGCGTAAAAACCCTTTAAGCCGTAAATTTGGTTTTTCAAAAGGAACATTGTCTCGCCTTTTGCCAAAAATAGGAATTACCTATTTGCATATCCCTGAATTGGGGATAGTTTCACAAAAAAGAAAGAACTTGAACACAATTGACGATTATAATCAGCTTTTTGAGGAATACAGGAGAAACTTGCCGGAAAAGCATAGCTTTCTTAAAAACTTGACAGAGTTAGCGTCAAAATTTAAAAGAATAGCGCTTACCTGTTTTGAAAAACATCCATCTTCATGCCATCGTCATTGCTTGAGCGATTACATGGAAACCAATCATAACTTTAAGGTGGCTCACTTATGATAGAAAAGCGGAAAGTGTTAATTACCGTTAAAACATATCCTACATTGTCTAAAAAATATGACGAACTTGTTTGCACCGCCGGTTTTTTCGATAATGGATCATGGGTTCGTATCTATCCGTTTCCATTTCGTAAACTGGATTATGACAAACGTTACAAGAAATATCAATGGATAGAGCTTCCTTTACAAAAAAACAGGAGCGACCCCAGGCCGGAAAGCTATAATGTTGTTGATATTAATCAAATCAGGTTCTTAGGAAAACCCATTGGAACAAAAAACGGATGGGAGGAAAGGAAGCTCTTTATATTATGTAAAAACCAAATTTATTACGACCTGTCAAAACTAATTGAAAAGGCAAATAATAATGAACTTTCATTGGCAATTTTTAAGCCTCACAAATTAATTGAACTTACTGTTGAGGAAACAGATCGCAAGTGGGACAATGATAAATTAGCTATCTTAAAGCAAAAAGCGCGGCAGCTTTCACTGTTCCAAACAGAGGAAGAAGTAAAAAGGGAATTTTCAATAGTTAATAAACTGCCATACAAATTTTCATACCGGTTTCGTGATAAAATTGGAAAAGAATCAAGACTAATGATTGAAGACTGGGAAATTGGAGCTTTATATTGGAATTGCCTTAAAGACACAAACAACGATGAACAAAAAGCGATAGAAAAGGTTAAACAAAAATATTTTAATGAGTTTTCCAAAAAAGATATTTACCTGTTTCTAGGCACAACAAAACAATTTCATGGCTGGGCCAAGAATCCTTTTGTTATTGTTGGCGTTTTTTATCCCCCGCACGAAAAACAAAAATTGCTGTTTTAAGTTCTCAACAAACAATATGGCACTTTTTTAAAAGGTTTCTAATTTCTTCAAATATTTAATGTTGCTTTTTCGTTGTAAATATCCTCCTGGTGGTCATTCCATTCTGCAAATGAAGCTTCCGAAGCTCTGGGCATCATAGAAGTTTCAATATAATTGTAAAGCATTTTGTCTATCTCTACCACCTCTTCCTTTGTTAATTTAGGCAGCGTCCTTTTAATATATTCAACTGCATGACATAAAGTTTGTTTCATTATATAATTCTTTTTTAAAGTAAATGGCCTGCGCAATATAATTTTGAACCGCCGATCCCCAACTCTTTAACGCTGCAAAATTCATTTAGGCGTCAATTTGCGCCAATTTGTTTATTATATTATAAGTTGCTTAAAAATATGGAAAAAATCAAGGGGATGAAGCACAAGAACCTGGCGGTTGAATTGTTAAAAAAACTACTGAGAGACGAAATCAAGACTAGGGGAAGAAAGAACATTACGCAGAGCAAAAAATTCTCGGAGATGTTAAAACAAGCTATTGATAAATACCATAATAAGATGATTACAACCACGGAGGTTATTGATGAGCTTTTAAAAGTGGGGAAAGAGGTTAGGGAGGCAGGGAAAAGAGGCGAGGCTATTGGATTAACCGAAGACGAGCTTGCGTTTTATGAGGAGCTGGAAACAAATGACAGTGCGGTAAACGTCCTGGGCGATGATAAACTGCGGGAACCTGCAAGGATTCTGGTGGAAAAGGTGCGCGAAAATACAAATATCGACTGGACAATATAGGAGAATGTAAGGGCTAAACTAAGGGTGATTGTAAAGAGAATATTATGAAGGTATGGATACCCGCCGAATTTGGATAAGATGGAGGTTGACAGAATACTGGAACAATCTAAAGCTGTTGCTGACGATTGGGAGGATGCAGAATAAATAAAAATTAATGCCGTTAACACAATTAGCTCTATTTTGTCAAAAAGTAGAACTGATTTAGAACTTTTGAGGAAAACAGGCGAAGAGGGGAAAGTCATAAATCCTTGCGGTGAATGGTCGGGGCGAGAGGATTTGAACCTCCGACCTCGGCGTCCCGAACGCCGCGCTCTGCCAAGCTGAGCCACGCCCCGATAACAAAATATTTTCTCATTTTTTAATTAATTTGTAAATTGATTTTTATTTTAAATTTCTAAATAATGGGGGCTTATAATATAATCTTAAGGCTATGTCTTATAACAATATTATAATTGAGGATATCAGGCGGTTTATCCAAGCTGCGGGCAATGATGTAAACACTGAATTATTAAATGACGCATGCAATTATTTTGCTGAATTAAACAACCCTTTTGACGCTGACAACCTGTTTTTTGAAAAAGCTAAAAGCGCGCTTAGCGCGCATGGATTAAAAAAAGACGATTTAATTATCGGCCCCAACCTGCAACTTTTACAGGACGCGACAGAACTAAGCGCAAAAAACCTTCCTGATCAAGCTCTTGCCAATATTTTAGATCAGTATAAACAACAATTTATACCAAACAGAGAACTTAAACTTTTTGGGATTGATCTGGATGATTGTGTTTACAATAACGAGCCGGTTAAAGGGGAGCTTATTAGAAGGATAGGCAATATATTAGGCGAATTCCTTGAAAGAATACCGGCTAATGACATTTACGATATTTGCAAAGTGCCGTCGACTCCAAAAAACGTTAGGAGGGAAGCTCTTCAAGCCATTTTAACATCTAAAGGCGGTCTGGAACAGACGGGGGCAATTACGATATTGGAAAATATCATTAATCAATACAATGATTTCATGGCTTTTAAAGATGATGCTATCAACGATTTTTACACCCCTTATGACGGTGCGTTGGAGACTTTAAAATCATTAATGGGCTGCGAGGCATATATAGTTGAGATCATTACAAACGGGGAATCATTAGCCCAGCGTGAGAAACTGAGAGTTTTAGGGTTAAAGGAAGGCGTCCACTACAATCAAGTTCTAGTGTCGGAAGATGTTAAAGCCAAAAAACCGTCAAAAGAGATTTACGAAGAGGCATTGAAAATCGCGAATATGAATGGGGACAGTATATTGCCTTGCCAATGCTTAATGATGGAGGACAGGGTTGAAAATTTACCGGGGGCGTTTAACTGGCTAAAAGCGCAATTCCTAAGAGGCCGGCATAGCAAAAAACTGCCTTTAACCGCAGGTGAAATACCTAAATATGGAATATCGGATTTTAAATTGCTTGCGGCTATACCCGCCCTTGAAAACGACTCTCATATCCAAAAAGAGGCGTCGCCCATTTTTGTTTATAAATCCATTGCGTTGGCTGGATTGTTGTGGGGGTGAGATTGAGCTGGATTGAAGAGCCGAACGCGTAGAGCGAAGCGATTCTGAATTTCCGGCGTTGCATGAAAATCCAGAGAGCAGAGAGCGACGTAGCGGGGCTTGATACCGTCTCTAATTTCATTTCGTTTAGAAAATGCATTCGCCCCGGAATGACAGGGCGAAGGTGGTGGTTAAGACCTTATCATTCCGAATGGGGCGACATGCTGTTATAGAGCTACCATTTATTTCATTTCACTCCACTGCCCTCGGAACGCAAGAGTCCGAAGGGGATCAGGAAAACTCTACATTCCGAGGCGTGAAGTTTTGCGGAATAAACCGCGCTATTTAATTTATTTAGTATCCAGATTAAGGTGTTGTGTAAAAATTGCCTGCCGCTACTTGTTCAGAGAGACTCATGAATTTAATAATATAATTTACGTAAATGTTTTTGGCCCTTGTCTCTTTAGCAACACGGACAGTGTTTTTAGCCCCACTGTTCGGCTTTACGTTTGTAGGCTCGCCGGTTAAGTCAGAGCCCACGGTTGTTATAGCGCCCTGCCCTGCCGTTAAGGCTGTGCCGGATCCAAGGGCCGATATTTTATCATAGTCGTGGTTGTGCAATTGCAAAGCGTCTTCCTGAATTGAGCCGACGCCGTTGTTTGACGACTTGTCCGGCAACTTCCTTGCGGATACGTCCGGGTCGTTGCCTGCTCCGTAATCTACACACCGCAAAAAGTATCCTCTGTAATCAGGTATGCGGAACATTGTTTTTTCAGCCGCGTTAGAGCTTTCAGGAAGCGTCTTTGACTCGCCCTCTTTAACATAAAGGAAACCAAGAATAGCGTAAAGTTCCGGATATTGACTAACATAAAGTTGTCTTCCGTCGCATACCATCCATCCATACGCTTCAAGCGGCTCAATGGCCGGAATAACAGGCGGAGAAGTTGCCGGGGTTGTATCCGGCAATGATGAATCAGGCAACGACTTTGGTTTCCCTATCTTGCCAGCGTATGCCACTACCGTTCCAACCGGCGTTCCGTCATATCCACGGCAAAAGTTGGCTGGAAGGGACGGCATAGGAATATGTTGTCTCAATTCCGGTATTTTTAACATTATCTTTAAGTATTGGTATTTTAAAAATATTTTTAGACTATAACGGCCATCATTCATTAAACAACAAGACACAAAACTATCATTACTCTACACCAACGCTAAAAGACGGCAATTCGGGAGAGTCCTGAAGCACATACATGGAAGTTGGAATCGTCACTTTCCAGGCAGGACTCTCTTTTTCAATGTATTGACGGCCGGCCTCGCTCTTTATTATATCGTCAACCACATTAACGTGGTTTATATGCGCCGGTGTTATTGATCTGCCGGCTCTCCATACCTCCCCGGTTGACAAATAATATAGAACAGGCATTGCGTTAGGCATGCTTACGGGAACCAAAACCCGCGCATAGTCTGCCTGCAGAAAATTAACAAACAGAGGGTCGTTGTCAGCGCATATATTTTGTCTAAGGCTTTTCAGTTTTGCGTCTTCAGCTTGATCTTTAAGGTTTACATGAAAGCTATAGGTCATTTCATTCCACTCAAAACTTTGCTCGAAAAAACCGGCATAATGTGGAGCGTTCACGTCAAAACCAGAAAGGCCGTCTTTATCATTATTTGGCGCATTGCGAAGGCATTTGCCAACCATTAGATTAACACAACGCTTTTTTAACTCACCGCGTTCCGCCCCACGGTTCATGGACGGAGAACGCATAATGTCTCCTTCATTAATATGCCCGACATTGTTGTTGTAGAGTATTTTTTGATTCTCATAACCTATGGTTAATGATTTATAGACACTCTGTTTCCATTCATTTATCAAACCTTCAGTAGGCGCGCATTCAACTTCAACGGTGACAATAAAATTAGATGGCGCTGCCGGCGGAGAAGAGGGGATTGCATTGCCCATTACAATTACAGGCACGGTGGAGTCTTCATCATTCATCTCAAAAGTAACTGAATCTGATTGTTTACCGCTACTTTCAAATGAAAAAGGATTTTTGCCCACAATGCCTTCTACTCTATAATCGCCTGTTCCTTTTGGAAACATGCATAAGACAACGGCTTTTGAAGCTTTATACCCCAGAGGCACAACGACTTGCTTTTCACAAGCGTTTTGCATTGAGGCGGAAACTATTTTTTTGCCGGCAGGCGGATGCTCAATTTCATCTACATTGTAAACCGCCGCAAGCTTTGCCGCGTTCTCCGTATCAATATTTTCGTAAGATTCTATTCCCAAATGAAAAGGATGAACCGATTTAGCCAATTCAACTCCGGTAGACTCAAACTCAGCGTTAATATAGCTAAAAGCAGGGTCTTCGATTAAAAACTCAATCATTAACCTTGAACCGTAATTTACAACATGCGCTGAATATACTTTTTCCAGCCACCTGTATACGCCCCTTATATTATGAGAGCCGTTAGTGTTATCGATTACGCATGTCGCCGTCTCTTCCGTTTCATCAATAGCGGTAAAATTTCGCAACCGGTTTACAGTAGAAGCAACTCTGCCGGAAGTTTTATTCAGCACCTCTTTAGCAAACCGATACATGTCGTCTTTTGAAGGGATTTGCGGGTCGGGTTTTGTCTCTACGCTCCACCCTCCGCTTAATTTTGCCGTAGACGGAGGGCCGTAAGTTGCGTTGAAATTATCGTAATTTGTTGTGACAAGATTATCGGCTATCGTCTTTAGAGTCTCTTTAAGCAGGTTTGACGCTCCCGAGCCGATTTCATCTTTGCGTGTTTTGATTTGCTCTTCATTGTTTTGAAATGTTTCGCCCACCCTGTTGAGCCTTCGCCTTTTAACCTCGCTTCGCTCCCCTTTCATGACATTTTCAATATAGGCAATTTCACCCGGCTCATAGCCTATTAACTGTTGACGCGTCATTAGCAGCTCGCCGACAGCGTATGGTTTTACCCATTCCGTTTCTTTGGCAAGTTCAGGTTTAGGCGCCGCAGGTGTATTGCCGTCCTGAACCGTGGACGGTTTATTAGAAGGCAAAGGAAATACTTCGGAAGGAAGCAGTATTACGGCATTAAGCAAAGAGTTAACATCCACCATTGTCAATTTTTCGCCGTTATTATCGCCAAAGACCCGCTCAAGCAGACTTGCCGCCCGTAAAGTTAAAACAAAAATCTCTAAAAGCTCTGTTTTATATCCTGTTGTAATCACAAGGGCAAAATAGCTTTGCCACACAGAGTCTTTTTCAGCCAAATACTCAGGTGATTGCAGATATTTCTTAACTTCTTCCAACTCAAGCGAAAACATATCGCAGGTTTTGCTTATTATTTCATCCGTATTGATATCTGCCTGATTGCAAAGAGAAACATTGATGGAAGCAAAACGTTTAATGAGACCGTTTAGCACGTTAATGTCGTTGATAAATTGATCTTTATATGGAGCTTTGCTTTCGATAAATTCAACCGCTAATGTCTCCATTTGGCCGCGGATGTCAGATTTACCTGACTTTTTAAGATCAACCAGTTTTGTATAAAACCAATTTAAAGCGGGGTTTATTTTTATTTCAGTATAATTATATTGTATAAAAGAGGTATTAAGCTCGCTAACGCTTATGCGCGGCCATGCCCTCATATACATATACGGAAAAAGGTCTGATTGAGCCGAGACGCCCAATATTTTATTATTCACATCTTCGCAAAGCGAATCCAACGGCTCAGGCAGGCAATCATGGCCTGAAAACGGAAGCTCATTTTTTTGCTCCAATTCGCAATGTCGATTCCCGGAAGAAGGGGAGAAGTCCGAAGCTTCAAAAGAGGCTATAATGCCTTCGAAATGTTTGCATTTTGTTATTTCCGTAGAGGTGTAGACAAAATCAGCCCATATTCCTGCGTTGCCATAGTTTTCATCAAATGAAAATTTACGTAGTTCGAAATCTCCTTTTAGTCTATACACCTCTGAAAAAACAAGATCAAACGATGTATTTTCTTCAAATTCTACAATTTGAGGTTTCCTATCGTTTTGATATTTGCTGAATTTTAATGGATTGCACAATATAGACGCAATAACGAACGGTTTGTTCTCATCATTTTCAAAGCTGATATCGAACGAAAATGTAAACATCTTGTCGCCGGTAGTCCACTCTTTTTTATTAATATTTTGCGTTAAATTCATTTTTTAATTAATTATTATCAGGGGTTTAAACCCCATTAATTATATTAAAACAGTTATATTTAAATACATTAGCATCTTAGGTTAGCTCAACAATAAAACATTTAAAAGCCGTCTGTAAAACCGCCCGGGCTTTTAGCTTTTGCATTTATATTTATTCGGCTTGCCCGGGTTACGTTCTAACAACATTTATTAAATCAAATCTAAACGGCGAAGCGTCAGGCCCCGACCCTCCGCCGGTCATTAGAATCTGAGCTTTTGCAATGCCGAGGAGGGAAATCTTTGTGTTAATGCCTTTAATAGTCTCGGAACTCAGCATTTCACCCTCTTTAGCGCCATCGGCAACGCCTATATAGATAACAGGTTTCGTTTCAAAAAGCGCGCTTTGCCCCGGAGCGAGACCTCTCCTGGTTGCCGCGACTCTGTTGTTGCGGAAAATGTTTATATTAACCGCGCCTTTTTGCATTATATTTTCCGCTTCAATCATGCCGACGCGGGAGCCTTTGCCCGCAAAAGCAATCTTGTTGCACAGCCCCGAGTTAGCGGCCTGATAAAGCCGGCCGTTAATAGCCGGACATTTCAAAGTATAGTTGCCATAACTATCCGACATTCCAATTTCACAACAAAGCGAATATAAGAAAGGATGATGTTTGTATGGACCGCACTTTTGAATAACTTTCCATGCGGGAACATACTGAGGCATGCCCATAACATCATTTTTATGAAAAATAGCTATATCGTGCCCGCGCCAGTCGTTTGATTCATTCACAAAGTCAAGTTTGATGTCCACTTCAATTCCAATCTTTTTAAAAGGGTTCTTGAAATTATAACTATTTACGCAAATTACGAAGTTTATCAACACATCCGCCAAAGCGGCTATAAATTTAATAAGCTCCTCGTTTTATGCGTTTATCGGCCGCAAAGAGATTGGGCGCGCGAACATTTATGCGCTTTTGTTGATATTGGCTCTTTCGGCATATAGTTTACAATTTATTTTCTGATAATTGATATTTCTAACAATTACCTATGGCAGGAATCTATTAACCGGGAACTATATTATCCAAATGAAATTTAAAGCTATCCGACTCTCTTCCCGCCCCTCCGCCGGTTACAATAACATCAGCGGATGATATTCCCATTAATGAAATCTCCGTGCTTACTTTTGAAATAATGCCGGAATTTATAGATTCACCTTCCACAACTTGTGAAGCAACGCTAAAAAACAGAACAGGTTTTAGCTGAAACACTGCTTTTTGACCCGGAGCTATCATTGTTTTAGTTGCCAGCTTTCTGCCATCCTTAAAAATATTTGCTGAAATGGCGCCGCTTTTTAAATCGTTTGCCAGCTGAATATCTTTAGAACTATCGGATTCACCGGAATATTTAAGCACATCGCCGGTATGATCTTTTATCATATGGAACAAGTCCCCACTGGAGGCCGGCATTTGATACGTGTAATTTCCATAACTGTCTCCCGCGCTGACAGTTGTTTCAGCATGATATGTAAAAGGATGGGAGTTCCCTTTTCCCAGGTTTTTTACCACTTTCCAGGCCACGGCCAGATTGTCAAAACTTGCGGCATAGTTTTTTTGAAAAATTACAATATCCGAATTATTAGAATCCTGCGAGTTATCAATAAGTCTAAGTTTAACGTCCATCTTTTACTCCTTTTAAAGTTTTTTGTAAAAAGAACCCTTTCTCAATTTTATGATTATCACGTTATTAATGAGTGATCATGAAGAAGTTTATAACAAACGCTACCACGCATGTTCAGCGCATTAGCGCCGCCATTTTCATAAACTTATCAGGCGCCGGCTACCGGACAGTCATAAATAGCGTAAAAACCGCTTTGATTTATAACTTTTTTGTTATGATTAGATTAATAAACGCAATTTTTTTAACCCTTGAAACGGGGAGGAATATATATTATTCCGCCCCGCCCAGGGTATTAAGCTATAGAAGCCCGGTCATCAATTTACGGCTAGCCGTAAATTGAATCAACGCCTCTTGTTTTCTTCTATCGCTTCGCTAAAAGAACATCTTTCAATAAAACCCGTCAGAACAAAGACCAGGCTTATCTTTAATAATCTAATTTGTCTTTTAAGCCATTTTTACATTTTCTAAAGCAAACCTGAACTCTGTAGATTCTTTGCCTGGTCCGCCGCCTGTCATAATAATATCAGCCGATGCCAACCCCAACAATGATATTTCAGTGTTAACCTTAGTCATAATGCCTGAATTTAAGACCTGGCCTTCAACTATCTGTGAAACTACACCTATATAAATAACCGGTTTAAACTGGAAAACAGCCTTCTGTCCGGGAGCTATCGAAGTCTTTGTAGCCAAAACTTTGCCGTCTTTATATATGCTTGCGTTCATGGCGCCTCTTTTCATGTCATTAGCAACTTGAACTTCTTTAGGGCTGGTTGCATCTCCTGAATATGTAAGAACATCGCCTGTGTCATTTCTAATCATGTGAAAGAGTTGACCGTTTTGAGCCAAAAGTTCCGGTGTGTAGTTGCCATAGCTGTCGCTGCCGCTAACATACATATCCATAGGATAAACAAAAGGATGGTAGTTGCCCTGTCCCAGATTTTTAATTACTCTCCATGCAACAGCAAGGTTGTCAAAATCCGTCGCGCAATTCTTCTGATAAATTAAAACGTCTGAATTGTTAGCGTCGCTTGAATGGTCAATTAGATTAAGTTTGATGTCCATTAATTAAATCTCCTTAAATATTTAAATATAAAAAATATAAACTCTTCAAAAATACCGTTTTTAATACTTGTTTTTGTGCAGGCGCCTCCTTTCTATTTGGGAATTTAAATAATTCACATTTCTAACGCTACGCAAAATCAACTATTAACCTAAATGTTAATAGTTTAAAATCCCGTTGCCGGAGTTGCCGTAACGGTTAAAAAGCTAACCATTTTAATTCCTTTTATTAAATACGATTTAAAAGTTAATTAAGTTAAGCCCCCCTTGGTTTATTTATTGTATTCACATCCTCCAAACATAAATACATTGGTTACAATTGTCTTTTAATATTATTTATAATTGTATACTGTTAGCAATTCATTGCGGGATATATCAGAATCAGCTTTAGATTTATAAAGCCTGATTTACTTCAAATATTCCGCTAAACCACCTTTAATAAACAGAGTTAAACAATTTTTCAAACAACGGCAAATCCGTTAACAACAAACAAAATAATTAAATAAAATTAATAATTTAAATAAGTTTCTTAATAATTAATTGTTTTTAATTATGAAAAGAAAATAACATAAGCCAGTCTCAAAACAGTCACAAACAATATATTTTATTAACGTAAACATATTGTAAAATATCAACTTACAACTTTTTATAGCAACTTTATTTAAGCTCATTTTTAGAGTTGTTTTTATTTTTAACAGGATTGTTAAGCTAGCGGAATCAAATCAGGAGCGTTTATTTGAACCGATTTTTAGCAGTTTGATATTTGCGAAAAGAAAAAAACTACAGGTTTATTTTTGTATGTGTAATTTGTTTAAAAGAGGAGAGCTTACTACAATGGCAATTAATTATGCTAAAAAGCATTAGGTTTTCGAAATCAGTCAATGAATAAAAGGCTAAAGCCTTAACTCCGGCAGCGTAGTACTGTTGGAATTTACCCTTTAGGGTTTTATTTCATTGCGTTTGAATATAACAATACGTAAATATTATTTTCCGAAATTCTGATTTGTTTGACTGTACAACAGAGCGGTTTCAAACTATATAGAGAAACCTTCTGACGTAAAGGGATTTTAATGATTACAAGCGAAGTTTATGATGCGCAAATACGAAGAGGCCGTAATGACGAAGCAACTAATTGAATCGACCAATTCAGGTTAAATTAAATACGAAGAACACAATTTGAATTGAATTATTAACATGCGGTAATGGCGGCATATAATTTTTGAAGCTCTGGACATGGTTGAATACTCATCTCTTTTTGCAGTATAAGCCGGCAGTTTTTATACACTTTGACGGCTTCAGCGCGCTCGCCAAGCCCAATATGGCATTTCATTAACAAAAGGTAGGCGTTTTCATCAAATTCATTTTTATCCAGAAGTTTAATCAGGTTTTCACTGGCGAGCTCAAATTCTTGGAGGTCAAAATAGTGCATGGAGACTTCTTTCAACGAAGTTATATACATGCTTCTAAACTCATCTCTTTTTGTTTTTGTCCAATCGTCATATAAATTTTCTTCTAAAAGGTCTCCGCAATATAAAGCAATGGCTTTATTATAAAAAGAGATGGATGAGTATTGTTTGCCCTTTCTCATAAATAGAGAAGCCTTTACATAATTATTTTTGAAATCCACAAAATCAATGTATGACCCCGTTGGAACAAACAGATTATAAAAGCCGTTGTTATATTTAATGTATGCGGATTCGCCTTTGCTTGGAATTCCGGGCTCAAGCATTTTCCGCAGATCGCTTATAGCCTGACGAACATTTTTCCACCCTGAGTATGGATCGTTGTCGTGATAAAAAGTCTCTATTAATTTCTCCTTTGAAATCTCTTTGTTATGGTTGAACATAAAATATTTAAAAATATTTTTAGCGGCTTTCCTTTTCCATTCAGATTTTTTAACCAGCCTTTTACCAATAGAGAGCTGAAATTCGCCAAGCATATTGACTTTAATAGGCGCTGGCGGAAGCGATTTAAATAAATTAACGGCCTTTATAGCCTCTTTTCTAACATTAGGCGCCTTATCTTTCAAAAGTTTAAATAATTCATGATTGGCGTCCTTATATTGCAAGTCGGACAATATTGAAATTGCGTTTTCTCTGGCTTCGGGACTGCCATGACTTAACAATCGCATAACCTTATCAACGCAATCATCGCCTAAATTTACTAATATCTGTTTTACAAAATTAGGGCGTATATTTTCGCCAAGCGCAAAGGGCATTAATTTTAGAGAGTGAACGCGCTCTTTAAAAACAAAGAGAAAAACGCTCTTTTCCGATTCAGAAAGCGTTAATGATTTTTCCAGATAAGCGCGACATTCCGAAACGGAGCCGTCATCATAAAGTATAGACGCAATCAAAAAACAACTGCGAGCCTCAGCGTAAATGTTTCCAAGTTCTTTTGATTTAACAATAGACTTTTTCAGGACACAGAGAGCAGCTTCCGTTTGACCTATAGAAGCAAGGCATGGAGCAAGCCGGCAGACGGCCTGGTAATAATCAAACCATATATCTTTTCTCTCAGAAGCGTTGATTATTTCATGAGCAGCCCCGGAAAACTCGTTTTTTCTATTTTGGTGAAATAATATTAAAGCCTTTGCTATTCGTAAATTATGAATTTTCCCGGAACAAGCTTTAGTGCCGACAAGTATTTTTTCGCTATTATTTATAGCCTCAATCGCCCGGCCAATGTCGCCTGTAACAGCGGCGTTAATTGCCGCCCTTATCCACAGTGAAAGCATTGCCGCGTTGTCGTTGCGTCCCTCCATCTCTTTAATAGCTTGTTTAATAATGGAAATATTATCATTTAAGAGGCCCATCTCCTCCTTTACAACAGTTAAATACACTGAAAACAGACCAAAATTATTGCTTTGCGGATCGTCTTTGAAATAAGCAACGCCCCTTTCAACTGCTTTTAATGACTTTTCAAGCTTTCCAACAGGATAATAGTAAGTCAAACCTTTCATAATGTTATAATGCGCGCGCAAGGCCTCGTCTTTCTCAAGAACAGACATGGCGGAGATATCTTTCCAGACTTTTTCCGCCTCGCCGGGTTTATTTGAAGATATTAGAGCCGAAGCGTAACGCATAAGGTTATATGCCATCTCAGGAGAATCAGGGCGCAGGAGGGCGCGTATTTTACCCATAAGCTCAATCTGCTTATTAAACTGCTCCATTTGGCCGAGCATCATCATAGTAAAATAAACGATTTTTCCAAATAGCTGTTTCTGGTCTTTATCAAAAGCTATGGCGCGAGCAGAATCAAGGTAACCGGCCACATCAACGCATTTGCCGCTTGAAAAACGCGCCCACACTTTTCCAAATAAAAGCCCTGCGTATGAATTTGCTTTATCGTCTGGAATTTGTTCTAAACATCGGGCAAGCCGCCCGCTTAGACTAAAAGGAACAACTCCATCCTCTTGATTTTTAAATAACCCGCCAAATTGCATAATAAACTTAATAATTTAAAACTAATATATGCCGCGTATTTTTGCTAAAAGCCTTGCTGTAATTTATAAAAACTAGTTTTTATAGAAGCGAATCTTCATAAAACATGCCTTTACCGAGGAAATGAAGAGAAAACAAAAAACTATAAATATACCAGATATAGCACTTTTCCGATACCACCTAACTATATATTGATATAATGACTTATTCAAACGTTCAAATCAACATGATTATTAATTGCAACCGGAAAGAACGGCCTATTAAATCCATAATTCATTATCTTGTATAATGTAAAGTCAAGGCTGCCTTGCATTTAACATAGGGGAACCTTTAAATTAAAAAATTTTTAACTTTATTTTTTAATTTATATAACTTTTCAGTCACAAAACAGTCACAAATATGGTTTTTAGGGATTAACTACTACATGGAATTATGTTTAATATTTTTATAACAAATGCGGCCTGATTGTCGTAATTCACCATACGGCAAGAGGATAGGGCGGGTTTTAAAGAAGAGAATTTAAATAAAATTCGTAACAAGATATACTAAACTTTGAAAAAGATAAATTTATAAAATCCTTAAACGCAAAAGCTTATTTGATAGGGATATTTTTTAGGCAATTTCAAGCCCCGGGCCTGACATGAAGCTCGCGGGTTGAGTTATGAAATGAATAGTTGGAAAGTTTCACCCAATTGGCATAATATTAAAATTAAATATATACCTTTAATTCCCCCTCCATTGATGGGAGGGGTTAGGGGAGGGTGATAAGAAATGTCCAATTTATGTATAAATCGGTTATGAGAAAAACGCTTTTTTGCTCTGGTTACCAAGGCCTTGCTTGGCAATCGGCAATTCTAGAAGCCCCAGCTTCGCTCGTAAAAGGATGTCAAAAATGCCCCCAAACGCGAAGATGGCGCTTCTAGAATTATTTCGCTCCCAAACTGTGGTTAGGGAGCGAGGAGATCCTGTGAGTTAAATCTTTTGCTTTTGCTCTTTTGTTAGTGTAGATTAGTGAAGATATAGCTAATGAGCCGGTAACAGGCGCAGCCAATGACGTAATAGCGCCATTGGCTGCGTGGGGCACAAATTTTGGTAGGTTTGGCGAGGGGCGCTAATTTCCGTCTATTATTTTCTAAATTTCAACATAGAAGTTAATAGCGTCGTTTATCTCCTCGTCAGCGAAACTGTAATCCTGCGCGTTAATCGAATGGTAGACAACGCCTTCGCCGTCTCCATATTCTTTAAAATATAAAGCGGCGCGTTTATGCAACTCCCGAATATGATCAGGAGTCTCTTCAAGCTCAAGACGGTCAATTAGAAAATCCCTAAAACAGCGGTGGTATCTATACCATTCGCCCTCATTATCGAGCTTGACAACAAAAGCCTGTTTCCTGAGCAGCTCTTTTACAATCTGTTCAGAACCTGAACCGTTTTTGAGAAAATCGTAAATTAAACTATTAAAATAGTTCATTATAGACGTCTCTTTTAAAAACATCCGTTGATCTTCATCAAACAGGCAAAAGACCTCGTCGTTAAAATACTGGAAAACTTCCTCTTTTGCGCTGTTAATGTTAAATTCAAACGACGCAGGCATATTGCCGGCTTCAAGGTTAATTGACTCGCCAATTAACCTGAGCATCAGAACCCACCCTTCAGAATATTCGTGGGCTCTTTTTAAATCATGAAAATTTAAATCCACATTGTAGATATCGCGAAACAGATCGTTCATGTCGTTAATATCGAAGCTTATATCGTTAGGGCCAAATTCAGCCAAGCCCCCGTTAAACTTTAATTTGTTAAGAGGTATGCCCGGCCTTTCTCGTGATAAAATAATGATATGAATATTTGGCGGACAATATCTGATAAAAGAAAACAACATCTCTTTCATACCCTGATAGCTTTCAACAAAATGAAAACCGTCTAAAACTAAAACAAATTTTTCATTAACGCCGGCAACAATCTCGTTAAATAACGCGGTCATTAATAAATCCCATTCTACGCAGCCCTCTTCTATCATACCCATGGCTTCGTCAACAATATCTCCAAACTGTTTTTTTACGCCATGCGCAATATGAGTTAAGAAATTGAAAGGATCGTTGTCGTTTTCGTTTAAATTGTACCACACATACGGTATTTTATATTGGTCTATAAAAAGGGCCGCCAGTGTCGATTTGCCGTAACCGCCGTTAGCGGTTATTATTGTCGCTTTTTTATCGAGATTTTTGCGCAACGACCTGAGTAAGTCTAACCTTTTAATTATTTGCGGGTTAATTTGTGGAGAAATCAGTTTTGTAAATAATACAGGCATAATCATTCCAAATCAGCGCTCCTTTACAAGAAAACAGCATTGCTCAAATACATAAAACAGGCGCTATGTTAAATCGCATAAAAACCTGTTTGCATTATTATTTTATAGGTCTGATAACGCGGGAATATAAATTTTGTTGAATATTATCTCATATTTTAAAAATCAATGCTATCAGGGAAAACCCGCAGGCCTTGTAAGGTATTACACTACAAATGTAAGGGGGCGCTTTTTTAACCAGACTTAACTACTGTAAATTCAATAACTTAGCTTGTAATGGTCAACATTCTAAAATGCCCCAAAAAGTTGTTTTTACGTGAAATTTGTGTATAAAATAAAAATTTTTTTTTATTTTATGCCGGAATGTAAGAATATATTTTCAATTTTAGACGTAAATTCACCTTTAAATATACGATTTTTATTGATAATTTAAATCAAAATCGTAACAAATTTCGGAAGTTGGGGACGTTTACTGAAAGATTTTGAAAAGATTTAAACTTGCGCGGAAGACAAAAACAAGGGAGATTTGGATTCAAATAAGCGGGTTTTGTCTGTTATAGAAAAATTTCTTTAAAATATGCCTTTTATATTAAGGAACGGGCCGTATTTGCGGTCGGCGGTCAGTATGTGGTTGATTATCCACTCTTTAAAGAACTCCAGGACTTTAATATAATCATTTATGTCGTTGCCGTTAATTTGCTCTTTGAGTTTTAGAACATCTTTTACAAACTTTTCATGTTCCTTGCGTTGACTTTCATACTCAGGGTAGTTGTTGGCCCTCATCATCTCCTCTTCTTCTTTGAAATGATATTGTGTATAATCTACGAGAAAGTTCAAAGCTTCCATCAAAGCATCGTTTTCGCCGCCGGAGCCGATTACATCGTGCAGTTTATTTGCTTTCTCAAAAAGTAGCCTGTGATGTTTATCCATATCGCTAATATTTACGCGAAACTCGTCTCTCCATGAAAAGATCGGCGCATTGCTTGATTCAGGATTTGAAAGAAATCTTCTCCTCTTTTTAAACGTTTCAAACAGGCGCCATCTAACAACAGGCATTTCAATAAGTTGCTCGGTAGGAATATTGTAAACCTCGGACGGTTCCGTCGTTACAACACGAAACAGGCTGTCCATACCAAACAACACGCCTTCTTCTCCAAAAAAGTGATTTACAGACAATGTTTCAAACACATCGCCGTCAATAAGTATTTGAAGTTTGCCGCTTTTAACAACCGTAATACCGGAGAGCCCCTTGCCGGCGAGGTCGCTTCCTTTTTCAAATTTATGAAAACTCATTGCCTGAGCAAGCTTGTTTTGTTTTGGATACGAAATACCTTCGCCAAATAGCCATGTCCCCTGCAACAACCGGCGGTTTTCCTGTAAACGTTTAATATTTGAATAAAGTCCGTTTCTTTTAACGAAATCCAGATATAAATGTTCAGGCAACCTTAACGCATGCACAAAACTAACGGCCCTGTATGTCTCAAGGGAAAGGGAGCCTGTCAATCCGGACAACTCGCCAACCAGCGCCCCTGCGGACAATACGTTGTGCAACCCAGACTCTGAATGAATCTGCTCAACATTGCCCGTCAAAACCAGATAAATATCCTTATTAACAACACCGCCTTTTAGAATAATGCTCTCAGGATTAAATATCACTATTTCATTGTTAAGCAAAATTCTGAAATTATACATAGGTATATACGGAAAATAAGCCCGCAAAAATTGCGCAGCGTAGCGGAACACGTAAGTCTGGTTGGAAGGTATCAATGTGTCTACCATGCCAAAAGGAGCGCCGGACCCAATCTCTTTCTGCTCGTGTGTTAACTCGACTGATGTGTGAGCCAATATAATCTTATCGGAAACGTCGTTTCGAAAGTCCTCAGCCTTGCCGTGAATAAGGCCGCCCCCTATATCCAGTTTCTTTAAATTTTCAGGCGTTAAATAGTTGTCTTTTACCTTATTATAATAATCAATGGAGACGCCCAATTCATTCTCATCGTTAACAACCATGCCTTTCAGAATATCAAGGGCGACGATATCCGCAAAATGAGCGTATGATTTATAGCCGTCGGCCCATAATGTTCTGAAAATAAAGATGTTGGTCTCAACTGGATGAGGCGAGAGTATGGGCTTCACCTCCAACCCTTCCAGATTGTTCCACACGTCAAATTCAAGATCGCAGACTTCAAAAAAATCGTTAAAACTGCTTTCATCCATGGCTACCAGGGCGGAAAGTTTCTTTGCGACCGATTTGCGAATCAATGGTGTAGTGTAATATTTAATGCGATGGTCGGACTGCATTAGGGTTGTAAGGCCGGCAAAATGATCGTCGTGGCAATGGGTGTGAAAGATTCCTTCTACCTCATTAACGCTTATACCCAGAGCCAGCAAGGTATTCAAAATATTAGGCCCTATATCAATTAGATATATTTTGCCCTGAAAAGTCAGGATGCTTGACATGCAAGGCCGGTAAATATCC
The DNA here is from genome assembly GCA_021777105.1 of Candidatus Anammoxibacter sp. Classification (GTDB taxonomy): domain Bacteria; phylum Planctomycetota; class Brocadiia; order Brocadiales; family Anammoxibacteraceae; genus Anammoxibacter_B. Next base: position 53,266 of record JAIQZQ010000122.1, read on the forward strand.
CAACCATCGCCGTCGCCGGAGTGAATCACGGCAAAATATTCCCTTTTCACATGGTGAAAACCGAGTGAATAAGGGACGTTATAATTTTCGTTCGGCCCCAAATTCAGATCAACAATAACCTTCTCGCCCTTATACTCAAACTTAAAAACATTAAGGCTTAAATGGCTAACAAATACACCGTTTCTAATTTCAACAGGTCTGTTCCTGACTATCCTTGTGTCGAGCAACTCAATAGTGCGCCGTATCTTGCCGAAAGCGAATTTCAGTTTTAGCCGCATCATATCTTCCGCCATTTTTGGAGACGCGCCGGCTTCTATCATCTCCTCCTTTGTCAACAGGCCGTAATTGCCGCGCATTATATATTGCATCTGCGCCTCCACCTGGTCCTTGGCGCCTATTATCATCGGCTTGAGCCCGGTGTTATTAACATGATTAGGCAACAACATCCCCTGCCGGTACAACATCTGCAATATCGGGAACTCGGCAAGGTTTGAAAAACTCCCATTTTGAACCAGCACATCCGAAAGCAACACAACGTTAGGGCCTGTCTCAAAAGTCACGCCCTTTTCCCTGCGTGTCACAATAAGCCCCTGCTTCATCAAATGTTTTACGCTATCAGCCGGGCAGCCGCACAAAATATAAACGCCTGCTTCCTCTATGCCTACCCAAAACACGCCATTGTTAATCTGAGTTTTTCTTAATTTTTGCATATTTATTACCCGCGTATTTTAAAACCCGGCTCTTGACGTCATGACAAGATCGGCCTATCATAACTTCTTTTTTATTTAAGATGTTAAATTGTAAACAACAAACAACCCAAAGTCTACCCATTAATGTCTTTACGAGTTTGAAACAACGGCAATTACATCACTATTGACTGATCGTGGCGCTCAGTCCGGCCGCTGTGAAAATTAACTCAGCGTTGCCGGCGTTGCGTTTAAATCGAAATTTAAACTTTGCCTCGCCGTTCGGATTAGTCGCCGCCGATTTCGGCCATACAGCCACGCCTATACCAGTTTGCTCCGCCCTGACAACCAGGCTCCTGACCGGGAGCCCTGCGTGATCCAACGCCGTAACAGTCGCTGTTTTGAATTTAACCGAGCTTTCAGAAACAACAGGGTCAACGCTCAATGATGAAAGAATCGACGAGACCGGCGGCGTTTCAACCGGAGACTCCGTTGGAGAAGGACTTAAAACAGGAGATTCGGAAGGAGACGATGTTTCCGTTGCCGTTGCCGTAGGCTCTGTTTCTGTTTCAGTAGAAGTTGCTGACGGAGTTGGCTCTGGAGACGGAGTCGCGTCTTCAGTATAAAAAAATGCGTCTTTTAACACGCTGCTTCCAGCGTCATTGTGAACCTCTATATCAGCCGTTTTTTTCCGCGTTGAAAAAGGATCCGGGACACTAATCGTTATATCGCCCGCCCCATTTACAACAACGGACGAAACCGCCTTTCCATTAACGGAAACAATAGTATCGGGCAAAAACCCGCGCCCTTTAATAACGGCAATCGTCCCGGTCGGGCCAAAATCAGGAGATATCGAGCTTGCCAACGGGGGCGCGTCCGTCACAATCAGGCCGCCGGCCAGAGCCGAGACGCCTTTAGACGTGTTTACCAGAATATTTCTGGGCCCTATTGGTATCCCAGAGCTGATTGAAACAGGCAGGTTTATAAAATTGCCCGAGACAAACGGAGGAGAAGAGATATTTACCCCTTTACCGCTAATTTCAAAAACAGTGTCGTCTGGAATCTTGCCGGCGGAAACTATATTCGATCCAAGCCCAACTCTTATATTATTGCTTTCGCCAAAAAATGCAACGCCTGAAGCGATAATGCCGGACGGGACGTCCGTCAACGTCAAAACGTCAATATTTGGAGACAGAGGATCAAGCGGAAGAAGCACTCCAAAATCAACGCCGGACCTTGTAGAGCCCGGATCAACAGTCACCGTGTGCGGAAATAGCGTTGTCTGGAAATTAACGTTTATATTATCAATGCTGAAAAAACCAAAATTTGTCGCGCCGGCAGGCGGACCGTCAAGAGGCTCCACAAACAGATCATAATTCCCCGGCGGAAGCCCGTTAATGACATAATCACCGCTTGATAAAGAGAATGTTTCAGGTACACCTTTAATATTGGCTGTGTTCACACCTGTAATAGCCGACGCAACTGCTATTCCGTCAAAATCAGAAGCCACCACCTGAGCTCCGAACACAGGGTTTAAATCCACGTCGGCAACACTGCCGCTTATAGAGCCTGTCTCGGCAAAGAAACCGATTACCGGATAGAGAGAAGAAATTGCAATGACATCGTCCGTGCCTAAAGTTTGCCGCGACCTGTTTGCAATGCCTACATTATCATAGCTTACATACCCATACATAGTGGCAGGCAAAATGCCCGAATGCGCAAGCCCTAGAAAATGACCAACCTCATGAGTCGCCCTGGCCTGCACGTCGGAATCGCCGCTGCCGTCTATGGATAATGATTCGCTATTCTCACCGTTGCAAAAAACAAGATCAGCGTCAACTATCTGCCCCGGAAAGTCAACATTAACAAATTTTCCGTTCGGCAGTCTGCACAACCCAACTTCAAGACATGCAACTACCCTTGTAAAAGCCGTGCCGCAATCTCCCTCGCCTAACGGGTCGGCCGCCATAGTCGCCAGATTTGTTCCGTCAACCGCGGGACCGGCTTGAGTCGACAACCCATCAAATGAAAAAGCGGCAACCGAGGAGCCTACGTTTTCCCACGCCTGGAACCCATTTTGTATATCTCTTATTATTTCATCCGTTGTGACGCCGGCAGGCAATACGGGAGAGCTTGATTTTGGACGGTTTGGATTAATCAGGTAAGGGATTTTGTTGCCCGGAAAACCGTTAAGCTTCCATTTAACGACCGCGCCGACTTCGTTTCGCGTGTTTTCCTGGAAAATAATGTGCGTATAACCAAATATGGGGTTTTGCCGGCATACGCATATTAAAACAGCCAGAGCCGCGATAAGAACCGCTATTTTTTTTGATTTTTTAAAAATATTAAAAGTCCCCTTCCGCCCCTTGCCGCGGCAATCTCTCAATTAAATCTATAAATTTTACAAGATCAACCCTGTTGCCGTCATGGCTTTTCCCACTAAGCCCCTCCACACCGGAAGGGAATATAATATCCCCAGCGTTTAAATTTACGGCAATCTTATTCCCGCCCTTTTCATAAACATTAAATTTCCCTTTATTTAAACCAACGACACCTAATTGCCCGTTCGACTTTATTGAAAGGAACAAAAGATAATCCTGCTCGTCAACAAATTTTGGAGAACCTATAACCGTGGACACCAGCGAGCCTACCTGTCCACCAAGGGTCTCAACCAAAAAAGGTTTATCTGACACGCCTTTTATTATTCTCAACGGGTCTATCAGGGAATATGTGCAGATCTCTGTGTTAGCGCCGTTCCACGCGCTATATGAAGTCAGGCACTTGCCCACAAGAATCAAATCCGCCGACCGCGCCAGTTTTTCAACAACAACATTGCCGGCAGTCGCGCCGTAAACGGCCCGAACATTTATCAGACCGCAAACAATAGCTATTAATAATATGCCCCGGCATATATATCGCTTAACCATAATTAACCTTTTATTTAAATAGAGTCAATTTTAATCAGAATAAAATAAACAACATGTTTTGCCCCTGTAGAACATCCCTATTTGCGCAAAGAGAATATGATATCATAAAACATACTATTTTCTAAAAACATTTATTAACGCCGGCCTCAAATCTGTTTTTGGTTGTATTAATTTTAACTCGCAGGTAAAATGTTACTGTTGTAAAAGAGCGCTAAAACAGCTTAAACCACCAACTATTTCAAACTTTTGAACAAATATAAGGAGGATAAAAATGGGCAAACAATCGGTCATCGACACTTTGAATGAGATACGCAAAGCGGAATTAACAGCCATTTCTCAATATATGGCGCACCATTACTATATAGCGGATTTGGGTTATCCAAAATTAAGCATAGACCTAAAAAATGATTCATTTGACGAAATGAAACATGCCGAACTATTGGCGGAGCGTATTTTAGATTTGGAAGGGGATCCTGAATTCGGCCCGTTAAAAGCCCCGCACAAAAAGGGCACGGTAGAAGAGATGTTACAGGCTGATTGCGATCTTGAAAAAGACGCGATCGAACGTTTGAACAACGGGATAAAGAGTTGCAGTGAAAACGGCGACGCAACCTCGCGCCAATTGCTTGAAGACATAACAAAGGCTGAAGAGTTGCACCTTAATGATATAAAACAACACCTCAAGCATATAAAGACGTTCGGCAACGATTACCTAATCCAGTTCGCCGAGGTTCTAAAACCGGAGCAGGCGGTTTAGCCTAATTGATAAATAAATGACTAAATAATAATGCGCGCTCCCGGAATATTGCCGGGCGCGCAACGCCGGAGCATCTCGCCTTTGACGTTGCCGGCCTCATTGATACTCTTTTTACGCCCATTCAGAAATTTTAAGGATGCGACCAAAAGATAGCATTCTTTGATCAAATTGCGCAAACCTACCTTATAATTCCAGTTAACTCCCGCTTGAAATCAACATGGCTTGTTAGACAATTTCTAATATTATCAATCTCTTTTATCTGATTAATAATGATTTGCGTTGATCTAATATGCTTGATAGCCGTCTCGGCCATCCATGAAGAGTTCAACTTTTTAAAATTTTTAGACATTTTAAAAGTCCTCAAACATTTTTTCATTTTTCCCCCTCCATATAAATTTTAAAAAAAACGATATTAATATTATCGGGCTAAAATACGTATATTTTAGTTATTTTTACAGCCTTTGTTAATCAGGTGAGCCAAAACATTTAGAATTGTTAGGTTCGGTCTGCGCGCAGCTAATTGATATGTTTCCCACAATACTTAACGATTGTAATATATCGAAATTACCCATTTCGTCTTATACCCCGTATACGCAATCATGATAAGTAAAAAATAAGTAGTTTTAAAAATATTTTTCAATTAAAACAAATAATAAATTGATTATTTATCCATAAATGTGTAAACTCTATAAATTAAGGCGCTCAAACTTAACCACACGTTTTTATAATGGTTTTATTTAAGACGGCCCGACATTGCAAAGCGTATGTCAGTATTAGACACACAATATTTTACGCCAATCAATAATTAAAATCCAAAACGCGTTATTTATGGCAGGAATTTGATTTATTTTTTGATAGCCACGCGTTTGGCTGAAAACAACCATGACAAAGTTATAGCATTCCCCTAAACAAATGATTGACAAAATTTTCAAAATAGGCTTATTAGTTCTCGCTTTTTTTGCGCTGCTGGTCTTTATTCAAAAAAGTAGAAACGACAGATACCAGTTTATAATAGGGACGGGAGTGTTTGATAAAAGAACCGGCAGTATATTCACTCTGGATGAATCAAACAGGGAGTTTGAAAGAGCGGACGAATATAATATGATTAAAGGATTTAAGCGGCAGAAATTAATAAAAGAACAAAAGTAGCGTTTTCACCTTATAAGTTGCGGTTTTTGCGCCGATTTTAAAGAAGAATTCAATGTTAATTTATTTTTTGAATTTTATAATTAATCAAAAAGGAGATTAATTATGAGACCGCCAGGAATGTCAAGACTTGACAAATTAAAAGAAAAAGCTGAGGCAAAAGGCAGCGTCGTGCTTAGCAAAAGGTATGATCCGTATAACAAAATGCGTTTCCGCTGCAATGAAGGCCATTTATGGAAAGCCCGGGCAGTTAACATCAACAAAGGCAGCTGGTGCCCAAGGTGTTCAGGAAGAATAGCCGGGGCAAAGACTAAAAAGCCTTTTCCGGAAGTAACGGCTTTTGCCGAGGACAAAGGCGGCCAATGCCTTTCAAAGCCGACAGATTACAGAAACCTCGCATCGCAACTTAAATGGGAATGTTCCAGAGGGCACAAGTTTACTGCAAGCCTTCATAATTTAAGGAGAAGAAAACACTGGTGCTCAAGATGCCGCTTTTATTAATCAAAAGCCGAAACTATCCACTATTTTATTGTTCAACTGGAGCGCCATAACTTAATTTTCGTCTTTATATTTATATGCGCATAGAAAGAAACGAAACAATAAAGTTACATTATTGATAGCCGGTTCATTTTCAAACAAAGAGCCGCCACATTTTTAAAACGTTTCGAACCAATCTTCAAGATTGATACAGTCAGGGGTATTTATTTTATATCTCTTCAAAAACATCTTCCAAATCCACTTCAAATCCCTTCAACAATTTAGAACTTACATTGCCTTTTTCAGCCGCGTGTGAATAAAGGTTGTATTTGCAGTCCTCAAGTGTAAACACTTCAATAACTATTTCTTCCGGGAACACAAGCCAGTACTCTTTAACATTAAACTTTTCGTATATCTCTTTTTTTGTAATAGTGTCATTAACAAAAGATGAAGGCGAAACTATTTCAACAACAAGGTCAGGCGCGTCGAAAATCCCCTTTTTCTCAATTATTCCTTTCCTCTCTTTTGAAATAAATAGCATATCAGGCTGGACCACCGTATTCCCGGCAAGGATTACATCCGTTGGAGCGTAAAACACTTTCCCTAACACTTTCTTTCTTACAAAACCGCTTAAAACAAAAGCTAAATTCTCCTGTGTATTTTGATGTGATGTGATTGGAGCGGGTACCATAATAAGCCCTCCATCTAAAATTTCATATCTTTGATCGTCAGGGAACCCCAAATAATCATCATATGTGTATTGTTTCTCTTTTTGATCTAATACGGTTTCCATAATGCCTCCCGGCGGTTAAAATGTTTTAATAACGTTCGAAATATTATAACCCGCCTATTCAGAAAATTCCGCCAAAAAATACAACTTGTTAATAAATCACGTTACTTGCGAGCAAAAGCGGAACCCGCAATCGTCAAAAGCCCAAAAAAAAAAGCGGTTTCAACGATATTTCACGCTGAAACCGCTTTGGGTTTACATTAAACAGCCACTAAAATGACGGCTTGTTATTTCTTAGCTTTAACCTTTATCTTCTCCACCTTTGCGCTGCACACTTTATATTCAGCAGTCATTGTGATGTTGTCGTAAGCGGCGATTGTAAGCTTGTTCGCGCACGCTTCAACAAAGTGAAACGGCATCCATATCCCCTTTTCGCGCACTTTGTCAGAGACATCGGCGCGCGCCTTCAGGCTGCCTCTACGCGATGACACTTTCACAATCTCGCCGTCGCTTATGCCCAACTCCTCGGCGTCGGCCTTGTGCATCTCAACAAACATGTCGTCTGATTTCTGCACAATGCCTTCCGACCTCCTGGTCATTGTTGCCGCGTTGTAGTGGTAAAGCGTCCTTCCCGTGCTCAGCGTAAACGGATATTTCGCGTCAGGCAATTCCGCCGGCTCCCTGTGAGGCAGCGCGTGAAACTTGCCGAGCCCGCGAGTGAACTTTCCCTGATGCAGGAACTTGGTTCCCGGATGTTCGGTGTCAGTGCACGGCCATTGAAGGCCCACTTTCTCAATGCGGCCGTAATTGATGCCGGCAAAGTTTGGAGCTAGGGAAGCTATCTCATCCCAAATCTCTTTTGGAGATGGATATTCCATATTATAGCCCATGCGGGATGCCAACTCGCATATAATCAGCCAATCAGGCCTGGTATTTCCTATAGGCTCAATGGCTTTGCGCACCCTCTGTACCCTGCGTTCGGAATTTGTAAACGTTCCGTCCTTTTCCGCAAACGTCGCCCCCGGCAGCACAACGTCCGCCAGCTTTGCCGTCTCGGTCATAAAAATATCCTGCACAACAACAAGCTCCGCTTTATCCAGAGCTTCTTTAATATGGTCAATGTCGGGTTCGCTCATCATCGGGTCCTGGCCCATGATGTAAAACGCCTTCATTTCCCCCTCGCAAGCCAAATCAAAAGCGTGAGGCAGCATATGCCCCGGTTCCGCCGGCAGTTTTTTAACGCCCCACACCTTTTCAAACTTTTTGCGATTAGCGGCCTCGGTGACATACTGATACCCGGGGAACTTCCCTGGATCAGAGCCCATATCGCAAGCGCCCTGAACATTGTTCTGACCGCGAAGCGGGTTAACGCCCGCGCTCTCCACTCCCATATGGCCGGTAAGCATGGCCAGGTTGGCTAATGTCCTTACATTGTCGGTGCCGCAAATATGCTCGGTTATACCGAGAGTATAAAAAATACCCGCTTTCTTGGTAGTTGCGTAGATGCGCGCCGCTTTTCTAATATCTTCCGCGTCAACGCCCACCCGTTCCGCAACACTCTCCGGTGTTATATCCTTAATTAACTCCTTAACCTCTTCGTAACCTTCGGTTCTCTCTTTAACAAATTTTTTATCTTCAAGCCCTTCAGAGACGATAACGTTCATCATCGCGCTTACCAGCAGTATGTCCGTCCCCGGGTTCAACTGCATATGTATGTCTGCGCGTTCGGCAAACCATATCTTTCTTGGATCGGCCACTATAAACGTAGCCCCCTTTTTAAGGGCCTTTTTCATCTCCAGCGCAATAACAGGATGCGCTTCAGTTGGATTGCTGCCTATTATAAAAAGCGTGTCGCAATTCTGAATCTCTCCAATAGAATTGGTCATCGCTCCGCTTCCGAATGACATCGCCAGACCGGCGACAGTTGGAGCGTGTCAGGTGCGGGCGCATTCGTCAACATTGTTTGTGCCGACGACTGCGCGAGCAAATTTTTGTATTAAAAAGTTCTCCTCGTTTGTGCAACGGGAAGAGCCTACGCAACTCACACTATCAGGCCCGTCATCTTTAATAATCTTTTTTAACTTATCAGCGATGTGATCATAAGCCTCGTCCCATGTGGCCTCTTTAAATTTGCCGTTCTTCTTTATTAACGGCTCAGTCAGCCTGTCAGGATGGTGAACCATATCGTTGCCGAACCGGCCTTTAACGCAAAGGTTGCCGTTGTTCGGCACAGTGCCCACTTCGGAAGTTGTCTTTACAATCTTGCCGTCCTTTACGTTTAGAAATATGTTGCAACCAACGCCGCAGTAAGAGCAGACGGTCTGAACCTTTTCGGTCTCCCAGGCGCGCGATTCACCGACAGCCTGTTTTTCAACCAAGGCGCCCACGGGACATGCGGAAACGCACTGCCCGCATAAAACGCAGGATGAATCAAGCAACGAGTCGTTATTGGCGGGCGATATAGTCATATCAAAACCGCGTCCGGAAAAGTCGATAGCCTCATCCTGTTGAACCTCTTTGCAAATCCTGACGCATCTGCCGCACATTATGCATTTGTCGCGGTCAAACTGTATAACCTTGCTTCTATCCTTTCGAATGCCTTGATCCGGTTTTGAATAAAAACGGCTCTCTCTAACGCCGTATTCATGAGCGTAATCCTGCAAAGCGCATTTACCACAAGCGTCGCACGTCATGCAATCAGCCGGATGGTTTGAAAGCAACAACTCAATAACGCCTTTTCTGGCGGAATGAACCCTTTCAGAATCCGTCAGCGCCTTCATGCCATTTTCAGCCTTGGTAACGCAAGCCGGCAAAAGGGAGTTGTTTCCATCAATTTCAATCAGGCACATCCTGCAAGCCCCATAAGGCTTAAGCCGAATATCATGGCAAAGCGTGGGAACTTTAAAGCCGAGGGAATTAGCGGCCCAAAGCAATGTGGCCCCTTCATCCACGGCAACGCTTTTGCCGTTTATGGTCAGTTTAATTTTCGCCATATATTAACTCCTTAAAATTCACAACTATTTACAATTTTAAAAATTTCCTTAAATCTAAAAATTCACGTTTAAATGCTCACTGCACAATAACGCCGGCGTAACCAACAACGCTTCTATAATCGCCCGTGGCGTAGCCGCTGTTTTCGTATTTCGTCAAATATGCCCGCGACGCGCCTCTCTCTTTTGAGCATGCCAGCATAGATACCGACGGCGAAACGCCGCACATGGTTATATGCATCCCCGTCACCTTTTCATGCAAACCGTCTTCGTTAAGGGCAAACACCTGGCCCAATGCGATATTGTCCTTTTTCTCGGCTGACTCAGCCGGCTCCTGATGTGTCATATCAGACGAAGCCACAACCAACGCTTTTGGACAATGTTCCTTAACAACGCCTGAAACAGCCTTGCCAATCTCCTTGAGATCCCTAAGCGATCTTGAGCAAATAACAATAACAACAATCTTTATACCGGGATTAATGTATTGCAAAAACGGTAAAATAACTTCAGCCGAGTGTTCCTGCAAATGAGCGTCGCAATCCTTTTCAAGCAGACTACACGCCGAGACTAGTTTATCAACAAGCCCCGTCTCCACTTTCGATTCGCCAAGCGGAGTAATCCATGCCCCGCCAGGCCATACGGAATACGGCGCGCCCATGCCTGTGTGGCTGGGGGCCAGTATGATAGCCGTATCCGGCGCGTTTATCCTTGAAAACAGGTCGCCCATCACATTGCCGGAATACATGTACCCGGCATGAGGAGATATTACGCCAAGCGCGTCCGTCTTTTCATCCCTAACGCTTATCAAACTATCCAGATCGCTTCTAAGTTTAACCGGATCGCTTTGATAAAATTGACCGGCAACAACAGGTTGTCTAATCATATATCTTCAACCTTTTCAAGACCTTAGCTATAGTCGCAAAGAAAATTTAATCAGAACATTTTAACAATATTAAAAATAACTGTCAATTTTGTTTAATTATCGCCTAAAAATAACTTTCCTATAATATTTACGAAACTTGCGACAAAACACACAAATGAACCGGCAATTATTTGCCTAATCGACATATTTTATCATTACTTCGGTTAAAATACCTTTGACTTATTTTAACAGGAAAATTATAGTAATTAGTATTATAAATACTCCGTAAGGAGGCTTAGTATTTTATCTAAACCGGCTATTTAATATTCGCTAACGCAAGCAAACTCTTTCACATAAAAAAAAACGCAACTAAATAATAGATAAGCCGCGCATTAACTTTGCCCAGGCTAAGATTATTTAAGCCAAACTTAATCAAAAGCGCACATATGCAAAAAGACAATCTTAAAGTCTATATAAAAAAGCTGAAACAACTTCCCACTATTTCGCCCGTGGCGGTAAAGATTATTGAAATAGCGGAAAAGGAAAAGGTCAGCATGAAGGAGATTACCAACCTGATTGTGTCCGACCAGGCTCTTGCCTCAAAAATATTGCGCGTGGCTAATTACGCTTTGTTCAGCTCAGGCCGCGAGGGAGAGGTAAATACTGTTGAACGGGCGGCGGCCCTTTTAGGGTTAAATATGGTGCACAGCGTAGCCCTCTCTTTTGTGGTGGTTGATCTGTTTAAGACGACAAGCTTGAGCGGCGAATTTAATCTGGACGAATTTTGGAGGCACAGCGGCGCGTGCGCTATTGCGAGCGAGCTTTTTGCGCAAAGGTTTTCTTACGAACACCCTGAAGAGGCCTTTATTGCCGGGCTTTTGCATGATATGGGCAAATTAATATTTTGTCAATGGAAACAAGATGAGTACAACAGCGTTGTAAGAGACGCTAAAGTAGTAAAGTCCCGACTATTGGAATTTGAGGAGAAAAGTTTTGGAATGGGGCATACTCAGGCCGCAAAACTGCTTATGGATTACTGGAACTTCCCTAAATCGCTTATTAAATCAGTGTGGCAACACCATCAACCGTTGGCTGAATTTGGGGACAAACGCCTAAATGAACTGCCGTTTATTGTAAAATGCGCGGACAGCCTATGCCATATTCAACGATTTGGAGATAGCGGGAATCCGGTTGGAGATTTAGACGCCAACCAATTAAAACGGGTCACGGGGATGTCGGCAAGCGATATGGAAAAGATCTCGTCTGAAGCTCTGAGCAGGTATGAAGAGGTTGCAAAAATATACGACTGGAAGGCAAGGATGCCGGACTTATACCTTTCCGCAATATCCCGCGCAAATCAGGATCTTTTAAACCTGCGCCTTGAGTTGCGGACGACCAGCCATAAGTTAACGTTGCAACAACTTTCAGATAAGCTTATAAAAGAGCTGCGCGAGGCATTGGCGTTTCAGATGACCATGGACGAAGCCCTGGAAAAGACCCTTAATCTATTAGGCGAAGAAGTCCCTTTTAAAAGGATTATGGGATTCATCCCTTCAAAACGAGAAAACTTAATTGTTGGTTGGCTAAAAATACACGATGACAACTCTATGGATAGAATAGAGATGCCGTTGGATCCGGACACAGCCGAAAGGCTGAACAATATGCAACTCAGGGAACATGTTGCGCTTATAGGAAAAGCGGCCGGCGAACTGGGGGACAATTCACCGATAGGCAAAAGAATTATTGAAACGTTGCGCAGACCCGCCCTTGTTGTATTGCCAATGTCTCTTGGCGAAAACGTTATAGGGCAAATAATGATAGAACCGGCTCCATTTAGTTGGAGCGAACAGGAGAAACGCGACTTCCTGCGTCAATACACCGACACGGCGGCAATGCTACTGGAACGCTCGGTTTTTGTTGAAGAGGTTAACCAGCAGGCTGACGAGCTTTCACAAATGGCGCGTAAAATGGAAGAGTTGAAGACAAGGCTTTATCAAACGGAACGGCTGGCCTCGGTCGGCAGGCTTGCCGCCGGAGCGGCGCACGAAATTAATAACCCATTGGCTGCAATTTCGCTAAAAGCCCAACTTATGCAGAGCCAGGCCACGGATGATAAGGATGCGGAGTATGGCAAATTTGTTTTTGAACAGATAACCAGAATCTCAAAAATAGTTAAAGACCTTATGGGTTTGTCGCGCCCTGCCGAACCAAAAATCGCGCCGGCCAACGTTGCGGCTATTATTGAGCGCACTTTGAGCCTGGTTGAGAATAGAATTATATTATCAGGCGTTAAAATAGAGAAGACTTTTGACCGTGAAATACCTTTAATTAACGCAGACGCCAACCAGCTGGAACAGGTTTTCCTCAATTTAACAATCAACGCAATTCAGGCAATGGCAGACGGCGGAGTTTTAAAGATTAATTTAGGCGTAGTAGACAACGAATCGCATGAAGTCAAAATAGATTTTTCAGACACCGGGATTGGTATTGCGCCGGAGAAACTAGAATCAATTTTTACGCCGTTTTACACCTCAAAAAGCGAAGGCGGCGGGTCCGGCCTGGGTTTGGCGGTTTGCCACTCTATAATTGAGAGCCATAACGGCAAAATAGAAGTGTCCAGCAATCCCGGCAAGGGTTCGACATTCACAATCCTGTTGCCGCTGGATGACCGGCCGGCAGCGGATGAAACAGACCAAAAAGCGGATGAGGAGCGCGTAAAACCTATTGAACGTGACCTTCAAACAAACTCTATCTTAGTTGTTGACGATGACAAAGCAATACGCGAACTGCTTTTCGAGGCGTTAACCGCTGAGGGATATAAAGTCGACATTGCGGCGGATGGAAACAACGGCATTAACAAGATCCGCAAGACCAATTATAACGCCTCAATAATCAACCTGTGTATGCCTGAAAAAGAGGGGATTGAAGTCCTCAAAACCGTAAAAAAAATATGCGCGGAACCGCCAAAAATAATAGTTATCAGCGGCGTTGTTAACGACAAAGAATTTGAGGCGGCAAAAAACGCCGGGGCTTTTGAGTGCATAAAAAAACCTTTTAAAATAAAAGACCTTTTAGCCTCCATTAACCGGGCAGTCAAAGCTTAGGGCTACGCAAAAAGTTAAAAGCCTTAGGCGGCAACATAATCAGGCCATATTTAACTCGGCCCGCATGAGCTTTTCCATATCATCCGGGATAAAGCGCTGATCATTCCAGGCGTTTAAGAATTTGTCCACAAGATCTTCCGGATTCCTCTCATTTTTTAAAATTTCAGCATAAACCAAGCGCAACAGCGCCGGCAAAGGATTGCCTCCCTTTTCGGCCTTTTTAACGCAGAGGCAGAACGCTGCGCATGTTTCCTCAAAAGCGCCAACGCATTCAAACGGTTTGGCTGCGCCAAATCCAATCATATCAAAAGCTATTTGCGCTAAATTTTTGTTGTAAAATAGATTTTCCTGGAAAATATCACGGACAAGAACCTGCTCGTCAACAAACGGATAGAGGATAGTAAATGTAAACAGGCATTTAGGGCAGCGACAGCACCACTTGCCGGTCTTTTGCCCCTTATTGCAACTTAAAAACGATTGAAAATATTTTGGATAGCCTGAAAAAAGCCGGGCTATCTGAATCTCATAAAGAGGCCGCAAAAGGCTAAAATAATTAAGTTCAGGAGCCAAATATCTGGAGCTGTAATCCCGGAATTTCTTCTCAAAATCGAAACTTTTGGAATATTGATGGTTTATCTCCCTTTTATTAAAAAAAAGGTTGCCTTCATTTGAGCTTCTTTCATTGGAGACCGCAACATTTTTCTTATCGAAAAGTATAGCGCCGGCTGAAGCTGCAAAAGCAAGGTATGCTGAAAAAGGTGTATGGCCGTTTAAGTAGCCATCTTCGTTCATGCGCAGAAGCTTCTTGTCAATAACGCGGTTTACAATTATAGACTCTTTGTTTCCACTGATATTTGCGGTTTCAAGCATAGCCGTGGTTGGATTCAGGCTCCAGCATGCAGTGTTCTTGTTTGCCTTTTTCACCAGCTCGCAGGACAATGCGGAATCCTTGCCGCCTCCAATAGGAATCAAATAACCTTCACTGTCGAGATCGTCTTCATATAGAGCAACGGCGCAACAACTATCTTTATTAACGCTGCTTATATTAACAAAATCGGGCGCGCCGCAATCTATTCCGTTCCTATAAAAATACTCTCCCATTCCATTAAGAATAAGGCTTCTCCACCAGGAAACCTGAAAATAGTCAAGGTAACCGGCCTGAACAACAATTTGAGGCGAGCATGAAACTTTCCAGTAACTAAGCATCTCAATCAATCCTAAATGGAAGGCAAGATTGTTTAAAACTTCTTTTTTAATTAATGCAATTCGATTTTTATCAACGCCAAGTATCTCTGTTTTTGGAGAAAACCGTATATCCGGCTCAATCCTGAAATCAAAAGAAAATTTTAGTGAATCGTTGCTCACATTGAGAGAATAGTGGTCATAATAAAACACCGGATGCTTTTGTTGAAAATATTTAAAGGATTTAGTCATAAATAAAATATCCAGCTTGTTATTTTCGAGCGTATTAGGTAAATTATTATGTTTAATTTCTTTAATTAACTGATAAATGTATCCAAATTTCTAAGAATGGAGGAATTTTTATGAGAATCGGCGAATTTTTAGTTTCAAAAAATTATATATCGCAAAAAGCCCTTGATGAAGCTTTAGAATCTCAAAAAAAAGACAAAGAGCTGCGAATTGGAGAAATCCTTATAAATAATGGAAATGTTGCCGCTGAATCTTTAAACGAATACTTTGTTGAATTTCTTGAGCAAAACGAAGAGGCAAGCATGGAGGAAGCGACTCAGTGGTTAAATCAGGAACAAGCCGACACCCTGTTTTCCAAATATAAAAATCCAGGCTCATAAAAGCGGCGTCTTCCATAACGCAAAAAACACGCCACAAGGTGGCAAAATTATTTGGCGTGGTGATTAAAAAACACTATCTGCCAAAAGGCTTCATTACAATTATTAACCTCGGCAGCAACGTCAACGCAGTAACAAGAGCAATAGCCATTGCCCCCCCGGTAAGAAGGCCGAAAAGTATCGTTGGTATAAAGTTTGAAAAAACCAGAATTGAAAATCCCGCAATAATTGTAAGCGATGTATAATACATTGCGTTTCCAATGCTTCCATGGCATCTATGCATTGAATTAATGTAACTGTGGTCAAAATCATATTCCTCTTTAAACCGGTGGATATAATGAATAGTGTCGTCAACCGCAATGCCGATGCTTATCGCCGCTATGGTGATAGTCATCATATCCAACGGCAACCCAACCAACCCCATAAACCCAAGCACCGAAATTGAAGAGAGAATGTTCGGCACTATCGCGATGAACGCTATCTTTACAGACCTGAACAAAAACATAAACATTATCATCAACGCAATAACTACAAACCCAATGGTCAATATCTGCGAGCTGAAAAGACTTTGAAGCATATTGTTGTAAAGCACCATTATGCCGGCCAGACGCACTTGATTCTCTTTCAAGTCCAATTCGTTTTTAATGCCGTTTGTAATCTTTTTCAGCAAACTATCCCGCTTTAACCCCTTTAAAGAATCTTTTATTCGCACATTTAACCGGGCCTGGCTATCGGCAACCGAAATATATGGAGTAAGAACCATATCTTTAAATTTTTCAGGCAATTGAGTATAAAGGAGTGAAAGCTGGAAATTATTAAGAGGCTTCCCATCGTTAAAATCTTCAGCGACTTTTAACATAGTGCCGAGAGACAACACCTTGCCGATTTCCGGCAAACTTTCAAGATAATTATGAACTTTTTTTATCACATCCATTTTATCCGAGGTAAACCAGTATTTGGCCGCGTCTTCGTTCTCCCCAAACTCATCAAATTCATCAAATTCGTCAAAATCATCATCAGATCCCGCGCCGGTAACACTGCTTGTCAAAGGCGATTCGTTTGTGTTTTTAAAATTAACAACAATATCAAGAGGAGTTGTGCCGCCCATCTCTTGATCGATAACCTTCATCCCTTGATATATCTCGGTTGACTCCCTGAAATAGTCTATAAAACTATTTTCAACCGTTAGCATTGACACACCGGAAGCGATTAACGCAATTAATAAACCGGTTAAGATAAACACTGTTTTTGGATAATATTGAGTAACACTTGCTAAAAATCGCGTGAAAATACCGCCAAACTGTTTATCCTCCCCAGACTTGCCTTTTGGGAGCAGGGCAAGTATTGCCGGAAAAAGCAGAAATGTGACAACAAGGGAGACTATGAGCCCAACGCTCATCATCCATCCAAAATTTATTACCGGCAATATATCGCAAATAAGCAAGGAGCTGAAACCGGCTATTGTTGTTAAAGTGGTGAATAGGCAGGGGATAAATTTTGAAGCAATAGTCGCCTTGACAAGCTCCGCTTGCGTCCATTCCGGATTTTCCGAATGCAACTCTCTGAACCTGACTATCAAATGAATAGTCAAGGCCATAGTTATAATGAGCTGCAAAGATATGAAATTAGAAGATATTACCGTAACTTCCCATCCAAATATGCCTAACAGGCCAATCATCGAAATCACGGAAAGCGCGCAACAAAGTATCGGCAACATTACCCAGCGGACTTTTTTGAAAATAACGCCCAAAGCCACGATAAGAAAAATAAGAATGCCTATTCCAAAGACTTTAATATCGTTTCTGATAAACGTTATCATATCATCGGTTATCATAGACACTCCGCCGAGAAAAAGCTCGGCGTCATCTCTATAACGGTCAATTATCCCGCGCACCGCCGCAATATCGGCGTGTTGTTCCTTGTCCAAACGGATTTTGCATTTTCTGTACGCAAGTTTAACCTGCTCTAATTCGGCATGTTCGGATGAAGTGATTGTTTTGCTGAAAAGCTTCTGCTTTAGCTCGTTCCGCCTGGAAACAAGCGTGTCAAACTCATTATCAGCCGATAAATTAACCAAAAGGGCGGTCATCTTCATATCAGCGCTGATAAGAAGCTCTTTATAAATCGGGCTGTTTGCCAGTTCATCGCGCGCAAGTTGTATATCAACATCTGGGTGCTCCAGATTTTTAATATTTGTTATCAACTCCGTAATAGGAGCAGGAGGGTTTTTAAGCAGTGGGATATCAAGGATTGTAAGAACCGAGTCAACGCGATTGATCTTTTTTAACTCATCGCGCAAGGACGCAATGTTATTAAGAGTTTCAGGAGCAAAAAGACCGCCCTTCGGTTTGTATGTAATAAATAAATATCTACTTGTTCCATACCTTTTATTTATCTCTCGGAAATACTTAAAATCATTGTCATTCTCAAGTATTAAGGAATCGGCCGAAGCGTCGAGCCTGAAATCCCTCGCTTTAAACCCAAGAAACGTAAACAACGCCAGTAGGGCAACAATGACGAACACAGGTTTGCCCAGGACAAACCGGTCATAAATATTCAAAAAAAAGGATTGCATTTGATAAGTAGTTGTAGTTAGAGGACGAGAGTCATAGAAAAGAATTTAATTACGAGGCGGTGTTTCCGGCTTTTTTCTCTCTCATTAATTTCAGAAGATCTTCAATGCCGCCGTTTTTTAAGACGCTGCTATACTGCGACCTGTATGTGTGTATCAAACTAACCCCTTCAATCTCAACATCATACACTTTCCATTCGTTTGAAGTTTTAGACATTTTGTATAAGACTGAGAATTCTTTGCCCTTGGATATCAAGCCGGTCGGCACATGAACCTTGTTCTTTTTTACAACAAGGGGTTTAAAAACAACCTTTTCATCCTGAAAAAGCTCAAGTTTATCAGTGTAAGACGAGGTTAAAAGTTCTACAAAAAGGTTGGTGAACTCGATTTTTTGCTCCGGGTTAAGTTGTCCCCAATGCGTTTTTCCTAAAGATAATTTAGCCATTAATTTAAAACCAAAAACGGAATTTACGGTTTCAACAACGCTGTCCTGTTTCTGCTCTATTGTCAATTCTTTACTAGAAAGAGCCGTCATTACTTTATCAACCGCAATTTTTAAAAGTTTTTCAGCCTCAACATGGTCATCGGCGGTCGCAATATGAGTTAATATTGGAAATATTAAGAGAAACAACGTTAAACAAAATATTTTTTTCATCATGTGCACCTTTTAATCCCTTTTCATTAATTTTTAGCATATCCATCTTTTTCTTAATGCAATTTATGTCAAAATATTCTCTACAGAATCGCCAAATGGTATATTCTGCAAAAACAATAGTATTTAAATTAACAATTAATATGCATTAAAACAAGATAAAACAATTTTTTATATTTGTAACTAATTAATATGATGCTATCTTGCTCTGGAAACCTAAAATATCGTTCAAATTTAAAGTATCTATACTCAAAAGCATCAGGTTTGCGAATTTAGTTGTGAAATAAAAGGCTAAAGCCTTAACTCCGGCAAGCAGAGATTGTTGGAATTTCCCTTTAGGGTTTTATTTCATTGCATTTGAATATAACAATACGTATATATTAATTTTCGAATACTTGGTTTGTTTGACTATATAATTAATTCAAAACAGAGCCATTTATAGTTTGACGATTTGTCATTATAATTAAGGATTGTATAACGTTCAAATGTTTTTTTTTAAACAAAAACAGGCAATGCTTTTTCAGAGAAATAATATTTTTTTATTTTATAAGGTTTATAAATTAACGGCTTATCAACGCAACCAATGTTACGGCTGAACTTTGTCTAGTTAATACCCGCCGGCATAACTTGTTAAAAGCGAAGCAACCAAGTTAAAATATCTGGAGTTAAGCCTTAAAATGAGTATAATATTGAACTTGTTAATTGTGAAATATTTAAGAATTCTTGTTTTAGGGAAAAAGATACGAAAAACACTTTTTGAAAGATTAAATGAATGAACTACAGGATTATTATATTTAGAATTTTTATTCTAATATTCTCTTTAATTATAATTACCGGAAACATAAAAGCGGAAGAAACGGAGAAAACCTTAATAGCCGGCCTTGAGCAGGGGTTAAAAGTTCTAAATGATCCCGCCTTTCGCTCGCGGCGCAAACGGGAAGAACGGGAACAGCGATTTTGGGATGAGATATCAAATATTTTCGATTTTAAGGAGATGTCTAAGCAATCCTTGGGCGTTTACTGGAAAAATGTTGATTTAGATGAAAAAACTGAATTTGTAGAGCTTTTCACCAGCGTGCTAAAAGATGGATATATTGGAAAAACCGACAGCTACTCATGTAAAAAAATAGTCTATTTAAACGAAATTAAAGGCAGCAACCGCGCCAAAGTTCAAACCAACTTTATAACAAAAAGCAGCAAAGAGATTGCCGTCAACTTCCTTTTGCATAATATCGCTGATAAATGGGTAATATATGATGTGGTTATAGACGGTGTAAGTTTTATAAGTAATTATAGCGCTCAATTTAAAAGCATTCTTTCAAAATCCTCTTTTAGCGACTTGCTTAAGATGATGCAAAAAAAGGTCTCAACATAAGATAGGGGAATCCCGAACTGCGGCCAAAAAGCAAATTTTAGCAATTTAATTTTTATATAATCCCGTTGATCCACCGCCTTTATAAAAACAAAACAACAATATATAGTATATCGTTGAATGTTATGTATACCGTATTTTGTTTTATAATTTTTAAAAATGAAAGAAACCAATTAAGGCATATATAATTGTAGACTTTGGTACATAAGTTAGTTATAATTTAAACTTTTATAATTCCGAACCAATCTCTTTTTACATACCTCATATACATTTTAAGCAGGAGTATAATAAATAATGAAAAAGTCTATTTTACTAAGTTTAATTTTTGTTTTTACAATTTGCATGTTCAATGCCCAAACGCAAACACTCTGGGCCGATGAGCAGTTAAACATAGAAGATGTCCCAGGAGGGGAAGAACAAGAGTACCAAGATTTCGAAGATGAATTTCATGACGAAGAATTTTCAGGCCACGGGAATAATGATCCTTTAGAAAATTACAATAGGCCTGTATTCAAATTTAACGACAACGTTTACAACTATGGCATTAAGCCTTTTAACAAAGGCTACGAACTTGTGCCTGAACCTGCCAGAGCAAGCGTTAGAAAATTTTTCACTAATATCTTTATGCCGGGCAGGTTCCTTAACTGCCTTTTTCAGGGAAAAATGAAAGGGGCCGGCACGGAAATGGCCAGGTTTATTATAAACAGCAGCATGGGAATCGGCGGGCTTTTTGATCCGGCAAAAAAGTTTTTTAACCTGGAATTGCAAGACGAAGATTTTGGACAAACATTGGCAAGATACGGAGTTAAAGACGGAGCATATATTGTTATGCCTTTTATCGGCCCGTCAAACGTAAGAGACACAATAGGTTTTATTGGCGATATAGCGATGAACCCGCTGACATTTGTGTCAATATTTGTTACGCCATTTGCCTCGATAGGCAATCCGTATGCAACAGTGAACGACTTCTCGCTGGACGAGGGGCAACTTTATGAAAGCGTTGTAGACGCAGCTATTGATCCATATGTGGCCATACAGGACGCTTACATACAAAATCGTAAAAAAAAAATAGAAGAGTAAAAACCAGGCGTTTTAATTAAAGAATATCTATCCCTATTATGGTGGAATCATCTAGGCGGCTATTATTAGCCGCCAACCGGATCGCTTCTTCATACACCTTGTCGACCAGTTCCTGAATTGAAAGCTGCGCATTGGCTGTGGCAATTGCCGATATATTTTCAGCAACGCTTTTGGCGCCGGAAGTTTTAAAACAGTCGCCAACCCCCTTTGTAAATAAAAGGATCTTATCTCCATTGCATATGGCAATCTCCTTTTCGTCAAACCTGGCTTTTTCGTCGCAACCAATATTTATTGTCTCCGTGGCCAATTGCTCAACCTTGCCGCCTTTCTTTTTTAATAGAAACGAATTGGCATGGCTGTTTTTTGAGTACAGAACCTTCATTGTTTTAACATTAAACGCAAGATAAAACATGTTCAAATAGTGTTCAGTATTTATATTAGCGCACAATTGCTCATTAACCGCTTGCAACAAAAGAGCCGGACTAAAATAGTACCTCGCGTTATTTATTATCGCCATTCTTGCCATTGCCGAAATAAACGCGGCAGTAACACCCTGGCATGAGGCATCTGAAATTAAAACCCCAATGTTGTGCTTGTCTATCTCAAATATGTCATAAATATCGCCGCCCACCTTATCCGTAGGTTGGTATTTTACCCCAAACTTTACGGAACTGTTTTCAATAAGTTCGGAAGGCAACAAAGCCTGCTGAAAAACTTTAGCCGTTTCAAGATCAGATTGTATCCTTTTATCCTTTATTACAAGCTCATTGATCTTCTCTTCAAGGAGTCCGTTTTTCTCCTTAACCTCTTCCTGAAGGTTGCTTACCCGTATATTTGTCTTAATCCTTGCAAACAGTTCATCAGGATCAAAAGGCTTTGTTACGTAATCGTCGGCGCCTACAGAGAGACCTTCAATAGTAGCCTCATGAGTGTCCCTTGCCGTCAGCAAAATAAAAGCCACATCCTTTAACGACTCATCGCCCCTGATCATTTTCAGGAATTCAATACCATCAACATTCGGCATCATTAAATCAGAGACTATAATCGCGGGCTTGAAGCTTTGCGCATTCTTAAAGCCCTCCATTCCATCCGCAGCCATGCTTACCTCGTAGCCAATACTTTTAAGGCGAACCTGAAGCAACTTTAAATTCTTTGGCTCGTCATCAACAATTAAAACCTTATTATTTTTTAGTCCGATATCCATAAAAACCTGCAACTTTCATCTATTTTATGTATATATATATTCCAATAAATATCTTTTATTATAAGATTTACTATTTTACGACTATAGCAAAATGAAGTCAACATTAGATATGTCAATTAAAAAGGAAACTTATAATTTCTAAAGATTTAACTTAAAAAGTCATTTATAACACTGAGTAGCTTGTCTGTTCTAGTGAGAATTATCCTCGAAGGAGATACTTATTGAGTTTCCGTTGAGCTTACCGCAAAACTGGAATACGGTTTAAATTCTCCGTTAATCAGTGAAGAAAGCAGCCAAAATTCCAGTTTGTATAGAAAATGTTGATGTTCGTCAGGCACGGACTCCGTCTCGCCCATCTCTTTATTCGTGAAAGATGTTGAGATCGCTGCAAAAGCAACCATGCCTTTGCCTTTTTTAACAACTGAAACGCATGCCTTGCCGTCGCTAGTCAACAGAGCCGAAGCGCCCCCTGTTATTGGAGAAAAAGACGAAAGAGTCCCAATAGTTTCAGCTCCGTCAATAACATTAGCTTTCTCCTGAAACTGGTCATAAATAGCCTTTAAGCCAAATTGACCGACAAGTTGGTTGGCAGTTGACAATTTACCCTTTGGACTATCAATGATCAGCAGTTTCCCTCCATCTTCAACATAATCATTGATATTTTTTAAATCACTTTCTGAAAAATATTTTTGCGGATTAACCATTATAACCATATCAAATTGGCCGGCATTGTCGTTAAATGAAAACAGTGTTGGAATATATCCTAACCTTTGAGGCCAAACATAAAACGTTTGGTAATCTATCTCTGGTTTATGAAGAAGCCGCCTGGAAGGAATCTGAAAATCGCAATACCCTTCTTCAAAACCAACTTTTACCGTTCTCGTATGCTCTTTAGGCAAAGCGTAGCTTTTTTCAGCTAAAAAATCAAACAACAACACACCGGAAGCCGCGCCCAGCAATGAGCTAAATACCAAAACTCTCGCAAAGCTCCCTATTGACAAGCGTAAACTGCGCTTTCGGCTAATAATACAGTCTTCAAATTGACTTTGCGCGACCTCTATCGGTTTATTTAATTCACGCCTTCGAGCAACTAAAAACAGGTAAACCAAATAACCGAACGCAAGAGCCATAACGAAAAGCGAGACTATTTTAATTGTGTAATTGTGGCGATTCGTTCTGTTTAACCAATTTATGCTTCCCAATGCGTATTCAGGTTTGCCCGGTATGTGCATATAAAAATTAGAAAAACATGTGCTGTCTGAAAACGCCATTACACGGCCTTTTCCAAATTTTAAACCGGTCGATTGCAAAAACAGACCAAAGGTATAATTTAACTCTTTGCTTTTATCCGGAAAATATCCGCCTCTTGCGTAGTCCAAATATATAGCTTTTAGATTTGACGCAATAATCGAGTCTTCAGTAAAAAAAGGAGCCGTCATAGAACAGGAAGTGGCAAATAGAAAATAGGGCATGTCTTTAATTGAAGGGTGCCTAAACAATCTGTTTTGAGCATGAAAATGGAGGTCATTATCTATAAGGTCGTATGTGGCGTCATATTCAAAACGAACTCCAAATCGCGCGGCCAAGGGATTAATATTTATTGTAGTGCCGAAAACATTAGTGTGATCACCTATAAGAAAAAGACCGCCTCCATTTAGAACATATTGTTCAATAATGTTAATTTCATCTTTTGAAAACGGCGAAGTTGGAGTTTTAACAATAAACACATCGCAATTTTTAAGCCTTTCCTCAGTAATAGCTTCTCGCAAGCGGTCTACAGTGTAAAAATATTTTAAATAATCGGCGAAACAGTAATAATTGTAAACAGACTGTATACCAAACCACTCAGTGTCAAAAACCCTATCGGTCCACTCCCAATTACTGTAATTCTCATCTATTAAAATCCTGCCTTTTTTCATTTCGCCCGGATCCTGAAACCAAAAACAGCTAATCAGGGCAAATGAAAATACGAACATAACAATACCCGGCAAACATCGCTGAAATACGGATTGAGAAATCTGCGCACCTACGCTAAAACCATCTTTTAAATCCAAAACATTTTCGCTTTTACGTTGCGCCTCTTTGGTATTTAATCCTTCGGACGCATTTTGGCCTTGTGTGTTTTTAAGAAATTGATGGGGATTAATTTTATAACACGTAAAATACCACAGAATAAACGGCAAAGGGAAGAATGTGCCGGCTACAATAATGGGTTTCCAAAATATCTCCGCTTTTGTTGTTTCAACAAATCCAAGGCTTAGAAACACATACCTGGCTACCGTAAAAACAATCATAGCCAAAAACAGAATCCCAATCTTCTTTAAAATGCCGGATTGCGCGCTTTTCTCATATACAAAATAAAATAATACTATTGCGCCGACAAAAATAGTGATAAATGAAAAAAGCCCCAACTTCTCCCAGGAAGTAACCAAGGAGAGATTAGCTTGTGAAGTCTGAACAAAAAGCGTCTCCTGACTATATGAACAGGGGATCCCCAAACACTTTAATATCCAATAGAAAAATGGAGTGAAAACATTAATATCATGATATCTTGCCGCAAATTTAAAATATGGAACGATGCAAGCTGTTTGAAAGGATAGAACAAGCCCACTAAAAATAACACCCTCGCCTATAAATCTAAGAAAACATCTTTGCAGCCCGCATGTCAAAATTATGCCGGCGGCTAGAACATAAAGGGGTATATCATAAGGGAAACGGAACGCATAAATGCCCAACACTACTGGAATAAGAAACAATCCTGTTTTCCAGGTAAACGCAGGAGGATTGCCCTGTTTTTTTATAGGATCCTCATTAGAGCTTAAACATCTAAACCCTGACGTCCGCCAACAACCCAAAATGCCGAGGACAATCCCTATGCCAAGCGCATATGGCCAAAACTCCATATTTTCCGACGCGTAAATCGGGTATAAAAAAAGACCTGAAGAGGAGAGAAAGAATATCCCCGTCCAAAATAAAATCATTATATAAAAACTCCTGAAAAATTTTATTCCATTAACTGCAATACAACATGCTATCTAATTTGAATGAACCTTATATCTTAAAATTCATAAAAACAAATAACTATCTAAGCAACAATTCCCTTAATAAAAACATATTGGGGGTTGAATACTTCTTTGAACCCTCAAGGTTTTGATTTAAGAGAAAATATGAGTCCGCTATTACAATCAACTCGCCCTGACCATATTTTTTAGCAACAACCGATGGATATCCCATAGGTTCACATATAACCTCAGTATCACTATTCTCGTTAAAAACAACCGGCCACGCTTCGTGAAACCTGATTTTTATCTTTTTGTGTTCATATTCGCACCAACCCAAAGGCGCGCTGTCAATCCCCAGTTCAAAAGACTCCAACAAAGGCAATGAAGCCTCGCTCTCCTCCCACCCTACGGTAAGTATAATCTTCCCGCCGCTTTCAACAAAACGCCTTAAGATAAGAGTATCTTTTTGGCTAAACGGTTGAGTAGGCGCAATAAGCAGCAAAAGTTTTGCCCGCATTAATCGTTCTAAACTTAAATCTCTCAAAAGCATAGGGAAGTATCCGTTCCTCATAAGATTATTTCTCAAGCCTCCGATAGAGTCATCTTCCCAGCTCATTAAATCGAAGCGGCCTTTATGGGAATAATCAATATAGGCGATTTGCTGCTTATCAAAATCAACGCTTTCCGTGTCTTTTATCTTTGACGCGCAATTGGAAAACAGAACCGCTAACGAAAACACAAATATAAAACTTAACGGCGTTGCCAAATTTGGACTATTCCAAAATGTTAAAAAAGCGCAACATATGACAACAATAATAGATATTGCAGTTAAAACATGAAATAAAGTAACAGGATGGCCTTGTCCTTTATCCGACAAATAGCGAAAAACGTTTAACACAAATTTGTTAGTCATCATGAAAGTTGTGTTGTGAAACGATGAAGTATCTCCCACAGCCATAATCTTACCGTCACCGTATCTTGTAACGGCAGCCAAAACATGATCATTCAATGCCTCGTAATAATCAAATTTACGGTTGCCTAGAAAGGCGTTTTTAGCATTATTTTTATAACCCCAATCAGAATAGCAATACTTGCCCATAACAACAGGCTCGGCTGGGAAAGCGCACTCAATAGAAGCTCCAACCCACCATGATCTTCCTATCTCTCTTTTAAAAGAAACCGCCATTGGATGCGGCCTCTCTTCCATAAGGTTATCCCATGTGTATCTGCCGGGCATTGCCGAATCAAATTTAAAACTGATATTGACCGGGGCCAGAATTTTGTTAAAATTTTTCATAAGCCCGGCAAGGTCGGTATGGTCCCCAAGCAACAGCAGACCGCCGCCGGCCTTTACAAAATTCCAAACAACAATAAGCTCTTCCCTAACCAGAGCCTTGTCAAGATTTATCATTACCAAAACATCAGTGTTCACTAAAGTTGAAACGGTTATGTTGTCAATCATTTTGGACTTAGCCCCCAAACGGCTTAAATGTTTGGGCATAAGGCCAAACATGCCGCCGCTTCGCTGCCCATAAGTCCCAAACCTCGGGACTTCCCAATCCAAAGAGCCTTTTTTGTAAAAAGCTATAGACTTTCCTTCAACTGAGCTGTCCTTAAAATAAGGGGCAACTAAA
This sequence comes from Candidatus Anammoxibacter sp., assembly GCA_021777105.1. Lineage (GTDB taxonomy): Bacteria > Planctomycetota > Brocadiia > Brocadiales > Anammoxibacteraceae > Anammoxibacter_B. The sequence continues at coordinate 80,269 of JAIQZQ010000122.1, forward strand.
AATATAATCGCGGCAATAAAAACAACCAAGCTAGGCGCGGCAAACTTATAAGATTTTTTTACTAAAAGAATAGGAACTTCATTTAAGTTTATATTTTTATAAAAAAGCGTTGATGGACAGAGGATGAGAAAAAGAAAGAACTGTGTATATAAATCACTCCTGTAAATCGTAAACCTTAACTTGTGGCTAAAATACATAGTTAAGAGATTAGCCCCAATTAAAATTATGCCGGCAAGATAAATATATAACAAAGCAAGGCAAAATCTTGTTACGCTTCTGTCTCTGTTCAATACAAAAAGAACTGAATGGTAAATAACAAAAGAGACAAGAATAAAAAAGCCGAATGATGTAGGCCCAAGATTTAAAACAGTGTTGAAAATAAAACCACATACACTTGAAAATACACGAGCATATAGTTGAACAAAATGCCAGCAATTGGGAAAATATTCATAAAAGAAGATAACAAAAGCGAAAAATATTGTTATCAACAATGGAATAGCGTGTTCATTCAGGGAAGTTTTTTTCCGCGCATTGAGGAGATATAAACAAAGCAGGAAAGCTGAAAGGGCTGAAAGTTGGAGCAGGTTGTTGCTTATTCGCGAAATAACTAGGGCAAATACAATAAAGAAGATGTATAGCACAAATTTTTCAATAAAAAACGCCAATGCAGGATGAACGCCGACGCTACCGTAATGAGAGCCTGAGGGTGCAGAATCGGCTTTTTTTGACCATATACATAGATTTAAAGAACTGGATAAAAATATGTATACAACTAACGGAGTAAAAACCAGTAAAGATTCAGCGGCTTTTGAAAGAGGCCCAAAGTTTTGACATATTAAACCAAAAACTAATAAGACTATAAAAGTTTTAAATTGATCGCGCATTAATGTAGCCACTTCTTATAAAAAACCGGATAAGACTCTCTATTTACGATAGTTTACCGGAAACGATAATCCAAACAATAATTATCTCAAATATCTTTAAAAAAAAAGCCTCCTTTATAGAAAAAAACAAACTATAAAGAAGGCTTATTTATTTTTACAGCAATAGCCAATAATTTTAAAAGGCGCGGCAAACCATATAAATTTACCGCGCCTTGTTATAAATCAAAAACTTAAAACACAAAATCTATGCAGGTAGACATTCAGGCAACGCTGGATCGCTTGTTGGAGCTGGCCCCGTGCCGCCGCCACATTCTGGCAACGCTGGATCGCTTGTTGGAGCTGGCCCTGTTCCGCCTCCACATTCTGGCTTTGCAGGATCTCTTGTTTGATCACCGCCTCCGCTTCCGCCTGGACAATTTGGATCGCCTGGATCAAATGTTGGGCCACCGGTTCCGCCCTGACATTCAGGCTTGGCTGGGTCTCTTGTCTGATCACCGCCTCCGCTACCGCCTGGGCAATTTGGATCGCCCGGATCAAATGTTGGGCCGCCTGTGCCACCCTGGCATTCCGGCTTGGCTGGGTCTCTTGTCTGATCTCCGCCTCCGCTTCCACCTGGGCAATTTGGATCGCCTGGATCAAATGTTGGGCCGCCTGTGCCGCCTCCACAATTTGGATCGCCTGGATCAAATGTTGGACCACCGGCCCCACCCTGACATTCAGGCTTCTGAGGATCTCTTGTCTGATCCCCCCCGCCGCCGATGCAATCAGGACTGTTGGGGTCTCTTGTGAATCCAAATGAACAGTTAGGATCATTAGGATCGTCAGTTGGGAATCCAAATCCGCAATCTTTCGGATCTTTTGTCTGCTCGCATCTAGGGTCGTTAGGATCAACCGTTATCTGGAACTGACATTCACGACTTGTCGGATCAAATGTTTTTTGACATTCACGAGAGCCCGGATCAAAGGTTGAACAAACAGCGTCTTTTGTGGCGGTATCGCCGCATCTGGTGTCAAACGGATCGGATGTCTGACAATCAGGATTAAATGAATCAAGTGTCGCTTTACATCTCGGATCCTTAGGATCCGATGTCTGTTGACATCTTGGATCGCGGCCATCAAATGTGGCATTACATTCATCCGAAGCAGGATCAAGTGTCGCGCATCTAAAATCCTGAGGATCGCTTGTGAAGCTTCTACATTCATCTGAAGCAGGATCAAGCGTTTTCTCGTCGCGGCATTCATCATCCGCAGGATCAAACGTCTGCCTACATCTTGGATCGTTAGGATCTACTGTTTGCGCGCATCTAACATCTCTTGGATCAAAAGTTACCTGACATGCAGGAGAGCTTGGGTCCAAAGTCACACATCTTGAATCATTAGGATCAGATGTGCTGTTTGAGCACTCAGGCTCCCTAGGATCAATTGTAGACTGACACTGCGCAGAAGCAGGATCAAATGTGTCTCTGCATTTTAGATCGTTAGGATCTACAGTCTGAGCGCATCTTGGATCGCGCGGATCAAACGTTACCTGGCATTCAGGCGAACGCGGATCAAATGTGCCGCAGCGCTGATCGCCCGGATCGCTTGTAAATTCACCGCAATCCGGATCGCGAGGATCGGATGTTGCTCCGCATGACGGATTTGAAGGATCAAATGTTTGACGACACTTAGGATCGTTAGGATCTACCGTGCCCGCGCATCTTGGATCAAACGGATCAAACGTTACCTGACATTCAGGCGAACGTGGATCAAATGTCCCGCATCGCGGATCTTTTGGATCGCTTGTAAAGCCTGAGCAAGACGGATCACGTGGATCGGATGTCGCTCCACACTGCGGATTGGCAGGATCAAATGTCTGACGACATTTTGGATCGTTTGGATCAACAGTGCCGGCGCATCTTGGATCAAACGGATCAAACGTTATCTGACACTCTTTTGATCTTGGATCAAATGTGCCGCAACGCGGATCAGCCGGGTCGTTTGTAAAGTTGTTGCATCCCGGATCGCTTGGGTCGAAAGTGCCGGCGCAAGCAGGATCGTTTGGATCAAAAGTGCCTCTACATCTTGGATCGTTTGGATCAATTGTCGCCTGACATCTTGGATCAAACGGATCAAAGGTTACATTACATTCAGGAGCCCTTGGATCAAATGTTCCACAACGCTGATCTCCCGCATCGGACGTAAGACCTTTGCATTTTTCATCTCTTGGATCCAATGTTTCCGAGCAAGCCGGATCAGCCGGATCAAAAGTTTGTTTACACTTTGGATCGTTAGGGTCTATAGTTTGTGTGCATCTTGGATCGCGAGGATCAAAGGTTTCTCTAACTTTACAGTTTTCGTCAGCCGAATCCAAGGTTACACATCTTTGGTCGTCTGCCTCTAAAGTAGGTTTGCAACCCGCGCTCGGATCTAATGTCTCTTTACAATCTTCGTCAAACGGATCCATTGTTGCCTGGCAGAAACGATCGTTAGGATCTAATGTTTCAAGACATCTCGGATCAAATGGATCGTGAGTCACGTTACACTGAGGCGAAGCAGGATCAAAGGTTCCGCATCTTACGTCTTCAGCATCGCGGGTTATATTTCCGCAAGCAGGGTTACGCGGATCAGAGGTCTCTCCACATGCTGGATTAAACGGATCAAAAGTCTGTTTACACTTAGGATCGCTTGGATTCTGCGTTGGAGCGCACCTTGGATCGCGTGGATCAAATGTTTGCTGACACGCAGGCGACCTTGGATCAAAAGTGCCGCATCTAGGATCAGTCGGATCGACTGTTAAGTTTGCGCAAGCCGGATCGCGCGGATCAGAAGTTGCTCCGCATGACGGATCGGCAGGATCAAATGTCCCGCGACATCTTGGATCGTTAGGGTCAATAGTAAACGCGCATCTTGGATCGCGCGGATCAAGGGTTACCTGACACGCAGGCGACCTTGGATCAGTAGTTACACATCTTTGGTCAAGAGGGTCTGTAGTAAAACCTGAGCATTGTAAATCGCGCGGATCAGAAGTCGCGCCGCACGCTGGGTTTGCAGGATCAAATGTTTGGCGACACCTTGGATCATTTGGATCAAGTGTAAACGCGCATCTTGGATCGCGCGGATCATGGGTTACCTGACATTCAGGAGACCTTGGGTCGATAGTTGAACAACGAGGGTCAACCGGATCGGTTGTAAATCCTCCACATGACGGATCGCGAGGATCTGATGTGGCTCCGCACAAAGGATCGGCAGGATCAAACGTTTGACGACATCTTGGATCGTTTGAATCAAGAGTTATCGCGCAACGAGGGTCAACCGGATCAAATGTCACCTGGCAGGCAGGGTCATTAGGACTAAAAGTGAAACAACGGGCATCAGCCGCGTCTTCTGTAAACTTAGAACAGTTTTCGTCGGCAGGATCAAGCGTTGCTGAACATGCTTCATCCGCTGGATCAAATGTTTGTTTACATTTTGGATCGTTTGCGTCTAATGTAAACGCGCATCTTGGATCGACAGGGTCAAAAGTCACCAAGCAATCCGGATCTTCAGGATCAAGCGTAACGCATCTTGCATCGCCGGAGTCTACAGTTGGCCTACATTCCGAATCTCTTGGGTCAAGAGTTTCCAAACATACCGCATCTCTAGGATCAAATGTCTCTTTACATCTTGGATCATTTGGATCAAGAGTGCGCTGACATCTGAAATCTTCAGGATCAAATGTCACCTGACACTCCTCAACCTCCGGATCAAAAGTTTCTTTGCATCTGACGTCTTCCGGCTCCTTTGTCGGATTGCAACCGGATCTTGGATCAAGAGTGTTTAAACAATTATCATCTAGGGGATCAAACGTTTCTTTGCAAATTATATCATTAGGATCAAACGTCCTTTTACATCTTACATCGTTAGGATTGAATGTAACTTTACACTCAGCGTTATTTGGGTCTAATGTAACACATCTGGAATCTTCCGCATCTGAAGTAATTGGTTTTTTACAGTTTGAATCACCTGGATCTAATGTTTCTTTACATTTTTCGTCATTTGGATCAAGGGTCTTTTTACAAAGAGGATCATTAGGGTCTAGAGTGATTTTACATTTAAAATCTTTAGGGTCTAAAGTGGCGCCGCGTTTACAAGATCTATCCCTTGGATTTAATGTAACGCAACGTAGATCATTAGGGTTGCGGGTGATGTTTCTTTTGCCGCCGCAGGTAGGATCATTAGGATCAATAGTTGGCTCGCAATCAGTATTGTCAGGATCCAAAGTTTCTCTACAATCAAGATCTTTTGGATCAATAGTTTTAATACAACGAGGGTCGTTAGGGTCTTTGGTCATCTTTTTAAGACAACGTTTATTCCTGGGATCCTGAGTTCTATCCGCTTTCGAACTCACAGGTGATTTCTCATCGCCGGAATTGGCAAGTTTAATAACCTTGCTCTGTTTTTCCCAAGCCACAAGCGTGGTGTTCAACCTGTTTTGAAAAATTGGCGATGCTTTATGTTCTTCTTCATTTCCACGGCTAACATTGCCGGTTAAAGTAAAAACTCCAGCAAAAGCAAAGCAAACAACAAAAAGCAAAACAATTAAACTTCTTTTACTTTTTCCTTTCCCCATTGTACGGCCTCCTTTTTACAATAAAAATTAAAAGATTTAATCTTTTTATAAATATTCTGACATCTCATGTAAAAATAATCTCGCAACTATATCATTAAATTTACTGAATTGTCAATGGTTATTTTCCATCATTGCAAAACATACAACCCGTCGATTCACCTTTAAAATAGCGGGAATAGCGTTTAATGTCTTTAATAAAAACAAGCAAAATCAATATCTGCAAATACATTACGCGTATAGCGCTATATATAGATTTCATAATAAAAATAAACAATCAGTTTAGTTTCGACAAAACATCTTAAAGTTTAAGTTTTTTTGTAATGTTCTACTAAAAACACATTTATAGCTTTTAGAAACTCATTTCAAATAGATAAAATGCGCATATTTGATTTAAGGAAATTTGTTTGGTATAACTTGTTGCTAAGCATTTGCACATTTCATACCAAAAAAAATATGAAACCAAAAACCAGACATTAATTTTTCTCGATAGTATAAGCAATGCTAAACATATTTTACCTTTAACTATTTAATATAAAGAGATTACGTTGTTGCGGCGGTTTAATTTTTCATTACGAAAAAAATGATTTTTATGAAGAAGGGATATTGTTTTCAATAAGGCCTGTTTCTGTTACTTAAAGTAACAAAAACAAATCGGTGGGGGGATTTATGAGATTGCATTTCAAACCACGAACGCGTCAATTCGTTTATGTTCAACAACTTACAGCAGATCAATCAAGTGTCACAAAATGTGCCGCCGGCGAATTGTTTCAAAAAGTAGCGCCTTTTACCGGGATTTAATGATTAGGAACATTTGGATTACAATTATCACTCTATGTGGGTTGGTCAACGACAACAAGCTATGGAATATTGGAACAATGGAGCGGTAGACACGCAGAAAACAAATGTGTTTATCAATGTTACAAGTTTCAACTTCCGGTTGCGCAAGGGTCATTTTTTCCGAGAGTCGGCGGAGCCTTCAACGTCGGCAAATTCATGCATGCCATCTTTTTTGGCGGAGTTGTTTTCAGGATTTTTAAAAAATGTTAGCTGTTTTTTTGCCCCTTTGTGCTCAGGATTTATTTTCAAAGCCAGCTGATATTGCGCAACGGCGTCTTTAGTCTTTCCTTTTTCACTATAAAACATGCCTAAATCAAAAACGGAGTCTGCGTCTTCAGGGTTAATCTTGATTTTCTGAAGCAATTCAAACAATCTTGCTTTGTCTTGTATCTGTTTATTATTTGGATCCAGATTCAAAGCTTTATTAATGGCAAAAACCGCTTCATCAAGCAGCCCCTTCTCTTTATAAACGCCGCCTAGCCCCACATAGTTTTCAGTTCGGTTAGGATTTATATTCAGGGCCTTTAAAAAAGAGGAAACCGCCATATCAATGTCGCCATTGCTTTTATAAGCCAAAGCCATGCCTCTATAGGCTTCTTCATAATCCGGATCAAACTCAACAGCTTCTTTATACTCTTTTATAGCCTCATCAAATCGTCCTTTATCAAAATTTGTAAGGCCGAGTATGTAATGCGCGCCCGCCGGGCCGGGGTTGTTCCTTATGGCTATCTTGTAATCATACTCCCTGCCTTTGCCGGTCAGTTCCGTTTGTTTGTAAGCTTCATTCAGGCTATATCTGGCGACTAACAGGTCGGGATTGATATCAAGAGCTATCTCGTACTCCTTAATAGCTTTATCTATCAGCCCTTTTTCGTAGTAAGCAAGCCCCAGGGTATAATGCGCGCCGGAGAGTCTGGGATTGATCTCCAGGGCTTTATTATAATTGTTGATGGCTTGATCCAAATCGCCCTGCAGGGCCAGGACAGCCCCTAAATTGAGGTAAGATTCCGCAAATTCCGGATTTATATCCAATATTTTTATATAAACTTTTTTAGCTTCATCAAACATGCCTTTATTTGTGTATAAATTGCCTAAACCGTCTAAGACTTCTATGGATGCCGGATTTAACGAAATCGCGCTCTGGTAGGAAGCGATGGCTTTGTCATATAATCCTTTGTTTGCATAAGCCAATCCAAGCGTATAGTGGGCGTCCCAAAGGTTTTGATTTATTCTTATCGCCTGCAAAGATGATGAAATTGCGTCATCCAGCCTCCCTTTCAGGGCATAAATAGCGCCTAAATATGTGTGCGCCGAGGCAAGCTTTGGATTTAACGCAATGGCGCGCTTATATTCATATATCGCTTCAAGCAACATTCCATTGTTATAATAGGCAAGGCCAAGGTTCATGTGCGCTTCTATATAGTTTGGGTTTATTTCAATGGCGCGTTTATATTCATAAATCGCCTTGTCAATCATTCCTTTAGTTTCATACGTGACGGCAAGAGAATAGTGGGCCTTTGCGTAATATGGATTAATTTCCAGGGCCTTTTCATAATTAAAAATACCTTCGTCATACATCGCTTTTTCTGTATACGCTATGCCTAATGAAACGTACACTTTGGCCTGATCAGGATTAACCTTTAACGCCTTTCTAAACTCTAAAATCGCCTCGTCCAGCATGCCTTTGCCGTTGTACGCCTTCCCCAATCCATAATACGCCTCGCTAAAATTGGAATTAATCTCCAAGGCCTTTTTGTACGCATCTACAGCTTCGTCAAACTCGCTCTTGTCGGCAAGGGCCAGGCCGAGTTTATTGTATGCTTTCACAAATTTCGGGTTTATCGTCAAGGCTTTAGTATACGATTCAATAGATTTGTCAATGTCGCCTTTGCTGTAATGCGTCAACCCCATTGCGTAAAAAGCCTCGGATGATTCGGGTTGCAGTTTTATGCATTTTTCATATTCGCTAATCGCTTTCTCAAATTGATTGGTTCTCAGATAGATCAACCCAAGGTTATAATGAACGCCTGGGACGTTTGGGTTAATTTCGTTGGCCGCTCTTAATTCAGTAACGGCCTTTTCATTTAGCCCGTTCATGGCGTAAATAATCCCCAAATTAAAATGGGCGTCAACAAACTGAGGATTAATCCTTATCGCTTCATTATATTCCGCCTCCGCATATTCAAACATGCCTTTGTCGTAATAAATCTTTCCGAGCGAATAGTGGCCCACCATATCATTAGGGTTAATTTCTATTAGTTTTTTTAAAGCGTTTATTGATTCTTCAAACATCCCTTTTGCGGTATAAATTTCAGCTAAAGAGCTGTATGCTTCAACCAGGCTTGGGTTTATTTTGATAGCGGACGCAAGCTGTGAAATTGCGTCTTCAAACCTTGTCTGCTTTAAATATAGCCTGCCTAAATCAAGGTATAATTCCGCTTTATCCGGGTTAACTTCCATGCCCTTTTCAAACGATTTAATCGCATTCTCAAAATCGCTCTGCCTTGAATAAACAACCCCCATTGAGTGGTAAACATTAGCCAGATTGGGATTAAGTTCCAGCGCGGCGGCGTACTCCTCCAAGGCGAGGCCGAGCTTTCCATTTGCCGCATGCAAATTCCCCTGGGAGACATGCGCCCGGGTTAAGCCTTTATTTACATTAACCGCATTTTTTAAAGACAAAGACGCCTCATCCAATTTATTTCTATCCGCGTTAATGATGCCCAGCTTATAGTACAAATCTGAGGCGAGCGGATTTATCTTCAACGCGTTATTTATCTCGATGTCCGCTTTGTCAAGTTGCCCTTTAATCAGGTAAACCTCGGCAAGACTAGTGTATGCGTTCACAGACCTGGGGTTAACTTTAAGGACTTTTTTAAACATGTCAACAGCGTCGTCAAATCGGCCTCTTTCCGTGTAAATATTTCCAAGGCTGAAAAAAGCCTCGGCATCTTTAGGATTGATTTCCAAAACCTTTCCATATTCATCAATAGATTTATCATAATCCCCCTGATCATAATAAAGTTTTCCTAAATTATGAATAGCCTGAACGTCGGCATTATTAATTTCATAGGCCTTTTCATTTACCGCCCTGGCATCGGCAATGCGCCCTTTCATTGAGTAGATATCGCCAAGACGCGTTTGAATAGCTGAATTGCCGGGGCTGATTGTTAATGCGCTGTTAAAAGCATTGGCCGCGTCGTCAAACAGCCCTTTCATTTTATAGAGTTCACCCAATAGAACATAAGCGTCTGAAAAGTTTGGATTTATTTCCAGCCCTTTTTTACATTCGTTTACAGCAAGATTGTACTCGCCTTTTTTATAATAGGCGTCGGCCAGCTTAAAATATAGATAATCAGCTTTTGGATTTATTTCCAACGCTTTGATTAGAGACGCTATCGCTTCTTGCGTCATACCGTTCTTTAAATAGATATCGCTTAGACACACGATTACTTCAATATTTTTTGGATTAATTCGCGAGGCTTCCATAAGCTCATTTATCGCCTCTTTTATCCTCCCTTTCTTTTCGTAAGTTTTCCCCAGACCGCTGTATGCGGAAATCATATTTGGATTTATTGATTTTATCTCATTAAACTGCAAAACAGCGCCGTCGAGATTTCCTTTTAGTATGTAATTGCCCGCGAGTTTCAACCGCGCGTTAACATGCGTGGGCAGTATTTCAATTGTCTCCGCAAATTCCTTAATGGCGTTGTCCAGATCTCCCATCCTGGCATAGGCATCCGCAAGTTCATAATGGTATTCGGCGTTTTTGCCGTAAATCTCTATCGCTTTTTTAAACTCTTTTATCGCGTCATTAATCTTCCCTGTTCTTGAGTATGTCAGACCAAGTCTAAAATGGATTCTTGCGTCTAAAGGATTTATTTTTACAGCGTCCACATAGAGAGCAATCGCTTCGTCAAACATACCCTTGCTTGAAAACATTAACGCCAGACTAACCAAACCACCAATCTCATTAGGCCTGATTTCCAAACTCTTTTTGTAAGCCAAAATTGCGTCGTCCCTTTGCCCCTTTTTAAAATAGACAGTTCCAAGCAGGCTGTAAACTTCAGCAAATCCAGGATTAATCAAAAGTATCTCATTGTATTCAGAAAGCGCGTCGTCGTGCATGCCCAATCTTAAGAATACATCGCCAAGCCTTTTATGCGCCTCAATATTGTTATATTCCATATTCACAGAGCGTTGATACTCCAATATTGCTTGCGAATATAGCCCTTTCTTTTCAAGCGTTTCGCCCAGCCTCAAATACGCCTCCGCCCTCATAGGGTTGCTCGTTATAGCTTTTTGATATTCATTCGTCGCGCCGTCAAGATTCCCTTTTACCGCGTAAACTCCGCCTAAACCGTAATGCGCGTCAAAATTATTAGGATTTATTTCTAAAGCCGCTTTATACTCCAACGCAGCCTTGTCATGAAACCCGCTGTTTACCAGAGCTTTTGCAAGCCCGGTGTATACCCACTCATATTTAAAGTTGTTTTCAAGCGCGCCGCTAAACTGTTTGATCGCGTCGGCGTGCTTTCCCAAACCAACATAGATCTTTCCCAGGCGCGCGTTTGCCTTGCCGATTGCCGGGTTTAGTTCCAGAGTTTTTAAATACTCGGATATGGCGTCGGACTGCATATTTTTCATCTCATAAATTTCGCCAAGGTTTAAGCGCGCCTCGACAAAATACTGATCAACACCGACTGCTTTCTTAAACTGCGTAATAGCCTTGTCAAGCATTCCCTCTTTTTTATATATTTCTCCTAATTCAAACCTCGACACAGAGTCATTTCGGTTTATCGCCAAAGCTTTGTTAAAATGCTCGACAGCGGCGTCGGTTTCCAACTTCTCCTTAAAAATCTTGCCCAACGCCACATGCGCCAACGCGTATTCAGGGCTTTCGCTTAAACATTTGTTAAATGTCTCAATCGCCTTGTCATAAATCCTCTGTTTATAATAAGCTATGCCTAAAATATATAGCGTTGAGGCGTCATGCTGCTTAATATTTAAAGCCCTGTTGCATTCGACTACCGCTTTGCCGAACAAACCTTTTTGCAGGCAGGCTTCCGCAAGCTTGTTGTAAACTTCAATAAATTTTGGATTAATCTCCTTTACTCTTTCAAACTCGTAAATTGCCGTTTCCAGAAGACCTTTCTGTTCGTACGCAATGCCAAGATGATAATGAGCCGCCGCGTGATCAGGATTAAACTGTATCGTTTTTACAAACATTGAAACAGCTTCATCAAGCCTCCCTTTTACCAGGTAATTCAGTCCAGTCAAATAATCCTTGTCTTCAACTCCTGAAAATTCCGGATCTTCCTCGGCCTGCTTTATATCCTTTGGCATTAGTTGCGCATCAATGCCGCCGCCTTTTAATATAGGGGTTTTTTGCTGCCACCAAGGCACCCTCCTTGTTTTTGCGTTAACCTGGTTTTGGCTGCTAATCGCGATCGTTAAAAACGCAAAAACAAGTAAAAACGCTAATGTTTTGTTTTTTAACACAACATTCACTCCTTAAACAGTTGGAAATACATATATAAATTCTCGCTAAAATGATTTTTATTTTAAAGATTGGAGCTTTAACTCTTAACGGCAACTAAAAAGAGTTAAAGGCATTTGCGGAAATTTTTTTGCGCAAAGAAGATCAAAGATGTTAAACAATAGAGCCTCACGCAGAAAAGTTGAACGTATTCAGGAGCCTGACAAATAAATTTTGACAAATTTTTACAAGATATTTTAAGGCCCATTCATCATCTTGAATGATAAATACAGTGAACCTTAAAAGTAATTGTCCCTTTCAAGGACAATTCTCACTACAGCAGACAAGCTAGTCAGCGCTCATTATAAACGCAAAACAATAACATTTAGACGCAACCTGCAAGAGCGCGCCGGCTTTATATTTTTGTATTTTGTTTTGTCCGGGTTATGGCTAACGCGCGGCAAATTCAAACCGGGCGCCGCAATTCAGCATTTCAAAATCGCGGCTCTTTGCCAAAAGCGAATCTATCGGCAAAGCCCAGCTTATGTAAGGCGCGTGGCGCAAGCTTGCAATGCGCTCCTTTTCGTCCACATTCCCCAGCCTCGCTTTTAACATAGTCAATGACCGTTGCGATATTATTGAAAGATTGACTTTTTGCGACAAAAGTTCCTTAATATCAGCCGTCTCAAATGCCGCGGCAATGTCCGGGTCCTTAAACCCTTTTATTGACATCTCTATTTCGTCCATATCTTCGCTGCTTAATCCCGCTTCCAACGAAGAAGCGCCGCCCTGCTTTGAACCAAGAGATGAATATTTAAAAATATCGGAAAATATCTCATTTTCCCTTTTAACTTTATCTGCATCACTGCTATCGCCGTTTCCAATCTGACTAAAAGCCAACGATAACATTGCCGATCCCACCACGCCGACAATCGGATTGCCCCATAAAAGGGCTGAAAGTCCAATTTTTGTGGCTATATGCAGGGCCGTCACGCTTTCATTCGAGTTTTTCCGGATAAAAAAGTCGCGCAACCCCACACCGGAATCTTCAAAATGCGTTCCGCCGGAATTAATCTTTCCCGAGTTTTCATGCATAACTGCTTGCGGGCTCATGTATGCAATAAGCGCATGCGATGTTTTGCCGTCAAATCCAGAACCGGCTTTTATCCCCACAGACGAAGCCAGGTCTTTAAATAACTGCTTGGAATTGGCGTCTATTTCAGGACGCAAATTATTATTATCAGACAAATCAACCTTGCGCAATCTCTTTGAGTAATCTCTGGACGACTGCCTGCTTCTATACGCCAACGTGTTGCCGCCATCCGCTGTAAATCCTTTGCAAATAGCCGTGCGGCAATTAAATGAGGCGGCAAAAATGAAACATATTATTAATATTGCTAACTTCTTCATATTAGTTTCGAATTAATAAAAATATTATAAAAAGCAGGCTTGTTTACTACATCCATCCACAAACCTAGATTATTCCAACTTTCTCCTTCGGCAACCAACCTATTCTATGCTCTTTTGAGGCATCGTCCTCTTCGCCCTCGGACTGCCTTACCTCTACATCCACAAAAACTTTGTACCATTTGGAGCCCACCTCCTCAACAAAAAACTCCGCGCCTTCATGTATTAAAAACTTCGGCTCATATTCATCGCCAGGACCGTATCTTACCTTGCACTCTTTTGAAACTACAACGCCTTTCATTTTAACCTGTTCTGAATAAATCTTTACTCCAAGCGTTGAGCCTGTAATAATCATTGCCACGCCAAATCCCACGCACAATGACTTTAGCCACTGAATCCTGATAAAAATAAATAACAACACGCATATCATAAAGGCAATATAAAACCCTAAAGCAAAAACCGTCGCCTCATTTAGACTAAAATAAAACATCCAAAAAAATAGAGCCTTAACAACGCCCGGAGTCTTCCCTCCCACGGATTTATCCTCAAACTCCGACTTTATAAGACGCATATTCTCTTTTAACTCCGCGCTCCTGGGCATGAGCCTGGCGGCTTTGTTATAATAAAGCATAGCGGAGCCCGCATTGCCCAGCCTGTAATGCGCATTAGCCAAGTTATAATATATCCTGCCGTTTATAAAGCCTGCGTCTAACAACTCTTTATACTGCGCCGCCGCATTCTCAAAACCGGCGACTGCGTCCGCCGCATTTTCAGAAGACATTAATTTATGGGCTACCGTATACTCATCATTGGCATGAGCAAACAGCTTGACCGCTTCGGCCTGAGTGAGGCCTAAACACACGCTTATGTCACAACAACACACCAACGTAAGAATTGTAATTGCAGAAAGTAACAACTTTTTCATATCAACATCTCCAATATTTAACTAATCAATCTATTATATAATTGCGCAAGCCGCAACTAAAAAATTTTCATGTCCGGTTAAACCACTCTTCTATTATTAAAACCTCAAGTTCCAATATCTCTTTTAACTTTTTATCATTAGTCATAAATTGGCCGTAGCCACAACAGGCAGCGGACGCAATCAGCAAAGAATCCATCTCCTTTAACCATTTATAGCGAGCGCGAAATCCGGCTGACGTTTTTTCCACTTGTGGATCAACGCCTATTAATTTTATGTTAAAATCAATTAACATATCTTCAAACTTTTTAATAAGCTTGCAATCCCCCACCTCCAAAGGCTTTGCGCTAAATTCCTTATACACAACTACGCTGGTTGCCAATAAAGCGTTTTCATCGCGGCATTGCCTGAGGAAATTATCCACCCGGCTTTTATACCTTTCGTCATCGCCAAAAAGATATATAAAAATAGGAGTGTCCAGAAATACTTTTCTTAAGTTGATAACCACAAGACAACCTGAGCTTAATTTGCTAATGTTTTATATTTTTAGATTGTTGAAATGAACAAATATCTATGCGGCAATAGTGAAGAACAAAACCAAGCGAAAAAATTTAGTTATTTTTAATAACAACTTTATCGCCTTTGTTTACGTTTAAAATGTTTTTTGCGTTTTCCCTGTTTGCCGCTATTTCAAGATAACCTGAGCTTCCAAAAATAGCCAACAACTCGCCGCTGTTTGATTCGGCGTATGATTCGCTTATTCGTAAAATCTTTTTCCCAGCGATTTCAATCGAAATATCGCCGCTTGTTAACGCAACGTTGTTGTTTGCGGAGCTTCTTACCCTTTCAACACTCTTGTGATGTATATTTGTCACTGTATTGCCGAAACTGTCTATATAGATAATCTCCCCGGTCAACACGCCTTCCGGAGATAAAACTGGACGCGGCAGGTTCAAACTCTCTATTTTGGAGATTTTATTTCCAAGTTCTTCAGGGTTCACGCCGTTAAGGATGTGCGCGGCTACAGGAGCAAAAATGTCGCGGCCATGAAATGTGTTACTGACGTTAGGCAAAAAATATTTATCATTTGTCACCTCAATGATAAACTCAGGCTCCTCGTCATCAACTATAAAGCTCAATATGCCGTTATCAGGAGCCAAAAAGATGTAATCCTTTGTTTTCAGACACAATATTTTCCGGTTACTACCAACCCCTGGGTCTACAACCGCCACGTGCACCGATCCTTTTGGAAAATATTTGTGCGCCGTATAGAGAATATAAGCCCCGCCAAAAACATCCTGCGGATTAACGTTTACGCACAAATCAACAATCTGAGCAAGCGGACTTATCTGTAAAATAACGCCCTTCATTGCGCCGGTATACCCGTCAAGCAGCCCAAAATCATTTAAAAGAGTTATTACAGGAGGAGGTTTTGTCATTTGTAATTGAAAACGGCATTCCGTTTTACCGGAATGCCGTTTATGTTTTGATGATAAGCGATTAATTTTAAATTAACGCATATGGTGATATGAAAACAACGAATTAATTGCCCGGCTTCGCTATTTTATGAAATTCTAATAGCAAAAAAGAGGCAACAGGCCCTAAAATCCGCCGCAAATGCAATTGTTTAGTCCTCATACGCGACGATTTCCTCGCCCTTGTATGAATATTCCGCGTTTGAGCACGCGCTTCCGCAGAAATCGCAACCTATGCATTTTCTCGGATCAATCTTTCTAACATGACCGGCTTCTCTTGAAATAGCCCCGGTTGGACACCAATCCCAGCATGAAATACCGCAATTTGTGCAATTGTGAGTCAACACTGTCATTTTAGGCCCCTCAATAACAAACGCGTCATGCGGGCAATCCCTTATACACTCAAGACAATAAACGCATTGTTCCTTTTCTACTTTCACAACGCTTCCGCATTGCATTATAGCCCCGTGTTTGCAAAGTTTACTTACGCAAAGCATGCATCCTACGCAGTTTTTATTAACTTTAATAGTTAAACCATCCATAATTTAAGTCCCTCCCTCAATAACCATTTCTTTTCTATAAATAATTGTTGACAATCCAGATGCATTATATTAATTTAACATGCTTAATAATTCAAGCTATTTTTAAGGGAAAATTTTTCTAAAAGGAGATATTTTGATGAAAAAATTTATATTTAGCCTCATTTTGGCCGCTACATTTTTTACACTTGAAGGGAGCTTTAATTTCGTGAATGCTAAAGATTTAGACAATGGATTGTACGCTACATTTAAAACAAACAAGGGCGATATAGTTTGTAAACTTTTTGAAGACCAAGTTCCTAAAACAGTTGAAAACTTTGTAGGCCTGGCAACCGGCGCCAAAGAGTACTTTGACTCTAAAACAGGAGAGCAAAAGAGAGGCAACTTTTATGACGGCCTTATATTTCACAGGGTAATTGCGAATTTCATGGTCCAGGGCGGATGCCCACTCGGCAAAGGCATAGGCGGCCCCGGCTACAAATTTAAGGATGAGTTCTCGCCGGATTTAAAACACAACGAACCAGGCATATTGTCTATGGCAAACAGCGGACCAAACACAAACGGCAGCCAATTCTTCCTCACTGTCGTCCCTACGCCGTGGCTTGACAATAGACACTCTATTTTCGGCAAAGTAGTTGAAGGCCTGGACGTTCTTATGGCCATATCCAAAGTACCTACAGATTCACGCGACAAACCACTGGAAGCCATACTTATTAAAACGCTTGAAATAAAAAGAGTCGGCGAGGAGAAGTAATAAAACATATTGTAAAAATGTTTTTCAATAAATAGCCTCCAAATCAATATCATTTTGACTTGGAGGCTTTGTTGTTTATAGCTAACCCGGAAAAGTGACTAAAGTTTAGGTAAAAATTTTCATTTTTTGAATTCCACCTCGCTCATATGTCATCACTCCCCAATAATACCAGCAAACCGAACATCCAAAAGTATAAAAGGGACAGGTAAATATTAAATCAATTTAATTCAGATATAAAAATGTGAATTAAAATCTGAATCCCTAATGTAGGGCAAATTATATGTGTAAATCTCTTTGATGAAAAATATTTATGGATGATGGGAGGGGGTAATCTTCTTTTATTTCTGTTTGATTTACTTAAAAGTGGTTTATTTTATACTAATACCTGTAAAACCCTGAATGCATGGGCAACAAAATGATTGAAATGAGCATGGCAATCATACAACTCAGTCATTTAATCAAATTCTTAAGCGAATATATCTCAGCGCCTTCTGATATCTTTCTGGGTTTTTTAGTTTTCTTTGTGTTAAAGTAATCTTTAAACTGCTCATAATAACGGCTCACAAACGCCTTTGTCCCTATTATTCCGCTGTCTGTGAAATACCTTGTTTTGTGCCTGAATTTATCAACATCGCTCAACTCATATTTAATCGCGCGTTCTTTTTGAACTATTCCTTCATCAATAGACCTCCATTTTTCCGTCTCAATAGCCCCGGTTTCATAAAGGAATTCCCTGTAATCCGCAAACCTCTCCCGTTCAGACATTCCGTCATATCCTACCAACCCAAAATCTGTAGAAAGCAGCCCATCCCGGTTGCCGCTTTGAACATGGTAACCTATCGAACACCACCTGTACTCCTCTGGCCTATCAACCACCCCGGCCCTGAGTGGGTTCAAGTCAATGTAAGCGAGCAAATTTATCAACGTATCCCCGTTTTCAACAATAACGCTCTTAAACCTGTCTCCCCAGAAGTAGCCTACCCTTTCATGCCTTTTATTGTAAAAACGTGAAAACCGCTGTTTAATCTCGCGCATAAATTCAGATAAACTTGAGAGTTTATTGCGAAAACCTGGGACTTCACTGTCCGTCACAATTTTGTCCTTATCGCTGTTATATAACCCAATACGCCTTTTAACCTCCTCATCGGAATATTCATCCGACATTTTCATCTTAACCATCAGATGGAAATGGTTGCTCATAATACAATACCCAAACACCTCAGTAAAGAATATGCCGCTAAACCGTTTAATCAAGCCAAACAAATAATCCTTCTCCACATCCCCCAAAACAAACCCCTCCAAAGCCGTGCGTGACATAACATGATAAATCCCATCCTCACACTTAAGCATCATACGTGGTATCCTCGCCATCATAACCCTCCTGAAATTAAATATTTACACAAAACCATCAACATGTTTAGAAAACAATAAAATTATAACAATTTAAGCTAAAAATGCAAATTAAAATAGCCTGTCCCCTTAATTTATATAATGCGCGAGAGCTTCATACCCTACCACCAGAGGTTTCTTGTGCGTGTATATAAACAGAGCGTCTTCGGTAAGGCTGTCAAAATTGGTGGTAATAACAATCTTGTGTTGTTTTGCCTCCAGTATTTGGGCAAGTATGGAATACCCGCAACTGGGCTCTTTGCCGTCCATTACCTGCTCAAGAAACGCAAAACCCTCTTTTTTATCCAGCTCAAATCGTTTATCAAATATTTTGGAATAATCTTTTGCTGGATCGTCCATTGAAATGCCTTCTTCTGCTTTCCATGAGTCTAAATCTTTGGAATCGTACATCTCCGCCAACTCATCCATCCATTTTTGCGTTAATTCTCCACCGGTGGGAATTCCCGATGGTTTTGAAGCGCCTGATCCCAGTATAAAACAGAATTTTTTATCCTCTCTTATATTATTGCAAAAATGATAAAGAAAGGTTTTTAATGTAATCTCTTTCATGCGTGATTTTCATATTAATAGTGTGGGTAATGCCAACAATCTGTTTTTTCTAACTATGGGACAATAATAAAGCATTGCCGCCAAAACCGCTAAGAATATTTTTAGTCCTTGCCGGCTTTAATAACAATGATAATAATATCAATTTCAAGCTGTCTGTCAAGACAATTTGGGGGATTGCCGTAGGACATTTCCAAAACATAAAAATTATAGGACGGCAAATTATTTTAAGCTTAATCATGTAAAAGGAAGAGAATCTTATAGGTTTATAGAATTAAGCACTGTTTGCGCGAAGGATTTAATAAATAACACAAAACAGAAGCTTATCTTAAACATGATAACATGATTTTTAAAACAAAGGTTAGAATCTTAGGGCTGGTTAATTGTTTACAAATTTAAGAAGATTGTGAGTTATATCGAATCTATGGACAAGCAATGAAGCGCTACCCACCAAACTATCAAATTTCAATTGACGGTAATAGATTTAAAGGTAATAATAATCAAACAAATGGGATTATGAAAAAGTGATAAGCTGTATCCGTATTTTTTAAATTATTATAGTGAAAAAATGGAATATGAAGTCGAATTCGTTGAATTGGATAATAACAAGAAACCATTTAAAGAATTTGTTATAAAACTGCCTATAAAAGAAAGAGCAAGAATATTTGAAACAATTAACTATTTTATAGAACTTAAAAATAACAATTTACCTGTAAAGACAAATCTGTCAAAATATATAGAAGATGGTATTTTCGAATTGAGGACTTCAATACATGATAAGATCGCAAGAACATTATATTTTTATCAAATAGGAGCCAGAGTTATAATTACTCACGGTTTTATAAAAAAAAGCCGAAAAACACCAAGAAAAGAGATACAAAAAGCTAAGGATTTAAGAGAAATATATATTAAGAGGTTTAAACATGACTAATTATGAACAATTATTTAAAAAACAAATGAAGGCTCCTGAATTCTCAAAAGCTTACAATGACGCAAGGTTGGAGAGGTCAATAAACGAAATGTTAAATAGCTTAAAGAAAATGATTGTAAAAAATGAACCAAAAGAATCACTTTTAGAAGCTATTGATTCGATCCAAAAGCAAATAAGTTGATTAAATTTTTATAAACGTTCGCAGGTTTTAGTTAAAATGGTGTACATCAACCGTGTTGATGTTAATTTAATCAACCATATCTATACAGTAACACGGTTACTGCTCCACAAAACCGGCAATTCAATCCATTGTTATAAATAGAAAATAACAGCCTCGCCACATATTGATATAAATAATAAGTTATTTAAATGGCTAAAAAGAAGAAAAACAAAAACAACAGCCCTCGACGTAAACGGATGAATCGCGAAAAAAGGTTGGTTTCAGGCGCGCGATGGTTGCAAAGTTATACGGGCAACAATGTTGTGCGGAGTTATATGAAATGGTATGGGCAAGATGCAATTTCCGCTATAATTGAGCTGCGTCTTTTAGGGGTTTCTATCTCCGATGAACGGTTGGATCAGGCAAAACAAAATTGTGAAAACAGAGCTAAACATCGAAAAATGGTTAAACAAAAGAGAGAGAAGGAATGGCAGGAACTGTTTTCTGATGATTCTGATGAGAACTTTTCTTTTATAGCGGGATATACTTCCGGCGGGGCGCCATATGGCGTTACATGGGAGGAAATGGATGATGAGCCTGATTGTTAATAAATACATACAAAGTTTTTCATTTATCCTTCTGTTCTCAACTTCAAACTATATGTAAATCTCTCCCTCAATGCTACGGCGCGAGGACGCGTACACTACACCGAATACGAATATATATTATCTTAGGGCCGATGCGCCAAATCTCGCCAAATAACCAGATTAAGCTGTAAAAAGCTTCCTATTCTCTTCCGGCAGCGCTATAATTTTAAGATTGTAATGTACTACTTTAATATTTTGTTGCGCTGAACCAATATGGACTCACTTAAAAACATTCTTGTGGTTGACGACGACGAGACGTCTCTTGCGTTGTTAAGACACTTTATAAACAAACTCGGTCATAACGTTCTTATAGCCAATAACGGCGATGCCGCGATGGAGGTTATTAAAAGGCAACCTCCGGATCTGATATTGTTGGACATACTCATGCCTATAAAAGACGGGCACGAGGTTTTAAAGGAGATAAGAAAAGATGCATCCGTTCGCCACATTCCGATTGTGATGATAACCGTGGTTGATGAGTTCTCCAGTGTTGTAAAATGCTTAAAAGAGGGAGCGGACGACTATTTGCCCAAACCGGTAAACGAAACGCTGCTTGCAGCCAGAATCGCGGGCTGCCTGGAAAAGAAACGGTGGCATGATTACGAGCAGAATCTCCACGCAGAGTTGATAAGAAAATACAACGATTTAAAAGAGTACGAAAAACAGAGCCAAAAATTGTTTATGGCTATAGAGCAGATACCTTCCTCAATATTTATTATTAACAACAAAGGCGTGATAGAGTACATAAACGCTCATTTTATAAAAACAACAGGCTACGCTCAGGGCGAAGCCATTGGACAAAGCGTTCGTATTTTAAAATCAAGCCCCCAATCATACGAGACTTACTTTAAAATCCTTAAATCTATTACACAGGAAGATCATTGGAGCGGCATGGTTTGCAACAAAAAGAGAAGCGGCGAACGCTATTGGGTGTATGAGCATATACATCCGGTTATTGACGACAAAGGGGAACTTTCGCATTTTGTTGTGGTTGAAACCGAAGAGGCCTGGCGCAAAGATGCGCAAAAAGAGATTTATGAAAACATTGAAACGCTTGACAGGATGCTGGAGATAGCTGAGAACGCGATAATATCAATAGACGAGAACCGCAAAATAACAATGTATAACAAAGGGGCTGAACGCATATTTGGATACACTCCTTTTGAAATAGTAGGGAACCTGATAGAAACTCTTCTACCTGCAAGATTTAGGGCAAATCACGGCAAGCATGTAGCCAACTTTGGAAAAAGCAATATAAACGCCAAGAGGTTGAATGAAAGGAAGCACAAGCTTTTTGGTTTGCGCAAAAATGGGGAAGAGTTCCCGGCGGAGATATCAATTTCAAAGTTTACGTCCAAAGGGAAAACTGTGTTTACGGCGGTTGTAAACGACATCTCCGAACGAATGAAGCTGGAGGAAGAGTCTTTCAGGGCTCAAAAAATAGCGTCGTTAGGCATTATTGCCGGCGGTATTGCCCATGATTTTAATAATATGTTGACCACAATTTTAGGCAACGCAAACCTGGCAAAGATTTTTTCAAAGGCCGGCGACGCGGATAAGACTTTAAAAAATTTGGCTAATATTGAAAAGGCGACAATGCGTTCAAGGGATTTGACGCGCCAGCTCCTTGATTTCTCTAAAGTAGGCGAGACTGCAACCGTTAAAAAGACGGCGCCGATTAACAACCTGATAAGAGAAGCCTCGGAATTTGCCATAAGAGGCTCTAATGTAAAATGCGAGATTTCAATCCCCAAAGACCTTTGGAGGGTTGAAATGGACGAAGGACAGATAAATCAGGTGATAAACAATATCGTGATCAACGCAACGCATTCCATGCCTGACGGAGGCTTAGTTAAAGTGTCCGCCGAAAACATTGAAAAGATAGGCGAAGAGCTGGAGAGTTCGTTAAACTCAGGGAAATATGTAAAGATATCAATCAAAGACCAGGGATCTGGAATTAAAAAGGAAGACCTTGCAAGAATATTTAATCCATATTTTTCAACTAAAGAGAGCGGCAACGGTCTTGGCCTTGCGTCGTCGTCCGCGATAATCAGAAATCACAACGGGCTGATCACGGTTGCTTCCGCGCAAGGAGAAGGCTCGACTTTTTGCGTCTATTTGCCGGCCTCATTAAAAGAGGTTGAACAAAAAGCGGCAAAAAGCGGCAAACCTCTTGCAGGTAGCGGCAAGGTATTGCTTATGGACGATGATGACGAGATCAGGGAGATGGCCGGCCAGGCCCTTGCCGTCATAGGGTACGAGGTCGATTTCGCAAAAGACGGGGCTGAAGCAGTAGAGATGTATAAAGAGTCTTTAAATGACCGGAAACCGTTTGATGTTGTTGTTATGGATTTAACTGTTCCGTGCGGTCTGGGCGCAAAGGATGCTATAAAAAAACTCCTGAATGTAAACCCGGATGTAAAAGCAATAGTATCCAGCGGCTATTCGGATGATGTTATCATGAATGATTATGAAAAGCACGGTTTTAAAGGATCTGTTGTTAAGCCGTTTGATATTGAAGAGCTGAATAGCGCGTTGTTAAAAGCGATAAAACAATCCTAACAAAATAATTTCTATCAGGAGGATAAATAATGGCTGACGTAACGCTTGAAGAGTGGGAGCGCAGGAAAGAGTTTGTGGGTTTTACCGACGAGGACGGACAGTTGTTAAAGGAACTGGAGACTTTAATGCGGGACAATGTGGATGCTATTGTCGACGAGCTTTACAACCACTTTTTGAAATTCCGCGAACTGGAGATAATTTTAAATGAGGAAGACACGTTGCAAAGGCTTAAAAAGACTCAAAAGGATTACTTTTTAGGGCTTTTTAACGGCGATTATGGCGCGGATTATTTGCTTAACCGGATCAGGGTCGGCAAGGTTCACCACAGGATAGGGCTATCGGTTGACTGGTACCTGGGTTCGTACACAATTTATGTTCGCTTAATTTCGCCTCATCTGTTTACGGCTTACGCTTCAGATTTGGAAAAGGTTCAAAAAGTGTTCTCCGCAATTTTAAAGCTGATAAATCTTGACGAGGACGTGGCGATTACAACATATTTTAACGCAAAAGAGGAGGTTATCGTCCAGCAGGCAAACGAAATTATAGAGCTGTCAACGCCGGTTGTGCAGCTGTGGGACGGGGTTGTGGCCGCGCCTATAATAGGAACAATGGACAGCCAACGCACTCAGCTTTTTATGGAAAAGTTGCTTGAAACTATAGTGGAGACCAAATCGCCCGTGGCGCTGGTTGACATAACCGGAGCGCCGGCAATAGACACCGCCACTGCGCAACACCTTATAGACACTATCAACGCGGTAAAATTGCTGGGATCGCAAGTGGTTATAACAGGCGTAAGCCCTTCAATCGCGCAGACACTGGTGCATCTGGGCATTGATTTAGCGGGCATAATCACCAGGCCGTCGTTGGCCGCCGGGTTAAGGGTGGCGCTTAACATACTGCATCTAGAGATAGTGGATAAAAAAGTTGGGAGGGCTTAATTGTGAGCGAAAATATATCTGTAATAAAAGTGCGCAACGTATTGCTTGTAACGGTGCCGACTGATCCCGACGACGAGTATATATCAGACCTTCAACAAAAGATTCTGGACAAGATGGCACAATACCAGACGGCGGAAGGTGTAATCCTGGACATATCCACAGTGGACATCCTAGACTCGTTCTTTGCCAGGACAATTGTGGAAACGGTTCAAATGATAACGCTTATGGGAGGCCGCACAATTATAGCCGGTATGCAACCAAGCGTGGCCATTACAGCCACGCAACTTGGTTTAACTTTTGAAAACATTGTCGCGGCCCTGGATGTTGACGCAGCGTTTGACATTTTTGAATCGGCAAACGGCGATCAATTTTAACTGTCCAGCTGTAAACGCGAAACAAATTTCCACCGGCCTATCGTCAAACAAATCAGGTTTTCGGAAATTTATGTTTATGTATGTTTTTTTCAACGCAATTAAATAAAACCCTAAAGGGTAAATTCCAACAAACTCATCTTGTTGGAGTTAAGGCTTTAGCCTTTTATTCATTGGCAAATTTTAAAAACCTCATGCTTTTGAGTATATAACAAGCGCATTAGACGCTTATTTTTTAAGGCAACTATATGGACACTGCTAATAGCGTGGAAACTGAAGTATACATCAACGCGGAAAGCGATATAGTCAAAGTGCGCAAAGTGACGCGGGACGTTACAAAGAAGATGGGTTTCGGCATTACCGATATAACCAGAATTGTAACCGCTGCGTCGGAGTTGGCGCGCAACATTTATTTGTACGCTAAAAACGGCGTTATGACGCTTAACAATATAACCCTTAACGGCAAAACAGGCATAGAGCTTGTTTTCCAGGATAACGGACCTGGGATAGAGGATGTTGACCTGGCTATGGGCGAGGGGTACAGCTCGTCAAAAAGTTTGGGGCTCGGCCTGCCCGGCACAAAGAGATTAATGGACGACATGTCAATTGAAAGCATATCCGGTATGGGAACAAAAATAATTATCAGAAAGTGGAAAAGATGAGCTCAGAACCGGATAACTCTGAAATTTTCCCCGTCTCAAACCAGGGCGACGTTACTTTGGTAAAACGCAAGGCAAAGGAGCTGGCCCTGAATTCAGGATTTAATGAAAGCGAGGCTGAAGAGGTCTCAATTGCCGCTATAGAACTCTCCGGCAACATTATTAAACACGCTCAATTCGGGTCCATATCCATTGCCAATATTGAGTCGGCAAACAGAAAGGGAATTCAGATTGAAACAAAGGATAAAGGGCCCGGTTTTTCAGACATTGAAAAGTCCATGACTGACGGCTTCTCTACCAGCGGCACGTTGGGCTACGGCCTAGGCTCGGTCAACCGGTTAATGGATGAGCTTAACATTACGTCCGACGGAAAGAAAAAGACGATTATTACCGCGCGAAAATGGATTAAGACACGTCCTGCGGCAACCGGCGCCGTTTGCCCGTATGATATCGGAGCCGCGACCAGGGCGCATCCAAAGATGAATGTTAACGGGGATTCGTTTGTAATCAAACACTGGGGCAATCGGGCATTGGCGGTTATAATCGACGGCGTAGGGCACGGGCAATTTGCGCATCACGCGGCAAGCGCGGCAAGGATGTATGTTGAAAAACATTTTGATCTGCCGCTTGAGGCGATGTTTACCGGCGCATCGCGGGCTTGCAGGGCCACAAGAGGCGTGGTTATGGCCGGCGCGGTCTTTGAATGGGACACGGGACTGATAAGATTCGCCAGCGTTGGAAATATTGAAGTAAAAATAAACGAAAACATAAAACAGCGCAATTTTAACGTCAGGCGAGGCATTGTGGGTCTTAATATGCCGAAACCATTGGTAAATGAGAACAAGTGGGAAAAAGGCGGAGTTATTGTGATGCAGACCGACGGGATAACTTCGCGCTGGGAATGGAAGCAGGTTATGCCTGTAATTAACCGGTCGGCAAGCGTTATGGCGCAATATTTAACGCAAAATTTTTCAAAAGATCATGATGACGCGACTGCAATCGTCATCAAGGAACGCAAGGCATAACAAAGTGGCTGAAGAAAAAACACCTGACACAAATGAAGAGTTAAGGCAATACGCTTCGACGTTGGAGAAAGAACTTCAGGAAACAAACGAAGGCCTTGTCGCCCTGACTCTGGAGTATGAACGCGCCGAGGAGAAATACCGTAACATATTTGAGAACAGCATAGACGGCATTTTTCAGATCAACAATGAAGGCAAGTTCCTTATAGCTAATCCCGCCATTGCTAAAATGTTGGGCTACAAATCAAGCGAAGAGTTGATTGAATGCGTCCCGGACGTTAAAGGGCTGTATGTTGTGGAGGAAAGGCACAATCAACTTCTAAAAGAGCTGGAAAAAGAAAATTCGTTATGGGATTTTGAGTCGCTGATTTACAGCAAAAACAGAGACGCCATATGGATATCTGAAAATATCAGAAAGATATTTAACAATTCAGGGGTTGCGGTTGGCTACGAATCAATAGCCTCAAACATAACTTTGCGCAAACAGGTTGAAGAGAGATTGAAACTGGTCGCAAAAGTGTTTGGGCATAGCCTTGAAGGCATAATAATAACCGACGAACAAACAAGGCTGCTTGAAGTGAACAAAGCCTTTACCGACATAACCGGGTACACCGCGCAGGAGTCAATATACAAAACGCCCCACATCCTGTTTTCAGGCTGGCAGGACAAGGCTTTTTACAATGAATTATGGGACAAGGTTAAAAAAGAAGGCGTGTGGCAAGGGGAGATTAAGGACAGGAGGAAAAACGGCGAGATCTATGTGCAGTGGCTTACAGTGTGTTCCATCAAAAACGAACTTGGCCGGACCACAAACTATATTGGAGTCTTTAGCGATATAACGGAA
The DNA here is from genome assembly GCA_021777105.1 of Candidatus Anammoxibacter sp. Lineage (GTDB taxonomy): Bacteria > Planctomycetota > Brocadiia > Brocadiales > Anammoxibacteraceae > Anammoxibacter_B. The sequence goes on from JAIQZQ010000122.1 coordinate 107,247, forward strand.
AAAAAACACACTGAAAAACAGATCAACAAACTGGCATATTACGACGTATTGACCGGACTCCCTAACCGCTCCTTGTTTAACGACCGCCTGGCGCACTGCATTGAAAAAGCCAACAGGGGAAACGGCATGCTGGCCGTTATTTTTATAGATCTTGACAATTTTAAATATATAAACGACACGCTTGGGCATTTTGTCGGCGACCAGTTCCTGCAAATGGTCAGCGAGCGGATGATGTCGGTCATTCGCAAAGACGACACCGTTGCCCGTTTAGGCGGCGATGAATTTGTCATTATTCTTGAAAAAATAAATAACATTAGCGACGCAGGGTTAATAGCCAAGAAAATTATAGGCCTTGTAACACAACCTTTCAGCCTGTCAAATCAGGAGGTGTTTAGCGGCGCAAGCATCGGCATAAGCATCTTCCCTAATGATGGGGAAGACGCTCAATCGCTTGTCAAAAACGCAGACACTGCCATGTACAACGTAAAAGAGCACGGCAAAAACGATTTTAGATTCTTTACTGAAAAGATGAACGCCAAGTCCGCCGAGACGCTAAAACTCTCATCCGACTTGCGGCGCGCTATTGAAAACAACGAGCTTGTTATATATTATCAACCGCAAATGGATTTAAAAACACAAAACATTGTCGGTATTGAAGCATTGGTGAGATGGAACCATAAAGAAAAAGGGCTGGTGCCGCCGAACGATTTTATTCCTTTTGCAGAGAAATCTAGTTTGATAGAGCTTATCGGCGAATGGGTTTTGCAAAACTCATGCAGGCAGTACGTCTCATGGAAGCAAAATGATTTAAAAGAATTGAAGATGTCCATTAATATTTCAGCTAAGCAACTCAGGAACAAGAATTTAATAGACATTATTCAGAAAACCTTGAACGAAACAGGAATGAACCCAAATTTGATAGAGTTGGAGCTGACTGAAAGCGCGATTATGTTTAACGCGGATGAAGCTATAAATATAATGCAAAAACTTAAAGATCTTGGAATCGGCATATCTATTGACGATTTCGGAACCGGCTATTCATCGCTAAACTATCTCAAACGTTTTGCAATCGACAAAATCAAAATAGATTACACATTTATCCGCGACATTGAAACCGACCATAATAACCGGGCAATTACAAAAACAATTATTGAGTTGGCTCACAATCTTAATCTAAAAGCTATCGCCGAAGGGGTTGAAACTAAAGGGCAACTCGACTTTTTAGTTGAAAACAATTGCGACGAAGCGCAGGGTTTTTATTACTATGAACCTTTTCTTATAAGCGATTTCTCGCAATTGTTAAAAAAGTTCGGTTGACGTTCCACCTCCCTGCCCATTGCGCTGCCCCTTAGCCTCTTTCTATAAATATTCCACAGGACTAAAAAATTATGTTAATTGAAAAAAAGAAGATAGTAAAATTTATTAAAAGCAAAAAATATAGTCCAATGTCCGCCTCGCAATTAAGCGCATTGTTTGAAATTGACAAGAATGAATTTAAAAATTTTTGCGATATTTTAAATGATCTTGAATTTAAGGGCGAGCTTGTAAAAATTAAAAAAGGTTTATACGCCAACCCTGAGCGAGTTGACCTTGTAGTGGGAACGCTTGATTGCAAATCGCAGGGATTTGGATTTGTCGTTCCGGTAAAAGAGGAGATAACCAACGACGTTTACGTAAACGAGGAGTTTATGGCCGATGCCATGAACGGCGACCTTGTTGTGGTTCGTTTACCTCAAAAACAAGGCGGAAAAAAGAGGACGCATAAACAGCGAAAATGGGATTCCGGCAAAATTGTGCAGGTGTTGAGCCGCGCAAACGAAACGATTATCGGCACATTAAGAAGAAGCAGAAAATTAATCTATGTCGCTCCTGACGACCCCGGCTTGGTTAAGGATGTTTACGTTAACGAAAGCGACCTGAACGGAGCTGAATGCGACGACAAAGTCGTCGTCAAAATTGTGTCATGGCCGTCCAAACATCTAAACCCCGAGGGTGAGGTTGTTGAAGTCTTAGGCAAGGAAGGCTCGCATATAGTTGACATTATCTCAACCATACATCAGTTTAAACTTCCGCACGAATTTAGCGACGAGGTAAAGAGAGAGATAAAAGATATTCCAGTAAAAATACCTGACGAAGAGCTTAAAAACCGCGTTGATTATAGAAACGAAACAATAATAACCATCGATCCTGAAGACGCAAAGGATTTTGACGACGCAGTGTCGCTAAAAAAGGCCGGTGAAAACTGGATACTTGGGGTTTATATTGCGGACGTCTCATATTATGTAAAACAGGACTCAGAGATAGATAAAGAAGCTAAAGTCCGAGGCACTAGCGTATATTTGCCGGAAAAAGTAATACCAATGCTGCCCGAAGAGTTGTCAAACGGAATATGCAGTCTGAAACAGGGCGAAGACAGGCTGACAAAGAGCGTGATATTTACGATGAACAACAAGGGCGAATTGTTAAACTCTGAAATAAACAACTCAATTATTAATGTTAAAAAGAGGCTTAATTATGACGAGGCCACAAAACTATGCAATGATAACAACGGCGAAACATCGCCTTCCATAGTTGACGACGATGTTTTAAGCATGCTTTTAAACATGAAGACTCTGGGCGCAATCCTTTTCAAAAACAGGTTGAACAGAGGCTCAATAGAGCTTGACATCCCTGAGGTTAAGTTGCGGCTTGACGATGAGGGCTATGTTGTTGCCGTGGATAAATGCGAAAAAGATGTCTCTCACAGCATAATTGAAGAGTTTATGCTCTCGGCAAACGAGGCGGTGGGCAACGTAGCGCGTAAAAATAAATTGCCGTGCTTTTACAGAAACCATGAAGACCCGGACCCGGATGATATGCGTGATTTTGCGAGGTTTATAAAAAGCCTGAAAATGAAGAAGGTTGATCCGTTCAACAACCTTCAGATACAGGAGCTTTTAGATGATATAAACGGTCAACCCGACTCTTACGCTATAAACCTCATGCTTTTAAAATCATTCAGAAGAGCGGAATATTCCGTTAACAAAAGCTCCCATTACGCCCTTGCGATAGAGAACTACACCCATTTTACATCGCCCATCAGGCGTTATCCGGATTTAATTGTCCACAGAGTTTTGGATTCTTACATCTTAAAAAACAAAATCAAAAGCGGCGAAACCGAGCAAAAAGAGCTATTAAAAGAGTCCGCAAGCCATTGCTCGTATACTGAACGAAGAGCTGAAGAGGCTGAAAGAAGCGTAATAAAAACAAAATTAATACGAATGGTTGAAACCAGATTAAACGAAGAGATGGAAGGCGTAATTACAGGCGTGGAAGAGTACGGCTTCTTTGTTCAACTGAAAGAGAACCTGCTTGAAGGCTTGGTGCATGTCAAAACGCTTACAGACGATTTTTACAACTACGAAAAGAAAAGCGGGTCGCTTAAGGGGCAGAGGGGCAAGAATATTTACAGAATCGGCAGCGCCGTAAAAGTAGAAATCTACAATGTTGACAAATTAAAAAAACACGTTGATTTTAAAGTTGTGCAATCACGAAAAAAGGGATAAATGGAAATGTTGTTTGTAAGCTATTTCTAAAGCTCCGAATAGTTATCCATCAACTCCTTTGGAATGCTTATGTCAGTCACCACCAACTCTCCGACATGAGCAGGGCCGTCTTTGACAAAAAATCCCTTTTTAGGCAGGGCAAAAGTAACGGTCTTTTTTGCCTTTACACAAGCTCCAAGGACTTCCCCCTCGTTACAATCAAGCCCGGATGGTATATCTACTGCAATGACAGGCATATTCAGCTTGTTTAATTCAGAAATGGCTGATTGTGCCGGTTCCCTGAGTTCGCCTTTCAATCCGGTGCCGAAAATTGAATCAATTACAAGATCGCAACCCGCAATATGATCAATCATTGCTTTAACAGCGGCGCAGTCAAGAACCTCGCGCGTTTCAATCTTCATATTTTTAATGGCCCGCAGATTTAATCCCGCGTCACCGTCGCCAATAATGTCGTCAATCTTAGCAAGCAAGAACACCTGAACCTCGCATCCGTAATTGACCAAGTGACGCGCTATCACATAGCCATCGCCGCCATTATTCCCTTTGCCGCAAATAACCACGATTTTTTTGTTTGAATCGTTGCCTAGCTCCCGGATAACCGCTTCAGCCACGTTTCTTCCGGCGTTTTCCATCAACAACGCCCCTAGGATCTTGTAATCCTCAATAGCTTTGCGATCAAGTTCACGCATTTCATCGCGGTCTACGCCGCCACGCATGCTAAAACGGCCTGAAATGTCGTATGTCATGCTATTTTTCATATAAGTAAACTCCATTAAAACCCGGGAATAGAGGCTCTATAAGGTATTTAGAGTCCAATCCATCAAAAAGGATCTAAAGTATCCTCAAAACATGCCGAAATTTAATACTATGATCAATATGATCAAGTGATATTTAATGATTAAATATCTTTACATTATAAATAGTTAATTAGTATTCAAGGAAGGATCTGATTAATGGTAGAAAACAGCAAAAATATAACCTCGGACGACTTCAAGTATTGGCCGACTAAACTGCTACAGGTTGGAGATCCGTTTGGCAAGGAAAGGAACAAAAAGGCAAAAAATCTATACTTCTACAAACTTTCAGGCAAACATCTGAATGTTTTAAAAGCCAGCATGCCTAAACGTAAGCAAAAACCCGCATTAACATCTGAAGGATTAATGCGTCAGCCGGTAGTTTTTGATGACAACGGTTTTCAACCTATAGCCGCTGCAACCGGTTGACGATAAGGGCTACTCAGCCGCCGCAAAACGCGGCGGCTTTTTTAATAAAAAGTCCAAACTCTAATCAATAAACTTGCACAAATTTAGACCAATCTCATCGCTAAACTTTCTGTCAATCCCGCCGTCTATAGCGTCAACTATAATCTCGCATGTCGCGCTGATAACGGCGGAATTTAAATGCCCGCCGTAACAGTTGTAGCTTGCGTCGGAAAGGTTTGCATGAAGATGTATATAAGCTTCGTTGTCCATTGTTGAAATATTTCCGGATAATTGATCAATTTCATGATCGCCGGTCAACTCCATTGATTGATAAACCTTTCTCTCGGTTTCAAAAAGCCCTATAACCGCCTTGTTTGTGGACCCGATTCCGCTAACCGCGCCTAACTTAATCCCGTTGTCTTTGCAGAACTGTTTTAAAGTCTCAACAACCTCCTCGCCCTTGTCTAACCTGATCACAAATTTTGAGCCAAATCGTCTATATTCCATAATGAATTTGTATCGTCTAACAAATAAGGTTTTCGAAATTTGTTGATGAATAAAAGGCTAAAGCCTTAACTCCAACAGGCAGATGTTGTTGGAATTTACCCTTTAGGGTTTTATCTCGCTACATTTAAATACTTTTTCTTGTCAAAATGTTGTAACCTTGAAGTTTTGCTCTTATTCCAACTCTTTGCGATCTCTTCCCGTCAATATTTCAAATGCCTGGAGGTATTTATCGCTTGTTTGCGTTATGATATTTTCAGGCAGTTCAGGGCCGGGATGAGTTTTGTCCCAATCTAGGGTCAAGAGGTAGTCCCTCACAAATTGTTTGTCAAAGCAGCTGGGTTGTGATTTGCCTTCAGCGTATTCTGAAGAGGGCCAGAAGCGGGATGAATCAGGACTGCAAATTTCATCAATAAGCGTTAGATTGCCGTTGATGAATCCAAACTCAAATTTAGTGTCCGCTATGATTATGCCCTTCTTTTCAGCAATGCCGACCGCTTTTTCATAAATTTTCACGCTTGTATCTTTTGCTTGTTCCGCTATCTCATTGCCAAGTATCTCCACTGATTTCTCAAATGAGATATTCATATCGTGGTCGCCCTGTTCGGCTTTTGTGGCAGGAGTAAAAAATGTTTTTCCCAATTTGCCGGATTCTTTTAATCCGGTAGGCAGGTCTACACCGCACACATTTACGGTAGAGCCTTCTCCGTTTTGCCCGCCCTTCTCTTTATACTCTTTCCACATTGAGCCTGCGATATATCCACGGACAACGCACTCCACGGGCAACGGCTCCGCTTTTTTTACAATTATGCTTCTACCCTTTAAAATATCCGCGTAAGGCCTGCACGATTCCGGAAATTCATCAACATCGCATGTGATTATGTGGTTTGCCGTAATATCTTCCATAACTTTAAACCAGTACATGGATATCTGGTTCAATACTTTGCCTTTAAAAGGTATTCCGTTTGGAAGTATTACATCAAAGGCGGATATCCTGTCGGTAGTGATTATCAACAACCGATCGCCAAGGTCGTAAATGTCCCTGACTTTGCCCCTGTTAAAGAGCTTTAGCGTCTCAAAATTGGTTTCTGTAACTACGTTTTCAGCCATATTTATTGCCAAATAAGTGAAAAATTAAAAAAAATATCTATAAATGCAAAAAGCCGGTTCCGCCAAATTGACGAGCCCGGCTTTAATGCTAATAATTTTATGATAAAACATTTTTCTTCATGTCATTCCTCTGTTCCATGATCTTTGCCTCAAGCTCTGGATATTTGAGGGATAATATTTGCGCGGCAAGATGCGCCGCGTTTTTTGCCCCGTCAACAGCAACGGTTGCTACTGGAATGCCTGGAGGCATTTGAACGGTTGAGAGCAACGCGTCCATACCGCCAAGGTCGCCTGATTTTAAAGGCACTCCAATTACAGGAAGCGTTGTGCGCGACGCTACAACTCCGGCAAGATGCGCTGCCATGCCGGCCCCGGCAACAATCAAATCTATGCCGGATTCCCTGGCGTTAACCGCGAATGCCGTGGCTTCGTCTGGAGTTCTGTGAGCGGAAAGAACTTTTAATTCGTTCTTAATCCCGTATTGGTTTAAAACTTCACAGCACTTTTCCATGACCTTAAGGTCGCTTTTGCTTCCCGTTACCACACCTACTTTTGGTTCCATAGTTTTAATTAAAAAATAGTGTTAACTTAAATTAAAAGGCCCGCAAACAAACTTACCGCCATTATCGGCCATAAAAACCACCCTCTTGTTATCCAGAAGACAAAGAGGTTTTGGCAAGGGCCGTTCTTTAGCTCTTCCTGAACTTCTTTATGATAGCCTTCTAAAACAGCAACGGACGTAGTTGAGCCGAAGTATGTAAAGCTGCCTCCGACGCCTACGCAAAACGCAAGCAAAGCCCAATGTCCCACATCCGCCTCAAACATAACTTTTGTGACGGGAATGTTATCGATAATAGCTGAAATCCAGGTCGTTGAGATAACCATGCCTGTGCTGACCAAGGTGTCATGCGGAATTACAAGGCCAAGGTTTATAAATCCGGCTGCCACAATCAACGGCAAAAGAAAACTCGCCGCGGAACTGCCCTCTTTAATAGGCGCCCATTCGCGCTCTTTAATTGTTAATAATATTAAAGGCACAATGCCCAGGCAAGGAAAACCCCATTTAAAGTTGCAGAGAAAAGCCCCGCCTATGCACATTAATATATATACACCGCGCCACCACGCAACCTCAATCTTATCATCAGGAAATTCGACATGCTTATGGCCGCCCCTGAGCCAGACTCCTAAGAGAATCGTAGCCAGAAGGCACACAATAGAAGGAACATATGCCGGCAACAGTTCAATTTGCGAAATGCCTTTTATCCACAGGAAAGTGGTGGTAGTGTCGCCAACCACACTGTAAGCCCCGCCGGCGTTAGCCACTATGGTTACCAATATTACAGTCCTTAACCTGAAAGAACCGTGAATCAGCGTCATAAGCCCCATGCCCACAAGGGCTGAAGCAATGTTGTCGCAAAAACCGGAAAGCTGCCAGATCATTGCCAATATTAAAGATTCAGCTACTTTGCCGCCAAATCTATTAACTATCTTTGAAGCAAACAGTTTGCTGATGTTGGCTTTTTCAAACTGGTAAGCCAGGCACGCAAAACCGACCAGCAACCCGCCCAGATTTACAAGCTCCCTTATCTCCTCATGCAAATGATGCTTAACCGGAGCCATGGTAACTATATCGCCATGGATCGGCAACCCATACATAAGGAAAAACAGGAATCCCGTGCAAGCAGCCATGGTAAGCGCGGTTATTTTGCGCATCTCATGGTGTTTGGCAATAAAATAGATGCCTGTTAAAAAAACCATTATTTGAATTATAGAAAAAAAATGCACTTTTCACTCCCCCCTCTTTTAAAAAGTATTCGAGGATTTATTTTAATATGTTATTTATGGGGTTCAATTATTACTTTTATTGAGTCTTTTGCGTTTGCGACATGCTGAAAACCCAACCCGGCCTCTTCAAGCTTTAACCTATGCGTGATCATTTTATTCACATCAATTTTGCGTGAACGTATCATGCCGATTGACGCCGCAATATCTTTTGGAGCCGCGCCGTATGAGACAGCGATGTTTATCCCGTCCTTCCACATCTTGTAAACCGGTATCGGCAGATCGTAATCAGGGTCTGTTGAAGCGAAGAAAAAGACTTTGCCCCCTCGATCAACACTTTGAAACGCCTGCTTAAACGCGGGAACCGCGCCTGTGCATATGATCACAACATCCGCCAACCTTCCTTCATTGGCCTCCGCCAAACGCGCGGCAACATCATCCTTTGCGTTAATAACTTCGTCCGCGCCGAACTCCTTTGCGGATTTCAGCCGAAAGTCGTCAATATCGGTTGCTATAACGCGTCCTGAATTTGACGCCTTCATCAAGGCAACATGCAGCAGGCCGGATATTCCGCTGCCTATAATCATGACCGTGTCGTCCGGTCTGATCCTTGCCACTCTCTGGGCTCTATGCACGCACGCAAGAGGCTCGATAAAAGTTCCATCCTCAAATGAAACACTATCAGGGATCAAAAACACACCCCTGTCAACATTTATTTGCGGAACGCGCAAGTACTCCGAGAAACCACCCGGATCAAAATTTGTTGAGCGCAACATATCGCAAATAGTGTGCTCGTCATTCAGGCAGTATCTGCACGCGTTGCACGGCACATGATGCGACACAAACACCCGGTCGCCAATCCTGAACTTATCAACCCCTTTGCCGACTTCAACAATTTCGCCGGCAATTTCATGCCCCAAGACCAAAGGGGCCTTCTTTATTCTATACCACTCCAGCACATCAGTGCCGCATATGCCGGAAGCTACCACCTTGACAAGCAATTCACCGTCGCCAATTTTGGGGACAGGCATCTCCTCAAGTCGAACATCTTTATTATTGTAATATTTTGCTACGCGCATTTGTTCCCCAAAGCTGTTAATCTCGAATTTACAGGTAAAACACGGTTATTCCGGCTCGCATTTGAGCCGGAACAATTAATATGATCCGCGTAAAAATTTAACCCTTGTTTTTAGTGTCCTCAAATATTTCAACCGCCTCTTTTACCGTAGCTTTTTTGTGAACAATAGCGTGCAACGATTTGACCATGGCAACAGGGTTTGGATTCTGCCATATGTTTCTGCCAAGGTTTATGCCGATAGCGCCTTTTTGCATACCGTCATGCACAAACTCTAGAACCTCTTTATCGGTCTCCACTTTTGGCCCGCCCGCCATAACAACAGGAACAGGGCACCCGGCCACAACTTTGTCAAAACCGTCGTCGCACCAGTAAGTCTTTACAACTTTAGCCCCAAGCTCGGCCGCTATACGGCAGCACAACCCAAGGTAACGAGATCCGCGTTTCTCAAGCTCCTTGCCAACCGCGGTAACAGCCATTACAGGTATGCCGTAATCTTCGCATTCGTTCACCAACTGCGCCAGGTTGTTAAGTGTCTGTTTCTCGTATTCGCTGCCAACAAAAACAGATAGCCCTACTCCGGCCACGTTAAGCCGCAAAGCTTCCTTTATTGAAGTAGTCAACACCTCGTTTGCAAGATCGCCGCCGACCACGCTTGTGCCGCCGGAAACTCTTAAAATAATAGGTTTTGAGTCCTCCGGTTTGATGCATGATCGCAAAACACCGCGAGTAACAAACAGCGCGTCGCAATACTTTATTATCGGTTTAATAGTTTCGCCCGGTTTTTCAAGCTTTGTTGTAGGTCCCTGGAAATAACCATGATCTATTGGCATAAACATGCAATGCCCATCCGGTTTAATCAATTGCGACAACCGGTTTTTCATCCCCCAATCCATATTCACCCCCTCCTTCTAAAGTTACTAATAAAATATCTAATATTCCGTTGTAGATTTTGCTAAAAAGCCGGCTCCTATTTAGGCCTCACAACTAGATACCCCTTGTTAATTAGCCAGTGATGAAACTCGTAAGTTGTGTGTTTGCAGGCCGATTGGCAGATATCGCGAACTTTCTGGTATTCATCCGAGCCCTCCTCCTTGCTTTCAAGATCAAGTTGAACCTCGCACTTAATGTCCTTGCAATATTCCCTGCGTTGATAATCAACATACCCGTCTAATGACATAATAATCGTCCTTTTATAGGTCAAAAAATAAATAAATGCGCCATTTATTTCATGTCCCAGCGCTAAAAGATAAAAAAAATGGAACCTTTTCCGTAAAAAAAGATTTTAAGATTATAAAACCCTTAAATACCCTTGTCAAGGCCATTTTCGAGTGATCAGGGCCTGAAAAACAGGTTTACGCCGGGCAAACCCAGAGTCGGGATTAGTAAAAATGCAAAAGTGTATTAACCACAAATCTTTGCAAATTTTTATTAAAAAACAGGGCAAAGGGCTGAGCATAAAGGGCTGATAGCGAAAGGATAAGAAACCTCGGATTTCACAGGTAAAAGCGGAAGCAGTTGGCGGTTATAATTAGTGGATTGAACGGGAGGCTAAGGGTTCGCTCAACAATGACTTCGGTTTGTGAACGTAATTGATCCGTAAACCATCGTTATTTTAGCGCGGTTATTAATTTATCTTCAAAAACATCGCCGGCTAATGTAAAATACTTCCCTTTAAAACATAACTTTGCAAAATTATTAGTGAAAGATTTGAAACTTCTGGTTTTACAGATAATATAAACCTTGCGTAACCTGTGAAATCCGTGGTTTCTTTAAACTTTTTGATGAACGTATTATTAATATACCCAAATATAAACGCCCAGGTAGGCTTTAATTATGGTGTTGCTTCAATCTCGGCCATTTTAAAAGAAAACGGGCACAAAACCAGGCTTTTGAACCTGAATGAGAAGTTGGGCAAAATCCCTGACGATAGTGAAATAGTTGAGATGGTAAAGGAGTTTAAGCCGGGACTTGTGGGCTTTTCGATTGTTACGCCGCAATATCAATACGCGGTTAAGATTGCAAAGTTGATAAAGGGGGCGGTTGACGCGCCGATTGTGTGCGGCGGTATTCACTCTACAATAGCGCCTGAAGAGGCGCTTGAAGAGGGTTGCTTTGATTATGCGTGCGTTGGCGAGGGGGAATACCCCATGGTTGAGCTTGTCGCCGGCCTTGAACAAGGCAAGGACGTGTCAAACATTCCCGGGATGTGGACAAAAGTGGACGGGAATCTGGTAAAAAACAAGGTAAGGCCGTTTCCGGACATTACAACTTTGCCACGAAATGATTATGAGATATTTGACCTGCAAAACATGATAAATGTTGAGGGTGGCTGGGTCAGGCTTATGGCTTCAAGGGGTTGCCCGTTTCGCTGCACGTATTGCCTGAACCATCAGGTTGTGGATTTGTACGAGAAGGACACCGGGCTTACCCGCGCCAAATTAAAGTACGTAAGAAGGCGTGGCGTGGATGATGTGATTGATGAGATCAAGTTCTTGCTAAGCGCTTATAAAGGCATCACTACGTTTATATTTGACGATGATATTTTTACGGTCGATGTGAACTTTCTGCGCGATTTTTGCCGCGAATATAAAAAGACAACCAAACTACCGTTTGTGATAAACGCGCATGTCAGGGTGTTTAATGAGGAGAGGGCCGCGCTGTTAAAAGAGGCGGGGTGCGTTATTGTCAAGTTTGGGGTTGAAAGCGGCAGCGAACGGGTCAGACGCGAGATATTGGACAGGCCTATGACTAACAAGGAGATTATCGACTCGTTTGCGGTTGCGCACAAATTCGGATTTCATACCAATGCGTTTCTTTTGCTTGGGCTTCCTCATGAATCCAGAGAAGATTTAATGGAAACAGTTGACCTTATGAGAGAGGTTAAACCGGGCAGATTCAGGTGGTCGCTTTTCTTCCCTTTTCCCAAGACTACAGCTCATGATATTAGTTTAAAAGGCGGCTACATAAATTTTGAAAAGATGAAGAGTCTTTATAACTTTACAGACGAATCCTGCCTCGACTTTGGACCTGAACACAACCTCTTTGTTTCAAAAATTACAAAGATATTGCCGTGGTATGTAAATATGGGAATGGATAGCGATGTAAGCTCTATTTTCTCAGGGCTGGTCAAGAAAATAGAGGCCCTTGACGCAAAAGGGTGGAATGATATGGTAAAACAGATTCCCGCTATGGAAACGGAGCTGTCAAAAAGCCTTGAGTCAACAAATAAGGATTATTATTTAACCAGATATAACTCATTTACCGCTGTAAAATCAGATTGGCAAGGATGATTAAAGCCGACAAAATTTTAATACGCTCGCCAAACTGGGTAGGAGACGTTGTGATGGCGACTCCCGCGTTCAGATCAATCAGAAACAACTTTCCCTCCGCTGAAATCTCAATCATTTTAAAACCATACGTAAAACAGATACTTAAGGACTCCCCGTGGTTTGACAATTTTATAGAATACGGAAACAAAGTTAAGCTATTAGGCAAAAACTATCGCAAGTTGGCAAAAGAGCTTAAAAATGAGAAATACGACCTGGGCTTTATCTTCCCAAACTCGTTTAGCTCGGCCATGCTCTTCTGGATGGCAAACGTTAACCGCAGAATAGGCTATATACGCGACGCAAGGGGCTGGATGTTGACAGACGGTGTTGAAAGAGAGATGGAAGACGGCAAGTTTAAACCCGCTTACATGGCCGACTTCTACCTTAAACTCTGTGAAACCACAGGTTGTCCGCCTGAGGAGAGCCGACTTGAGCTATTCACATCAGAAGAGAGCGAAAACAGATTAAGCGCTATCCTTGCCAAACAGAACATGCCTGAGAAAGAGTTTTTAATCCTTGTTAATCCAGGCGCCGCTTACGGTTCGTCAAAATGCTGGACGGCCAAGGGGTTTGCCGAAACTATCGACGAGCTCAACAACCGCCTGGACTGCAATATATTGCTGGTCACCGGCCCGGGAGAGATTGAACCCGCAAATGATATTGAAAAAGCCGCCAAGACGGACACGATCAACCTTGCAAATGAAAATATAACCCTTGATCTCCTGAAACCACTTATAAAAAGATGTTCGTTGCTGCTCACGGTTGATTCCGGCCCAAGGCATTTTGCCGTGGCGTTTAACAGGCCGGTGGTGACATTAATGGGGCCTACCGATCCCAGGTACACGGAAACAGGCTATGAAACCGGCCGGGTTATACGGCTGGATGTTGATTGCGGCCCATGCCACAAAAAGACGTGCCCTACCGACCACAAATGCATGAGGGATATAAGGCCTGAAACAGTGGCTGAGGCGTGCGTGGAGTTACTAACGGTTCGTGGGTGAAATGAGAGGAACGGTTTATTAGCGCAGGGGCTTAAATTCCAACCTTAGTTTCAAGGGCGGCAAGGCGTTCATGAATGTCAATAGCCAAGCGAAAATCTTCACGCAAAGATCGGATGTCGTCCTTAAGTTCATCGAACCTTTTCTCTGTATTATCTCGCAAAGAACGGTTATCGTCTTTAAGGTCATCGAACCTTTTTTCATAATTATCAAGCCTTTTATCAACATTGTCAAATTTTTGATCCAATGTTTTATAAGAATTATCAAATTTTTGCTCTAAGGTTTTATGAGAACCGTCAATTTTCTGCTCCAAGGTTTTATGAGAATTGTCAATTTTTTGCTCTAAGGTTTTATAAGAAGCGTCAAATTTCTGCTCCAAGGTTTTATGAGAATTATCAATTTTCTCATCCAACCGTTTAATTTCTGTTTGCAATGTCCTTAGTTCAGGAGCAACAATGTCTTGCAGAGCTTGTTTGACGCTGTCATATATATTGGTAGCCATATTTATCCTCCATGTTTGTTTAAACTAACATGAACATGTTGGTTTTGCAAGCACAAATTAAGGTTAACGGGTTTGGCGGAGCATTGAATTGAAACGAATATTTAAAAAATATTTCCACGGACTTTTTACTTGTTAGGTTTATCCGGGTAAGCGCTACTTCTTCATCATTTCAACAAACCTGCCGAATATGCAATTTGCGTCATGCGGGCCGGGCGAGGCTTCGGGGTGGTATTGCACTGAAAACAGTGGTTTTTCTTTGCTTTCAATACCTTCGAGCGATTTATCGTTCAGGTTAATGTGGGTAATTGCCAGATCGCCGAATTGAGACGCTTCTCTGCTTGAAACCGACTCTACGTCAACCGCAAAACCGTGGTTTTGCGCCGTAATTTCAACTTTATTTGTCTTTAAATCCATTACAGGCTGGTTGCCTCCATGGTGGCCGAATTTGAGTTTGTACGTTTTGCAACCCAAAGCAATAGATAGTATCTGGTGGCCCAGACATATGCCCATTATTGGTATTTTACCTATAAGGTTTGCGGCGTTTTCTATCATATACGAAACCGCGCCGGGGTCTCCAGGGCCGTTTGAAAAGAGTATACCGTCAGGCTCCAGAGCTAAAACATCGCCGGCCTTTGTAAATGCCGGCACAACGGTTACACTGCATCCCCACTCCACAAGATTTCTAAGAATGCTAAATTTTACGCCGCAATCATAAACAACGACCTTAAAATTTTTGCCGGCATTGTTCACCGAAAGAGACGCGGAATTTGCGTCTACAATCTCTTTTATAAACTTGTCGCCTTCGCTCCAATCGTACTGTTTATCAGTCGTCACATCTTTAACCAGATCGCGCCCTTCAAGAGGCGGAGCCGCCTTTGCTTTCTCAACCAGGGCCTCGACATTGTCTACATTGGTTGAAATAATGCCCTGCTGTTCCCCTTTGTCCCTAATGTGCCTGGTTAACGCCCTGGTGTCTATCCCCTCAATGCCCACAACGCCGTTTTTTGCAAGGTAGTCATTAAGGTTGCCATTCGAACGCCAATTGCTTGGATATCGGCAAAACTCCTTGGTCACAAAACCTTCAAGAAACGGCTTTCGTGATTCAACATCTTCGTCGTTAACACCATAATTGCCGATTAACGGATATGTCATGGTGACTATCTGACCCTTATATGAAGGATCGGTTATTATTTCCTGATAGCCGGTGATGCTTGTGTTAAACACAACTTCGCCTATGCATTCGCCTTCGGCGCCTACCGACCAGCCTTTAAAAACAGCGCCGTCAGCCAGCGCGAGTATAGCTCTCTTTCTTTTCATTAGCTTGTAAAATCGATTTAATCAAAAATAGAAAATTTAGTAGACATATGTTTATAGTTTCTACTGCGTTATGTCAAGTCAAACTTGTTTTTCCCTTGATAGTCGATATGCCGTCTGATATCATGCTTTTTATTAACTTGTTCTGTGGAAACGGTTTATATTAAATAAGCAAGTTAAAATTTATTTTATAAATGATTTGTTAATATTTTAAACAACTCTGTTTTTTTCATTCAAAATTCAGCTATGATCTTAAAAAATATTTAAAAGATCATGGGGTTGCGCAATGAAATACCGGTTGAAACTCAAATGTCATTACTTATTACCGGAGCCGCAGGTTTTATAGGGTCTCATCTTCTGCAAAAAATCAGCTCATTAGGGCTGTATGATAAAATAGTCGTTATTGACAATTTTGATGATTTCTATCCCGAAAAGATTAAAAGATTAAACATTGCGCCTGCGTTAGAGAATAAAAACATAAAATTATGCGAGGTTGATATCAGGGATCTTGAAGGTTGCCGCAAAATTTTTGAAGATGAGAACGTTGACACCGTCATTCATCTGGCCGGCAAGGCCGGAGTTAGGCCGTCGCTTGAAGACCCATTGTTGTATGAAGATATAAATTGCCGCGGGACGTTAACCTTGCTTGAGTTGTCCAGAAAGTTTAACGTTAAAAAGTTTATTTTCGGATCATCTTCATCGGTTTACGGAAACAATAAAAAACAGCCTTTTTCAGAGCTTGACGATGTTAACGCCCCAATTTCGCCTTACGGCGCCACAAAAAGGACATGCGAACTTTATTGCAAAACATACAACCAGATATACGGCATGCCTATTATTTGCCTCCGTTTTTTCACCGTGTACGGCCCCAGGCAGAGGCCTGACCTGGCTATACATAAATTTGCGAGGTTAATCAAAAAAGACGCGCCTATTCCCTTTTTTGGCGATGGAACCACTAAAAGGGATTATACTTTCTATTCAGATATTGTTAATGGTATAATTTCCTGTCTGGGTTTGGATTGTAAATTTGAGATCATTAACTTAGGCAATTCCAATCCTATAGAATTACGGAGACTAATAGAGTTAATAGAAACCGCGTTAAATAAAAAGGCGAAATTACAAAAGCTTCCTGAACAGCCCGGCGACGTCCGCGTTACATACGCCGATATCGGCAAGGCAAACAAACTACTTGGGTATAAACCTGAAGTTAACATTGAAAGCGGCATTGAAATATTTGCAAAATGGTTAAAACAAGATGATTAAAACTACTCCATCCCGCGCCCCGTTAAAGCTGATAGCCGAAAACATGTCGTTGCCCAACATCCTGAGCATGTCTCGCGTTTTTTGCATTCCGGTGATTGTTTTTTGTGTTTTTCACACCCGCGAGCATGAGTATTGCAGATACATTGCTTTTGTTACAATACTACTTGCCGGTGTAAGCGATATTTTTGACGGTTATCTGGCAAGAAAACGCAATCAAATGTCAAAACTAGGTTATTATCTGGACTCGATTACGGATAAGCTTTTATTAATCACAGTCTGCGTAATACTCTCAATCGACAATTTATGGCCGGAACCGCGTTTTCCGAACTGGTTGCCTATAATTGTCATAATTAAAAATTCGGTGGTCACATTTGGGGCGTTAACGGTCAAACGGCTGACCGGCCAAACATTAACGGCCACTATTTTCGGCAAAATGTCAACGTTTCTGCTTAGCGCTGCTATTATTTCGGCGTTTTTAAACAATTTGGTTCCGTTAAACTTAACCATAAGCTTATATTGGGCGGCGGCGGCGGCAACTTTGATTGCGGCGACGCATTACACCTGGCACGGCATTTCTGTCGGCCTTAAAAACAGACACAGGTTAAGGATTTAACATTGAATATAGAAAGTAATTGAGATTTATGTTAAATTATTAAAACATAAGGAGGTGTGGCAAAATAACTTGCGCATGTTGCGCTCAGATTTAGGTTGGATTTGTTCAAACTGATTGAGCCAAACCCGGAGCATAGCCTAAGCTATGTTGAGGATTTGGCGAGTGAAGTTTTGGCAAAGACGGCCTGAAGGTGATTGTAAAATGTGCAAGTTATTTTGCCACACCTCCTAAGTATAAAAATAAATTTTATTTGCAGGGAGAATGATTTGGAATTTAATACCATACCAGAAGTTATTGAAGATATACGCGCCGGTAAAATGGTGATTGTGGTGGACGACGCCAATCGTGAAAATGAAGGCGATATTACGATGGCGGCCGAAATGATTACTCCGGACGCCGTGAATTTTATGTTAAATCACGCCAGGGGCATCATTTGCGTCGCCATTACGCGCGACATTTCCGAGAAGCTGAAACTGCCGCCGATGGTGGTGGACAACACCGCCAGTTTCCAGACGCCTTTTACTGTGTCGGTTGACGCTAAAGACGGCATAACAACCGGCGTGTCTTCATCAGACAGGGCCGCCACCATAAAAGCTATTGTCGATGAAAATAGCGTCCCTGAAAGCCTTGCAAGACCGGGCCATGTCTTCCCCCTGAGGGCGCATGACGGCGGAGTGCTTGTAAGAGCCGGCCATACGGAAGGGGCGGTTGATTTAATTAAAATGGCGGGCATGAGGCCGGCTTCAGTCATTTGCGAGATAATGACCGATGAAGGGAATATGGCCAAGCTGCCTGAACTTAAGAAGGTAGCTGAAAAAAACAACCTTAAAGTGTGCACTATTGCCGATATCATAAAATACCGCTTTGGGCAGGAACGGCTTATTAAAAAATCAGTGTCGGTTAAGATTCCGACCCCTTACGGCGAGTTTGATTTACACCTGTATAGATCCAGCGTTGATGAATACCTGCACCTGGCCCTTTGCCTTGGGGGCATTGGGTCGTCCGACGACTCCGCCTCGCCAGTGCAAACAGACCCTGTGCTTGTCAGGGTGCATGACGAATGCCTGACAGGCGACATTTTTGGATCAATGCGTTGCGATTGCGGCGAACAACTTGACACCGCCCTTAAAATGATTAAAGAAGAGGGAAAAGGAGCCCTGCTCTATATGCGGCAGGAAGGCCGCGGAATAGGGCTTGAAAACAAGCTGCACGCTTACGCCTTGCAGGATAAGGGAATGGACACGGTTGAAGCCAACGAGGCCTTGGGTTTTGAAAGCGATATAAGAGATTACGGCATTGGGGCGCAAATATTGCGCGATCTCGGCATCACAAAGATGCGCCTGTTATCAAACAATCCAAGGAAATTTACCGGGCTTATCGGGTATGGACTTGAGATTTGTGAAAGAGTGCCTTTGACAACTACTCCAAAAGCGGAAAATAAACGCTACTTAAATACCAAAAGAGATAAGATGGGGCATATGCTGGACCACGATGATTAAAGTGTATAAAGATTTAGAGCCGGAAGAATATTCCGGCTCTAAATAGTTTTGAGACAAAAAACAAAAACCTCTACATTGTAACGAACTTAAACGCCGCTATTTCTTCTCATCCTCATCTTTAGCAGCATCAGCGCTTTCGCCCTTGTCGCATTTCCAGAAAGTCCAGTGGCCCCAGTGCACATATTTTTTGCCGTCCGCAACCCAATACAAAGTCCCTTTTCTGGTTCGCGAACAATTAAGGTGGCCGGCTTGCCTTGTTTGAGTTTCGCTAATAGGCTCTTCAGTAATCAGATTAACCTGATGCCATGCAAACTTGCTAAACTCCTCGGTAGGCACTTCAAGCAGCTCCAGATCGTAAACGCTGAAATCATTCTTATCCAGCTTCTCCTTATCAATTGCGATATTGTATGTTACACATTCAGTGACTTCTATAGATCCTTTTTTAATCTTCTCCTTATCAGTCTTGGTCTTGTCAAAATCTATGTTAAATACGTCGGTGTGTTGGGCGTTAACATTCTTTGCCGAAAAAGATACCAAACTTGAAACAACTGATAAACACAAAAATGAGACAAAAACAAATTTCTTAACCATAACAACAATCCTTTCTTTAAATGTATATTTTTTTTACTCAATCTAATTCATCTTGTTTTTACTTGCAAACTATTATCTAAAGCCGTCTCTTCGAAAGATTTCGGGTTTAAGCGCGCCAATAAAAGGGAGGTTTCGATATTTATTGTCAAAATCAAGCCCGTATCCCACGACATAGTCATTCCCTATCTCAAAACTTGAGTAATCAGGCTCGTAATCCGTCAGGCGCCTATCCGGCCTGTTTAGTAGAACGCAAGTCTTTACGGAATTTGGCTTGTATTTCCAGGTATCATCTACAACTTTGCGCAATGTTGCGCCGGTGTCGATAACATCGTCAATAATCAACACATCCCTGCCTTCAATATCCGCCTTTATTGGGCTTAAAAGGACAGTCTCCCCCTTTGGCACCGTTGAGTCCCCGTAAGTTGACGCGCTAATGGTGTTTAACCGCATTGGATAGGGCATTAACCGTATCAAATCAGAGAGGAATACCAGGCTCCCGTTTAGAACTGCGATTATAGTCCAGTCCTTCCCTTTATAACACTCAAGAAGAGATTTTGAAAGAATGTCCAGCCTCTCCTTAATCTGCTCTTTGCTAATCACAACCCTAGAAATATCATTTTCCATATTTTCCATATTTTATCACCAATAACTAAAAGCAATCACAAAGTTACAAGAGTTGCCGATTGAAAAATTTAAGAATAATAAAATTAAAAACAAATAATATAACAAATCCGGCAAACCAGAAAAAGAGCTTTTTTTCAATCGGACATATTGGAAAACATTGCCGTTAGGGCGCGTATAATAGTTAGCCGTTTAAAATAATGCGGCAATCGGCAACTTTGCACCCTTTGCCTTTTTCGTAAACGATCAGGGGATTAAGATCGATTTCGGAAATCTGCGGATTTTCAATCATTAGGCGGGAAAGTTTCAGTATGCACAGCTCCACGGCCTCAATATCGCGCGGTTTTTGGCCTCTGGCCCCTATTAGCATAGGATAGCCTTTTATGGATTTCACCATAGCCCTAACCCCATTGTGCGTGACAGGGGCCAGGCGAAAGCTTACGTCCTTAAATATTTCGACAAAAATGCCCCCAAGCCCAAACATCAGCAACGCGCCGGAATCTTTGTAACGCGTGGCGCCTATAATAACTTCAAGGCCCGGCTCGGCCATCTCCTGTACCAGGCACCCTTTAATATCCGCTTTCGGGTTAAACGATTTAACTCGCGCAATAATATCATTAAACCCGTTTGCCACATCTTCGTCCGTCTTTAAATTAAGCGCAATGCCGCCGCTGTCGCTTTTGTGTATTATATCGGGCGAGACTATTTTAAGGACGGCTTTGTTCTCAAATGATCCGGCTATTTCCACTGCCTCTTCAGGCGTCTTTGCGAGTTTTGTGGTTAGCAACGGGAAACCGTAACAATCCAGAACGTCGTTCCCGCCAATTTCACCAAGATAATTTACATTGTTTTTAACTGCGTCATTAATTAAACCGGCGGCTTTATCCGTTTCCGCTTCAATCTCAATCTCTTTTAAATGAGCCCTGTGTATCCATTTATTATGCTGATAGAGAGCTCCCAATGTGCGCGCGGCTTCTTCGGGAAATTTGTAGACGGGTATGCCTTCGCTTTCCAGCAGTTTTACCCCTTCCGACACGTCGACGATGCCCATAAAAACGGCTATAACCGGCTTGTCGGTCTTGCGGTTGATCTCCCTTACGGTTTCAGCGGTGCCGATGATGTCCGTCATTGATTGCGGCGTCAGTATCACAATAATACCGTCTACGTTTTCGTCATTTACCACTGCCAGAAGGGCGTCCTTATAACGAACACTGGTTGCGTCGCCGATTATGTCAACCGGGTTTGAGATGTTTGCGGTAGCCGGCATGTAGCTTTGCAGCGACTCAGTGGTTTCCTGGCTAAATTGAGCAAGCCTCAGCCCGCTTTGAGCAGTCACGTCCGTGGCGATAATGCCGGGCCCCCCCGCGTTTGTCACAATAGCCACCCTGTTGCTTCGCGGCAGCCTCCTGTTGGCAAATGCGATGCTGAAGTTAAACAGGTCTTCAATAGTGTTTGCAGTTACAATGCCCGATTGTTTAAACGCAGCCTCGTATACCGCTTCTGAGCCCGCGATTGATCCCGTGTGCGACGAAGCGGCTTTTGCGCCGGCTTCGGTTTTGCCTGATTTAATGGCTAGGATCGGCGTGGGCCTTGCCCCGCCGGTAATCTCCTTGGCAACATTTACAAATTCCTGCGTTCTCTTTAACTCTTCAATATACATCAGAATAACTTCCGTCGTTGGATCCTGATGCATGTATTCAAGAAGGCAAAGCTCGTCAATGTCGCTTTTGTTTCCGGTTGACACAAATTTTGAAAAACCAATGTTGCGGCCCGCCGCAAAATCCAAAACAGCCGTGCACAACGCCCCGCTTTGAGATATAAACGATATCCTGCCGCTACGCGGCATCCTCCTGGCAAAACTTGCGTTAAGCATGACGTCCGAATCAGTGTTTATCACACCAAGGCAGTTTGGGCCCACAATTCTGACTTCGGCCTCTGAACAAATCTCCTTTATTTCATCTTCAATCGCCGCGCCTTCCGGCCCGATCTCCCTGAAACCGGCCGAAACAATAACCATAGCCTTCACATTGCATTCCGCGGCCTCGCGGCTAACCTTTAACGCCACTTTTGGCGGCACAATCAGGATCGCCAGGTCTATTTGATCGGGAATTGCCTTTATCGACGGGTACGACTTTACGCAACAAATTGAAACGGCTTTCGGGTTGACGGGATAGAGCGTGCCGGTAAAACCGCCGTAAAGTATGTTTTCAAATATGTCGTGCCCAACCTTGCCTCTGGAGTTTGAGGCCCCCACAACAGCAATGGTTTTGGGAGAAAAAACAGGGTTTATAGATTTCATAATGTGTTTTGATAAGAATAAACTCGGAAATAAATATTGAAATTAGCCGCTTAAAGCCCGGCTAAACATAGCCGGGGCTTTGCAAACTCAGATTTCAGGTTACTTTTGACAAAACCTTTATTAAAAATTAATTAAATGCACCGCCTCAATATCGGCGAGTTGATTGACTTCGTCCGCCGTTTCCCGGGTAATCGGCACGTCGGTGTTTATTACGGATATAGCGTTGCCGCTTGCATCCTTTCGGCCGAACGTCATGCGGGCTATATTAATGTTCTTTTTGCTTAACAGAGTGCCGATGCCGCCGATAATGCCGGGTTTGTCCTTGCAGAACATGACGAGCATATGATCAGCCATTGACGACTCAATTTCATAACCGTTTATGTCAACAATTCTCGTCTCTTTTTTGTCAAACACCGTGCCTGACACAGAATTTTCGCTGCTTTTAGTGGTTACGCTTGCGGTAATAAGGTTTGTAAAGTCCTTTGCCACATTGCTTACCGTCTCATTAACTGCAATACCGCTATCCTTGGTTAAATGAGGTATATTTACCAGATTTACCCCCGCTTCAAGCGAAGGCCTGAAAAGGCCGACCATAAAGCTGTCTGTAAGCAACTTAATATTCTTATTGGAAATTTCGCCGTTATAAACAATGTTTACCGTCCGCACATGCCCTTTTGTCAACTGCATCAGGAACGAGCCCATTTTTTCAGCCAAATCCAGATATGGTTTCAGCTGCTCAAGCTCTTCCATATCCACCGGGCGAATGTTCATAGCGTTGCGAAATCCCTTGCCGGTCAGCGCGTCGGCCATCTGTTCCGCAGCCTCCTTGGCCACGGCCAATTGAGCCTCGACTGTTGAAGCCGCAAGGTGCGGAGTCGCCAGCATTTGATCAAGTTGAATCAATTTATTATCTTTTGGCGGCTCCTCCTCAAAAACATCAAACGCCGCTCCCTTAACCTTGCCCGCGACCATAGCGTCGTACAGATCGCTTTCAGAAACAATGCCGCCTCTGGCGCAGTTTATAATGCACACACCGTCTTTCATTATATCAATCTCTTTTTTAGTAATGAGATTTTTTGTGTCGTTATTCAAAGGGACGTGAATAGAGATGTAATCCGCCTCTCTAAACAGATCGTTCAGGTCTTTAATCAAATGAGTATGAAATTCCGACGCCATCTCAGGCGTGATAAACGGATCAAACCCTATCGCCTTCATATCCATAGCCGCCCCGCGTTTGGCCACCATTCTGCCGACTCGCCCCATGCCGACAACGCCAAGCGTCTTTCCGGCGATTTGCGATCCCACATATTTCTTCCTCTCCCACTCACCGTTGCGCAACGACCTGTTGGCGGCCCCAATGTTGCGGGCCAATGCAAGAAGCATAGCTATCGAATGCTCGGCGGTGGCCGTGATATTGCCTTCCGGCGCGTTCATCACAACTATGCCCTTTTTGCTCGCGGCGGCAACATCAACATTGTCAATTCCCACACCGGCGCGGCAAACAGCTTTTAATTTATCCCCTTTTTCAATTACATCGGCGGAGACTTTTGTGCCGCTTCTAATTACAATTCCATCATATTCCCCTATCTCGTTTATTAAATCTTCGTGAGAGATTGAGGGCTTGTTCACGGTTTTAATATTCGCCTTTTCAAGAATCTCGATGCAAATATCAGGTAGTTTGTCTGCAATTAATACATTCATAATTATTTTCCCGTTACACGGCAATGCCCGTGTCTATTGTTTTTAAATATTAAATACTTCGTTTGAGTCTATTTTTAAACCGGATATTATGTTTGACTCAACAAAGCCGTCTTTTCTTGAGTTGGAGAACTCTACATATTCCCCATTTTCCAGGGTTAAAACCTCTATAACTTTTTCTTCAGGAAACACTATCCAGTATTCAGACACACCGTGCTTTCTGTACACCTCTTTCTCCTCAACCGTATCATAAAAAGTTGACGAGGGTGAAATTATTTCAACTATAAGGTCAGGCGCGCCCTGAACGGATTCTTTGCGAAGAATATTAGTATTGTCGCTTTTTACAAACAGGATATCAGGTTGCAAAACCGTTTCATCGTCAAACACAACATCAACCGGGGCATAAGCGACATTGCCCAACATTTTGCTTGTAACAAATGGATCAAGTAACAACACCAATTTTTTTGAAATAAACTGATGATCTAAAGTTGGAGCCGGAACCATAATTAAATCTCCATTAAAAACCTCATACCGGTTGCCGTCTTCAATTTTCAAATAATCAGCGTATGTTATCGTCTTTTGAACCGTGGCAGTTCCCATATTTTGCTCCGTCAAAAATCCCATCTATATATGGCTGAGATTAAAACAAAGGATTATACTACTAATATAGATTTCATATGTCAAATCCATAATTCACGTTGCCGGTTTTGCCCAAATCGGCATAACTTATTGCAATCATATCAAAAAAATGATAACTTTAGATCACTTTTAACTTTAGTTAACTTTAGCCGTTTTTCCGGCTTGTCCGGGTAGGGAATTAAATAATGAGAAAAAAGCTTTTATTTACGATTGTTCTAATTAGCGGGTTTTTGTTTACAGCAGGAGTGAAAACATCATTTAGCGATGTTTTGAGCGAGTTTTCAGACTGGATAGGCAAAATGGAATCGCTTGCGGATAGAGTAGGCGGCATTGAAAAGGATGTCGATTCCATCCGCGGCATGCTGGAGTCGTTTAAAGACAAAGAGGACTCAATTAACAAAATTGTAGGAAGGCTTGAGGCCCTTGAAGCCTCAGACAGCACAACACAGACGTTAAGCGTGCTAAAAGAGGGACTTGCGGAAGTGAGAAAACTTATTGAGGATCAACAGGTCATAACCGCTGTTTTAGAAAAACGGTATAAAGAAGCTGAACAGCCCCTGGAGCCGATTAAAAAATCAATAGATGAACAGAAAAAGGCCATTGACTCGATTGTCGCAAAGCTCGACGCCCAGAGCAAAAACCACGAAACGATTAATGAAAACATTGATAAAAAAATGGCGTCTCTTGAAGCGTTGACAAAAAACATTGATGAAAAAATGGCCCAGTTAACTAAATTTACCGACGCAGTTAATAAAATTGAGCAAAAAGGCGGCTCTCTGGAAAAGGTTTTAGCCGCAAATATAGGGACTCTCCCCAAAAAGGCAATACCCGGGGCCGGGGCCGGGGCCAAAGCAACAGAGAAAGCAAAACCGGTTGAGGCTGAGAAAAAGAAGAAGAAAGAGTTCAGCATCGCCGATGTCCTGCAAGCTCAAGGTTTCATGGATATCGGAAGCAACTTCTTTGTAAAAGATATAAGTTTTAATTCATTTGGCTCGTCCGTTGAAGTATCCGGCAAGTTAATGAACGCAACCGATAAGAATTACAACGTGGCTAATATAAGGATATTTGTGTATGACGGCAGCAACCAACTTATAAGGAATCAGGACTTCTCTGTAAAAGGGATAAGAAAAGGCAATGTTATGCCCTTTTCAGAGATAATATCCGGTGTTAGAGAGTCAACTATCAAAAAATACGCCATTGCATTCGGCAAGGAAGTGCAGGCATACCAAATTACCGACCTGCTTGATAAACCTGTCGCGGGCGTCGTAGCGACCAATGAAGCCGCTAAAGAGAAGCCCAAAGCCGGAGATGTTAAATCCGCTATGGAAAAAGAAGGCTACACGGATATAGGCAACAATTTTTACGTTAAAAATTTACACGTAAAAAAGTTCGGCTCATCATGCGAAATAATGGGCGAAGTCAAAAACGCTGAACAGGAGTATTGCAGCGTAGCCCTGTTTAAAGTAATAATAAAAGACAATGCCAAAACCGTGATATGGGAGCAGGATTTCTCAATAAAAGGCATAAACCCAGGCGCCATGAAACCGTTTAGCGAATTTCTAACCGGCGTCTCCATGGAAAATATCGACTCATATGAAATAAAGTCCAAAAAGAGAGGCACGCGATAGTTAATCAAGGAAAAGCCCTATTTGTCCCAGACTTCAACCATAATGAACATAATGAGCGATTACGCAAGGAATGGCCGTGCCGCTATTAATATGATTTATTACAATCACACAATATCGGTAAAACGAATTTGTTAGCGTCTCATATGACGCCAAATATGAGACGTTAACAAATTAGCGTCTCATAGAATATGCGCTATAAATAATTTTGAAAATATTAGTAGACAATATAATGCGCACAAAATTTTTAGTAGCCCATATTGCGCCAATTATGGGCCACTAACTAATTAGCGCCTCATAGAATACGCGCTAATATTTTAGCTCCCTATATTCCATACGAAACGGAACGCTAAATCCCATAGCCTTTCCCCAAAACATAGCTACAAAACATCCAAAATCCAACGTTTCTCATTAACCACACAATGTAATCCTCGAAATCAGTTAAAAACTATTATTTGTTTACGTCGCATTCTCAATAAATATCTTTACAAACAACGTTTAATTGGTATATTTAAACTGTTTGTATAAGCGCATATTATTTTAACAGTTCATTATTGCATTTAATCTCATGAAAATTAAAGAACTTGAACTCATATTGCAGGAAGGCGAAGGGTATAAAATAGAATTTAAGGAGAATTTAAATTCAGGCCTTTCAAAAGAGATGGTAGCTTTAGCCAACTCTTCCGGCGGAAGAATATTTCTTGGAATAAATGATAATAACGAAATAATAGGCTTAAATATAAACAATGAACTATTATCAAAGATAGAGGATATTGCCGCTAATTGCGACCCGGCTGTTGATATTGAAATAAAAAAACAGAAAAACATTCTTATTGTCCATGTAAAAGAAGGCTCTAACAAACCATACCGGTCATCAAAAGGATTCTATATCCGCAACGGAGCCAACTCTCAAAAACTTACAACCCGTGAAATTACTGAATTCATCCAGGCCGAAGGCAAAAGCCGTTTTGACGAGATAATTCAAAGCGGCAAAAGCTTTAAAACGATTTTTCATGAAGAACTACTCGACAACTACCTCTCATTAGCCGGTATATCAAAAACAATTGAATCTAAGGCTATCCTGCAAAATCTGGGGGTAATGGAGTGTAAAAATAGCAAACCGGCGCTTAACAACGCGGGAATTCTCTTCTTTTCAAAAGAACCCGTAAAATATTTGTTACACACTTCAATAACTTGCGCATTGTATAAAGGCATTGAGAAGCTTACAATACTTGACCACAAGGAGCTGTCTGGAGATATTATTCAAAACATTGAGGACTCAATCATCTTTCTAAAAAGACATCTCAACCTAAAGTATGAAATCAAAGGTTTACGCCGCGACGAAATCCCTGAAATCCCCGAGATTGCGCTTAGAGAAGCTGTAGTTAACGCGGTATGCCATCGGGACTATTTTGAAAAAGGCGCAAATATTATGGTTGAGATTTTTGATAACCGGGTTGAGATATCTAACCCGGGCGGATTGCCAAAAGCCCTCGCCTCAAAACATTTTGGTTCACGGAGCATATGCCGCAACCCTACAATAGCCTCGTTATTGCAACGGGCCGGATATATTGAAAAAATGGGCACGGGAATCAACAGAATCAAAGAAGCTTTAAAAGACGCAAAAAGACCAATGCCGAACTTCCAGTTTGACACATTCTTCAGCGTAATTTTTCAACGAAAAGTTGAACAAACTACCCAGAAAACTACCCAGAAAACTACCCAGAAAACCGCCCAGAAAACCGCCCGGAAAACAACCCGAAAACAAGAAGCCATACTTAAATATTTAAAAGAAAATCCGCGCGCCGGAAGAGACGATATAGCTGATAACGTTGATAATATAACAATTGACGGCATAAAGTATAACCTGAATATCCTCCGTGAAATGCGTTTACTTGAGCGTGTCGGCCCTGACAAAGGCGGGTACTGGGAAGTTGTAGCCTCGCAAGAAACTACCCAAGAAACTACCCAAGAAACTACCCAAGAAACTACCCAAGAAACTACCCAAGAAAAGATTGTCGGTATTATAAAAAACAATCCATTAATTACCAGGACTGAACTGTCCCATCAAACAGGCCTCACTTCAGATGGAATCAAGTATCATCTGGATAAAATGAGAAAAGACGGAGTTATTAGGCATTTAGGAGCTACGAAAAAGGGTTATTGGGAAGTAATCGAAAAATAATTTGTTAAAAAAAGAGGATATTTAAAAATCATAAAAGAAGGTTAAAATTCGGAATAATATTCGGTTTAAACTACCTAAGAAAACGCCCAGAAAACCGTACAGAAACAGACCGCTATTCTAAACTTTAATAATTAGTAGCACAGGCATCCATGCCTGTGTTTCATTTGAAGCGCAAAAGCATTTTTTTAACAACCCTCTAAACCCGCGCTCCAAAAACCTTGAAAGTTGCATGCCTATTATCTGTTTTTATACAAATACCTGAGTTTTAACCGGTAATATCTCACCACGTACGCAAGACTCAATTAAAGGTTAGAACCAGAATATCTTTTCCGCCACATTCTCAATAAATATCTTTACAAACAATGTTTTATTGGTATATTTAAACGGAAAACGGTTTGGGTTTGGACTAATACATTTGCGAAAAAAGATTAAACCGCTCAAATTTGCCACAGCCCGTGGCAAATTTGAGAGAGAGTTTATAATCCCGATTTTAATTATGGCGAATATGCCATAATTAAAAGTCAAGCAGGTTTAAATAGCTATAAAATTAGCGAGCAAAAGTGGGCACAGTGTCCCCACTTTTGCTCGTTCCAACGCTCTGCGTTGGAATGCAAGGTTTGACGCTCACGCGTCATATGATTAGAGACCCGTTTTTTTTATTAAGAAGACAGATAAAATAGCTGCCCAGGATCAGATCGAAACAATATGCCGGCGCATCTTAGAAATGCGCTTTTGCAATAATTGTGAATGCAAAATAGAAATTACTCGCCACACTGTGGCGAGTTTTACAATATGCCAATAACTGTCACCACCGGTGACACAATTAAGGAGAACGGATTCTATCTTTTGTTGGAAGGGGAGAGAGAGAACGAGAAATGGGCAAATAGTTAGGATAAAAGACTTTCTAAAAAGAATTAAGCTCCATATAAATAATGAAACAATCTATGAGACTTATAGCGAAAACTCAAAACTGTCCCCAGTGTGGACAGTTTTGAGTTGGAGTCATCATCGAAGAAAAAATTGTTAAAAAAACAGAATATTGCCGGAGAATTTGAATTTAGGCAACAGTCTGTTGCCCAATTAAAAAAGCGGATATTGGGAAATTTTGAAAATAAAAAAAATTCAGTATAAACGACCCAAGAAAAGATTATGAGGCACATAAAATATATTTTGCATTTGATGTGGAGTGCCTATAAATATTATGTATTATCAGTAACCATAGGATATTTAACAGGCGAAAAGTTGAAGTCGGTGATAATTCCTGTGCCATCGATTGAACTACGCAACAAATCCAATTCAATAGTTAAACAATCTTAATAAAAAAAATGCGTAAATTATTAAACGAAAGAAACAACCACTTCAACACACTTATGCAGAGGTATTTTGAATGAATGAATAATATATGGCAAAATACATGAGCGAAAGACTAATAATTTTAGAAGGATAAAAACCATTAAGTAGACACAACAATAATGATTAAAAATATTTTTCCTTGGAAACGTTTTTGGTGTGCCCCTACTGGCACAATAAGTTTTGATGACGACGGATTCTTTGTAGATCCTGAATCAAAATATGCGCGTTATTACCATAAAGGTGTAGTGGCTTTTGAAGAAATCCGAGAAACTCCATGTTTAATATTACTTGGTCAGCCTGGAATTGGTAAAACTATTACCGTGAAATCAGAATTTGATATTCTTAAAAGCCAGATTCGTGGAAATGGTGGCAAACTCATTTACACGAATCTAAACGAATATAGTGATGAAAGCAGATTAATTCGTGATATTTTTGAATCACCAACAATACAATCATGGCAGGGAGGCCAACACCATCTACATCTTTTTTTGGACAGCCTGGATGAATGTCTATTAGAAATTAATACGTTAGCAATCATTCTTCGCAATCAATTTCATAAATTCAAAGAACATGCAAGCCGCCTAAACTTAAGGATTTCATGCCGAACTACTGATTTTCCAGAAATATTAAAGGACGAATTTGACGCCATTTGGGGCGAAGATAATGTTGAAACCTACGAACTGGCCCCTCTTCTGAGAAAAGATGTAGAAGTCGCAGCGAAAATTCTTGAATTAGATTCTTCTAGTTTCATAGAAGCAATTAAAAAGAAAGAAATTCAATCATTGGCAAGCAATCCAATAACACTAAAGTTTCTACTAGAAGAATTTAAAAACAAACAACAATTCCCTGACACTCGACCAGAATTATTTCTTCGAGGTTGTGAGCATCTTTGTACTGAAAACAACCCTGAACGCCTGGCAACACAAAAAACAGGAACGTTATCAACAGCTAAACGCCTAGCGCTAGCATCACGTATTGCCGCCGTCATGACATTCTGCAACCGCACTTCGGTTTGTTTACAAGAGAATATCTTAGATTATAAAGAAACAGACTTAACACTGCAAATGTTGCAAGAAGGTGATGAGACCTCTGAAAATCGCACTTTCAGTTTTGTTGAAAGAGATTTACGAGAAGTTATACAACACACTGGACTATTTTCAAGCAGAGGCCCTTGCCGGTTTGGTTTTGCGCACCAATCTTACGCAGAGTTTCTAGCCGCTAGATATTTATCGTCACATCAACTTCCTATTCGACAAATCAAATCATTGATTTTCCTTTCAAGTGATCCTGATCAAATGGCTATTCCACAACTAAAAGAGACGACCGCATGGTTGTGCTCAATTATGCCAGAGGTGTTTAAAGAATTAATTAAATCGGATCCACAATCAATATTATTAAGTGACGTTATCAGTATGGAATATGGATTGAAAAAAGATTTAGTCTCATCATTACTCAGACAATTTGAACAACAGAGAATAACAGATACTAACTGGAGACATTATTCTCTGTATAATAAACTAAAACATCCTGATATAGATACTCAACTAAAGCCTTATATTAAAGATAAAACTAAACACTTTCTGGTTCGTAGAGTGGCTATTAAAATTGCTGGAACGTGTAAAATCAAATCCCTTCAGAATTTATTAGCCGACGTTACACTTGATCATTTAGATAACATTCATATACGTGACCAAGCTGCGCATGCCGTGTCTCTAGTTGCCGACTACAAAACTCTGCTACGCCTCAAACCGCTTGTCATAATGAAGCAGGAGGACGACAAGGATGACCAATTGAAAGGTTGCGCTTTACGAGCATTGTGGCCGAAGCATCTATCTACTCAAGAACTTTTCGACGTATTAACTCCACCTAAAAATGAGAACTTCCACGGGAGTTATGCAGGTTTTATATTAGACTTTGCAGAGCAATTAAAGATTAATGATTTACATTCTGCATTAAAATGGGTAAGTAAGATTTCGCGTAAAAAAGGAGATTTATCGTTTACACTTACAAAACTATCTGAAAACATTTTATTCTGTTCATTGCAACATATAGATAAAAGGGAGATTATTGATGTCTTTGCTGAAGCTATCATTCCTAAACTAGATAATTATTTAGATATATGTCCCATTCCAAATGGAGAATCTGAAGATAAAGTACTTCCAGATGTATTAGAAGTGACAAGAAAGAATCTAATAAGAGCTTTAGTCAAGAAAATTAACATTTATAAAAGCCATATGCTTGTATCACCTTTTGTTAAACCTCAGATTCTGTTTGATTATGATTTAGAGTGGCTAATTAATGAATTAAAAACTGAAAAAGCACAAAAAAGAAAGAAAATTTGGATAGAAATTATTCATGATATTTTTAAACAAGATAATCTAGGCCATATAGAATTAATTTCACAGGCAATGCGCGAAAACCAACAGTTGGCTGATAAATTTCGAGTATATTTTGATGCAGTAGAAATAAATTCACCTTTAGCAGAAGAAATGCGTATGTGTGATAGAAAATATAAAGAAATAATTTCAAAGCCTAACCAAAACAAAGTAGAAAAACAACACAAAATTATCCCTTCCATACACGAAAGAATTAAGACAAGCCTGGATCAATTTGAGAATGGAGATTCCTACGCGTGGGTGCAATTGTGCAACGAAATGGCAAGAGGGGATGATAGCGAATATTATGAAAACAGATTTAATGCAAATCTTATGAGCCTCCCAGGTTGGACCGTGTGTGATAGGTCTGTTAAAGAAAGAATTGTCAATGCGGGCAAGAAATACATATTAGAAAATGATGCCAATACTCATTGTTGGTTAAAGAAAAACAGTTATTACCCACCCGCAATGGCAGGCTATAAGGTCTTCGTAATACTGGATAAATTAGAACCTGAATTTTTAAATAACTTATCAAACGATATATGGAAAAATTGGGTTTCTATTATTATTGCATATCCTAATAATAGTAATGATGAAAGCGAAAACAATATTTTTGAAAAAATCACAAAACAGGCATATCAAAAAATACCCAAAGAATTTATAGACACATTGCTTGTGTTGATCGACAAAGAAAATAAACAATTTGACCATCTTTACATTATACGTAAAATAATAAATTGTTTAGATAAACGGTTACAGGAAGCATTACTGAACAAAGCTAAAGACGCTTCTCTCAAGTCTAGCTGTTTTCAAGATTTAATTTCATATCTGTTGATGGTAAAAGACCAGAAAACCAAATCATATGCAGAATCGCTACTAAAGCTTCCATTGAGCAAGGATAGCAAATTTCTAAATAGGGCCAAAGCGTCAGCGCTGGCATTACTTGCTCAAGCCGATGATGCCGGCTGGCATGTCATTTGGGCTGCCATCCAAGAAGAAACGGCTTTTGGTAAAGATGTGTTGATGTCTATGCCGGATAGTTTCGTATTTCATGACTCCAAAAATCTTCCTGATCGTATAGGCGAAGAAAGTACAGCCGAATTATTTATTTGGTTAAACAAAAATTTTCCTAGGTTATACGATCCTGATAATAAAGTAGGCAGCGAGGTATCTTCCCGTGAAAAGCTGTCAGATTATCGCGAAAGTTTATTGCATTCATTAGTAGCAAAAGGTACTCCAGAAGCTATTAGGGTAATTGAGCGTATTCAAAAAGAATTACCAGAATTTAGCTCGCTGAACTTTTATTTAGTAAATGCACGTGAGAATATGAGACGCGTAAATTGGGAACCTCTATCGCCAGACGAATTTCTTTCGATTACGACAAATCCATCTTCACGATTAATTCTAAATGCAGAGCATTTACTTGAGGCCATAATAGAATCGCTAAAAAAGTATGAGATGATACTTCAAGGAGAAAACCCAACAGCATATACCCTCTGGGATGAAAGGCCTAACAAAATGTTTAAGCCGAAACCTGAGAAAAATTTGTCAAATAGTATTAAAGTCCATTTAACGGAAGACTTAAAACAAAGCGGAGTTTTAATAAACCGTGAAGTTGTAATTAAGGAAAAACATGGTAAAGAAGGAAGCTCTGGAGAAGAACTAGATATATATGTTGCTGTTTTTATACCTTCAAAACAAGAGCATGTTCGCGTCTTTATTGAAGTCAAAGGATGTTGGCATAAGGAGGTAAATACCGCTATGAAAACTCAGCTTTTGAATAGATATCTTAGTGAGAGTGGTTGCGATCATGGTATTTATTTAGTTGGATGGTTTCTGTGTGACCAATGGGAGATGGATGATAATAGTAAAAACAGGATATCTGAAAAAAATATTAAAGAAGCAAAAAAGAAATTTGCTACTCAAGCTCTTAGATTATCTACAGATAAAAAAAAGATAAAGTCATTCGTATTGAATTGTGCATTACGTTAAAGAAACTATATGTTTGCATATGACAATATTTGCGAAAGGCAAATTGTTCGCTTTTTTATTTAAAAACTTCAAAATAGGATTAAATTTGAGCTCCGTATAAAACATGCGAACCAATTAGCGTTCTATATTTTGACATAAACGGAAGGTTACGGATTTTGTCCGTATTATAATATATGCTACGATGTTTACGCTTTTTAAATCAAAATGCAAATCCGTATTTGAACTGATATACGAATACGCGGCTAAAGGCTTGAAATGGGCGGCGTGATGAAAATATGCGACACTGTCGCGTATTTTCAAATAGATAATAAAAAAAGGCTATATTTACTTTAAATAGGTAATCTTTAAGAGATCAAAGTAATGAATCCAATTTACAATATATATTGCGACGAAAGCTGCCATTTAGAAAACGATCATCAAAAAGCCATGGTTTTAGGGGCGGTATGGTGCTCGTTTGAAAAATCACATAAAATTTTTAATCGCATTCGCCAGATTAAGATAAAGCATGGATTGAAAACCGATTTTGAAATTAAATGGACCAAAGTTTCGCCTTCAAAAGTAGATTTTTATTCTGATTTGATAGATTATTTTTTTGACAATGATGACCTACATTTCCGTAGTCTGATTGTGCCTGACAAATCAAAACTTAGACATGACAGGTATGGACAGGATCATGACACATGGTATTACAAAATGTATTTTGATATGCTTAAGGTTATTATTAGTCCTAATGCGCGTTATCGTATATATATTGATATTAAAGATACTCAAGGCGCAACAAAAGTTGCAAAATTGCATAAAGTCCTTTGCAATAATATGTATGATTTTAAGCGAGAGATTATTGAACGAGTGCAGACCGTAAGGTCGCATGAGGTTGAATTGTTGCAGCTCGCGGATTTGATAATGGGCGCGGTATCATATGTTAACCGTAGTCTTGCCGGCAGCGCCGTTAAACTTTCATTAGTTGATAAAATAAGAAGAAAATCGCATTATGAATTAACTAAATCCACATTATTGTTGGAAAGAAAATTTAATTTGTTCCGTTGGCATGCATCAGGGGTTGGAAGATGAATAATAAACCTCAATGGTTGCCGGAACTTGTGCTTTTTGCTGATTATGATGGAGAATGGGAACCGTATCTAGAAGCCCTGTATAGTTGCTTTAGAAAGGATTTTATTGAAACAAAACCATTCTTCATAGGGCAGAGAATTGGATTAAAAAGATATCCACTTGAACGAGGGAAAGAAGCTACTTTTTGGCATCTTATCTCTGAAGGTTTTAATGAAACTGAGAGATTACCGGACTTTAAAAGGTGTGAAAGAATACGATGGCCTAGTCCAATAATTGAACATGCCGATGAAAATGTTATTAAAGTATGGCGGAACAAAAGGAGAAGCGAAAAGAGGATTTTACTTTGGTTGGAAAAACTGGAGTATCTTGTTGTTCTTGCGGAACGTAAAGGTTATATATTGCCATGGACGGCGTACATTGTTAAGGAAGAGCACAAAAAGAGGAAATTGCTTAAAGAATATGAAACTTATAAAAAGGCTGATGCCGCTCAATAAATAAATATTAAACGGCATCGTTACTCCTTCTACACATGGCAGATGAGCTTTGATTATTATCACAGACTTTAAAAAAGATGTCAAATATATTTTGATAAACAACCATTTTGTTAATACTTTAAATAATGAAACTCAACGAAATGGTTGTTTATGCAAATAACTTATGACAAAATTTGGGACAGCCAAATTATCCTATTTTTTGCACAGACACTTCAAAATATAGTTAAATTTGTGCCCCGTATAAAACATGCTAACCAATTAGCGTTCCATATTTTGATATAAACGGAACGCTACGGATTTTGCCTGTATTTTAATATACGCGATGAAGTTAACGCTTTTTAAATCAAAATGCAAAACCGTTTTTGAATTGGTAAACGAATACGCGGCTAAAGGCTTGAAATGGGCGACGTGATAAAGTGGCAAAAAGCGGCCCCTATAATGCCTATGTCCTCTGGTTCGTAGCCAACCTATGGAAGGAAGCGCCAAAGGCACATTATAGGACTTACCCGCTTGTTTTTTAAATTATCAAAGTCCGGCCTGTTTATCAATAATTAATTGGCATTGGAAGATTGAAATTAAAATATTCAACCTATTTAGTCAAATAATCTTTGTTAAATTTTTTAGAAACAGAGCTGTTCTCAAATGACTCAGATATATACTCCAGAAAAGGAGGAGAGATTGAAGGGGCTGGACTTAAAGTGTTTCCATAAAAACAAAAAGCCTCTCATAAGAGAGGCCTTCCGCCGGCCGGGGAGACCCCAAGCCATTTTTTTTTGCATTATAATCAATATAAACCAGAAAAATCAAAGTTATATTTATTAAGGGAAAATATATGTCAGGCAAATTACCTTCTTTTTTGTTTAGGTTCTTCAAAATATGGTTAAATTTGCGACAGTGTCGCAAGGATTAGAATAGGGCAAACCTGGATCAGACATTATTATTCTAAAACGCCGGTTTTACAGCCCCCCCTCAATCCCCTCTTTTTTGAGGGGAGGCGGGTTGCCGGGGTTTTGTTCTGCTCTTAAAAGCTCTCTGCCCGTCAGGTTATGGTAATTCTGTATATTGTAATATACCATGAAAATCTAAATTGACATTTTAGATTTTCATGGTGCATTAAAAGCGGAAATTATATTAAAATATTCTAATTAATTAGTTAAACAACATTTCTTTAACAGGAGAGAAACCATGAGCAACGACGCGACGGAAGATATTAATAACCCGGATTACCTTAAAAAAGCGTATAAGACATTTAAAAAACGCCTCAGGCTGACGCAGCTTGACGCTGAGTCAACATTGGGCGGCAGCGCTTTGAGTGGAGGTAGAAAGTCGGGCATTGTTGGTATACGGCCTCCAAATAATTTCCCTCAGGAGGTGTGGGACAAACTAGAGGAGAATGGCAAGATCCGTCGAGGGGAAATGGGTATTTACGAGTTGGTCGATAATACCGGCCCTAAATCAAACACTTTTTAAGCGCTTAACCTTGCCCGGATAAACCGGGCAAGGAAAAAGTAAAAGCGAAGTTGGTTCAAACCCGCGATATTTAACCAACAATTTCCACCTTGCTCCAAAATCCCTGCTTGGCAACCAGAGGAAAATATTGGAACCAGTAAACATGCTTACGCAGCTAAATTAAACTGAATGTTATCATATTCCACAATAGGGGTGTTTACTTCTCTGCCGGCTATTTTCTGTTTCTTTATTTTAATAATTTCAAAATCGCAAAAGAAATTAATGATTTTGTTTAAATTAGAGGCATCTTTATTGCACAATTTTGATAATTCGTAAACTGATTTTGGCTTGAATTTTAAAATCATTGAGAGTATATCTATGTTGTTGACAAATTTTATAAAATCTTTTTTTGAATCAAATGAGATTTCAAAATGAGGGTTTTTCCTATGAACATTGATTTTCTTGAATGCATTTTTAAAATCATTTAAAACTTCACCGGATGACTTTAGCGACACTATTAGTGTTTTCATATTATTACTCCAAAATTATCATATACTAATTTTTTGAAATCGTCTATTAGCTGATTGTATGAAACAAAGTTATATGGAACTTCCTTGTCAAAGATATGTATATGCTCTTTCTTAGGATAATGGTTATCGAACAAGATTTTTTCTTTTGTTCTGAAATTAACGCAAACCAGGCTAAACCTAACGCCTTTGGGGTATTTATATGTTTTTGTGACGGATTGAATTTTTAATTCAATTATATATTTCTTTTGTATCTTGGCTTTTTGCCAATATATTATTTCGGACGCCATATATAGGTATTATACAACCTATACCGAATGATTCAATCGCTTTTTAAAAAAAGCGCATTCACAAAAGCATAAAGACGCAATGGTTAATTACTTAAATATTTAACAAGGCTTCTATATTTTGATTCATCGTTTTACAAAAATCGGATTTATCCTGCTGCTGTTTATAACGTTCATTGCGCCTGTTAAAGGCAGTGGGCTGCATGAGCCGGCAACCACATCTCTAAAGAACCAATCTAACTCAAAATCTTTTGGCATCTATCAAATTGCATGGAATCCAGGACAATTCAGGGATGAGCTTAACAAAAATCTCTCAATTTTAAGCGAAAAGCCTGCGGTTGTAATGTTTTTCAGAGACCTTGGTTTAAACCGGGGGTTTCCATTATCTTACATTAAGATTATTGACGAGGCCGGCTCTGTCCCGATGATTTCATGGGAATTGGATATATGGGGACGTAGCAAAGAGATGGACTATTTGGACGCTATTCTTAATAAGCGGTTTGATTCTTACTTTATTAAGTGGGCCAAGGAGTGCAAAAAATGGGGCAAACCGGTGTTTATAAGGCCGGGGTTTGAAATGAACGGGAACTGGTTTTCATGGAACGGGAATCCTGATAAATTCAAGGCTGTGTGGCAATACTTGCACAATCTATTAAAAAAAGAGGGTTGCCATAATGTTGTTTGGGTCTGGTCACCTGGCGTAAAATCATTTCCCGATGAAAAGTGGAATCAAATGGAGCAATATTATCCCGGAGATCAATTTGTGGACTGGATTGGGCTTGATGGTTATAACTGGGGAGATGAAGACCCGAAAAGGCCATATTCAAAATGGATAAAATTTAGCGAAATTTTTAACAAAGCCTTGAAACGATTAAACAAACTTGCCCCAGGCAAACCTGTTATGATCGCTGAAATCGGTTGCGCGGAATCTGCGTCGCGCAGCAAAGCGGAATGGATAGAAGACGCATTTAAAAACATAAATAATTCGCCTGAACTAAAGCTGTTAATCTGGTTTAATTATGATAAACGAGGCGAAGGCGAGGCTGATTGGCGCATCAACTCGTCCCCTGAAACATTGGAAACATTTAACAAATGTATTAACGGATTTACTGATGTAAACACGGCAGCAGGCCACAAGTAAATTAGCGTAATTCGCGCTTTTTCAGTTTTGTTTAATTATTTTCTGCAATAGGCTATTCATCTCCTGAACCTTAAAAGGCTTGGATAGAAAACCGTTAAAACCGTACTTGCGATATTCGGAAAGGATCGGGTCGTTACTATAACCGCTAAAAACCACGGCTTTGGCATTTGAGTCTATTTTGCGCAATATTTTGATAGCTTCCTTTCCTCCCATTCCGCCCGGCACTGTTAAATCCATTATAACAACGCTAAATGGTTTTTCAGTATTCATTGCGGTTTTGTATATTTCTAATGCTTCTTCGCCATTTTTTGCGCATTCAACTTCGTATCCCACAACTTTCAATGCCTGTTTGGTCATATCTCTAATAGAGTCGTCATCGTCCATTACAAGCACCTTTCCATGTCCATTAACTGGTTCATCCTTTCCGGGGATATAGTTTTTCGTCTCTTTTAACGAAGCAGGGAGATAAATAGTAAATGTCGCGCCTTTTCCCGGAGTTGAGTCAACTTTAATCACACCGTTGTGGTTTTTTATTATTGTGTATGAAGATGCCAGGCCGAGGCCGTTCCCTTTTTGCTTTGTAGTGAAAAACGGATCAAATATTTTTGAAAGAATCTCTTCTTTTATTCCCGGACCATGGTCTGTTATAGATATCTTAATAAGTTGTTCATTCATTAACGATGTTGTTATCATTTCACCGGATTTGTTAATATTTTCCGCCCGTATTTCAATATTGCCCCCATCAGGCATGGCTTGCGCGGCGTTAATAACAATATTGTTAATCACTTGATTTATTTGCCCCTCGTCTATTTCCACCTGGCGAAGATCATGGGCTATATTAAAATCACACTGGACATTAGTCCCTCTGAGCGCGAAATCAGCGGTCTCTTTTAATAGACGCGTTACAAAAACCGTTCTCTTTACAGGATTGCCGCCTTTTGAAAAAGTTAACAGCTGTTGAGTTAAGTCTTTAGCGCGCATTGTGGCTTTTTCCATTTTCGAAAGCGATTCAGCAACCTTGTCAGTTTGACCATCATTTAAAAGAAGCATTGCCAGGTTGTTATTGCCCAAAACAGCGGACAATATATTATTAAAATCATGCGCCAAACCACCGGCAAGCACCCCTAAGGACTCAAGTCTCTGTGTTTTGGTTAGCTCATCCATCAATTTTTTTGTTTCCGTTATATCATGAACCGTGCCGAACATTCCAACCGGATTTCCTTCATTATTAAAAGTGACTTCCCCTTGTTCAAGCGCTATGCGCACTGTGCCGTCAGGCCTTATTATGCGATGTTCAATGCTGTATTCAGCATCTTTATATAAGGCATCGTTTACCGACTTTTTAACTAATTCCCTGTCATCAGGATGCACTAAGTCTATAAAGGATTCATATGAGCAATCAAAATCATTTTTATTTACCCCGAAAATATTATAAATTTCATCAGACCACTCAATTTTATTGTTTGTTATATCCCATACCCAATTTCCTATGTGCGCTATATGTTGAGCTTTGATAAGGTTAGAGCTGCTTTTACGCAACTCTTTTTCCGCTATTATGCGTTCGGTGTCGTCTATTTTTACACCCACAAAATTAGTAATTGATCCGTTTTCATCTTTTACCGGCAATATTGAAACCAGCTCCCTAATACAATTGCCGTTTTTCATTTTATTTAACAGGTCCCCACGCCACTCATTGCCTATCTTGATCGTGTCCACTATCTCGGTATATATAGTATGGGATTGCTTTTCCGAAATTAAAAATGCGGGATTTCGGCCTAAAACTTCTTCAGGCGAATAGCCGGTAGTTGTTGTAAACTGAGGATTTACGTATTCTATATTGCCGTTAATATCGGTTATAAGAACAGATGTGGGGCTTTGATGCAGAGCTTGCGATAGCTTGCGAATACGATAGCCGCTTCTTTTACGCTCCGTGATTATTGACGTTAACATAAAAATGGTTACAGTCATGATAGTGATAAAAAATTGCAGCTCTACTAATGTTTTGTTCATGGTTGTGTCTACAAAAGGGCCGTAACCTTTGACAGTGCAATAGATTAATATTGCCGAGGTTAAGACAATACTATGAAAAGTCACAAACCGCCCTAACCTGAATGACGCCCATAAAAACACTGGAACAATTAAAAATAGCGAAGTATGTATACCGATAAAATAGTGATTAGTCATACATAGGATTGTTATCCCGATCAAGACAAAGGGAAATAAGATGACTTCAATGAGTTTATTCTTGTGGAAGTCCCGGTATTCCTTGTTAAACAGCGTAATTAAAGCCGGCGCCAACACCAACGCGCCTACTCCGTCGCCGGTTAACCATGTGGCGAATGTATAAAGAAACTTTTCCCACATAACAATTTTTGCTAAACACAGCCCTCCTACCCCAAAAATAGCGCTAATTAAAGGGCCAACAATAAAGCCAAAGAGTATAAAAAGCGCCGTGTAGGCGCTTTTGTCAAAAATCTCTTTTGTTTTAGCCGTTTTGTTAATCAAATAAGCGGCAACTACCGCGCAAAGGACATCGCCGGCGCCGTTCAGCAAACCTGAAAAAACAGTTATTCCTATTTGAAAAAAAGAGCCGGCGTCAAAATAAGCCCATGTATTTCCCAAGAATGCCCCCAGAAAGATTCCGGGCCAAATCCAATAACCTCGTAAAAGCACAGCCGCTAATATTATGCCTGAGGGTATCCAAACCGGGGTTACATTGCCGGGCGAAATAGCCATCAATTGCCCTACCCTTGCGGTGACAATGTATATAACCATGAGGATAAAAATCTCAAGTATTCTTCTGGGCATTGCCGGCGCTTTGCCTGAAATAAAGGATACATTGTCTATATTCCCATGTTTTTTAAGTTTCTTGTCTGCCATGTCTATTTATTTTTCTTTAATTATTTCCCCATGCAGATAGGCTGATTTGTCGCCATAAACCTCATATTAAAATTATATCATCAAAGCGTATATCAAAAAGGAGGAATAATAATTATATGGGGTTGGTTAAATCCGGGGATTTGAACCAATATTTGGAAGATTACCGGAGGCGCAAAACAATTTATGATTTAGTAACTGTTCAGCGTATTTTCACATGACTATACACACCCCTAAATCCCCTCTTATTAGAGGGGACTTTGTGGAAATAAATCCGATTTAACATCCCCTCTAAATAAAGGGGAGGCCGCTTTGCGGACGGGGGGTGTATTTTACGCTGAATAGACACAAAAAAATTGCAAATTTAGAGGATATACTGGAAGGATCAGGTTATAAAAAATGCTTAGACGGCAGAAGGCTACCGTTTAAATTCATTGCTTCCGTAATTAGCAAGCGCCGGTGTGGCACAGGGACTAAGGACAGAATTAAGCTTTCAAATCAAAGCTTAATTCTGTTTTGGTTGATATGTGAATATGAGGCTAACATAGAGAAAAGGGCGGCATTAAAAAGCCGCAGAAAAACAGAAACATTGACATTAAGAAACCAATGTTAAGCGGCCGGCTATATTTCTCATTACTTTATCCAATCACTCAATGCTTTTTGTAATTGCGTCGATATTGTTGAGGAAACTGATGTTGGTTGCTTTGTGATTTGAATCAAGTTCTATAACTGTAAACTCGCCTTCTTGTTTTGGGAGTTTATCGCCTAAATCACCCTCTTTTATCAAAAGGATTTGAAATCCATACTTTCGCATTTTTGGGCCGGCAAAAAGCCATGTTATAATACTGGGCATTCCTCTTATATCAATGATATATTCAGTTTTCCTGTCAGCCAGATAAGAGTCATCTTTTTCTTTTAGCCATTGATGAAACTTTTTAGAGAGTTTCATATCAAATGAAACAATGACTTTTTCCGTATCTTTTTGTAATGTGTGTGATATTTCATGCTGGTCTTCAAGCGTGTACGCTTCTAAATGATCGTTTTGCTTGAGCACACCGCTATCTTCAGCGTTTGCCGGCATTTCCGTTGTAGAAACTAATAATAAACTAATCAATGTCGCAAATATTAATTTTTTCAAAATATCTTCTCCTTTAAATCTCTTGTAAAATTCCGCGTTAAAACTTACTCGCAAAAATATTAACAGTTAAATAGATAATAAAATATGCATGAAATAGGTTCTATTATATAGCAAAGAATGTGCCGAAAGACAGAACCTAAACAAAATATTTAATAAATTTAGCCGTAACCTCCTGATATATTGCAAGATAAGACATGGCATGAAATTGCGCAAAAGGAAATTTATGAGAAATACGAATGCGCATACGCAGGTTTTGTTTGTAATTATTACAATTTGAATTCAGGGAATAATAATTCAAGCTCTTTCATTATGGGCCTACGCTTTTATTATTTTAATCAATAGTTTATTGATCTCTTTTATTTTGAATGGTTTTGCAATGCAACCATTAAACCCATATTTTTCAAAATTCGCCATGACAGGGCTGTTGGAATAACCGCTGGCCGATACGGCTTTAACGGCAGGGTCTATTTCCTTAAGTTTTTTTATAGTTTCCTCGCCCCCCATGCTTCCAGGTATGGTTAAATCCAGTATGACTACGTCAAACGGTTTATTATCTAACACTTTTGATCTTTTATATAGCTCAATGGCTTCTATGCCGTCAACCGCGCACTCGACCTCATACCCTATATGGGAAAGGGATTTGTTTGCCATATCGCGTATATCTTCCTCGTCGTCCATGATTAAGACCCTTCCACCTCCGTATAAATGATCGTCTTTTTTCGAATCATTTTTTACGGTTTTTGTGGATGACGCCGGTAAATATATATGGAATGAAGCGCCAACGTCCAATTCAGACTCCACTGTTATTAATCCTCCGTGGTTTTTAACTATGGAATATGACGACGCAAGCCCAAGGCCGCTGCCTTTTTGTTTTGTTGTAAAATATGGATCAAAAATCTTTGGCAGAAGAGCATTTGATATGCCTATGCCGTTATCCGTAAAAGATATCTTTACATATTCCTTTTGTTTTAAAGAAGGAATTTTCTCTAAATCTTGTTCATGCAGATTCACAGCTTTAACATTTAATACGCCTCCCTGCGGCATTGCCTGTTGCGCATTAATGGCAAGATTGCTGATTACCTGATTAATTTGACCTTCATCCGCGTCAATCGGCCATAACTTTTCGCTAACGTCAAATTCAGCTTTTACGTTTGAGCCTCTAAGTGGAAACTCGACAAACT
Organism: Candidatus Anammoxibacter sp.; assembly: GCA_021777105.1. Classification (GTDB taxonomy): domain Bacteria; phylum Planctomycetota; class Brocadiia; order Brocadiales; family Anammoxibacteraceae; genus Anammoxibacter_B. The sequence continues at coordinate 151,529 of JAIQZQ010000122.1, forward strand.
CTTTTAAAATGCCGGATATAACAATTGTCTTTTTAACCGGCTCGCCCCCTTTTGAGAAAGTGAGCAGTTGTTGAGTAAGCGCTCTTGCTTTTAGCGAAGCGCTTTCAACATTCTTTAAAATGCCGTTAACTTTGCTGTCAGATCCTGAAAGCATTATTGCAAGTTCCGTGTTGCCAAGTATCGCTGTTAAAATATTGTTAAAGTCGTGCGCAATGCCTCCGGCAAGAATGCCCACAGACTCAAGTTTTTGAGTTTTTAACAGCTCTTTTTCCATCTGTTTTCGTTCTGTAATGTCTAAAATAATAGCCACAAAAGCGGGAATTGTTTTAAATGTTATGCGTTGAATATGCGCTTCAACGTCGTACAATGATTGATCTTTGCGTTGATGAACGGTTGTAAAAACAATATTATCTTTTTCGCCTGTTTGCAACGGTTCAATTAATTTAGAATAAGCCCCTTTTGTTAACTCAGGTTCTATATCCATGGGATTAAGCTCTTTTAGCTGGTTCATTGAATAACCAAGGTTTTCTCGCGCTTTTCTGTTGACTTGAATAAATTTTAACGTTATTGCGTCAAAAATGTATATCTCGTTTACTGAATCTTCAAGTATCTGCCCAAAACTTGCAAGGCGCTCTTCCGCGCGCAACCGTTCTTTTTCCGCTATTTTGCGATCTGAAATATCATGAACATCTAGTAGGCAAACTATTTTATTTTCTATATTAACCATGCTTGCAAAGATCTCTACCGGGATAAGTTTATTATCTTTGGTCTTCTGGTAAACTTCCGGTATTTCAGAGTTTGCGCTTTTTTCATTAATTGCTTTTAATGCGTTTATTATAGTGTCTCGGCAACGCGGCTGATTAATATCGAGGAAAGACATATTTTTAAGCTCATCTATGCCGTATTTAACCATCCTGCCGGCCTTCACATTGCAATCTAAAATATTGTAGGTTGTTGGATCAATTACGTAAATAGCGTCATATGCGTTATTAAAGAGGTTTCGATACTGGGTTTCACTTTTAGCAATCGCTTCATGTGAACGTTTAATTGAATAGAAAAGAGGAGCAATCCAGATTATGCCGGAAAGCATTAAACATGATATGGTTAACGCCACTAATTCCGCGGATAAATCCGGCGGGCGGGTTATATCTCCTGAAAAAATCCTATATAACGTAATAGAACGCCTTACACCCATTAATATTACAGCTGATGAAATCAGTATCCATGAAGTATACCTTTTAGTAATCCATATTAATCGCACCGCAAAAAACGCGGCCACAAACTGAAGAACAACTGAAATGGTAATTATAAGTCCTGGATGCATAATCGTTTATGATTTAATATTTAAATGAAAAAAAATAAAAGAGCCCACACGCTATCGCTCACTCAGAGCTTCAGAAATACCTTTTAAAGCATCAAAATAATTATACCGGGATTGTGTAATTTGAGAGTAAAAAAATGATTAGAGGTTAAACCCGCATTTTTATTAAACATTCAGATTATTGATAGAAATCCAGAGGCATCAGGGCAAGATTTAGCTTTGAAATCAAAACGCAAAACTGATTTTGGATTAACAAAATAGTATGTGAATCCTAATTTAAAGATGGAGAAGCCGGAAAAGAAAAAGCCAAAAGCATGCGAAGTTTTTCATGTAGAGATATTAGGGGATGTTCCGTTTTTACTCAACTTGCCGATTAACAACACCGGCAATAACTTTGTTAATCTCTTCCACTGTAAACGGCTTTGGAATGTAACTAATATTGTTGTCGGTTAAGAACGACATTGTGGAAGGGTTCATTGCTTCGCCCGTGATAACAATAAATTTGTTTACCAGATTCGCGTCCTTTGTTTTCATATAGTCAAACAGTTGTTTGCCGTCAAGTTCCGGCATTCTAATGTCTGATATTATAATGTCATACTTGTGGGATTCCAGTTTTTCAATAGCAATGTTTCCATTCTTTGCCGAATCGCAAACATGCCCTTCCATAGTTAAAAGATTTGACACCGTCTCGGTTATAGCCTCCTCATCATCAACTATCAGCACATTCAATTTTGGCACGTTAACGGGAAGAGCCGCAGGCTCAGAGCCGACTCTCTCATCATGAGTATTGGTAATTGCCGCGGCAACGGCGTCATCAACCGGTAATTCCACATTGAAGACAACGCCTTCCTCCCCGGCTTTTTCGCTAATAAAAATAGAGCCGCCATGCTCCTTTATAATACCGTAGGCGATGCTCAATCCCATGCCGGTTCCCTTGCCGCTTTTTTTTGTAGTAAAGAAAGGGTCGAACAATTTCTCTTTTATTTTGTCAGGTATGCCTTTGCCTGTGTTAAAAAATGAGATCACTATAGTTTTCTCTAATTTTGAAATACTCATTTCAAACATTCGTTTTCCGTGGTATTCGGCAAGGGACTGGTAAGCGTTATTAATAAGGTTGAAAAAGACCTGTTGCAGCTGGTATTTGTCGCATGTTATTCTCGGCAATTCCGGGTCAATATTTTTTACAATCGCGACTTCGCTTAACATCATCTGATGCTCAAGCATCTCAAAAGATTGTTCAACCAGTTCCTTTATATCTATTTGAGTTTTTTCGTGCTTATGCGCGCGTGCGAATGTTAAAAGATTCTGAATTATTCTTTTTGCGCGATCGCTAAACATAAAGATTTTATTTATTTTATCCTTCGCCTCATTATTAAGCCCGGGCTCCATCATTAAAATCTGCGCAAATCCCATGATACCGGCCAAAGGATTGTTTATTTCATGCGCAATGCCGGATATCATTTCGCCAAGGGACGAAAGCTTCTCCTTATGCAATAGCTGTTCACTGAGTTTGCGCTCACGGGATATGTCCCGCAAAACAATTACAATGCCGATATTAACCCCGCCTTCTTTAAACGACGATATAAGGGCGGATATAATAATCTCTTCAAAATCCCTGGTCAAGGCCAGGTCGCATGAAACATAATCCTTTTTACCGGTCAGAATATCATTAAAAGGCTCCTTCAGGGAATAATCGGCAAGACGCGTCAATTGATCGCCAAACTTTTCGCCGCACAACAATTTCATAAGTTTTTCCCCTGCCGGGTTTATCATATTAATCACTCCTTTGATATCCGTCACCACAACACCGTCGGCCATGTCCCTTATAACAGACGCCAACTTCCCCTTCTCCTGCTCTATAATCGCTATTAAATGCTGGATAGAGATAGCCGCCTGGTTTGCGACAGTGTACAACATGCGAATATGGTTTGACGTAAACGCATCTTTTTGAAATGACGCTATATTGATAATGCCCAATACTTTGCCTTTTATCATCAAAGGGACATTGAAAAATGATTTTATTTGTTGTTCAGGGCTATCTTTGCCTTCGGCGTTAACAGAGGCCTCTTCATAAGGCAGCATGACAACCTCTTTCGCGCAGTTTCCGTGGTTGTTTGACGTTAAATTACAAAATGTTTTCAGGAGGTAATCGTTATACCAGGCGACAACATCATCATCAACTTTTTGCGATTGTTTTACATAAATTAAATCATCTGGGTTGCCGCACAACACGGAGCCGGCAATGTCAAACTTAACCGCTTTGTGCAGTGAATTTAATATAATCTTAAAGAGATCGTTGTAATTTAAGGTGTGGCCGAGCAGTTTGGAAATATCCTGAATTGTGGTTAATTCAAATACGCGCTCTTTCTCTTTTTGCACAAGCTCCATTATGGAGCGCATGTCGCGCGCAATAATAACAATGTTGACGGATTTGCAATCGCACCCTTTTATTAATTTATAATCATTGCAATCATCAGGATGCATTTTGTGTTTGCAATCTCTAATAGCCGAAGCTGAAAGGTTTACGGGAATATAACCGCCGGCTTTTGATTTATATGTCGCGTTAATATTCCCGCTAACCCGATTATGCTTTAATAAATCATTAACATTAATGGACTTGCCTTCGCTATAGTTTACTATTTTGCAAAACTCTATGATTTTAAGCTCTTCCTTGTCATAACCCAGCATTGTTAATGCCGCGGGATTAGCGTCTCTTATATTAAAATCCTTGTCTGTGACAATTAACGCCTCGCTTATCCCCATAAAAACCTTAACCATATACTCTTTAGAAACGGTCGCCATCCTAATATCATCGCACATTTGATTAAAAGAGGTTGCAAGCTCTCCAAGTTCATCATGCGAAATATGATTTACCCTGAAATCCATATCGCCTTTTGATCTGATATGAATGGCATCTATGACGCGATTAACAGGGCCGGTAAGTTTATTGGACATAATGGTTGATATTAACATAATTACGCCAAATGTGGCTAAAGCAAGGGTTATCATTTGCGCCCTTAACCTGAAAAGCGGGGCAAACGTCACGGACAAGCCTCTTTCAGCTAAGACCGTCCATTGCAACTCTTCTATAAATGACGACGCCCCTATTATACGCTTCCCTTTATAATTGGCGTACACATCAACCATTCCTCTGCCCTTAGCCAACGCAAATTTGACGGGCTGCGTGTCTGCGTATTGATCAAGCTCCCCTTTGTTCGCCAAATTTGGACCGGCTATTATTTTTTTATCGCTGTTTACGATAAATATATCGCAATTTGAGCTAAAATCTTTAGTTTCCCCGGCCAGGGCGCCGTTTTCAGCCCCTTCATACCAGTCGTCCCGCCATGAGCTGCGCGCGATTTCGGCAAGCAAACTGCCGCTTATAGAGCTAACTATTACGCCGTAAAAATCTGAATTATCATTTCCAATAATAGGGGCCGACACGTTGATCACAGGTTCAAGAAATATTTTCGAATAATAAACATCACCAAAATATCCGCTGTTTTTGACTTTTAGAAAGTAGCCGCTGTCTGATCTATCATTGCCGACCTCAACATTTTCGGTTGAAAACACAACCTTGCCGGCATTGTCAAGTATAGCGACGCCCAGGACGTCAGGGGCGTAAAGCGACATTTTCCTGGAAACAATGTATCTCTTCATCTCCTCCAGAATTAATGATCTACCGGCGCCGGGTTGCGAAAGCCTTGAGAGATTTTGCAAAATCATTCTGTCCGAGGATAGCTCTCTGGCTATATTCTTTTGCGTCTTTATCAGGGTTTGAATCCGGCTTTTGGCTGTGGCAACGGCAAATTGCAAGTGGTTGAACGTCTGCTCTTTTATTGCCTCTTTTCCACGGTTATAGGCAATAAAAGTTATAATGCTCAGGGATATTATTGCCGGGAGCAAATAGTAGAACAACAATCTTTTATCGATGCGTTTAAAATGCATTATATTTTGTTATTAATGAATTAAGTTTTAAGATTCTTTTTATAAGGACGACGCGACAAAACAAATTAGCATTTTGTCACACATCCTTAGCCTTTAATCGCGCGGTTCCAGCGCATTTTAAATCACGTGGCGTCAAACTGTGAACAAAACAAAAAAATTTCTAAATATTTGCAATTAAATGAATTACTACAAAACCAATCAAGTGTAAAGTCGTGGTTTTGTTATGTCAAGGAAAATTAATTATTATAGGCTTTGAACCGAACATTTTTTCTAATACCCGGTTAAAATTCCAAGTCTTACCGCACTGCAAATGCGCCGTTTTGCAAGCGCTGTCAGCTGATTATCGTTTTGCGCAGTTTGTTTTCTACTGTTTTTGCCCAAAAACATGCTATCAAATATAATATTAGCGCATAATCACACACTCAGCCAACAAGCTATTTATTTTCTTTGAAATTAACATTCCTTTAGTTAAAATATACGATTTGAATTTTAAAAATATAATCAGTATTTTTTAATTACTCATTATATCCGCCATTTTAATCTCTTTACCCGATAAGTTTTCGTTTGCGAAAAGCGTTTAATCGATGGATATACAAAAAAACAATACTAAAATCCTGATAGTTGAGGACTCGGATATAAGCGCGACGGTGATGAAGCGCTTCCTTGAAAAGGACGGCTATATTGTAACCGTAGCTGAAAACGGGGCCGAGGGCCTGTCTATTGCGCAAAAGCAAAAGCCTGATATTATCCTCAGCGATATTATGATGCCGGTGATGGACGGCTTTGAATTGTGTCATAAAGTTAAAAATGACGATTTGCTAAAAGACACAAAGATAATTTTGCTTACTCAATTATCAGACCCAAAAGACGTTATTAAGGGCCTGCACGCGCAAGCCGACAGCTATGTCACCAAACCGGTTGACAACAAATATTTGCTTGAAAAAGTTGAAACTCTTCTTACAGGGCGGACTAAAAGCAAAAGCTGTGAAACGGATGAGGGATTAGAAGTTAACATTGAGAACAAGCGCTATGTTATAAATTCATCCCGCCAACACATCTTAGACCTGCTTTTATCAACATACGAAAATTCCGTTAATCAAAATTATGAGCTTATTGGAACGCAAAAGGAGTTAAAACGGCTTAACAATAGACTCGAAATAAATTTTGAGAGGCTTAGGAAAGCCGAAGAAGAGAACTTTAAGACCCTCGTTGAATTGGTGCCCGATATAATCTACAAAATTGACAAAGACGGCAATATAATCTATCTAAACAGCGCAATAAAAAAACTTGGATATATGCCTGAAGAAATTATAGGAAAGCATTTTAGCATTCTTATCATGCCCAACGACATCGACGCAATTAGTTATGAAAGCGCGGTGCCCAGATTTAAAGACCACCATGTAAAAGACGAAGAGCCGCCTAAACTGTTTGATGAGCGAAGGTCATCGCGGCGAATGACCAGGAACCTCCAGGTAAAACTTGTGCCTAAAAACTGCAAGGAAATAAAACCCGGCTTTATTGAACGAATCGGAAAAGAGGTGGTCACCGTGGAGATAAATAGCTCCGGTATGTACGAAACAAACGACGCAGATTCAGATTGCAATAGTTATATAGGGACGGTCGGCGTTATAAGGGATATTACCGAACGCAAAAGAGCTGCCGAGGCTTTAATACTTTCAGAAAAAATGGCTGCTATAGGTTTGCTTGCGGCCGGCACCGCTCACGAGCTGAACAACCCTCTTATGGGAGTGCTAAACTATATTCAGTACCTGAAAGAAGAGATTGATAGAAAAGGCTCTAATTTTAAAGTGCTTGAAAAAGCCGAAAAAGGCGTCCTTAAATGCGCAAAGATCGTAAGCGACCTGTTAACCTTTTCAAGAAAGAGGGGTTACGATTGCTCAAGGATTAATTTAAATGATCTTATTTTGGACACTTTAGATATAGTGGATTATCATATTAAAACGAATAATATTAAAGTAATAAAACTGCTTGAATGGCCGATTCCGGATATGTGGGTGGCTATCGACCAAATTCAACAAATATTGGTTAACATTATTACAAACGCTATTGACGCTATGGCGGACGCCGAGAAAAAAGAGCTTGTTATTAAAACACAGGTCTTCGGCGATAATGTTGAGCTGGTTTTAAAAGATACGGGCTGCGGCATAAGCGACGAAAATATGTTAAAAATATTCGATCCTTTTTTTACAACTAAACCTCTGAACAAAGGGACGGGATTGGGCCTTTCGGTCACTAAAAGGATAGTGGATAATCACCATGGAAATATTGCCATTAAGAGCAAAATAGGCGAAGGGGCAATTTTCACTATAAACTTGCCGTTGGAGAAGAAAGATGTAATAATTGAAAGCAACGGTGAAGACACGTTATGCGCTGAAGACGTGTTAGAGATTAACGATAAGAGTTTAACCGCCTAGGGCAGACTCAATCCCTTATTTTAAAACATTTAATTAAAACCAATTTTAATGACCAACCAGAAAAGAATATTAGTAGTTGACGACGAGTTTATAATAAGAGACTCATTTAGCCTTTTATTTGAGCAAAAAGGTTACCGGATAGACACTGCCGAAAATGGATACGACGCAATTGAGCTTGCAAAGGAGAACGACTACAGCTTCATATTTATGGATGTAAAAATGCCCGGCATGGACGGAATCGAAACCTTTAAGAAAATTAAGGACTTTAATCCGGACGCAACCACTGTCTATATGACCGCTTACGCGACAGAGGCGGAAATTGCCAAATCGCTTCAAACAGGAGTTGACGGTGTATTGTATAAACCGTTTGACCCCCTTGCAATTACTACAAAGATGAAAGAAGGCGACTTCCTAAGCAACTATGAAGCATATTTTATATCCATGTGGGACAGGTGCGCTAATGTTTTAGGCGAAAAACCGTTTGTTCATGTTTTAAAGAAATCGTTAAACGTTGTCAGCGAAAAGGGCCATGATATTTTAAACAGCGCAACAGTGGAAGAGGGAGGCCTTTCTTTTGAGAAACTACGAGAACAATTAGGAAGCGAAAGACCTGTGGAGTTAAAGATTGCGTTAAGGGCTTTATTGGCCGAAATATGCCTAAACATTGAAAATTTGACCGATAGCATCATAACTAAAGAAGTTACAAGAGATATAGATGAAGAGCTGAAAGCTTAATTCCGCAATGCTTCACGCAGGCCTGAGCCAGGCCCGAAAAGCTTTTAAAATTAGTTGAATTTTAACGATTATTGTTCTGCCATTATTTTTTTATATAGGGACTTACCCTAAAATATTTTTTTAAATCATATTAGAAGGAGAGATTAAATGCACGACGATGATTGCATGCACGGCGATGATTTATTGCAGGTTGGCCAAAAGGCCCCTGATTTTAAAGGGACGGCAGTAATGCCTAACGACACGTTTAAGGAGATATCTTTAAGCGAAGATTATAAAGGGAAGTATGTTTATCTCTTTTTCTATCCACTGGATTTTACATTTGTTTGTCCAACAGAGATTTTAGCGTTTAACAATAAACTCAAAGAGTTTAAAAAACGAAAGGTTGAAGTGATCGGGGTATCCGTAGATTCTCAGTTTTCACATTTAGCATGGAAACAGACGCCAGTGGAAAAAGGAGGCATAGGCGATATTAAATATCCGCTGCTTTCAGACATCACAAAAGAGATAAGCTACAGCTACAACGTCCTTCTTGAAGAAGCCGGCATATCTCTCAGAGGCAGCTTTTTAATTGACAAGGAAGGCGTGTTGCAACACTACCTGATAAACAACCTGCCCCTTGGCAGAAGCATTGATGAAGCATTGCGCATGATCGATGCCTTGCAATACACTGAAAAACACGGCGAAGTTTGCCCTGCCAACTGGAAAGAGGGCGAAGACGCAATGAAACCTGACCAAAAAGGCGTCTCTTCATACCTGGCCAAACACGCTGAATAGAACTATCCCGCATATATTTTTACCGCTATATCAAAAGCGGGGGCGACAATATCGCCCCCGCTTTTGCATTGTGTTATAATCACTACCACAACTATTCGCCTACATTAATTGATTTTCCATGTTATGCTTGAACTGACTGCGATATGCCGGCGCATAATTCAAATAAAATCTTCATGCTTGCCAAACTTCCCGGTTCGCTTTTAACCCTATGAAGCAACTCATCAATATAATACGGTTTTCCAACTTCATTAGGTCTTGTTTTAGTGTATCTTATGTTTTTCTCAAGTAACATATTCCGTAAATAGTCATAATGATACAACGACAATGTTCCCGCGTAATCATCCGGTTTTGGCATCAATTCAGGGTTATCTTTTGAAATATCAAAGTGTTTAGAAAATTGCGAACATTCTTTGTTAGCAGGATTTCCGGAATATATTTTCTTGTTTCCAAGAAACCATGTTTCCATACAACATTTCTGAGCTACAATTTTTAACTCACAGTTGCTTAATCTTAGACTATTATCATAAACATATTTGCTAACTTCGCCAACTTTTGCGTCCACAGTTGATTCGTCAGCGTCTATAACCACAATTAGCATATCATAGTTGCCGCAATCATTAACATCCGCCACGGAATTACGAAGATGATTGTCAAGAATGCTTGGGTACCCTAAACCGCTAATGAGGAAATAGTTGTTTTTATCAGCGTCCATTGGCGAGGCCACTCTTTCCAGGCCGGGAATTAAATGCGCAATCCATTTTGGGTATACTTTCTGCTCAGTTTTCCCCTCAACCAGAAAATAAACATTCACACCTCCACCCCCTCTGAATACTGATCTAAATTAATTAATTGCGTAAATGCGTCATGTTTAGATTTGCCGATATTAAATTTCTCTGCATCACAGGCCCTTACTTTGCCGGCTTTCCGTGTAATCAATTTCCAATTTGAATAATTAATATTATTAATAATATATGGATGATGGCTTGTGATAATAAATTGCAAACGGCGCCCGGACCCTACAATGCTTGAAGTTAATTCATCAATGCAGTTAATTCCCAGGCTGTTCTCAAATTCATCAATCAGAATAACCGTGCCGTCCGCGCACAAATTTAACTCCGCAATATGCAATAGAGTTCTAAACATGCCGGATGATATTTTTGCTTCATCTATCCAATTTGTGACACCTCTTTCTTTTATTTGAATTAAAGGCATCTCTTTATAAAACATTGGCAAATTGTTCCGAGTTTGACTTAAAGGTTCAATTTTTACATCTTCAATATATGGGAATACTTCCATAAAGGTTCCAGCTATTTCACTAAACGTAACATTCTGGTTAACATAGGTTAAGTAAAGTTTCAACTTAATGTCTTCCCCGCTATCTCTTATGGAGTCTAAATTTTTATATTTTTTTAGCTTTGTGTCAATATCTTCATCAAATATCATACGTCTCACAATATCAAAATCGCTAGCATTATCATCAAAAATGACACGTTCAAACTCATCATAAACATCTTTTATTTGATCTTCTTCTTTTAGCAATGAAATAACGCTTTTCGTTTGAGATAGTTTTACAGTTTTTTCTCCATTAAATTTAATGCCGTCTTTATCTCTATCAACAACTAATTCACTTTCAATATATAGCTTTTCCTCTTTGATTATTGGCAAATCTTTATCATCTGAATCACTTTCTAATCTTGGGATATACCCCTCAATAAAACCTTTGTTTTCAAATACACCACTCCATTTGTAACACAAGCCTTTTGTCGTAAAGAATTCAATATCCCATGTTATTCCATTTATCGAAGTCCCTCGCGCTATTTTTTTTAAATCAAGAATAGAAAGCAATATTCTTGTCTTTCCGACTCCTGATCCGCCTACCAGAAGAGTAAGGTTGCTAAATTCTATTAACTCCAACTCCCAACCTACGGAATCATCCTTATAAACTAACGATTTTATATTCATAACCTTTTTAATTCCTGATTAAATATTAAAGCGTATATTTTCGTTCTTAACTAACAATTACAATATCCGCAACATTAAGGTTCTGTCAAAACAACTTGGTATTTTAGGCAGAACCTTAATAAAGATAATATATTGTATTATTTTTGAAATCAAGGGAAAAGCAAAACATTAAGATCTTTAATGTTTGCCGTAAAGCAATTCAATAGGATGTAAACACGAAGAAAGAAGATATGATAACAAACCAAAGTAGTAATAGGTATGGCGTGAGTCTGAAACACTATTATTAAAGTAATAGAAAGGAAGTTTTGGGGAATATTATAGAAAAATAATATACAGCCAACTATTCGCCGATATTCATTGGAACCGCGTCTCCAGTTCCATCGTTTTCTTCGGAAACGGCATCATCCTCAAGCAGTTCAGGTAGTTCTTTGACCAGTTTGCCGGCGTAATAATCCATCACCTCGTATACCCAATTCTTGTGTTTTCCGGAGAATTCGTTTGCGTTTTCATGCGCAAGGAGTTTGGCCTCTTTCTTCTTCAACTCCTCATCGCTCTCAACGCCATCCGCTTTAACAACAGGCGCAGTGTCAAGAAATTCCGCGTTGCAAGTCATATAGGTTTTCTCGTCTTTTTTAGCAATCTTTAAAGTGTAAACGGTTGAGTTCTTCAGCCGGCAAACATATTGGTTTGCAAACTCCAGATCGCCGCCTATAGACTCCATACTTTTAACATCATTGATTTTCACATTCATTAAAGCGGTAAACACTTCGCCTGGAACGGTTTCATTTAATTTCTTGCCCTCTGGAATATCTTGAATCACAATTTTTCCGCTTTCAGCGTCCTCATTTAATGTGTATGACGACTCCTTAGTAGATACAGTGATTGATTCAATATCGCCGCGATCCAGGGTAAAAATATCAGGATCAACAAAATTCATCGCGCTGTCTTTAATATATGGATCTACCATAATCCTGTAAACTTTATTGTCTGAAATCAGCCTTGCAAACACCCCGGCCCCCTCTTCCTCTGCCTTGCCGATAATAACTCCCGCAAGCAGGCTTGCGTCCGGTTTTAAAAACCTCACAACGCTTTTCGCTTTCTCCTCCGTTACACCAAGGGCCTCATGGTTGTCCGGGTTATCAGTGTAAAAGCCGGCCGATTTTATATCAAGGCATCCCGCTATAAGGTTGTTTATTTCACTTGCGTGCGCAGGATAATTGTCCTTGTCTTTCACAACAAACCCATCGCCTGACCGTTTTAGAGTAATAATATCCTTGCCTTTGCCCAAAACAATACTGTCTATGCCGGCTGGATCAAGCCCTTGAAAAAGGTAACCCTGCGCGTTCTGTTTTGGGGCGGGCCGGTTCGAAATGGATGACTGCGCAATCGCCCACGCAATCATTGCCGCTGTAATAATCCCTAATATTGTTAAACTTTTATTGCTCATTGAGATCTAATATTGATTTATAAATGTAATTAAAAAAACAACGCCCTTATTACTCGCCCGGGTGGCTGATATAGTACCGTTTTTTCCTATTCCTGCTAATGCTTAAAACTATGGCAATAATCAATATCACCGCCGGAGCCATCAACATGTTAAAATTTTGAAGCAGCGAGCCAAGGCTTTCAATCCTTTGCCGTCTTTTCATCTTTACCTGCCTCAATTCCCGTTGCTGTTCATGTATCTTTAACTCAAGCTCTTTCTTTTTCTGTATAATTGCGTTTCCTATAATAGCCGCGTTGCCGTCCCCATTAGAGGCCACAACCTTTTTAAGCTCTTCCTGAAAACCCGCGATTGAAGCGTTAATTTTTGCCTCCTCCTCAGCCGTCTCTATCTCCGCCTGCATCTCAATCGCGTCCACAACCTTAAACGACCTCTTAAAGTTGCCCCTGGATCTGATAGAGATAAGATCGCTTGATCCCCCAAGCTTTTCTATTGCGTTCAGCATCATGGCCCCGTTGTCGCCAACCACCATCTTGCCCAGGAAAGTGTCCTGATACGCCACCATATCGCTTATAAAATCAACATCCGCAAAAACAATAACTGCTGAATTGTCAGCGGATTCGGTTAGGCCCGTAAGTTTCTTTGTCACCGTCTCGCCGTCGGAAGCCCCATCCCCGCCGCCATGCATATGGTCATGATTAATCTGTTTCTCATACCCTTCTTTTGGGACGACAACCTCAATCCCGTTCGGAAAACTACTCTTAAATTTCCCGGTGAGCAGATATCCCATATTTACAGCTTTTGCCCCGTCATGAAACTTCTTCATTAACGCCGAAGGTTTTATCATCATTAGCTCATACGGACTGCCGACCTCCCACGAGTTGCCCCTGCTTGTAGTCATAATCAGAGGAGTCTTCTCAATAGAGCCGGCCTGTTCATTATCTTCAATCTCTTCTAAAACTCCGGAGAAGAGAAGCCTTATCTGGTTAAGCTCGGAAGTCACAACATCCCTTTCGCTGAAACAACCATGCTTCAGGTCTAGAAAGCCGATAACCTTTTCCGGCAATTGATTCGGAGCCAACGACGCGGTTAACGACAAGACGCGGTCTCCCGCAAACGTGTTATGCGGCATTTCAACGCCCCATGTTCTTAACAAACGGTTCAGGTCTGAGTTACGCGGCGGCGGAGGCTGATTCATCTGCATACCCGCATTATTTTCAGGCTCATCCGCGAAACAGAACGGATCAACGCACACAATTGTCCTCCCGTTTTTTAGCACAAACTGATCTATCGCAAACAGCGTCTGGTCAGGGAGGTCTTTTGGATGAATAACCAGCAGGATGTCAACATCGGTAATCTCCTCAACCCCGGGCTCAATGCCCTTAACCTCAAACTGACTTCTCAACTGTTCCACAAACGCCCACGCCGGTTTTGGCTGCTGCCCCTGCATGCGCATCATTTGCGCCATATATCCGCTAACATCATCGCCCATAACCGGCAGCGAACTTAAAATGCCTATCTTTCTTTTTTGCCGCGTAATAGACGAATCTATCAAATAGCTTATATCATACTCCACAAAATTTTGCCTGTCCGGCGCAAAGAAGGGTATTACCCTTTCAATCCCAAACTGGGTCTGCACAGCCAACCCAAAAAAGAAGCTCTCCTCTTCAGTAATCGGGAATCTTTTCAATCCATACCCAAGCGCCTGAGCCTCGTCGTCGGAAAACGGCCTTGGGTCAACTATTTGCAAATCAATCATCCCATTTGCCGCGTCCGAATACTCCTCCAGCAACGACTTAACAAATCTATAATAGTTGTTAAAATAACGAATCTGGTCCGGCCCCTTTAAAGCAGCCGTCTCCGCGTAAAAAAGCTTAACCGTGACCGGCTGATTAAGTTTTGACAATATCGCCTTTGTGCCGTCTGAAAGCGTGTAAAGGTTTTGAGCCGTAGCGTCAATTTTTAACGATTTACCGATGTTCTGGCAGGCGATTATCGCGCTAAATGTGATTACAAGGATAAGTATGGCCCCGATTATGGACCTTATAGAGTTGCTCATCAGTCCGCCTTCCTTTCCTCTAAAATAACGGAGCAAGCCGCTATCCACCCGATAATCAACAAAACAAAATATGAGAGGTCTTTAAACTCCAGCGTCCCTCTCTGTATTGATTCAAAATGCCGTTGGAAGCTCACGCTCCCAATTGCCGAAACAAGGCCTGACGGCAAAAATGACGACAGGTAATTTAAAGTGGTCGGCATACCGGCAAATACAAGCACTGCGCACGCTACAACTGAAAGCACAAAACTTATCACCTGGTTTTTGCTGATCGCGGAAAAAAAGCAGCCGATTGCCAGAAAGCCGCCTGCCATTAAAACGCTGCCCAAATAACCGGTAAATATCATGCCTGCGTCAGGGTCGCCAAGAAAAGAGACCGTAATTACCATAGGAAAAGTCAATGCCAACGCAATTACCAGAAAAAGCCATGACGCGCAGAATTTGCCGATAACTGACTGCCTCACTGTAATAGGCAACGTCAAAAGCAGCTCTATCGAGCCTGACTTCCGCTCCTCGGCCCACAACCGCATTGAAATAGCCGGAGCCATAAACACAAACAACAACGGCAAATTCATAAAGAAGGTTTGCATATCCGCCTGACGCGCGCGAAAAAAGCCCTGCTTAAAAGTCAGATATCCTGAAAAAAACAGGAATATTATTAGGAAAACATACGCAATTGGAGTGTTAAAATAAGATTTAAACTCTCTTTTAAACACCGATTTGAAACCGCTCATCTACTTAACTCCGCTGCTAATTTAAATTTAATTGTAAAGAAATTGATTTTTTAACCCCAAAGGGGTAATTTAATATAGCCTAGGGCTACGCCCTAAGGATATATGTTTTAATATTTTTAGCCCTGTAAGGGCGATTTAAATTTTCAAGCCAGAAGGACTGGATTGAAAATTATGTAAACCAAAATATTAACTCGTGAATTCGGCTTACGATTTTTTAATTCGCCCTTTCAGGGCTATGCTATGTTTTATTTCATACCCAGGGCGTTGTTGCCCTGGGCTTTAATAATTGAATTTACCTATTACCTATCACCTATCACCGATTACCGCTTTTTACTTGTCCTTCCTTACCCCGTAATCTTTCTAAAAATCTCATCAAGCCCGCATTTATGCTCTTCCTTTAATTTGTCCGGCGTTGAATTGACCTGAATACTGCCTTTGGACATTATAATCGCCCTTGAACACACAGCCTCAACCTCGTCAAGAATATGGGTTGACACTATAATGCATTTATCTTTTGCCATATCGTTTATCAAAGCCCTTACTTCGTGCTTTTGATTGGGATCAAGCCCGTCTGTCGGCTCGTCGAGAATTAAGACTTTTGGATCGTGGATCAATGATTGCGCAAGCCCTACGCGCCTTTTATAGCCTTTTGACAACGTCTCAATAGTCTGATGAAACACCGATTCAATGGAGCACATCGTCACAACACGGTCAATTGCCTGCTTGCGCCCTTTGCCGAATATTTGTCTGGCGTCGCATATAAAGTTCAGGAAATCGTCAACCGCCATTTCATTGTACAGAGGCACATTTTCGGCAAGGTATCCAATGGATTGCCTTACTTCAACCGGATTTTCCAGAATGTCATACCCGCAAACAGAAGCTCCGCCGCTGTCAGGTTTCAGGAAACAGGCAACCATCTTCATTACCGTGCTTTTGCCCGCGCCGTTAGGGCCAAGGAACCCTAAAACCTCGCCTTTTTCAACATCAAACGACACGCCGTCCACAGCCACAACAGGGCCGAAACTCTTGCGCAACTCTTTTATACTGATCATATTTTATAATTATTAGCAAAAGTTGAATTTTTTTAAAAAAATTTCCGCTTTTATTGGAAGCTTCTTTTAGTCAACGAGAACAAAATCGAAGATTTAAAATCCTGATTAAATATTCATCGGGGAATTCGGCTCAATCTGATAAAAGATCAAACCGATAATTGCGGATAAAATGCCCACTTCCTGCAAATCAAAAATACTAGTATAATTTTCAGAAAATTGTTTGTCAACAAGGTCCTTTATATTTTTTTGAAATTATTTTGCATAGAGATGATACATGCCCCCTGCTCTATTTCGCGGCCTGGAATGGGCGCAACATAAAAAGAGGCAAAAATATGCATATCAAAATTATTGACAAATATATATTATTATAATAATAATATTTATAAACAAAAAAGATTGGAGGTTAAAAATGAAGCAAAGAATTCAAATAGTTCTTTTTGTGTCTATCATTGCGGCTATAACGTTTGAAACGGCATTTCTTATTACAACATGCTCTGCGGCTGAAGCAGTATATCAGGAGTTTAAATGGAACGAGGAGCATTCTAACCCCGCCGACCGCAAAATATCAACCCTTCGGGAACTTAACAACACATTTGTTGAAATAGCCGGCAAGGCTAACGACACGGTAGTGACCGTTTTTACTGAAATAGAGATAAAGCCGCGCCGGTTGGATAATTACAGATTCTTTCAAAATCCATATGACCGGTTTTCACCTGATTTTTACGGCCAACCACAGCCTCCACAACAAAAAGATAGCGAATACCGACACGGAATGGGCTCGGGCGTTATTGTGAGCGAAGATGGATATGTTTTAACGAACAATCATGTTGTAAAAGGGGCGGAGGTTATAAAAGTGCGTCTTCGCGATAAACGCCTGTTTTCCGCAAAAGTGATCGGGACTGACCCCAAGACGGATATTGCCGTCCTAAAGATTGACGAAAAAGGGCTCCCCGCTATAAAGTTTGCCGACAGCGATAAATTACAAGTGGGCGAATGGGTTTTGGCGATAGGCAGTCCCCTTGACTCAAATCTCGGCAACACTGTAACAAGAGGCATTGTCAGCGCCGTCGGCAGGTCGCATGTTGGTTTGGCTGAATATGAGGACTTTATACAAACCGACGCCGCAATCAATCCGGGCAATTCAGGAGGCGCCATGATAAATCTTGACGGCAATCTGGTCGGCATAAACACCGCTATCGCCACCAGAAACGGCGGATTTCAGGGGATAGGGTTTGCCGTGCCCATTAATATGGCCCGAAACATTATGGATGCCATAATTAAGCACGGCATTGTCATTCGAGGCTGGATAGGCGTTTACCTTCAGGATATTAATGACGAGATGTCTAAAGCCATGCAACTTAAAACAACCAACGGGGCTTTGGTCGGCGATGTTATAGATACCAGCCCGGCTGATATTGCAGGCATTAAGGAAGGAGACGTTATAACCGAGCTAAACAACGATAAAATAACCGACGCGGCTGAACTGCGCAACGATATTGCGTGCTTGGCGCCGGGGAGTGAAGCTATTCTGAAACTTTTTCGCAACAATAATGAAATAAATGTGGCGGTCAAAACCGGAAAACTGGAAGTTGATAGAATTGCGCCGGAAACGACAAAGGTATTAGAGGATTTATTTGGCTTTATTGTAAAACCATTTACAACTGAAATGGCTGAAAAATACAATCTGGACAAATCGTTAAAAGGAGTTATTCTTTCAAATGTCGCCACAACAAGCATAGCCGCAAAAGCAGGGTTGCGCGAAGGAGACCTCATTGTAAAAATAAACCGCAAGAGCATGGGCAATATGGAGGAGTTTAACTCGTTTGTTCAAAAAATGAAACCCGGCGATTCCGTTTACTTTCAAGTAATACGCGAAAACAAGGGCTTTTTTGTCGCGTTTACTTTGTGAGCAAATTATTCATTAACTAAATTGAGCGATTCTTATCATCCTCCCCTGCCCCCTCCCATCAAGGGAGGGGGGAATTAAAGGTAAATATTTAAATTCAACATTCCACCCAACGGATGAAACTTTTTAAAATTATGATTTAAGCCTAAACGCGTTTAAGACGCCAAATACCCCTCCCCTTAGTGGGAGGGGTCAGGGGAGGGGGTATTTAAATCACTCAACTAAGGTAGTAATTTTTTTTATAGGAGGTAGATATGTATAGTTGCAGAAAATTAAATAGAAAAAAAAACATGCGCTTTTTTGTGATAGCGTTTTTTTTAATTGCAGTGGGCGCACAGGCGCCGCTTTTGTTAAATCAAAATACCGCTTTTGCGCAACAAGATAATACAAATAAAACAGTAGATGAAAAAGATGATTTTAGAAGTATAGAACGTTTAACAAAAGAGTTCGAGGAAGGCTTGAAAGACCGGGAAGATATATTGGATGATTATTTTGACGATGATTTTTTTAGAACTGAAAATGATCCGTTTAAGACTATGCGTGAGATTTGCCATAACATGTCAACGCGCCTTGCAAAAAAAGGTTTAAATATTTTTGCTCCAGTTTGGAGAAATTGGTATCCCAATAGGTTTAAATGTCGTGACATTGGGTATGCAACCGAGGATACAGGCGATAATATTGTTGCTACTTTCACAATACCTGGATTAAAACGCAAATCAATGGATTTAGACATAAATGAAAAAAGAATAAAATTGGAATGTGAAATAGATGGGAAGGTTAAAGAAAAGAAGCAAGATAAAAACATTAAACATAAATCGAAAAGTCATAGAAGTATCACGAAAATATTGCCGACGCCCGGCGGCGTTGATGCTAACAGTCCAAATATAAAGAAAAAAAAGGACAAAGTGATTATAACTTTTCAAAAACCAAAACCTGTTATGATTGAGGTATCTGGGGATGTTGACGCAAAGCCCTCAAAGGATACAATGGTTGAAGAGTGTGTGAAACAACTATTAGAAACTAACGAATGCGCGGGCTGCGTTCTTTCCGGTGTCCAATTTTTCAAAGCAGACCTTTCACATGCAAACCTTAGAAAGGCAAACTTTGAAGGAGCTTACCTTTCAGGGGCAAACCTTAAAAATACAAACCTTAAAAAGGCGAACCTTAGCGGGGCAAACCTTAGCTCCGCGCGTCTTACGAATGCAAATCTTAAGAAGGCGAGCCTTAAAAATGCAAACCTTTACGGGGCGAACCTCGAAAATGCAAACCTTAAGAAGGCGGACCTTAGCGGGGCAAACCTTAAACAGGCTATATGGATTGATAAAACAAAATGTGGCGATAAATCAATTGGCGCATGTATTCCTGATTAAATCACGCAAAATAAACATGTATATTCCGCGTGATTTACACAGCCGTCCGCTACTCAACCACCTCTCTTTTTAGAGGATATTGAAACGGGTTTTTCCACAAAAGTCCCCTCTAATAAGAGGGGATTTAGGGGTGTGTATCAATGAAAACTTAGCTGCTTGCCTGCTTTAGTGAGAATTATGCCCGGGGGGCTAAATGAAAACTTAGCTGCTTGCCTGCTTTAGTGAGAATTATGCCGGGGGGCTAATCACAAACATAAAAAATTTCACCCAATTAGCGGAACATTAAAATTAAATACATACCTTTAATTCCCCCTCCCTTGATGGGAGGGGTTAGGGGAGGGTGATAAGAATAGCTCAATTTATACCTAACCCAGATAAACCGGAAAAGGTGAAAAGCAAAAGCGAATTAACCACTAATCAACACTAATAAAAGAGCAAAAGCGAAAACAAGATCAAGGAAAAAAGTTAAAAGCTGTAGCAGTCTTGCAGACTGCTTCTAAACGTTTTTGCTTTGCGATTTAGTGAAACTTTTAAAATATCTTGTCAAAAATTGTCAGAATTTGATTTATAAGATCCTAAAATCACGAAGCCTCGCCTTTATTCAGCTTTCTGCGAAGAGTGCGGAGGCTTATGCCAAGCAAACCGGCGGCCTTTGTCCTGTTGCCGTTTGTCTGTTTCAAAGTCTCCTCAATCAGCAGTTCTTCAACCTCGTCCAGTCGTGAACCAATTGGAATATAAACGCCTTCCGACTTCTGACCTGCGTCGCGGGTTTTCAGATCGGTTTGCCGTCTATCGTTTAATTGCGGCAAAATGTGGAATGGAAATATACGTTTAGCCCGTTCCGGCAGCAGAGTTGCCACCCGGGTCATTGTGTTTCTAAGCTCCCTCACGTTGCCCTTCCATGGATATTGCTCAAGTATATAAATCGTCTCCATTGAGAGTTCCGGATATGGCGGAATGCGCCCCATCTCGGCAAACGCCCTTTCCAGAAAGTGGACGGCCAGAAGCGCAATATCCTCTTTTCGTTTACAAAGAGGCGGAAGGTTTAAGCGCAAAACGTTTACGCGGTAATAGAGATCTTCGCGGAACAACTTGTCCTCAACCGCCTTTTCAAGGTCAACCCTGGTAGCCGTAACAACCCTGACGTCAATAGGAATAGGCATATCTCCGCCCACCCTAAAAACCTGCTTCTCTTCCAGCACGCGCAAAAGGCGAACCTGAAGGTTTAAAGGCATATCCCCTATCTCATCAAGGAAAAGCGTGCCTTTATCAGCGGACTCAAACCTCCCTTTCCTTGCCCTTACCGCCCCGGTAAACGCCCCTTTTTCGTGGCCAAACAGCTCAGCCTCAACAAGGCTGTCAGGTATTGCCCCGCAATTTATAGGCACAAACGGCCCATCCGCCCGTTTGCTCAGCGCGTGAATAGCGCGGGCAATAATCTCCTTGCCCGACCCCGTCTCCCCTGTGACAAGAACAGTCTCATTTGAAGCCGCTATTTGTGTTATGTTTGTTAAAGCCCGTTGCATTGCCGGCGAGCGAAACAGAAAATAAGGTTTAACCTTTTTTATTAAAGGCCTTACAACCGTAAGCGATGTATTTTCTACGCCTCCCGGCCTTTCAATTCGCCCCTCGGCCATTCTTGCAAACCTGTCAAATTCAATAGGCTTCTTTATGTAGTCGTCTATTACTGATCTGACCGACAATTCAGTTGGCTCCACTGAAGCCTGATCGTCTTCAAGCAGCAGGAAAAAGAGACTATCGCCGTACAATGATTTGTAATCGGAAATCATTGCGACAAACTTGTCGTCAACAAGCAGTATAGAAGCAATAACTATATTAACATGTTGATGCGCAAGCACGCCCGCAGCCTCCTCATACCCATTAGCCGTAAAGACCCGGGCGCCAAAAAAGCTCAGCCCGTCCTTAATCTCGCTTAAAGAATAAGCGTTCTCATCAGCCACGAGAAATGAAAATCCATTTAAATCCGGTTTTTTATCTTCCATATATAAAATGTATATATTTAATTTTAATGCTTCACCATTTGGATGAAACTTTTTTACTTTATGAATTATCCCCTTCAAGAATAATTCCCGCCGGCACAGACAAGCCGCCCAGTTTCCATTAAAACCAAAACGCCCTCAAAAAGCCAAATCCCCCTCCTCTTAGTGGGAGGGGTTAGGGGAGGGGGTATTTAAAATCCATCATTTATGTTATTTCCGAGCCCTAACATCAGCAGAATACGAAAAAGCCGCTAAAATATCGTTATGCACGAGGTGTGGATATGCCTCTAAAATCTCATCCATTGACATCCCCTCAGACAGTTTTCTCAATATAAGTTCAACTGTAACCCTTGTTCCCTTTATTATTGGTTTACCTAACATTATGTCAGGGTCGGAAACTATCCTATTCCCATATTCCATTTATTTATTCCTGATATGATTTTGATTTTGATATAGACGATTTATTTACGCTCATATTGTCTCATTTCCGGCTTGTCCGGGTTAGGTTATATAGATTTAGCTTTACCCGATTGATTATTATCATTTATAACTTTATCTTCGTCAATAGTTAAAATAACGCTTACCGGACGTTTTTTTCAATTAACGTCCGAAAGGCTATATTTAGAGTAGATTAACCGTGTTAATGTTAAAAACAATACAATTTGAAATTGCGGGCTGGAGCAATCTTGTAGATTTCTTCAACAAAAAAAGGCTAATGTTTTCCAGACAATGGGCAGGGAGCGGTCATTGGCGGAGAGTTATGTTTTTATGCTTAAAGAGTTTTGCAAAAATGATTTGCAGAAATATGGACAGGGTATCGTGTTGTACGCCGGAGCCAAGGCTGAATTTGAAGGTTTGATAGAGATGATGAAAAACAGGCTTATAAACGGCAAGCCTTTTGACGGGTCTGATGATTTCAACAACATTGTAAAAACGGCGGTTGAGAAACGGATTTCGTTTACCGGTTATATTGAAAATGATGTTATAGGGAAACAACGTGGATCGAAGAATCCATTGTTGACAATCGTGTCAAACGCGTCTGAATTGATCAAAGCAATTACGGATGTTGGAAAGACCATATGGAATGAATACCGCTCGGTCACAGATGCGCGCAAACAGGAGCTGATAAACCAACTGGAAACCCTTAAATGGAAACCGTTTAGTGAAATTGGGGGTTGAGAATAACTGTAAAATGCAAGGCGTTATATCCCGCATCGCAGATGTTTTTGGAAAGCAATGGAGATAAAGCGTTGTCGATTAGAAATTTCATACGGCTTCTACCAAAGGAATTTCGCGTTCCCTAACCGCCTCAGCCGCGTAATGCAACGCTTCAATTATATCTTGTTGATCAAGATCAGGATAAGCCGCAAGAATTTCCTCGTGGCTCATACCGTCCGCTATCATATCCACCACTGTCGAAACTGGAATTCGTAACCCTCGCAAGCAAGGAACACCGCCCATTTGGGCCTGGTTGGTTGTAATTCGGGTAAAGCGCATATTATCATCTCCTTAACAATTAAGATTCAATTCAGGTTTAAACACAACATTAAAGCCTCGTATTTGATTATAAAATTTAGAGGGAAAAGATTGATTTAATCATAACAGATATAAAGATAATGTTCAAAACTTGAATTTATATTCTTTAATGTTTTTTTGTTGCCACAATTCAGTACGGCACAATGTTTACTATAGGGTTTCACCTCTTTGTTGGTTCAATGTCTCCGACTTGAACCAACAGCGCTCACAAAGCAAAAACGTTTCGAAGCAGTCTGCAAGACTGCGCCGGCTTTTAACTTTTTGCCTTGATCTTATTTTAGCTTTTGCACTTTTATTAGCGCTGATTAGTGAAAATTAGTGGTTAATTCGCTTTTGCTTTTCCGGCTTGTCCGGGTTGGGGGAGGGTGATAAAAATCGCTCAATTTTTCTTAGACTATCTTGTTAAATGCCGGGTCACTCACCCTTCCACACAAAACCATATACTGTAAAAACCTTTTTTGCGTAAGCGGTTTTAAGATATTCCAGAAAAGCTATGGTTTGCGAGGTGTTGGCGGTGTTTTTAACCATACCGAAACTGTAAGCGATGTCCGGTTGGCTGCTTTCAGGAAAGGCGAAAAGGGTTTTTACTCGAGAGCTGATTTTGGCGTCTGTCGCGTAAACAATGCCGCAATCAACTTCATCTCTCTCCACATAAGCCATTGCAATTCTTACATCATTTCCTATCACCAATTTAGGCTGGACGTCTTTCCATATGCCTAAATTGTTAAACGCCTGACGCGTGTAAACTCCGGCGGGCACGCTTTTGTAGTCGGCTATTGCAATGCGTTGGAGGCCGTCGTTCGTCAAATCCTTAACCGTCTTAATATCAACTTTGCTTTTTAAATTGGTTATGACAACTAAACGATTGCTTAAAGGCTCAAACATTGTTTTAGAGACGATATGGCCGTTTGTTGACAGGTAGTTCATCCACGCCTTGTTTGCGGAAAGGAAGATGTCGGCGGGAGCGCCGCGTTCGATCTGTTTAGCGAGTTGCGATGAGCTGCCGGTTGATATATCTATCTTCAAACCTGGATTTTGCGCTTCAAAATTAGCGGATATCGTTTTTACAACGTCTGTTAGGCTTGAGGCTGCGTATATTATTAAATTTTGCCGAGTGACGGCATTTAACGGATATTTATTTGCGGAATCTTCACAACCGGAAAAGGCTGCGGCAAAAACCGTTAGAGCGATAATAAGCGGAAGATAAAATCGTATGAATCTTGCTGAACGTAGCATATATTATTAAGGATAATCCGAATGGTTTAAGTCAGGTTTAATGGACAATATATTTTAGGTTAAATTGAGAGATTCTTATCACCCTCCCCTAACCCCTCCCATCAAGGGAGGGGGAATTAAAGGTAAATATTTAAATTCAATATCACTCATTGGCGCAACTTTTTAAGTCTCTGATTTTAGCCAAAATGAGCTTAGAAACCAATTCCCCTCCCCTTTGTGGGAGGGGTTAGGGGAGGGGGTATTTAAAATCGCTCTATTTAGTTATAGGTTAAATGCCTTTTTCTAAAAATTGTTATGCAAAACGTTAATTATTCGGGCAGGATTATAACACAATCTTTTCTTTAATAGCAAAACCTTTGTCGGTCTCCACTATCTTTACCGCCTCAATACAAGGATCGTGCTCAAAGAAGAGCGCCCACCCCTCTTTGGCTGCGCGGGTTAGAAACTGTTTTTTCTCCTCAATTGCGGTTAAGGGGTATAAATCGTAACTCATAATATAGTGCGTGGGTATATGGGAAGCGGTGGGCACCAGGTCAGCGCAATATACAACTGTATCTTTTCCGTCGGCAATATTGACAATTTGCTGCCCTGTGGTGTGCCCATTATAAATAAGCAGGAAAATATTTGGAAATATTTCAAACTCGCCTTCAACAACTTTAAGCCGGCCTGAAGATTCAAGGGGCTCAAAATTCTCCTTTCGAAAACTGCCGATATCCTTGTCCGTTGGATTCTTTGCCAATGAAAGGTGCGCTTTTTGTATATGGTAATTTGCGTTGGGAAACGCGGGAATCAATTCCCCGCCAACCATTCGCGTGGCTCCGCCGGCATGGTCGAAATGCAAGTGAGTAAGGATTACATCAGTTATATCCCGCGCCGCTAATCCATGTTTTTTAAGCGAAAGCTCAGTGTTGGCGTTGGATTGATCTATTTTATATATTTCAGAGTGCTTTTTTGAGAATTTATCTCCTATTCCGGTGTCCACAAGTATGTTGCGGCCCTCGCCGCAAATAAGCAGCGCGCGCATCTCCATCACTATGCGGTTCTTATCGTCGGCCTCAATCTTCCTTGACCAGATTGTTTTCGGCACAATGCTGAACATTGCCCCGCCGTCAAGGGCAAACGTGCCTGTTTTAATTGAATGTATGTTATATTTGCCTATTTGCATTGCTGGTTGCCCCACACCCTAATAATCAATCCCTTGCTGAGCGATGATGCCGTTCTTAAACGGATGTTTTATCTCTTTCATTTCAGTCACCAGATCAGCCATGGCGATTATCTTTTCATGGGCGTCCCTGCCGGTGAGCAGCAGATGCAACTGTTCCGGTTTATTGTTTATAAGGTCTGCGGCCTCCTCAACATCAATTAAATTTAACTTAACGGCATTATTAATTTCGTCGCAAATAATTACATTATACTCACCGGACAGCATTTTTTCATTAGCCAAAGCCAGGGCTTCATGAGCCGCCTTTTTGTGCTCTTCAACCGTGATCTTTTTATTGCCGATAGCCACAAACCCCTTGCCCATAGGGGATATTTCAAAATATGGAGCCAGCATTTTCGCGCTTTCAAGTTCGCCGCAATACATTGAGCCTTTAATAAACTGTATCATGGCGGTTTTCATTCCGTATCCGGCGGCCCTGAAAGCCACGCCCATGGCGGAAGTTGTCTTGCCTTTGCCGGCGCCGGTGTAAACCAGCGTCAAACCTTTTCTCTTTTTCTCTTCTGTGCTTTTTGTTTGTGGCATTTCTATTGTAATGGATAAAAAATGAATAAAATTTACAACCTATACGATGAAAAAGTCTGAGGAAACAGCGCTGTTATAGACTCTATGGTTTGATTTTAAAAAGGAGTGAAAAAACGTCCAACCGGCCGCCCATCGGGAAAGAGCGGACAGTTGGATGTAAAAACCGCGCGGATAAGAGATTGAATTTGATCCGCGCTATTAAAAGCAGGCATTAATATATTGGCCGGACGCGTTTATACGCGCCTTAAACCAGATAAAAAAACGCGTTAAGATACGTCCCATCCTGTTGGCCCTATTTTAGTTGCGGCTCTTTCCTTGTCATATCCTTTATTAAGCAAATCAGGGCCTGTGTCGGTAAGATCAAATTCTATTAAATACTTTTCCAGGCCGGCCTCTCCGGCGGCTTTGCCTACAACCTTGCCTTTATATCCATTTACGCCAAACCCCAAAATTGAGGAATCAACAGTTCCGCCTTCGGTTATAGCGCCTCTGGCGGAGAAACCGCCGGTTCCAAGTGTCACAATTTTAGTTCTGCAAGCTTTAACATCTCCGTCATGGCATTTTAGTGTTACTTCAGCGTCATATTCAAATACATCGACCATTTTTACAACCCTCCAAAGAAAATATTTTAACAAATTTATTTGCAACCATTTAATAAACTATTTTTCCCCTTCCTTAACTAAGCACAAATATGCCCGATTTTCTTATATATGCGCCCCTCCTATCCCGTCGCGCCGTTATGATGGAAAAACGAAATTGCTATCTGTTTTTAGTTAAAATTTCGCGTCGGATATAAATCTTAACTAAAACAACAGCAGATCCTTACATTAATTTATCCGCTGACAAAATTTTAAGTAAATATACGATTTTATAAAAAAAATTTCAAGCTATTTCTTGCTAAATTTTACATAAAATAGCCTATAATTTATAAACTGCCCGGTTGAGATATTTTAACCGATTTTTCTTGTATTAAAGTTTTAATATTTTATAATTTTACATATTAAAGTTTTGGTCTAAATATAAAAAGAGGTCTCTAAATAATGGAATATAAAGCATGGTTTCAGTGCATTAACAATTGTGATGAAAAATATGAGCTAAATGAGATAGTTTACCGTTGCAGGAAATGCGACAATCTACTTGAAGTTAGACACGATATTGATAAATTAAAGACGAGCTCCCCGGATGAGTGGAAAAAGAGGTTTGAAGACAGGTACCGAAAGTCTGAATGGCCTTACGGCAGCGGAGTTTGGGGGAAAAAGGAGATTGTTTGCCCAAATATTGACAACAAGAATATTGTTTCCTTATACGAGGGGGGCACTAACCTGTTTTGGGCGGAACGGTACGGCAATGAAATAGGGCTTGAGGATTTATGGATTAAACAGTGCGGAGATAGCCATTCAGGGTCTTTTAAAGATCTTGGGATGACCGTGCTTGTTTCCATGGTGAAACAGATGATTTCCGAAGGCAAGCAGATTCCGGCGGTAGCTTGCGCATCTACCGGCGACACTTCAGCAGCTTTAAGCGCTTACTGCGCCGCCGCCGGTATTCCGGCGATAGTCTTTTTGCCGAAAGACAAGGTCTCTAACGCGCAACTCATTCAACCTATCTCAAATGGAGCGTTAACGCTCTCTATAGACACCGACTTTGACGGCTGCATGGAAATAGTAAGGGATATTTGCAAGAACGACAATATATACCTGGCCAATTCAATGAATTCGCTCCGAATCGAGGGACAAAAGACCCTGGGCGTTGAAATTGTGCAGCAATGCGACTGGGAGGTGCCTGACGTTATTGTAATACCGGGCGGCAATCTTGGGAACGTTTCCGCTTTGGGCAACGGTTTTATTATGATGAAAGAACTTGGAATAATAGACAAGTTCCCAAAAATAGTTTGCGCTCAATCCGCAAACGCAAACCCTCTGTACAGAAGTTATTTATCCGGCTTTAAAGAACGGGAGCCTATTCAGGCGAAGAAGACCATTGCAAGCGCTATACAAATCGGCAATCCGGTGAGCATAAACAAGGCTATTAAAGTCCTGGAGCTGTTTGACGGCATAGTTGAGCAGGCAACCGAGGATGAAATCGCCAACGCCTCGGCAAAGGCTGACAATACAGGGCTGTTTTGTTGCCCTCATACAGGGGTGGCAATGGTGGCGTTATCAAAGCTTGTTGACAAAAAGATTATTAAATCGTCCGACAAAGTGGTTGTTATATCAACCGCGCATGGTTTAAAATTTTCAGATTTTAAGATACGGTATCACGAAGACAAGATTGAGGGTGTAACACCAAAATACAGAAACCTGCCTGTTGAGCTTGAGCCGAAATATGAATCGGTAAAGAGCGCAATATTTCAAAGACTGGACAAATTGTAATTATTGCGGGAAATTATTAATTAAGTCAAAAAGCCGCGCCTTAAAAAAAGGCGCGGCTTTTTTTATTTATATCTAAATAGAGTTCTTTTAAATACCCCCTCCCCTAACCCCTCCCACTAAGGAGAGGGGAATTTGTCTTTTTTTGCTCATTTTTTTATAAATTACAATGCTAAAAAATTTCACCCAATTGGTGGAATATTAAAATGAAAATATACCCTTTAATTCCCCCTCCCTTGATGGGAGGGGTTAGGGGAGGGTGATAAGAATAGTTCAATCTATATGAAAATTATTTTAAGCCGCAAAGGTTTTGATTCCGCCGCGGGCAAGGTTGCGTCGCCAATCTTAAGCAACGGCGAAATCTGCTCCCTGCCCATACCTGAATCCAGGCCCGGCAAACATTCAAAACAATATAGAGACATAAATCATAGCGGCGTCTCTTTAGGAAAAATTGTTAGCGCCCTGACCAACAACAGGATTAAACCTTCCACTTTTGCCCATTTAGATCCCGACCTTGATTTTAACGCCATTCCCAGACCGCAAAACTGGCGGCCTGTTTTTGGACAAGCGAATGCGGCGGAACGGCATCTGCAAAACCGCAAAGTCGGCAAAGGCGATCTGTTTCTCTTTTTTGGCTGGTTCCGCGAGGCTGAAATAAAGAACGGAAAATATCGTTTTGTGCCCGGAGCCCCGGATGCGCACATTATTTTCGGCTGGTTGCAAATTGAACAACGGCGCCCAATTGATGATAATCTTTCAAGCCTGCCGGAATGGGCGCGCGGCCATCCGCATTACAAGAATAATCCATATGGGAAACCGGATTCTATTTACACTTCCACCAACCGTTTAAAGTTGACTGGAGTTGATATTGACAAACCCGGAGCCGGCCTGTTGCAAAAATATTCTCCTGTTTTGCGACTAACCGCCAAGGATAGCTCTAAAAGAAGCATTTGGGAACTGCCTGAATGGTTTCATCCGGAAGGGAAGACGACAGGCTTGAGTTATAACGAAAGCCATGACAGATGGCTTAGGAAAAATAAAACCGTCACACTTGATAGCGCTAAACGCGGGCAAGAGTTCGTCCTGGATTGCGATGAATATCCGGAATCAATTGAATGGGCCGCCACTATTTTAACGTCGCCATAAAAACACGAATAAAGAACATTCCGCTATTTAAAAGCTAAAAAATGAAAGTTAATCTATTCAAATCCCCACGCCCCATTCTAACTATGAGCCAGAGGTATATAAATTGTAAAAACGCTGCCTTCTCCTAAGGTGGAGTCAACTATAATCCTGCCTTTATGGGCTTCGACGATCTTTTTTACAATTGCCAGGCCAAGGCCCGTGCTGCGTTCTGTTCCGGTTGGCCTGGCGCTTAGTTTGGTAAACGTTCCGAACATTTTCAATTTATCTTCATCTGAAAGGCCGGGCCCCTGGTCCTTAACCGCAACTTCAATTTCATTATCTTTAGCGCCACACGCAACCGTGACGACAGAGCCTTGCTCGGAATATTTTATGGCATTGCTGATCAAATTGTCGATTACCTGGCTTATACGGTTAGAATCATACACCGCCTCAGGGATTGGCGAAATATCCCTTACGAGCTTTATATCTTTAAGTTTCGCGCTCTTTTCCTGCAAGTTGACGCGGAATTCAACCAGATCGGAAAAGTTGCCGGCCTCCAGCCTGAGATCAAACTTTCCGCTTTCAATCACGGAAACATCCAGAAGGTCGTTTATCATAATAAGCATTTCTCCGCTAACCCGATGAATGATTTCAAGAAACTCATTATTGCTTTCAACATCTTCCGGGCTTTCCTGGATAATTTCAGCAAAACTATTGATAGTGCCTATAGGCCCGCGCAGGTCATGCGCGGCAATGCCAAGGAACTTGTTTTTGATCATGTTTAGCTCTTGGAGTTCCCTGTTCTGTTCCTTCTGTATTCTAAGGTTTTCTTTAACTCCCAAATGGGTCTTAATACGGGCTTCAACAATAGGCGGCGATATTGGTTTGGTAATGAAATCCACCGCGCCGCATTCAAGCCCTTTTGTCTCATCACCAATCTCGCTCATGCCGGTCACAAAAACTACCGGGATATCAGAAGTGGATTCATCCTCCTTTAATCTTCGGCAAACTTCGTAGCCGTCTATGCCGGGCATCATTATGTCGAGCAGGATAATGTCGGGCGGATTATCGGACTTTGCCCTTTTTAAAGCCTCTTCGCCGTTTCTTGCCACTACAATTTTGTAACTATCTTTAAGTGTCGTCGCAAGTATTGTTATGTTCGCCGGCTCATCGTCCACTATTAATATATTTTGTTTACTATCTTCAGCCATTTATTCATTCTCCTGGAATTGAATCCCCAGCGATTTGGAAATCTCTATAAAATTTACTAAAGCCTCATCGAAATTGAAATCGTCAATAAGTTGTTTGACTAATTTCATTTTTTCATATAATTCAGTTTTGTTCAGGTTGCGTAAAATCTGGTCGGCATGTTCAGTGGCGTCAAAATCGCCGTCATTAATTAATGCTTTTAATTTAACAAACAAAGGTTTTAATTTGTCTATATTAACTGCCTCATTTTTAACAAGTTTTGAGTCCACAGATTGTTTAGCGTCTATCTTTTCCTTTAAGTTATTTAATGAGCTAATTACACGGCTTAATTCCGTCGTAAAGTAGTCAAGATTTGCGGAATGCCCCTGAGTGAAGCCGTTCTTTATATCTAATTCCAGCTCCCCGGAAACCGAGAAAAGTTTACACGCCCCTATAGCTCCGGCGACGCTTTTTATAGTATGGGCTATTCTTTGCGCGGTTTCCATGTCGCCGGATTCAATTCTACATTTTATTTGATTGCAGGAACCTTTAAATTCGCGATTAAAATCCAGTAGTAATTTTTTGTACAGCTCCATATCGCCTCTAACCCTCTTTAGGCCGGCCTCAACATCAATGCCTTTTAGCTCTTTTAATAAACCTATCTCATTGATGTTGTCTTCTTTATTGTTTTTAACCTCATCATTTGGCGCAACGGTTGTAATAGTATTCCCTTTTTCATTAGGTTTGATCCATTTTATTAATATTTGCATTAACCGATTAGGGTCAATCGGCTTGGAAATATAGTCGTCCATACCCGCGTCAAAACACTTTTGACGGTCCTCGGCCATTGCATGGGCTGTCATTGCCACAATAGGCATGTTGTTAAAACGCGCGTCCTTTCGTATGAGCCGTGTTGATTCATGCCCATCCATTATCGCCATTTCAGCCGGCGACAAAGAAAACGCCGGCTATTTCAGGACGCATATTGAAACCCACATAGCCCATGCCCTCCAGTACCAATATGGATTTGAAGGCTGCTTTTATGAGGACAACGCCGGGATGTCGCGTGTTGGAAGATTGTTTGATCTAAACGGAGGGGTATTTGACAGCCCGAAAAAAGGCTCTATCCGCATCGATTATGTCTCCCACCACATACGCGCCATGGTTGCGTATTATAAAGCAAGAGAGGGGTTGTGATCCAACCGGGAGAGGTGGTTTAGAAGCTCTAAAAAGCGCTAATTTCAAGATTAATCAGTTTTGGTTATTGAAACACAAATGTTCTTTTTAACGCAGAGAGAAGCAAAAACGATTTAAGAACGAGGATTAACGATTGTTTAAGCCTTGTTTCAGCGGATTTGCCCTGTTTGTTGTGTTTTATACATGTGGTGGAGCCTGTTCTTTTAACGCAGCTATAACATTAACATTAATATTTGATCTTGTGAAAACACCTGATAAATTTCTCAAAACATCAAATTGTGCGCCATAATCCCTGTATCATACGTGTTTTCAGCGTTGCGTTTAGCAATCCAATATTAATGAATCAATGGGCGGTTTTTGTTGTCTTTTTGTCATGCTCTCGCACAACCTGCGCCATTGCCCTTAATGCCTGGTTGACCGATCCCGCGTCTGGAAATATCTTGGAAACATCAGGTTCAATAACAATTACGTTGCAGCCTTCGTCATAACGTTTTGCATATTTGCCCTTTACTCCGTTGCTGAAATCATATTCTTCAAGCATATCAGGGTCGTTAGACATAATTTTATCCTTCTTCATATTTCTTCCTTTCCCTTTTTGTCGCCGGCCTTGCGCTTATTAACCGAATATTGTCGCCTCTGTCAACGTGAACAACAACTAACATCTTTCCTTTAAATGAACATCCTATTGTAATGAATCGATCTTCTCCAAATGAATGCAATGGATCAAAAATTGTAACGGACAATGTATCTGCGAAGACAGTTGACCCTTCTTCAAATGAAACGCCGTGGTTTTTGATATTTGATTTTGCTTTTTGTGGATCCCATTCAAATTTCATAGGAGCTGTCTTTATAAGTTATTTAAGCTTTTATAACACATCCGCAATGATGGTTCAGGTTATAGTCCGCCAAAACCTGAACTAATAAAGCTCCGGCAAGCTAAATGATCCGATAGGAATATTATCACCTTTGATTTCGTGATCGTCAATCGAAATTTATGTCTCGCTGTTTTCGCCGGAGCCACATTGATATAAAAACTGCTCAGTGTTAAGCCGTTAATTGGCGGGGGGGGGTAATGCATTACAGGCTCAAGCGTCAAAACGGTATTTTATTAATTCAAAATATCATTTTGCGCAAACAAAGCGCCATGGTCAACCCGGAGTTGCGCTAATGTCGTATTAACGCAGTGAACGCAACGCAGAGCGCTAAAAGGCAAAAGCTAATTAACCATGGATATAGCAAAAGGTAAAAAATTTGTTATAAATGAAAACGGAGCTGCTTGTCTGCTCTAGTGAGAATTATCCCCTGAGGGGATAAAAATGAATATTTCTATATTTCTCTGCGATCCTCTGCGGCCTCTGCGTTTATTATAACCAATGGCTTTTTAGAGTGATACTTAACGATAAGAAGGTAATCTAATAATATTACAAATGAGCTGATTTCAAGATTAATCAATTTTGGTTATTGAGATGCAAATGATCAGTTTAACGCAGAGCGCGCGGAGAACGCAGAGAAAAGCAAAAAGCGAATATATAACAAAGATTAAGGGCCTTTGAAATATGAATGGCACAATGCGGGAGCTTAAAATAATTTTATGATTGCGACGGCAACGCCGACTGTTCCAACTATGATTGTGAATATTTTGACAAGAAGGTCTTTTTGGGAAGCTATCAAGCGGGTTTCCGATTCGCTTATCTGGAGCTTCAATTTACCTAGCTTAATATCAAGGTCTTTGTTTTGCTTGTCGTGTTCATTGCGAGTGAACTCTTTGAGGTCTTCCTGGCTGTCCGCATGGGATTCCTCAATGGCGTCTGCAAGTGTTTCCGCCTGTTCATGAGTAAAACCGGCGGATTCAAAGTTTCTGACGTTTTTTAGTTCTTTAGTAATAGGCATCGCTACATTATACAAAATTATAATTTAATGTCAATGGAGCTAAATGACATATGTGCGGCCAGGACAAGCTGTGTTCGTCCGTTTCGGATATTAAGAGATTGCAAAATATTAGTTATAAGAACTAAATAAAATATTCATATATTACTCTGCGGTCCTCCGCGCTCTTTGCGGTCTCTGCGTTTATTATGACGAATATCTGTTTAAAGTGATGCTTAACGATAAGAAGATAATCTAAAAAATATTACAAATGAGCTAATTTCATGATGAATCAATTTTAGTTATTGAAACGCAAATGTTCATTTTAACGCAGAGAAAAGCAATAAATAAAAACTAGTGTGCTCTGTGAGCCTCTGCGTTTATTATGGCTTATGCTTGCTTAAAACAGAGCTTAACGAAAAGTGAATATTATCGTTTTATACGCTTTTGATCTTTATCATAGTATCTTTGTGGCTACTTTGCTTTTAAATTAGTGAAGATTTGTGGAGATTAGTGGTTAAAACGCTTTTGCTTTTAATCTGTGCAATCAGTGAAATCTGTGGTTGCTTTTTGCTTTAGGCTTTTATTTGCCAACCGCCAATTGCCAACCGCAAACTGAATTTGCTTTTTTGTCTTCGTGGCTCGCTTTTGCTTTTGCTTTTAAATTAGTGAAGATATGTGAGGATTAGTGGTTAAAACGCTTTTGTTTTTATAATTTTATCTGTGAAATCTGTGGTTTATGCTTTTGCTTTGGGCTTTTATTTGCCAACTGCCAATTGCCAACCGCAAACTGAATTTGCTTTTTTGTCTTCGTGGCTCGTTTTTGCTTTTAGCTTTTAAATTAGTGAAGATTTGTGAGGATTAGTGGTTAAAACGCTTTTACTTTTGGCTTTTACTTCGCAATATTATTACGGCTTAAGCGCTAACCAAGAGCCAGAGGCATTTCCGCCTTTGCGCCGGTTGCCTCGTTTATGACCATAAATTTCCCCATCTCTTCACCCTTCATTTGTTCATTTGCGTTTAACAATTCGATGCCGTAAATCGCGCCGTCCGGAGCCATATCTACAAATAACTCATCGCTTATTTTAATTGTCTCTACTTCGCCTCCCTTTTCATGAAACCTTATATAAGCAATGTTGTAACGTGGATCGTAAGTAAATTTCATAACTTTAATCCCCCAGGAGAGAATGTTTAAAAATATTTTGTGACAATAGTAATCACGCGCCAGTCCACGCCTTCTTTAACCGCGTAAACTTCCACCTGTTTAATATTATAATATTTACCACGCCAGGTCACTATTATAGGAAAAATTGCGGCGAAATCCCGCGCGGTTAAATTTAGCTGGAAATTGTTCGCCATGTTGCGCGGTTAGTTTTACCTCTTGCTCAGTTGCGCCACGTTCCTTCATGCGTTCTTTTGCATGTGAATGGATATGAATATGCATAAATTATATTCCTTTTTAGCGATTTTTAGTGACTTTCGTATTTTTCAAATGTACCAGAAATGAAAAATTTATCAATGGAATAGTATGGGCTCAGATTTATATCAAAATCATGACACACGCAATTTTTTAAGCTTTTCTAATTAATTTCTTATCTTCCCAATACTTAAAAACAAGAAAAGACAACAGGCTTGAGTTATAATGCAAGCCATGACAGATGGCTAAGGCAAAACAAAACCGTTAAACTCGATAGCGCAAAACGCGGACAGGAGTTCGTCCTGGATTGCGATGAATACCCGGAATCTATTGAATGGACCGCAACAATTTTAAAGTCACTATAAAAACGTGTTTAAATTGCCTAATGCAATATTTTACATTTAGGGTAGGAGAGACTTTATACTCCATTTAGGATCTTATTAATAATATTCTGACATTTTTTGACAAGATATTTAAATGTGTCATCAAATTCAAGAATTAATACATAATGTCTTAAGATCAACTATAATCGCAAAGCAAAAACGTTATGGAGCAGTCTACAAGACTGCTCCAGCTTTTAATT
>JAIQZQ010000123.1 GCA_021777105.1 Candidatus Anammoxibacter sp.
TAAATTTGCCCATTTCAAAGAAATGAAACCAACAATCTAGTATCAAGCATCTAGCATCCAGTATCAAAGGGCATTACGCGCCTATTAGCGCCATAGCAACAAATTTTAGCCGGCACATTTTTCAAACAACTAAATTGTTACAAAATTACTTATAATTGAGAGAATAATGACAAAAAATAATGACCAATTTGTATACACCCCTTTTTCTAAAACTTGCAAGAACCAGTCTATACCGGTGCATGATTTTTTTAAGGATCACGATATTGAAACAGATTGGGGGCTGGAAGAAGCTTTAGACAACCTGATATTTAACATAGAGACTGGGGCATATTTTATATGGGAAACTATTGTTCGTGATGAACAGGGCCTTCACCTGACTGAAAATCAGGAGAACGTGTTAGATGAGCTGATAGGAGATTATGATGATGAACCAATTTTATATATTGATGAACTGGCCCGCCCAAGCGAACCATGGTATGCAGTTGTTAATAAACTTGCGCCCAAATTAATACTTGAACCTTTTAAAACCTTTGAAGAGTTTGATCAAATATATAGTGATGGATGGCCAAGATTAGCAGAGTGTATCTCGCAATATGCTCAAAATCTTTCTCTTCCTAATGGTATAACTACTCCTATAAATATTATCCCTCCCGGCATTCGCCATCGATTGTGGATTCAGGATTGTTGTGACCATTTACACGGACTAGGCCAGATAGAGGAAATGACACTTGCAGATGCAGAAGAGAGGACATGGCGTATTGACGGGTTTATTGACGCATTAAAAAATTTTAGAGATAGTGTTAAGTATTTTAATATAACATTAGATAATCTTAATAAATTTATAGAATTACCTATAAATGATGAAAAAATATTATTTGAATATATACAAGACAAATTGGGTTTACAATCATTGTCAGGAAAACTATATGATGTATTGTAGTTAACCACTTAAGGCTCGGAAAGAAATAAAACGTCCCTTCCAACATCCGTCTTCAGACAACCGTTGCCCGTTCTTCAATCGCTGAATCCTTTGTTCTGCTTCAGTCAAAGCCTTGCCACCCCCTAAACAAAAACCGCAACCGCTCAACCGTTGTCGTGGCTTGTTTATAAAGAATTAAAATCAAGTGTTTATATTTTGCATTTAAGTTTAGCCTGGTTATAATATTGTCAAATTCGGAAAAATAACATTTACGTATGGTTATATTCAAACGCGATGAAATAAAACCCTAAAGGGTAAATTCCAACAACCTCTGCCTGCCGGAGTTTAGGATTTACCAGTTAATTAATTCATTGACTAATTTCGAGAAACTAACGCTTTTGAGTATATTTTTACCCATAGATATATACTCCTAAAATAATGGAAGACAAACCTAAACCAAAACGAAAATTACAATCAGGCAACCTGCTAAGAAAAAAGGTCAAGAAACCAGGTATTGAGGATATGCCGGAATTGATTGAGTTTAAAAAAAAAGCGGATAAAGGGGCATTAAGCAAAGAGGAAACCGTAGATTATTTGCGGAATTTAATGGATAAAATGAAAAAAGAGAATATAAGGAGTAACTCATAATGAGCGAAGTTAATAGATGCGTTGTAATTGCGAGAGTAAAACAACCTTTTATAGATTGGTTGAAATCGCTTCCGGATTCAACAGACGTAACAATAGATAAAGTTAATGTTGATAGCGCTGCATATCTTCTGCCGGAATACGAGGAGACCGGCCACTCATTAAATATCCTTGAACATTACTTTGACATAATATTTGAAGAGCAGTTAGAAAGCTGGTGGACAAACGAGAAAGATTGGCCTAAAAACAGAGATTTTAAAACATTTCTTAAATGGTTTGATGTAAAATTTCATTCACTGGTTTTTGACCTTGTTGACGCGCCCCTTGAAACATGTGATTAGGGCCTGCGCATAGGGTGTGTATCGCACAATCCCCAATCACTGCATTTTTTCCAGCAATAGCGCCAATCAAAGCTTAATTTAAGCGCAATGCCACAAAAAAAGCCGGCTTTTAATATTAATAATATGGGCTATAATTAATATAACAATACCAGATGCCATTTTAGTATCAAACAGCGCAAATATTTATAACTAATAGGGACGTAATATATGAAAATCAAGGTAAAGTTAATAGCTGCGTTTATCCTGATATCCTTAATCCCACTAATCCTCGTTTCCGTCATTTCCACACATAAGGCGCAAAAAGCATTAAAAGAGTCTATAAAAACAAATCTTAGCAATTTAGCCAAAGAAAAGGCTGCTGCGATCTCTTTTATAATAGAAGCCAGGATTGAAGAAGCTGAATTATTGGCTTCAACTCCTGCAGTAAAATTTGCTGCTCAAGAAGCAAACATTGCCTATATCAACATGGATGCGGATGAAATTCAAGGTTCTATTACGATAGTCGATAAAGAGTGGATAGGATCAAAAGGGGAAACAAAAAAAGCAAACAGCATCTTAAATAACGTTCTTTCAAAAAACTTAATAAATTATCAAAACAGTAACAGGGAAAAATACGGAGAAATATTTATAACAGACATAAAAGGCGCGACTGTCGCCATGACAAAGACTCTTTCTGATTATTATCAGGCTGATGAAGAGTGGTGGAAATATGTTTTTTATGACAAAGGAGATAAATTTGTTGACGACCGAGGTTTTGACGCAAGTATTGGCGCGCTGGCAATGGGGATAGTGGTCCCGGTCAAAGACAATGAAAAAGTGATAGGCATCCTTAAGATAAATTATAAAATCAAAGAAATACTGGAGATTGTGTCCCGCAACCGGATAGGAGAAACAGGCTTTATATCACTGATTAGGTCCCAGGGAGAGGCGCTTGCCGACTCTAGGGTGATATCTGAAAGGGAACTATCAGATGTAGAAAAAAAGACGCTTAATGAAAAAGAGGCCGGCCATACTGAAGACTTACACGCAGGCCAAAAAACAATAATGGGTCATGCGCCGATAGGCACGGAGATTTTCACAAGAGTTCATAGCCCCGGCGCAAGAAAAGGCATCTGGGGGGAGCGATGGGAAACAACGATATGGAGATTATTCATAGATGTCGACCAATCTGAATCGTTTGCGATAATTAATAATTTAAGATACCTGGTTATAATCATCGTGATAATAGTTATATCTCTGGTGATAGGAGCTGCTTTGCTTATAAGCGGGTCCATTTCAGTCCCGATTCGCGCATTGCAAAAAGGAACCGAAATAATAAGCGGCGGTAATCTGGATTACAAGATTGAAATCCTTGCAAAAAATGAAATAGGTCAACTTGCCGATTCATTTAATACAATGACTAAGGATTTACAGAAGACAACGGTATCCAGAGACTATGTGGACAATATTTTTAGAAGTATGGCCGACATTCTAGTCGTTATTGACTCGGACACAATGATCAGGACTGTTAATCAGGCAACAGTCAATCTTTTGGGGCACAGTGAAGATGAGTTGCGCGGAAAACCTTTTGATATGATTATCGCAAAAGACGAAGAAGAGTTGTTAAGGAGGCCCGGCATTGAAGATTTGATCAAAAAATATTTTGTTAGCGGAATTGAAAAAACATATTTGTCAAAAACCGGCGAAAAGATACCGGTCATTTTTTCATGCTCCGTAATGCAGGATGATAACGGCAAGATACAAGGAGTAGTATGCGTGGCTTCCGACATTACCCAACGCAAACTTCTTGAGGAATCATTAGCCTCTGAAAAAGAACATCTTTCAGTTACCCTGTATTCAATCGGAGACGGCGTAATTGCCACTGACGACAAAGGAAATGTCGTCATGTTAAATAAAGTAGCTGAAGAACTCACCGGCTGGACGCAGGATGAAGCATCAGGAATGGAGTTGTCGGAAGTGTTCCATATCATCAACCCAAATACCCGTAAAATAGCGGAAAATCCAGTTGACATGGTCTTGGAAAAGAAAAAGACTGTCGAACTTGCCAATAATACAACGCTGATTGCAAGGGATAAAACAGTAAGAATCATTGCAGACAGCGCCGCGCCCATACATGACAAGGACAATAACATTATTGGCGTTGTGCTCGTATTTCGGGATGTTAGCGAACGGAAGCAGCTTGAAGATGAGAAGCAGAATATGCAGTTGAAGATGATGCAAAGCTCAAAATTGGCTTCACTAGGCGAGATCGCCACAGGTATAGCTCATGAAATAAATCAGCCGCTAACATATATCAATAGCTTTGTTTTCCGTCTTCAAGAAAACCTTGAAAACGGCGTCATTAAAAAAGATGTAGTCATAGATGAGTTAAAAACAGCCAATAATCAAATAGCGCGCATAACCAATATAATCAACCATTTAAGGACTTTTGGCAGGACTGACGATATGGAGAAAGAGCAAGTCAATATTGAGACGGCATTAAACAATACGTTGTTGCTTATGGGAGAACGGATACGCCTCAGAAATATTGAACTGAAAAAGAATATTACGCCGGATTTGCCAATGTTGCCGGGAAATCCGAATCAACTGGAACAAGTATTTATAAATCTATTCCAAAACGCCATAGACGCTTTCCCCTCAAAACCTACAAACGCGGAATTGATTGTAGATATGTCTTTATCTAATGACAAAGAATCGGTTATCATTGTAGTCGCAGATAACGGAATAGGTGTGGATCAGGCAATAATGGATAATATATTCGACCCTTTTTTCACTACGAAAGAAGTGGGCAAAGGCACAGGGGTCGGGCTGTCTATTGTTTACGGGATAATAACGGAACATAACGGCAGCATTACATGCGAATCGGATGCCGGCAAAGGATGCGCGTTTACTATAATGTTGCCTGTCAGCGCTAAAGCTTAATTACAAAATATTTATTACTGCGCTTTTCGATTCTTGATTTTGCCTTTTTTTGAAGGATATTCTATGTTAAACAACAATATCTTGATTATAGATGATGAGCCTATAATTATAGAATCAATGCGTAAAGACTTAGAAAAAGAAGGTTTTAACATACTTTCAGCAAAAAACGGCAAGGAGGGACTGGAGATATTTGAAAAAGAGAGCCCTATCTTAATTATCCTTGATATAAGAATGCCTGTAATGGACGGTATTGAATTTCTTGAGCATGTAAAACCTAAACCTTCCGATCCGTATTCATTAATAGTCTTGACCGGGCATGGAGACAATGAAGATACGCAAAAATGTTTTAGTTTAGGAATATCTTCATTTCTTAACAAACCATACAACGTTCACGTTCTCAGAGGAATGGTAAAGCATTCTATTGAGTTGAAACAGACGCAGTCAAAATCTGAGTACCTTGCCTCATTCCCAAAATTGAACACTAACCCCATAATAGAGGTAAATGCCGGCGGGGCTATAACGTTTTACAACAACGCAGTTACTGAAACACTTAAAACTTTAGGGTTCAGCAATAAAAATATAGACCTGTTTTTACCGAAAAATATGAATGATATCCTTAATGCTTTAAAACATAAGAAGGATAAACAGTTAAACCATGAAGTAAAAATAAGCAATCGCATATTTTTAGAGAATATACATCTCGTGCCGCAATTTAATGTTGTGCGGATTTACACTCGCGACATCACTGAACATAAACATGCGGAAGAAAAAATTCGCAAACTTTTTACAGCGGTTGAACAGAGCCCAAGCGTTGTTGTAATTACCGACACAAAAGGCGATATTGAATATGTGAATCCTAAGTTCACGGAGTTAACGGAATATAGAGCTGAAGAAATCATAGGCAAAAACTCGCGTATCTTAAAATCCGGCGAGTTATCCAGTGAAGTCTACAAACAGTTGTGGAACAAAATCACATCCGGAGCTGAATGGCAATGTGAATTTCACAACAGGAAAAAGAGCGGGGAACTATATTGGGAACTCGCGTCAATTTCCGCAATTAGAGACTCTAAAGGCAACATTACCCATTTCATTAAAGTAGCCGAAGATATTACCAAGCGCAAAATGGCGGAGGCTGAGCTGACTAAGGCCAGAGATGAACTATTGCATTCTGAAAAGCTTTCAGCTATAGGCAAATTATCAGCCTCAATCGCCCATGAATTTAATAATCCTATCTGCGGCATAAAAAATGTTTTAGACACTATTAAAGAGAGATATGTTTGTGAAAATATTGATGAAGAGGAAGAAGAGCTTGTAAAGATAGCTATTAATGAGTGCGACCGCATTTCAAATCTTATTAATAACCTTAAGGATTTTTATCGTCCTTCATCAGCTATTTCATCAATGGTAAATATTCATGAAATAATTGATGAAATAGCGCTGTTGAGCAAAAAGAAATTGCATGAAAGAAAAGTTTTGCTTGAAAAGCATTATGACGCAGATATACCGCTCATTAAAGTAGTCCCGGATCAAATCGAACAAGTTATCCTTAACCTGATTCAAAATGCGGAAGAGTCAATCCCGGAAAAGGGAGGCAGAATTGTTATAACAACAGAGCATGATAACACGAATGTCATTATACATATTAGCGACACGGGATGTGGAATACCTCAACAATATATAGGCTCAATATTTGAGCCGTTTTTTTCTACAAAGCCTGAAGTCAAGGGCACGGGATTAGGATTGTCGGTCTGCCATGGAATTATAAAAAACCACGGAGGCGATTTAAAAGCGGAAAGCCGGGAAGGAAACGGAACAACATTCAGTGTCACCATTCCCGTAGAAGGCTAATTACAAAAAACGGTTATTCTATTTTACGAATTAATTGAAAAAACATATCATAATCATCAAAATCAGTATCGTCGCCGGCCATTAAACGGTC
Organism: Candidatus Anammoxibacter sp.; assembly: GCA_021777105.1. Lineage (GTDB taxonomy): Bacteria > Planctomycetota > Brocadiia > Brocadiales > Anammoxibacteraceae > Anammoxibacter_B. The sequence continues at coordinate 6,767 of JAIQZQ010000123.1, forward strand.
TGAATACCGATGCGCGCAAACTTTACAAGTCAAACTTATATCCGATAGGCCAAACAATACAGTAACTAAATTATTCATTATATAACCAAACGTGAAGGAGCGACATTAATTTGTCGATATCAATTGGTTTGGCTATGTAATCATTTGCGCCGTATTGAATGCATTTTGTCCTGTCCTCCGCCATCGCTTTTGCAGTCAGCGCAATTATAGGCAAATTTTTGAACTTTTGCTGGTTTCGAATCCTTTGCATCGCTTCATAACCATCCATTACAGGCATCATTATGTCCATCAGCACTAAATCTATTTCAGGATCATTATCAAGATGGCCAAGGCATTCTTCCCCATTTACACCAACAATAGTTGCCATGCCTTTATCAGCCATAATCTTTTTTAACGCAAATACGTTTCGCATATCATCATCCACAATCAAGACCTTTTTATCTTTAAATACCAGCCCCTTATCATGCGTCATGCGAATCATTTCCTGTTTCTCTTTCGGCAGGTTGGATTCCACCCGATGGAGAAACAAACTCGTCTCATCTAAAAGCCGTTCAGGCGATTTAGCGCCTTTTACAATAATGCTTTCCGTATATTTCGCCAAATCCGCCTCTTCTTCCTTTGAGAGTTCTTTGCCTGTGTATACAATGATGGGTAGACCGGCCAATGATATGTCATTTTTGATCTTCTCTAATAGATCAAACCCGGTCATATCCGGAAGCTTTAGATCAAGCACAACACAATCAAAATGATCAGATTTTAAACACTTTAGGGCTTCATTTCCGGTGGATGCGGTTGATATTGCAATGTCGCCGTTTCCCAGCAATCCGGCAATAGCATACCTTGTTGTTTTATCATCTTCGACTACCAATAACCGTTTAAGCTTTTCTGAAATAATATATTCGATATGTTTAAAAGATTTTTCTATATCCTCTGGTAAGACCGGTTTGGTATAGAAGCCTATAGCCCCAAGTTTGCCCGCAACGAGTTTATTATCTTCGACGGAAAACATCTGCACAGGTATGTGGCGCGTTTTAGGGTCTTCTTTGAGTTTATTCAAAACCACCAGACCGTTAAGTCCGGGCAATACATAGTCAAGGATAACGGCGCTTGGCATGTGCTTGAAAGCTAGGTTCAGGCCAATCTCTCCATCCACGGCAGTTATACATTTAAACCCTTTTTTTCTGCCCAGCTTCATAAGTATTCCAGAAAATCGAATATCATCTTCAATGATAAGCAACGATTTATCTCCATGAGAGATATCGTCCCTATCATCATTTATAGTTTGTTTGGCCGGTAAAGATTCTTTTTCAGCGGTTATAGTCTGTTTGGCCGGTAAAGATTCTTTTTCAGCGTATTTTATTTTTCGTGGCGCTGGTTCTATAATTTCCGAACGTGGGCCGGAATTTTTGCCGGTAGTATTTTCAGCCGCCATATCCGCGCCAAATTTTTCAGGGAGATAAAGGGTAAATGAGCTTCCACGCCCCTTCTCGCTTTGAAGCTGAATTTCACCGCCCATTAACCTCGACAATTCAGCGGCAATTGACAAACCTAGCCCAGTGCCTCCATATTGTCGACTGGTCGTTCCGTCAGCCTGTTGAAAAGCTTCAAAGATAATTTTTTGGCAATCTTCAGGTATTCCGATGCCGGTGTCTGAAATAGTAATCGCTATTGCATGGTTTACATCAATGGCGGATTCGGCAAGCTTAATATTTGAGTCTGGCCGGCCAATACTGAAATTTATACTTCCCTGTTCCGTAAATTTTAACGAATTAGAAATAAAATTTTTGATTACCTGATTAAGACGTTGCATGTCTGAATAGATATATTCAGGAGCTTCACTTGCCACTAAGACGCTTAATTCCAGATTTTTATCGTTCACTAAATGTTTAAAATTCCGTTTAACGTTATCCGCCAACTCTTTTAAATTTATTTCTGAAATAGACAATTCAACCTTGCCGGCTTCTATTTTGGAAAGGTCAAGAATATCGTCGATCAGGTTTAACAAGTCCTTTCCGCTTAAAGATATTGTTTGAGCCATTTCTATATGCTCTTTAGTAAGCTCCTTATCATCTGAAAGAAATTTCGATAAAAGCAAAATGCTGTTTAACGGCGTTCTTAATTCATGAGACATATTTGCAAGAAATTCCGATTTATATCGATTGCTTGACTCAAGATCAACGGCTTTTTCCTCAATCTCGATATTTTTCCTCTCTATCTCCTTCTGCTGAGCTTGAAGGTTTTTTGTTTTACTTTCGAGTTCTCCATTAGCAGTTTGTAGCTCCTCCTGCTGCGATTTCAATCTCATCTCAGACTCCTGCAACTCCTCGTTAGCGGCTCTAAGCTCTTCTTGTTGCGACATTAATTTTTCTCGCAACTCCTCTGATCTTTCCAAAAGCTCGTTTAGTTGCATGTTGGCAATTGAGGAGTTAAACGCAACCCCTATCCCATTGCCGAGCTGATTCAGCAAATCTATTTGTATCTCTGAAAATGCATATGCAGTTGCCAATTCTATTACGCATAAAGCCCTGTTTTGATGCATTATCGGCAAGGCGATTATATTGCTCGGCTTCGATTCACCCATAGAGGACATTATGGAAGGCGCAATATAACCTTCGGGTATGTTATTAAAAAACATAAGTTCTCCTTTTTTCGCCGCCTGTCCGACCAACCCCTCGCCAAATTCAAATACTTTATCTTGAGTCTCCTCTTTTTTGCAGGCATAGCCGGCCAGGAAAGATAGCCGATTCGAATCATCAGCGTTTACAAGATAGATAGACCCGACCTGCGCATGCATGACATTCGCTAAATAATCCAGCGTCATATCAGCCAGTTTGTCCGTTTCGCGAATGCCACGTATCTTTTCATCAAACTCAACCCTGGCTGATGAAAGCCAATGCAGTTTCGACTGTTGATCTGATATGACTTTTACCTTCTCGGCCATGATGTTAAATGCCTTAGCAAGTATCCCTACTTCATTTTTTGCAACGATATCAATTCTAATATCCATGTTTCCCTTGCCGAACTCTTCCACCGAATTAACAAGTATTCCTATGGGTTTTCTGACAGCCCTGGTTATTAAAACGCTTAGTAATATTGCCGTTGTTAAGCTTGCTAAACAAATATATATTACGCGGAAAATTGTTTGTTCATTAGCTTCCTTTACAAGCGGGCCGAGTGTATCCTGATCCTTTTTTACCGATAGTTTAATTGTTTCAGCGGCATTGGCAATAACAGGACCGATCTTGTCCATCCTGTTATTTATCACATCATTTCGATTTGTAATGATCTTTACCAGTTGCGCAAAATTCTTTCGGTAGATTTCCCTTTTTTCCAGGAATTCATTGAATAAGGCTTGACGCGCGGGATTTTGCAGCTCTAAATGCATGGTCTCAATCAATAGCTCAATTTTTACAACCAATTCATCGTTGAACCTTTTCACATCAGCCTCGTTGTTGGTGTCCAGGTATTTTGTCGCATATAATCGCGCCAGCAGTAAATGCTCCTGTATTCTACCGGCAAAATAGGCTGCGGTTATATCTTCATCCTTATAAGCCGACTCTATTATATCCGTCATCGCCTTTCGCATTGCAAAACCATTTGGGTCAAGACCCTTGTAAATAATATCATCCCGTTGCCCCTTATATGATACGACTTTGTCGAATGCGTCTATATAATCATCGACCAATTCCTGAATTAAAGCGATTTTTTTAGCGCGTTCCGGTTTCAGGATCATTAGTGTCCCTTCATCCAGAAATTGCTCCATCAGTTTTCTACGTTTATTGTATTCCCTGATATCCTCTTCGCTACCACTTTTTAAAAACCGTTTTGTATAAAAACGCGCCATCAACATATTCGCCTGGAGTCTGCCGGCCAAAACTGAATCTCTGGCAAGGTCGCGATATTGATTAAATGATTCTTTGGAATTTTCCACACTTAAAAAAGTAAAAGCGCTTATTCCCATAAGTAACGCGAATAAAACACCAAAACCCAATCCAATTCTGGCAACTATAGTTAAATTTTTAAACATTTCCGCCACCTTTCCATAACTGAATCCTTTTCAGGATGATTAGTTTTTTTTTGCCATTTCTAAATAACCTTTTTCTTGCGCCATTTAGGGCTTTGTTGATAGATATTTTACGATATCAGCTTTTTATTAATTATAATATATAAATTATTATAATATAGATTCATTTGCGTTATTTTAGGCAAAATGATATATAATGAACCAAAAACTAATTTTAAAAACAGCGCGAAGTTTTTTCATTTCTTTATAAAATTCATTTAAGAATTGAAAATTTTTGCCTAAACTTTAGCTCATTTTATGTTTTACCCACTAACCCTATAGACCTATAAATCACAACTTCAAAAATGATCTCTATTCCAAATTATACAATAACCGTTAAACTGTACGAAAGCGACTGTTCATTGATCGTTCGGGCGCAAAGAAACAGCGACAAAAAGCCGGTTATACTCAAGATACTTAAGGGCGACCACCCCGCTCCCGCAAAACTCGCTAATTATCGCCGCGAGTTTGAACTTGTTAATTCGCTGGATATTGACGGCGTGATCAGGGTGTATGGACTGGAAAAATATGAAAACGCCCTGATTATTATTCAGGAAGATTTTGGCGCCTATTCATTAGACGTTTTGCAAATTAAAAAAAGCGTTAATCTTAAAACATTTTTAACGATAGCTATCCGGATAGTTGACATCCTGGGATGCATTCATCAACAAAATGTCATTCACAAAGATATAAATCCTTCCAATATTGTCTTTAATCCAAAAACCGGAATGTTAAAGATTATTGATTTTGGCGTCTCAACCAGGCTACCTCATGAAAACCAGACAATTAAATACCCCAAGGTTCTTGAAGGAACGCTTCCTTACATCTCTCCGGAACAAACCGGCCGAATGAACCGCGATATTGACTACCGCTCGGATTTTTATTCTCTGGGCATAACCTTTTACGAACTGTTGACGGGCCGGCTACCTTTTGAAACAGAAGACGCTTTGGAAATGGCGCATTGCCATATAGCCAGGAAGCCACCGGCCTTGACAAAGATCAACCCGGATATCCCGCGAACCATCGCCGATATAGTTAACAAGCTTACGGCAAAGACAGCGGAAGAGCGGTATCAATCAGCGTTTGGACTGAAAGCCGATCTGCAAAAATGCCTTGATCAATTTAATAGAAGAGGCAAGATTAATGATTTTGCAATTGGCTTTAATGATGTGTCGGAAAAATTCCAAATACCGCAAAAGATATATGGCCGTGAACAGGAAACCAGAGAACTTTTAAAGCAATTTGAGTCCGCAGTCAATGGAGGCTCGGAACTAGCGTTAATCGCCGGGTATTCAGGCGTTGGCAAGTCGGCTCTGGCGCATGAAATCCAACAGCCGGTATTAGAACGCCAGGGTTATTTTTGCGAAGGCAAGTTTGATCAATTTCAGCGGCACATCCCATACAGCGCCATAGCCCGGGCATGTAGAGGCGTGGCGCGGCAAATATTGAGCGAGCCGGACAAAGCGCTCAGGCAATGGAAAACGCGGTTGATTAAAAGTCTGGGAGCAAACGCGTGGATAATAATTGAGCTTGCGCCTGAACTTGAAACTGTTATTGGGAAACAACCGAAAGCTCCAAAACTCGATTTCACCGAAACACAAAACCGTTTTAATATAACATTCCGCAATTTTATAAAGACCATTGCGGGCAAAAAACATCCCCTTGTTTTTTTTATTGATGATCTGCAGTGGTGCGACGCCTCAAGCCTTAACCTGATCTATGATTTGGCGGTTTCCAGGGATATCAAACATTTTCTATTGATAGGGGCTTACCGCGACAACGAAGTTTCCGCGGACCATGCTTTCGCAATGAAATTGTCTGAAATTAAGAAGAACAGGCCGTATAAAACCATCAATCTTCCGCCCCTAAATTGCGAAGCGGTAGGCTTAATGCTTACCGACGCTTTTAAAGGCGGTTTTGGCTCAAGAAAGCAGTTTGCGGATGTCATCTTCCGCAAAACCGAGGGCAATCCTTTTTTTATAAAGGAGCTGCTTATGAATCTGAAAAAAAACAATACGCTTGTTTTTAACTTTAAAAACCACCAGTTTGAATGCGATATTAAAACATTGGAGAAGACGGCCGCAAGCGACAACGTAGTGGAACTGATCATTCAAAAGATTAAAGGCTGTTCTCCAAAAGCTATACAGCTCTTAAAACTGGCCGCATGCCTGGGCAACAGTTTTGATTTAAAGACATTGGCTATGATAGCCGGAGACCGGGCGGAAGTTACGGCTAAAAATCTTATGGAAATTATCGAAATGGACGCAGTTATTCCATTGACGGAGTCATATAACATTTTAATGTTTGACGATGAGAAGGCTGAGGCTGTGGTTGTTGATTCTATCAACCCGGAATATAAATTTCAGCACGACAGGGTCCAGCAAGCGGCCTACTCATTAATTGAAGACGCTGAAAAACCGTTTGCGCATTTATCGATCGGAAGGTCTATGGCGCAAAACTATTCAGCCGGCGAGCTGGATGCCAAAGTAATAGACATTGCGCGTCAATTAAACGAAGGCCGCTCCTATATTTCAGACAAAGCAGAGAGAAGAGACCTTGCGGAGCTTAACCTGCTGGCCGGCAGAAAGGCAAAACTATCGGCTGCGTTCAGTCCGGCTCTGGAGTATTTTATCATTGGAAAGGAACTTCTTGATGACTCGGCATGGCAACAGCCATACCAAACCGCGTTTGACTTATATTTTGAATATTGCGAGTGCGCTTATATTTGTGGAAATTTCCAGCAGGCCGAGCGGCAATCAGCGTTTCTTATTGACAACGCAAAGACAATACTTGATAAATCCGAGGTTTATCTGATGCGTGGAATACAATACTCTACCATGGGAGAATTGGAAAAATCGATTGATATGTTATTGAACGGCCTTAAGCTGTTGGGTATAAACATTTCGCCCTTTCCAGAGGAATCAGTAATAGCCGGCGAGATGGAGCGCGTAAAGGCGGAACTTAGAAAGCATAAAATAGCCGACCTGATAAATCTGCCTGAGATGAAAGAGCCTGCGCAAAAAATGGCAATGAAATTGCTTACCTATACTTTGCATTATGGTTATGTGACCGGAAATGAAGGTTTGCTTATTTCCAGTATAATAAAGGGAGTCAGGACTTCATTGCAATACGGCAACGCGCCGGAAAGCGCATATATGCACAATTGTTATGGGTTCCTGTTAAGCCATATTTTTGACGACATGAAAACCGGCTATGAGTTCGGCAAACTGGCCTTGGCCCTGGATGACCGTTTTACGGATATGAAAAGGAAGACGTCCAATCTTTTTATATATACAATATTTTGCCAATCCTGGAATAGCCATCCTAAAGAGTGGGAGAACTGGTATACAAAGGCAATTGAAACAGGCCTTGAAACAGGCGATTTATTGTACACATCTTATGCCTGCATCAATATACTCCCATGGAATCCTGAAATTAATCTGACATCCGCTATTGCTGAAGGAGAAAAATATCTAGCAATAATTAAAAAGGCAAATTATCAGGACGCAGTAGATATGGCAATGATTCATCAACATTTGCGTCTAAATTTGATTGGAAAAACATTTAACGCCATCTCTTTAAGCAGTGATGCGTTTGACGAGGAGGCGGCGCTTGCCGGGCTAAAAGCCTCAAAATATTCCACCGGGGTGGCTACGTATTATATTTACAAGTCGATCACATGCTTTTATTATGAGGAGTATGAAGCAGCGTTGCGTTATGTCAAAGAAGCCGACAAAGCAATAAAGGCATTGCGGGGGCAGCCTCACATTGTGGATTTTTGTCTATACTCATTTCTAACATACGCGGCTTTGAGCCCCGGCATGCAAGGCGATAAAAAGGATGAGGCGTGGGCGCGTTTGAAGAAAGAGTATGCGCAAATGAAAAAGTGGGCGGATTATAATCCTGTAAATTTCAATCATTTTAAATATTTGATGGAAGCGGAGCTCGCAAGGCTCTCGGATGAAATTGTTAAAGCCCATAACCTTTACGATCAGGCTATTGAAACCGCCGGCAAGAATGGCTTTCCGCATTTCGAGGCGCTCGCCAACGAGCAGGCCGGCAAATTTTGGTTGAGCATCGGCAAAGAGAAATTTGCCCGCGTATATTTAGATGAGGCTCGCTATGGTTATGAGCTATGGGAAGCTAAAAGGAAGGTTGAGTATCTTGACGCGAAGTATCTGGATATCTTGATTAAAAAGAACCGAAACCACCCTGCCGGCTATAATAGAGCCGCCTTTAACGAGCCCTATGAGTTGAACAACCATTCAGCGGAGTTGCTTGATTTCTCAACAATTATGAAGGCTGTCCAAACATTGTCAAGCGAGATAGAAATGGACAAGCTTATCTCCAGGATAATGGAAATAGCGATTGAAAACGCCGGGGCGGAACGCGGCCTTCTGATCTTGCCGGAAGATAATAGATGGCTAATCAGGGCTGAGGGTAAAGCCGGGACAAAAGTAGAGACACTCAGAAACCAGAACGTGTCAAACTCCACAAAACTTTCACATGCAATATTCAACTATGTTGCGCGCGTGAAAGAGAGCGTTGTCTTAAACGACGCGGCAATCGACGCCAACTTTTCCACTGATCCGTATATACAAGATTACGGTATAAAATCATTAGTGTGCATGCCTATCCTTAATCAACAAAAGCTGACAGGCATCCTCTATCTGGAAAACAAACTTACCGACGGAGCTTTTACAGCAAACCGGTTAAAGGTTGTCCGGATATTATCCGCGCAGGCGGCTATCTCGCTTCAAAACGCAGGGTTATATGATGTTTTACAACGCGAAATCGCGGAGCGTATAGAAACGCAAAAAGAGTTGACAAAAAATAAGGAACAGCTGCAATCCATTATTGACAATAGCGCCGCGGTTATATATATAAAGGATCCGGAGGGACGATACCTTTTGATAAACAGCAGGTATGAAGATATTTTCCATATTTCACAGGCAGAGATTAAAGGCAAAACGGATTATGACATATTTCCTAAGGACACGGCTGACATGTTTCGGGCAAACGACTTGAAGGTTCTAGAAATCAACTCCCATCATGAAAGCGAGGAATTTGCGCCTCATGACGATGGATTTGTGCATACATACATTTCCGTCAAATTCCCCCTTCATGATTTTTCCGGCAATATCTACGGTATTTGCGGCATATTAACTGATATTACCGCGCGGAAGAGCGGGGAAGATTTGCTTAAAAACTATAATCTAACGCTTGAACGGAAGGTTGAGGAACGCACGCATGAGTTAAAGATCGCTAAAGAAAAAGCGGAAATCGCCAGCAACTCTAAAAGCATATTCCTTACGGGCATGAGCCATGAATTGCGAACCCCTTTAAACGCAATATTAGGATTTACACAGATATTAAAGCATGAAAAGGATTTAATGGCGCAACATGGAAAAGCCGTTAACACTATTCATTACAGCGCCGACCACCTTTTAACTATGATTAATGACATTCTTGATTTGTCAAAGATTGAAGCGGGCAAAATAGAGGTTGTCGCAGAGAGATTCAGATTGCATGAATTTATAATGACTGTTGTTAAGATGGCGCGAATTCGCGCGGATCAAAATAACGTCTCTTTTTCATATAACTTATCAAATGGATTGCCGATTGATGTTGAAGCCGATGAGAAGCATTTATTGCAGGTATTGTTAAATCTGATTGACAATGCGACCAAGTTTTCAAAAAATGGCCGTGTTATACTTACCGTTAAAAAATGCAATGAGTTTGAGCCTTCACCGGCGCAGGCCATAACAGATACACATTCAAGAGATGAAGCTAATCAAAGAGAAAGGGTGCGTTTTCAGGTTGAGGACACTGGGATAGGGATAGCTGAGGAACAACAGGAAGAGATATTTTTTCAGTTTCATCAGGTGGGCGATAAACGTTATCAAAATGAAGGCTCGGGCCTGGGATTGTCAATAAGTAGAGACCTTGCGAGGTTAATGGGCAGCGAGTTGTATGTGAAGAGTAGTTTAGGCAAAGGCAGCGTTTTCTGGTTTGATCTGAATTTGCTTGTGATAAATAACGCAAATGAGCCTGAGTTAAAAGCAAGACGAGATATAGTTGGCTACCACGGGAAGAAGCGAAAACTATTAATAGTTGACGATATTGAGGATAACCGGGGTGTTTTGCAATTTATGCTTCAGCCATTGGGTTTCGACACAGCCGAGGCGATAAATGGACGGGATGCCGTTGAACAGGCATCAATGTTAAAACCAGACTTGATCCTACTGGACTTAAAAATGCCGGTAATGGATGGCTTTGAGGCTGTTGAGCAGCTTCGAAAAGCCGGCTCGGGCATAGAGGATGTAATAGTTATAGCAGTGTCCGGAGCTGTTTCTGATAAAATGCGAGACGACGTGATCAAGAAAGGCTTTAACGATTTTATATCTAAACCAATCATTATTGATAAACTATTAGATTGTATTCAACAACATTTAGGCTTAGAGTGGATTTATGAGGAAAATGAGGAGGAGGCGCAAAAACAGGACGGCGGACCAATCCCAATCATTCCGCCGCCACGAGAAGCGCTGTTAACAATTCATGAACTCAGCTCCAACGGCAACATATTAGGCATCAGGGATTGGCTGAAAAACTCAGAAAACTTAAATGAAGAACACAAACCTTTTTTCTCCAATATCAAGCAATTTGCGGATGTTTACGCCCTTGAAAAAATAACAAAGTTTGTTAATTCATATTTAAACAGCGACGATGCGGAGCCCAAATGAATGCAGTTCATTCTTAATACCTAACCCGGACAAGCCGGAAAAGTGACTAAAGTGAGCTAAAGTTAAAAGAGTGCGTAGTATTTCAAAAGATCTTGCCACTCTGGTTACCAAGCTGGGGTTTGGGAGCGAGGTGAATCCGATCTTTTTACTTATCCGAATTGTCCGGATTATGAAATAAATGAATTTCATAATTACCAATTTTCACTTTTTAGCTATAATTGGATAAAAAATGATTAACATAAATGATGTAGAGAAGAGTATTATTTTACTTGTGGATGATAACCCTCGCAATCTGGATGTTTTAATAAATTTTTTAAAAGAGTCCAGCAGCGAGATTCGCATAGCCGGAAGCGGAGAGGAAGCTCTTGAGCTGGCAACACGGATAACGCCTGATGTTATTATCCTGGACGTTATGATGCCCGGCATAAATGGTTTTGAAACTTGCCGGCGTTTAAAGAAGATAGATAAACTAAAAAATGTTCCTGTTATTTTTATGACGGCGCTTTCCGACCCCGCGGATAAAGTTATGGGATTTAAATCCGGAGGGTCCGATTATGTCACAAAACCGTTGCATCACGAAGAAGTTTTGGCGCGAATTAACGCCCATTTAACAATCAGGAATCAACAAAAAATATTAGAGAGGCAAAACAATGAAAAAAATGAATTTATTGACGTTGTATTGCATCAGTTAAGAAATTATTTAACCAAGATTAATTTGCCCGCGCATTTAATTAAAAAAGCTAAATCCGCCGATGAGGTTAACGAACTATCAGACATGGTAATTCAGGATGTAAAGCTGATGCTTGAGGTTATAACAAATTTTCTGGATATTAATAAACTTGAAACTGGAGATGTCAATTTTTCATTCGCAAAAACGCCTTTATCCCCCTTGGCTAAACAATCCGTAACCAACCATATTTCAAGCGCGGAATCAAAACAAATAACTATAAATTTTGAAGCCGCGGATGATGAATTTAATATCTATGCGGATAAAATTGTAATACTGCAAATTCTTGATAATCTGATTTCTAACGCAGTTAAATTTAGCCCTAATGGAAAAGATATAAATGTTCGAGTTTTTAAAACCAAAAACTCGGTATGCTGTGAAATAGAAGACGAGGGACAGGGTTTGACGTCTGAAGATATGGATAAAATTTTTGGAAAATACGCTCGCCTAAGCGCTAAACCTACCGGCGATGAAACTTCAACTGGTTTGGGCCTGTCAATTGTCAAAAAACTTGTGGATGCTATGAACGGCAAAATTAACGCAAACAGCGCCGGCAAGGATAAAGGCGCGGTTTTTACTCTGGAATTTCCTCCATATACACCCGCTAAAGAAAAAGAAAACTAACTTGCCGGGCCGGATCAAGACAAATAGATATTCCAAACCGGATAAGCTTATCATATAGTTGAACCGGCTAATGTTATTCGCTAACACATTTTGATTTTGAATCTAAAAGCGAAGTCTGATAATAAATTTAATAGCTGGTTTAAACATGGCTTGTTTGATTAATAATTATTAGAAAACATTGCGTTTTTATATATTTACCACATTGCCAATTCTTAAACTAAAAGACTGCCGATTCCGCGTTTGAATACTATATTAAGCAACTTCAGATTGCCTCCGCGCGGTATGACCTCTCCACGCTCCCATTTTTGGTAAGTTGAAGGGCTGACATTTAAACAGTGCGCCATAAGATTTTGGCTAAACTTTGATTTTTTTCTTATTGATTTTATTTGTTGAGGTGTTAGCGCCTTGACATCAGGAAATGCCAGCGATTCTAACTCGCGCATTGTCGCCTTATCAAAACCTAAATCTTTTGCCAAAGAAAACGCGGCGTCAATTGGTGATTTATTTTCCATAATTTCCCTCCAATTCTATCAATGCCCCTGATTGAACGTGCTTTACTATTTCATGTTCAGAGTAACTTAATAATTTCTTTCCTAAGAATTTATAAACCTGCTCTTCGTTGTTATTGATATTTGATCTCTGGTTTTTTGCAAAACCATATAAAAAAAAAGCTTTGTCTTTTACACGTATTGCTATTAGCGTTCGTATTCCGGAGCTTTTGCCACGGTCGAAAACTGGTATTCGTTTTTTGTATAGGTAGCCTCCGTAATTAGCGTCTACCAGGCCTTTTTCTATTTCAATAACCGCATTAATGAGAGAATCATCCGTAATTGTTTGTTTTTTGGCCCACTTATTAAAGTCTTTTGTTTTAAAGATACGCATTTTTTAAGTATAATAATGATTACTATAGCGGCCATTATACTATATTTAAAAAGAAAATATAATTAATTCCTTTGTATATAGGGGACATTGTGAATATAAAACCGATTTAATATTCCCTCTAAAAAGAGGGGGTGGACGCGAAGCGGGCGGGGCGTGTAAATTACGCTGAACAATTACAATTCGCTTTTGTTACTGTTTTTCGTGTCTTTTGTGCGCTTTCGTGGGCAAGCTTTTGTTTTTAATTTTGCTTTTGTTTTCAAGCATTTAAATCCGTAAGTGGCCCCGCCTGATCAGGCGGGGCTTTTAAATCTATCACTCCTGTGATATAGAAGTTTCTACCTCTTCCGCTGAAAATGTTATCTTTCCATCTTTTGTCACAAATCCGAACCTGAACTTAAACTCAGCGGACCCGTCTGCTCCGGTTGTGGCCAGCGCCGGATCGACAGCCGCCCTTTTTCCAAAAACCTGCGCGCTTATTGTTATACCGGCCATGGCTTTGCCTGCCCCGTCCAACGCCTTGACAACAGCCTTCTTCGGCAAGACCGAAGACCTTGCCGTTGCCGGTGAAACATCAAGAGAGGCAAGGTCGATTTCCGGCGAATCCGGTTTCGGGGTAGGGCTTGGGCTTGCTGTCGGCTCGGGAGTTGCCAATATTTCGCCATCATCCTGAATTACAGTTACGTCATCGGAACTGTTGTTGGTAACATAAACAAGATTGGATGCCGGGTTAACCCCAACCTGGACAGAGCCGTCGCCCGCCAGGACAGTGTCAACAACTTCGCCGGTATCTCCATCAAGAACAATAACAGAGCCTTCAAGAAATTTTGGCACATAGATCCTGTTTGTATTTGCGTTTACGCCAATGCCGGTTAAAGCCCCTTCGACATCTATTGTGTTAATCACGCTATTATCCGCCCCATCAATGACGGACACGCCGGCGCTAATCCTGTTGGCGACATAAATACGATTGCGCGCCGCGTCAACATCAATGCCGGTTGGGACTTCCCCAACCTCCACCGATCCGATTACGGTTTGACTTGCGCCGTCAACAACGGTAACCGTGTTATCCCCTGAATTAGCCACATAAATACGGTTTGTCAACGGATTCACGGACACGCTATGGCCCACAACCGTTTCGCCGATCCGAACTTCTCCAACCACGGCGTTAATTGAGCCGTCTATAACGCAAAGTCCGTTATTAGTTGAATTTGCGACATAAATGGTGTTTGTCTGTGGATTTACGGCAATGCCGCTGAATCCGGTTATATTTCGCTCGGTTATAACGGCGGCAACACTGTTATCACTGCCGTTTATTGCCAGGATGTGTTCGCTAAGGGAGACATAAATCATATTTGATGTTTCATTTACCGCAATGCCGACGGCAAAAGCGCCTTCAACACTAAATGTGTCTATAACTTCGTTAGAGGCCCCATCTATTACACTGACACTGTTGTCATCATGAATCGTGTTCGTATTCCTGTTAACAACATAAATCCGGTTGGTTTTCGAATTCACGGCAACCGCGTCGGGCCCCACGCCGACCTGAACCACTTCAACGACTGTCTGGGCGTTTGCAATAGAGCCCAGGTTTGCAATTGCGGCAAACAGAGCAATCATGGCAATGTAAACCAAAGACCTCTTTTTGGTTAAAGGCTTTAAACTATTAACCAACATATTTCTAATAACCAAACATTTCAGCAATCTATTAATCTTCATTAAATACCCTCTCTTAAAAATTAAAAAAACAATTTATTACCTAAATTGAGCGATTCTTATCACCCTCCCCTAACCCCATACGCATCAACTTAAGAACTTATGTTATCGAAGGAACGAGAACAGACCGAAATTCTCTACATAGGGGATATAACATTATTAATTTGACATTTTTGTAAAGCATAGAATGATCTCCCAATTTTCCTCTACCCTTTGTTTCTCCTACGCAAATCCAATTTGCCGCTTTATAGCAAGCTCCACTAAATCGTTCCTTCTCTACAAACGTTTCTAACATTACAGGTCTAAACTTGTAACGTTCCTCCCAATCATCTGGAAGTTTCCTCGCAACTAAAGACAATATCTTTGAGGCAAGGTTTTTAGACTTTATCCAGGGTAAAATCAAAAATCGCGAATTATTTACTATCAAATGCAGCTTTCCTTCTCGGTCCTGACGACTCCAACCAATAAATTCTTCTCTCGCTTGAACGTTCCAGGCCGAGGCGCTAAAACCTAATGCTCCAAGTGTGCCATAACTGCTATTTATCAAATAACGAAGCTGGGAACCTACTAACTTCTTGTACCCTAAATAATGCCATCGATGAATCATTTCATTCCATTTCTCTGATTGTCTTGACGTCTTTACCTGCTCCAGACTTAGGCCTTCAATTTTCCCTGCCGGTAGATTGACGGACGGCTCATTTTCTTTTAATCTATTATTATGTTTGTATTGCTTGCCATTGCTATTTCGCCTTAATGGAGCCGGCAACTTAAACCAGTTGTCTTTTTCCATACGAAGCAATGCAACTCGACAACTCATGTCTTTTAGTTTGCCATCTGCTTTTAACCATTGCAGGTCTTCACATATCTTCTCGGAAATAGCCGTCCTTCCAATGCCGTTTGTCTTGACTATCTCACAAACAACTCGCATTTCTTCCATACTAAAATCACGTCCACAATAACGAACGGTGGTGATCCCTTTAGTATCTTTGAGAATATCTCCCTTTTTAGCTTGTGTTTTATCTTTGGTTTTCATCCAAAACTTTCTATAAAATCTATCTCTTCATCTATCAATTCTAAAGTTGTCTTACGCCGCCGCTTTTGTTTTAGAAGGCCCTTGGGAAGGCTTTTTATTAAATCTTCTATCAGCTCTGAAATTCTATTCTTCACTATGGATTCACATAGACATCCTTTTCGTCGCAACCATTGAATTAGTTTTACTCCGCTTACCTCTCTACGCAAAACAACTCTACAATACCATACGCTAAGTGCATATAGCCCCGTAACTATATTTATCATTATTAAACGCCCATAGATCAGGCAACGAATCCTTTCGCTACGAGCGCCTTTCATTACATCAATTTGGAATAGCTGCTTCCATTGTTTAAATATCAATTCTATCTGCCATCTAATCCGGTATATTGTTCCTATTATTTCCGCCGGCCAGATTTCAACTTTCACATTGGTTATGTAGAAACTATAACTTAACCATTCTAAATCTTCACGGCTCAAAGACTTTCCTTTTTTTTGCGCCGCTTTCCTGGCTTTACGCCTTCGTTCATTTATTACATGCTCCGGAGCTCGATAACATATTAAGCGACTCCACGCCCTTTCGGCTCCAATGTAAACTTCCATATCCATGCAACTTCTGTTGCCAATTTTTTCGCTTACATATGCAGGAAGGTCTATGGCTTCCGACTCAAACTCTGGGCTTAAATATACGTTAGCTCCCTTAAATAATCGACTTAAATAAAAGACTCCCTTGCAATCAATCTCCTCTATCACTGATACAACAAAATATCCTAAGTCCCTGATTATTAAATCGCCTTCTTGAAGTTCTTTCAGTATATTTGACCCATTTTTCTGATCGGGATAAGTTCCATCTGTAATGCTTACTTCTTTTAATGTATGATTTGTGACATCATATAATAAATCTATCTTTAAGGATGATTTACTTGCGCTTCCGCCAGATCCTTTGAATTCCTCAGATAAATGTTCATTCAGTTCTATTTGGGTGCTATCCTGAATGTACACATTTTGAAAGGATTCTAATAACTCTATAGGTATCTTCTCTTGTTTTGGCCTTACTTGGTCTGTGTATATATTTTCTAATGTCTTTTTTAAAAAAGACACCGCTTCCTTGCTATTTATTTTTGCATTCAACGCTTGTGGGCTAATATCTACATTAATTGACTTCCTTCTTAGAACATCACACAGTCCTTCTAATGATATTGTTGCTTCATCAAAGTGCTCTATTGTCATCAGTTCAAGGAAATCGCTGCCGGAAACTTTATTAGTTGAACGTTGGACAAAAGATGTATCTCGCGCAATTTCGTCTAAATTCGTTTCTTCTAAACACTTTATATGTTTTTCTGCTAACTTTTTTATTTCTTTAAGTTCGGGCACGGGGCTTTTTTGTATTTATAAAGGATATTTATTATGTTATATTTCCTTTATACAAAAAAAAGGATTCTGTGTCCCGCAAAAAATTAGATATTTTTTTTAAGCCACCATCGCTCATCGTTTTTTAGCAAAAGTTAGGTTGATGCGTATACCCCTAACCCCTCCCATCAAGGGAGGGGGAATAAACGGTATATATTTATTTCAATACAGCGCTCATTAGGTGAAACTTTTTAAATTTGCGATTAAGACTAAAACAAGCCTAATAAGCCAAATTCCCCTCCCCATAGTGGGAGGGGTTAGGGGAGGGGGTATTTAAATCGCTCAATTTAGGTATTAATATATAGTCAAACAAATGATTGGCAACCAGAGTTAAAAAATAAGAATACGAAAGTGAAAGGCGCATAATAATATTTTGCCAACATCTTGTCAACATCTTGTCTATATTTGTTAAAACTTATTAGCGCAGCCCTTTACACCATTCTACTCCTCAACAACCTTAACACATGGAAATAATAACTCAGATGTGCTGCCGTCAAGATCGGTGGCAGTGGCGCTTACAAAATCTCCCGTGTCTATTATTGAGCCCGCGGCGGTAAAGAAAAAGCTCGCCTCTCCGGTCACATCGGCCTCCGCCGATGTTGTTTGCCCAATGAAGGTATATGACAAATCTTTTACGCATTCGGATTTAAATAGTTGGATTGTGTAAGTCTCGCCGACAGAGCCTTGCATAACCCCTCTTATTTCCAGATCGTCGCCAAAATTAACTATTTTAGCGGAATCTATGCCTGGAAAATTCAGTTTATCGTTAGGCCCGCGATCAGAATCCTGTTTATCATTAAGCGTTGCGCCGTCATTGCCAAGGTCAATACCTATAGCTTTAGGGCCTATTCTATCAACAACTTCTATATTGTTTGAGAGCACGGATATCCCATAAGTCTGAAATCCTGTTATTGCTACGCCGCTTCTGTTTTTACTGATTATTGTATTGCCCTCCCCTGTTTTTACGCCGCCTATTGAATTGTTTTGCGCTCTGCCGGCTACCAGGACTGCGTTTAGCCCATTGCCGGCTTTTTCCTCCGACGAGGTTAATCCTATCACATTTCCATGCGCTATAGTATCCTCTCCGGCAAGGTATACGCCGTTAGACAGATTGCCGGAGATTAAATTGTCTTTAATCAGAATTGAGCGTGAATGAAAATCCAGATTTATTCCATCTTCAGAGTTTCCTGTTTTATTAGCGCCGGATTTATCCAGGCCAATTATGTTGCCTGTAATTTTTGAGCCGATAGCAGCCGCCCATATTCCATGTTTGCCGTTTCCCGATATAACATTGCCCTCGCCCTCTTCTATGCCTCCGACAGTAGTGATACCTTCGCCTCCAAACATAATGCCTGATTCGCTATTGCCCAATGCGCCGGACCCGGTCTTATCAACGCCTATAAAGTTGCCGAAAATTGAGTTGTCATTACCCTTGTTAGTGGCAACAACTATTCCGTTTTTTGCGTTTCCAGATATAACATTGCTCGCGCCTTGTTCGCTTCCGCCTATAATGTTCCCATTTGCGTTATGTATATATACGCCATGTAAATTATTAGGCAACTTATCATCGCCTGTTATATTTGTCCCTATCAAATTTCCCATTACTTTATTGTTATTCCCATTTTCTTTTTTAATTTTAATACCGACTCCAAGATTGCCTGAAATAACATTGCCGGGAGTCTTGCCCGGAGCGGATGCAATGCCGCCAATCGTGTTATTGCCGGAGAGAATCATAATCCCATTGCCGTCATTAGCCTGGCCGCTGCCGGCCGGATCAACACCGATAAAGTTGCCCTCAATCCGGTTGCCGCCTTTGTCAGTTATTAAAACACCGTTGCCGCTGGAATCCCGATTAACAGGATTGCCGTTGCCGCTAAAATTAATTATGCTTAATCCGCTTATTGTAGACTTGCCACCGGTTATTTTCAGCCCGTCAGCCTTGCCGGCAATCAGCCCGTCCAATACAATTTTAGGTCTATTCGGAGTCGCATTACCCGGGCCTACGCTATTCAAACCGGCGCCGCCGGAGCCTTCCGGCGGTTGCGACGCGCCGTCTATGGTCAAGGGATCGGTAATCGCAGGCAAACCGGACTTAAGATCAATTGTATGCGGAGCCGGACCTGGAATGTTAAACGTAATTCTGTCCGGCCCAAGGTTCCAGTTCGACTCGTCAATTGCGGCCCGCAACGTGCACTCCGGCTCCTGCTTGCCGTCGCGTGTTATCGTATTGCCGGTCCCGCAAATGCCGTTGCTCGGATTTTCATCCCTGTCGTCGCCGAAGGAATTAACAACATAACTTTCAACAAGTTGCAAAACAATAGTGTGAAATCGCGCGGATATTTCAGGAGTAACATTCGGCAGGGCATGATCAAAATATTCCGCCTCAAAATCATTTACAAGTTCAGGATCGTCAGACTCAACAAGCTCCGTCGCGGCGTTTGTAACCTGCACAGTGTACAACAGGCCTATTGGGGCGCTCCCGTCGGTAGGCACGGCCTCAAACAGAGGAACATTATCAAATTGAAACACCGGCAAATCCTCCGGCGTAACGTTTACGGTTTCAACAAGCGACCTTCCTTCGCCGGCAAGAAACCGGATATATTCATCAGCAGTTTCATCATCATCTTGCGCCCTTACTTCAGAGTCTTGCCTGTAAAGCTCAACCGTTGCCCTGTGTATCGGGTGGCCCGCGCTACCGGTCTCGGGTGTAGGCTGCGATTTTAAAGAGCCTTTAATTGTCCCTACCGGGGTATCGGGATCTACCGTTTTTACGCCGGAGCTTTCCATATTTGCTGTAAAATTACCGCAAAAGCCATTGCCCTCAATGTCAGTCTCTCCACACCACAAGCCGTTTTCAGCGCCTGAAATAGAGGCAATCTTTATCACCGGCGCCCCCGGCTCAACATTTTTGTGCCCAAAGTTTAAATCTATTTTAGGGACTATTGATGAACAAGGAAACACTTCAGGGTTTAACAGTTCGGTTTTCATAGTCACACTTGAGCCGACCAACGCAAATCCGCCGCTATCGAGCAATTTCCAGCGAAAACTCTTTTGCGTTTTATATTGAGCAACATCACTGTTTGTCACGCCAAAATACCATTGCGTACTGGATTCCTCAAAAAATTCATAGACGCCAATTAAAACAGAGGCTTCAACATCATAAAGTTGATGAAACTCATCGCCGACAACGCGGCTTTCAACCAAAGCCGCGGTTACATTTGCCGTTGACATAAACCTTCTGGATTCATTTTCAAGCGGAGCAAATGAATTGAAACAATCCTTCTCCTGATCATCGCTAAAACTCCCGCTAATATCGCATGGCGTATTATAAATAAGAGCTCCCTTTTTAATATCGTCGCCAATATTCTCATCAGCAAAACCTATCAATTCACATGAACTAGCGGAACTGACAAAAAATGGGCAAGTTACAAACAGAATAAAAACCGGTAAAATCACGGATAATAAATGTCTCTGCATTGGAATTACTCCTTGTGTTAATTGTTTAACGTGTTCTATTCGCTTAAGGCTCACTCAATCAGCTCAGCCCGTGAACTCTCTATTGCAATTTTTAATTCATCACTGCCTTTATCAGCTATCTTGTCAAGCATCGCGTTGATATCGTTTTCAAGCCATATCGGGATTGAATTTTGCGCAATGCTACCTATAGTATCATCTGAAGATGTGTTTTTAATAATATCCACCAATTCAAGCAATATCCCGCCGGCGGTTATTTTCAAATTCTTATCACTATTCAAAATGTTTATAACTTCCGCGGAATGTTTATAATAGAGCCTGATCAAACCTAAACCTGTTAAGTTTTTTGAGAGTATGTTGTCTCTAAAATTTCGTATTATCTGCAAATACCCCATGTTTTCGTTTGATAACAATGTTGAAGAGACACATGCCTCGTTATTGTCTGGCGCATCTACTTGCTCCGGCGTATTCTGAACATGGAGAGTGTATTTCCCTGTAATGTTTTTGCCGGGAGGGGCCAGGACAACTGCATAGTATACGCCGGCTGGCAACTGAGCGACTATTTTGAAATTTAAGTCGTCGCCGGCGTTATCATTGCCCGGCAGCCCATCAATTGCCTGGCAATTAGACGTGTTTAACGCTCCAAAAGTGTCCATGACGCCGGTGGTAAATATCGTAACTGTTTGTTGCGACGAAACGCTGAACCTGAAAACGTCAAGATCTCCGGCAGTTTCTATCACCCCACTAACTGTAGAATTCATATTAATCTGTGTTGCGGAGTGACACGTTCCCCCATGATCATCCGCAACTGCAACATTTACATAAGAAACAATAATGATAAACAAACCTATCACTGCTAAATGCATATTTTTCATAATAACCCTTTCTTAAAAATAAGGCGCGAGCCCTTAGAGTCTACTCAGCGTATTTTTACACACCACGGCCCACTCCTCCTTTTAGAGGGGATATTAAATCGGATTTATTTCCACAAAGTCCCCTCTAATAAGAGGGGATTTAGGGGTGTGTATAGCCAAGTAAAAACACGCTGAATAGATACTTTCATTAGAACAAATTCTTGTGTTCGTTGTTTAAACATAACTAAAAACAACGGATTTTTAAAGGAAAATATTATACTTTTTTAACCTTTATCTAATTCATTCTGTTATGCTACTTAGGGCTCGGAAAGAAATAACTTGGGTTTGAAAACGAGACGGCCCAAAAGCATTAGGTTTTAGAGATTAGTCAATGAATAAAAGGCTAAAGCCTTAACTCCAACAAGCTTAGTTTGTTGGAATTTACCCTTTAGGGTTTTATTCATTTCCGACCCCTTATATCATAATCCTAAACCTTCCAGTAGAGAATCTTTATGGCTATATCATAAAGAACATCTCCATCCCCCTCTCTTTGCGCTTACATCAATCTAACAAAATATATTTTGTCAGTATAATTAACAAAGATTATTTTGTCAGAATTTGTGGAGGTCTAAAAAAATGAAACCATTAATAATAAGCGCCGGCAGGGCAACCGACGGTGATGACCGGTATTTTGAAAGAAAAAATAAAAAAAACAACATATAGCCAACTATTTTATGTTGTTAATCGCGCGAAAACAATACCACCTAAGCTTTACTCTGTTTCAACAAGATAAATATCAACTTAAGAAGAGGATAAAACCTGTCTATTTTGCATTGATGAACCTGATGCAGGATGATTACCCAAAAGAGTTTAAAAAGATGGGGACGGAAATTAAGGACACGGTAGATGAAGTCCTGTATAAGATCAGGTCTCTTGATCAGTATAAAAGCTAAAATAATGAATATTAGTTTATTCAAATCCCCTCGCCCCCTTTTCTAAAGGGGAGGGATAGTAAGTAGGTTGGGTAGAGTGAGAACGAAACCCACTCAACGGATAATTCTTAAAAACATTACCCGTTTGCCTCAAACTTAGCAAGGAAATCTTTATTATTTATGTCATCCTGAATACGCTTAATAATTACTCTTAATTTTGGTTTTGCCGCTGCAATAAATGAATTTAGAACATCATTAATGATGTCCCTATCCGCATCATGCAACTCCACCGGCATTTTATTAACCAAAGCTTCAATTATCGGAACCAGCCTATTTAAAGCGAGAAGAGCTTTATCCTTAAGTTCAGGATTTCGAACTAAAAGAAGGCCGGCTTCCAACGCATTATTATAGAAAATATTAATGTATCGCTTGCCCGCAACGCTATTTGCCATTATTTCATCGCGAAATCGATAAAAAAGGCCGGATATATACTCTAAATTATTAGAGTCAAGCAATGAAATCGTCAATGGGCAAACAACATCATCGGCTTCCTCGCCGTATATAAAATTTCTACCGCCGATATCATCCCTAGTCAATTCGCGCCTCACCTCGCCGGGCGACGTGCTTTTGAACATTACAGGTTTTTCGCCGTTGTCACTCCCATCATGATTCAGCCCCAGGCAATGCCCAAGTTCATGAGCGGCAATAGTCCACCAGTCAATCTCTCTGGAAGCTGGAGTCCCGGTTCCCGTATACCAGGTCAAGTCGTTAATCATCTTATTATTAAATTGTATATCGCACTCAAGGGTATCAGGCTCGCCGGTAAACGCCCATATGTGCGTCCTGGCCTGCACACTCTCCTGCAATTTGCCCATATTTATCTGGTTAATTTCGTTAAAAATAGATTCGCTTCCGGATGAGAGGCACGCGTCTTTTCCAAAAGTAAACCTAAATTTGGAATAGTTCCACTCAGCGGCGCCGTCTCGAGTCCTTTGTCTCGCGCCTTTTGGCATGCCATCGTTACAAAAAATAAAATCCTCGCCCATTGGCTTACGCATATAACTCCAGTTTGAATCCATAAACTCAAAGGCAAAAAGATTTGAGCATATAAAAATTGACGAAAATACGGAACAACATAAGCATAAAAACATTTTAACCATAATAACAATCTCCATTTAATATTAATTTTTGAAAACAGTACTATACAAAACCACATATAAATATCAAGGAAAACCGTATGCTTTGTTAAATATTTTCCCGCATGGATTATGCTAACAATGTTTTCAATTTCTCAAATGATAAGCAATAATGAAAAGAAACCAAAATGGGTAAAGTTAACAGATACGAAGCTATAGCCATAATAAAACGGCCCTTTATTGATTGGTTAAAATCATTGCCGGATCCAAAAGGCATACAGGCAAAAATATTGATTATGGGTGATGTATACCCAAAAGCATAAGGTTTTCGAAATTTGCTAATGAATAAAAGGCTAAAGCCTAAACTCCGAAACACCAAGTTTGACGGAATTTACCCTTTAGGGTTTTATTTCACGGCATTTGAATAAAACATACGCGAATATAAATTTTCGAAAACCTGATTTGTTTGACTATAGCTATCAGGGACATGCCAAGCCAAACACTGAGTAACGCATGATACGAAGTTAAGAGCCCCCCCTCGATAAGGGGAAAAAGGCAATTGAAATATATAAGGAGCAATGGATGATGGCAAGCCGTTTGGGAAGCATGAGATGAATGAAGAGCGCCGGAGAGTGAAGGGTGGACAGAGGCCGGACAAAAACTGAATATCGAATATCTAACAGGGAATAATGAATAACAAAGGACAAAATGGAAAGCAGAGGAAAGCGTTAATGTTGTTTGTTTTTATCAAAGAACAATCTGGAACAATTACGCGAAATAGTCACTCCGCATCTATAATTTCCATAGTTAACTTTTCAATTTTATTTATAAAATCATCTGCTCTATTTAGCCATAATTCCACATCTTCTTTCTCAAATTCCACAAAATCTTTATAGTCGCCTTTTTGCCGCCTGTCAAACATATCGGAATAAAATTCTCCAAAGTTTTTTTCTACAAGCCCTTTATTTACAAACTCTCTATTGAAAAAGGCGCGAACGCCTGAATGTTTAGAGGAAGATAATTGTTTTGTTATCAATAGAGCATTGACCGCATAAAAAATTGCGTAATAAATCCTGTTTACAACAGATTCCAGTGTGGCTTCATCCACAAATTTCTTTGCGTCTGATAGAGTATTTCTTGATTTGTCTAAACGGTATTTTGCAAGATCAATAAATTCCTGCTTCATATACGCGCGCCCTCCCTATCTATATTCCAGTGTAAAGGCATAGCGTTAGCAAGAGGAGATTCCCAAAAATTTTTATCTTCAATAATTTTCCCAAAAACCACATCATAATTGAGTTCTATATCAAATGTAATATGTGTAACCGCTTCCTCAAGCTTGCTTGTAATTTGAGACTTAAGAAGGATTAACAAATCTATATCCGAAAACTCATCATAGTCTCCCCTGGCCTTAGAGCCAAAAACAATTATCTCCGCCTCTGAAAATTTCTGAACTAATCTAGATTTTAGCTCCTTTAAAGCGTTTCTTTCATTTTCATTCAGGTTTAATTCAGTTAAACTTTTCATCTTTTTCCTCTATATTGTATACATGCAATTATGAAACCAAGGGAAATCCGGCAATATTTGCCGGCAAAAACAACTATATCCTAAATCAAGCGATTCTCTAAAATGTTTGTCATTTCGAACGAAGTGAGAAATCCTAAAACCCGTCAGTGTCATAAGATTTCTCACATCCGTTCGAAATGACACGATTGAGGTTGTTTTCACCTAATGAGTGAAATTAGCGCTACAGGCATCTTACATGTGGTAAACACTCAAAACAGGCGTACAGCCTGTTTTACCAATTTCTGCATTGTTAAAATCGCCTGATTTAGGTATATATGTAATACTAATTCAACACCAAACAAATTTCAATCGTAATTATTTAGCGTATAGGGAAAAACAAATGTAAACCAACATCACTCATACCGCAACGAATCAATAACATTTGCGTTGGCTGCCCGGTAGGCGGGATATATGCCTGCGGATCCTCCGATGCCGGCGCATATGCAAAAGCTGTAAGCAGTCCATGCCCAGGGCAAACCTAAACCGGCGCCGATGCTGAAATAATTAAACCCAAGACCGCCGGCTATTCCCAGCAACCCGCCTATAACGCCTAAAATTACCGCCTCAACCATAAATTGAATTATAATGTGCGCCTTTTTTGCACCTACCGCTCTTCTAATTCCAATTTCGCGCGTGCGTTCGGCAACGGATACCAACATTACATTGGCGATGCCGATGCCGCCGACAATCAATGAAACCAAAGCAATCAGTATTATAAAATTTGCTATCTCTTTATTTGTCTCCTGCACGGTTGAGAGAAAGAAGTCCTGGCGCCTTACGCGAAAATCGTTGTCTTTATCCGGCGCAAGCCTGTGGCTGCGGCGCAACGTGTTTTCAATATCAAACAACGCCTCGTCAAAATCTTCAGCGCGCCTTATTTGAGCCAAAATACGCGACAGATAATCAACCCCAAAAAGCCGCTCCTGCGCGGTTGTAAGAGGCACAAATATTTGATCGTCGGGATTAAACCAACTCTCGCCCTTTGCGCCCAACAGGCCGACCACTGTAAACCGTTTAGAGCTTATCAAAATAGATTCGCCGACAGGCAAATCGGAGCCGAACAATTTTTCGTGAACAGTCGCGCCAATTACGCACACCCTGGCCCTAGTGTCCAACTCATGCTCGTTGAAAAAACGGCCCTCTATGGGATGGTCGTTATTCATGGTTTCATATTCAGGCGTGGTCCCTGTCACGCGCGTAGTCCAGTTTTGATCCTTAAATTCCGCCATGCCCTGACCTGAATATGTAGGCACAACCCCGGTTATTACGTCAGAAGCTTCCAGAATTTCCTCTGCCTCATGCCATTTAAGATTGTTCATGTCCGCGGCAGTGCGGATGCCCCTCATCCTTGAAAAGCCCGGCCTTATCAGCAACACATTTGAGCCAAGCGATTTTAAACGCTCATTAACTCTTTTTTGAGTCTGCTCCCCAAGCTCAACAACATAAAGCACCGCCCCAATCCCCACTGCTATTCCAATAAGCGTCAACGCTGAACGCAGGGGATTTGCCTTAAGACTCTGCAATGCCAATTTTAAATTTTCAAATAAGACCATATCTTAAAGCCTAACCGGGTAAATTGGTCATTGGTCATTGGTCATTGGTAAAATAAAATCAAAGCTTCGCGCTCAGCGCTCTATCCGGCAACAAACGCCAAACATCCAATGACCAGTGACCAGTGAGTAATTGCTGGTTAATCCTCTTAACAAGTTATTTTCCCTTCTTTTTCCCGCCTCCAAAGCTGCGGCTGCTTTTTATCCTTCGTTCAAGTCTGTCGTTCGCGTCTTTTAATCTTGATTTCATAGACACGCCAAGTATGTCGCCTTCAGACAATCCGGATAAAATCTCAGTTTGCTTAAAATTTGAAAGCCCGGTTTCAACGCTATGCGGTTTAAAACCGCCGGAGGTCTTTAACAAAACGCTCTTTTGATTATCGCCGGCTTCGCCGGAGCCTCTAGACGCCTGCAACGCCATTGACGGAACCAGAAGCGCCCCCTCTTTATTGACTATAGATATCTCAATATTTGTGTTCATGCCCGATTTCAATTTGCCTTCTTTGTTTGCCACCTCAACAATAACGTCAAACAGCGTGACGTTTTGCTCAATCTTCGCTTCAGGCGCAATGCGCGCGATCTTGCCGGTGAATTTTAGCATTGGATAGGCGTCCGCGGCCACAACCGCGGTTTGCCCCACGTTTACCTTGCCTATATCAATCTCATCAATGCCGGCCTCAACATAAACAACTCCCATATCCGCAATATCCACGATCGGGGTGCCTCCGCTTACATTGCTTACGCCCGATGCGATTATCTGCCCCTGTTCAACATATTTCTGCAAAATAGAGCCGGAAACGGGAGCCCTTACCACAGACTCGTTCAACCTCTCATTAGCCCTGTCCAGCACGGTCTTTGCCTTAACCAGATTGCTTTTAGTCACTGCCAGGCGCAACTCAATATCGTCGAGTTCGGATATTGATATGTGTTTATCCTTGTAAAGTTGATCGCGCCGCTCAAACGCGCGTTGCGCCTGATTAAGCTCGGCCAGAGCAATATCAAGCTCTGCCTGAGCCTGCGCGGCATCTGCGCGCTCATCCTTTTGGTCAAGCCTCGCAATCAACGCGCCCTGCTCAACATAATCTCCCTCCTCCACCGGCAGATCCTCAATCTGTCCGCTCGCCTTTGACTTCACCTCTACCCTGTCAACAGGTTTTACCACACCGCTCGCGGCTACAACAATACGAAAAGCCCCACGTTCAACCCTAATCTCCTTATATTTAATCCCATTTTCAGCCGGCGCGTCGGATCCGCATCCTGAAAAGAGCAGAGAGCCGCAAGCAATGGAGGCTATCGCAATTGAAATAACCGCAACCTTGGCTTTGAATAAATTCATATAACTTTTTTCCTATGCTTTTAGCGCCTTATAAGCGCAGTCTTGACAAATTTTTACAAGATATTTAAAAGTTTCATCAAATTGTAAGGTAAAAACATTTAGAAACCGCCTGTAAGAACCCGGGCCGGCTTTTTATTTTTTCAATTGATCTTGTTTTAACTTTTGTTTTTTTATTAGCGCTGGATTGTGATGATTTGTGGTTACTTCGCTTTTGCTTTTTTGCTTGTCCGGTTTATCCGGGTTAGGAATGGGGAATTTCAGAAATGGTTTTTGCCGCCTATATGCCGCTGCCGCATTGTTCAAACTGACGCAAAGAATAATAGTTATGAAAAGCTTTGCCGTTGCTTAAGGCGTTATTAAGTTCTTTAACTCTTTCCGTGGCCTGTTCAATCCTGACCGTGTTTAATTTATACGCGCTGCTGAACAATTTAACCGCGGTTTTCTCATCAACTATTTTGTTGTATTCGTTTTTGGCCTTTTGATAATAATATTCTTTTCTTTCCAAAAATAGCAAAGCCATCTCTTCAAACAAATTGCCTATTCGATATTGCGCGTTCACAGGGGTTATGCCTTCAAATTTTTCAATAATTTCACGAAACCTTCGTATAGCTTTGCCGTAATAAATCCTTGCGCCGGAATTGTCTCCCACATCATAAAGCGCCATGCCCACATAATGGTAAGCCTCTCCAACTGCGTATGAATGCTCTTGCGCTTCATCCTTGAAATTATCTTTAAGTTCCTGAAGAATGTTCTTATACCTGCGTTCCACTGCTTCGCGGATGCTTATGCTAAGCGGGATATCCGCAGTCTCCAGCTCATTATGAGAAGCTACTTTTACCCGTGGATACAGCAATTTTACCAGACTGCTCATCTTCAATCTTTTTATATAATAGAGTTCGCTGCAAGAGTACATCCTCTCCCTGTTGTTTCTATAATCAATCACATGGCAACTGTCATCATCATCAATCTTGAACTCCTTGTTTAAAAACACACGCAAGTCATCATCTTCAGCCGTGTTTAATTCGTTTAACAAAATTTTCAGCTTTAGAAGCATCGCCAATTTATATGAGAGCTTCATGTTGTGCAAAACTGTCCTTCTAAAGAATATAAGCCAGGGATCGCCGTTAACCAAAGCCGGCGAAACAAGCCTTTCATAATATATTCGCAAAGCCGACTCAAGTTTAAAAGCGTCCCACTCCTTATCGCTTCGCTTTTGCCCCGCGGCGTACTCGTTATTAACAATATCAAAATACGCGTTTAAAATAGGTTTCATGTTCAAAGTATTGATCTTCCGATACAATTTCAGCTCATGCGGGCCGAACTGCAACGCCTTTTTATATTTCCTGACTGCGTGGTTCACTTCATTCATATGTGAGTATCTGTCGCCCATATATTCATATATCCTCTTTACCATGCGCTTTGGCCTTATCCCTTCCCTGTTGTCGTCGTCAATGCGGCTTGCAATATCAAAATGCTCGATAGCCAGTTCCAGGGCCTTTGGTTTGTCAACCGTTAAAAATTCCAGGCCTTTAATATACTCCATCACCCTTCTATATTTTTTTCGGTGATCCTCTGTTACCCCTATATCATGCATAGCCTTTGCTATTGATTTGTCCGCCAGTTCAAAAAGCCCAAATTCAGCGTAGATCTTGGCAAGCTCAATATGCAGGTTGCTATGCTCGTCCGGAGTAAAGCAATGTCTAAGATCATTCTTAAATTTGTTTATTGCCGTTTTATAAATTATTGGGACTATCTCAACACCGTTATCCGCAATACGAACCGTATGCACTACTAAATCGCCGGTTTCAAGGTCGATTGAAACCCCAGGGGCCTCATTGCCGTTTTCATCTTTAATCCACGGTGTTTTTTTGATTACACTCGCTGTAAAAACCATATCGTGCCCTCTTGCCAGGTCATGCGATGTAAAAATCTTGTTAAAAGGAGCCTCAGACTTCCCCTCCTCGCCCGGTTTTACAATGTGGAAGTTTTTAAGTATCTCAATCTCCTCCAGTGTGAACTTGTCCCAATTTTTCAACTTGCATAAAAGAGCTTCGCAATTGGCCACTTTGTCCGGCAGTAGTCTAAACGTCATTTCTCCGCCAAGTTTTTCAACAAGCATGGCGCTCAACACGCCTTCAGGCACTCCGCCAACGCCTGTTATAAAATCAGCCTCATCTCTTTCCAGGGCAAACGCCGGGCACAAATCATCTTCCTGAACTAATGTCAGTTGCGCCCCGGCTTTTCGTATCTCGGCAATTAACCCCCCGTGCCTCTCCCTTTCAAGGATAACAACCCTGATTTTCTTAATCTCATCGTTAATATTTGAATCATTTAAAGGTTTTTTGTCAATTTTAAGGATATGCTCGGCCATTAGCCTTAAATTCTTTCGAACAGGATATATCACATTTACACCGGCCCCGGAATATTTATTGCTCACTATCGTCTTTGCCGCGTATTTATCCGGAGAATTAAACAGCCCCCCATGCTCGCTGTACCCAACGGCAAAAACAGTGCCGCCCGTGTCCGCCGTATTAATAATACCCTGATCGTTTTCAAACGCGCTAACGGCGACATCCGCCTCCCTGCCGTAATATGATGTGCCCGCCCCAAACGTCTCGCCAACATACAGCATAGGCATGTCCTTGCGTTCGCCCTCGGCGTTTACGTTATATGCCCGCCACCACTTAAAACTGTTATAAATATGACGCAACCACCAAACAGCCTGGCCTCTGGCCCGGAAAACGTTAAACCCTTCCTTGTTATTGCTAAAATACCGCAATGTATGCGCAGCCACTCCGCCAACGGCGTGCCGCAACTCGCCCCGATTGCCCAGTTGCAAACAATCGCCCGGACATTTCAGAATGAGATGCTTAGGAATGTAAGCCTCAAAGATATAAAGTTCTCCGATCATTTCAGGGCAATAACTTTCATCTTTTGCGTATTCATATCCAAACTTAAACATAACAATCCCGGTTTTCTTAAATTAAAGCGTTAATAGCGAATTTGCCGACCGTTTCAGGCAATATGCTAATAATTTTTGACAAAAAAAAAGCGACAGCTGTTAAAATATTCCACAGCTATCGCTTTTATAAATATATAAAGAAATCAGATAGACCAACAATATGTTTTTTCGCACAAACCGCCATATCTACTCTACTTAAACAAAAATAAGCCCAAAATTCTCGCGCAATTTTAATGTAACAGGCATCATTGTACAAACTTAGAGCCCCTTTCGTCAATTCAATATCCTGAAATTTGCCGGATTCACAAAAAATGCAAAACGGATTCGCAAAGCGTATAAACAAAAAAATCCTTAAGGCTATTTTATTTATAGCGCATAAGGATTAATTAAATGGCGAGGCCGACGGGACTCGAACCCGCAACATCCAGATCGACAGTCTGGTACTCTGACCAATTGAGCTACGGCCCCCCCGCAATTTTTATAAATTTGACGTCCCGCCTTTCGATGCAAACAAGCTGTTTCTGCCTGCGCGATACGACGGAAAGGCGATACTATATCACGAAAGATAATCTTTGTCAACGTTTTTTGTTTTATCAGGTTAAACGTGTAATCTAAGCTGAAAATTTGCGTTTCTCAACCGTTCGCTCATTAAAACAGCCAGATTTTTCATCAAACTATAGCCAAGTTGATTATTTGTCTTACAAAGCGAATCCAGCGCTTCAAACGGGAACCTTAACGCTTCAGTCCTCATCACGGCTTTAACATTAGCCGAGCGCCGCGAGCCGTCTATAAAAGCAAACTCTCCCACTATGCTGTTTTTATGTATAATTTTAATATTAACGGTTTTGTCGTCGCCGGGCAGTAAATTCATTTCCACACTTACACTGCCGTCCCCTATCACCAGAAGGTCCCTGTTTGTGCTGTCCTCAACTAAAACAAGCTCTTCCTCATTATATATTTCAATCTGGGAAATACCCGCCAATTCTTTGATTTCATCATCAGTTAAACCTTTTGATAAAGTATCGCAAGCCTTTATGATCTCCGCAATTTTTGATATATCAACATCAGAAAGTTTTTCCATAACTTTTCCCCTTTTAATGCTTTAAATGTTATATTTAAAAATTACGCCGGAAATAAAAATGAATCCGCATATTTGTCAAAGCATTATAGTACTAAAATTGTATTGCGGCAATCAAGCGGCAATTTTGCCGGGCTCAAACATTAGCGCCGGCTAAATGAACACTTGGCAGCTTGGCTGCCTTAGTGAGAATTATCCCCTGAGGGGAGAATTATGCCCGGGGGCGAAAACGGATTTTACATGGTCAATTCCAGGCGGCAACAGTCAAAATCCAGGACAAATCATTAAGCCTTAAAGCTCGCCTAAAAACGTTTTACAATAGAAAATACAATTAAAAGCCGGTTGTCCGGCGCATACATTATTTAATTGCTATAACTCCCCATCTCTGGTATATTTATTCCTTATTTCACCCCGGCGTATTCCTGTTTTATCGATTTGCCGGGTTAATTTGTTCTAAAAAAATAACAAGTTTTTACACAACTATTATACAGTAAGGCTTTTACAATGAAAAAAGAGATAGATAATGACAGTATTGTTAGAAAAGCAAAGGAAGACAACGTGCTTTTTATACTTTTGCAGTTTACCGATATAAACGGCGCTATTAAATCCGTGACAATACCAGCCCATAAATTGCCTGAAGTCCTTGATAAGGGAATATGGTTTGACGGCTCGTCAATTGACGGCTTTACAAGGATATGCGAAAGCGACATGTATTTAAAACCAGATCCAAACACATACGCAGTGCTTCCATGGGAGCCGAAAGATAAAGCCGCGGCAAGACTGTTTTGCGACGTCTATATGCCTGACGGCAAACCTTTTGAAGGCGACCCCAGATACATCCTGAAACGCGCAATCAAAGAGGCGGAAGACCTTGGATATCTTTGCAATTTAGGGCCTGAACTCGAATTTTTCCTCTTTAAACCAAGGGAAAACCACCAGATTGAACCCACGCCTCATGATGTTGGCGGCTATTTTGACTTTACCAGGGATCAGGCCAGCAGCGTTCGATGCGATATAATAATAGCCCTTGAAAAGATGGGGCTTGAAATAGAGATGAGCCATCACGAAGTGGCCGAAGGGCAACATGAAATTGACTTTAAGTACAGCGACGCTCTGCAAACAGCAGACAACGCCGTAACATTTAAACAGACCGTTAAATCCATAGCGCACCAGCATGGCTTGTACGCAACGTTTATGCCTAAACCTATTTTTGGAACAAACGGCAGCGGAATGCACGTCCACCAAAGCCTCTTTGATATAAAAACAGGAACAAACCTGTTTTACGATCCAGACGACGACTTTAAGATAAGCAAACTGGCAAAACGGTACATTTCCGGCCAGCTACAACACATAAAACCGATGATTTCAGTATTGGCGCCTACGGTAAACTCATATAAGCGCCTTGTGCCTGGCTATGAATCCCCTGTGTACATTTGCTGGGGACAAAAAAACAGGTCAGCCTTGATCAGGATTCCGAGATATTCAGCGGGAAGGGAACAGGCCACGCGAGCCGAACTGCGCTGCCCCGACCCAAGCAACAACCCTTACATGGCATTTGCCGCAATGATAATGGCCGGACTTGACGGCATTAAAAACGAATACCCGCTGCCAAAACCGGTAGAGGAAAACGTTTACGAATTCGACGCCCCGCAATTGTCCAACAGAAATATTGAGTCTCTGCCCGGCTCTCTTAACGAAGCTTTACAGGAGTTAAAGAAAAGCGACCTAATGAAATCCGCGCTCGGCCCTCACTCATTCGAGATCTTTATAAAAGCAAAAGAGATAGAGTGGAATGAGTACAGAATACAGGTTTCCGACTGGGAGCATAAAAAGTATTTTGAGACGACTTAGGCGCGGAGAACAGATTTAAAGTTTTGATAATAGTAGCACAGGCATCATTGCCTGTGTTTCTTTATCCCTCATCAATCGCATTTTCCTGCTCATTATACGGCAGGCTTTCCACGTTTTTCAACTTTCGTTCAATTGCGCGCGATCTCCTGGCAGCGGTTTCAATAGTGTTGCCGGCTTCCTGCAGTTTCTTTTGCGTTTTGTCCAGAATATCTCCAAATCTTACAAATTCCGTCTTTACCGCGCCCAAAAGAGCCCAGACTTCGCTTGACCTCTTCTCAATCGCCAATGTCCTAAACCCCATTTGCAGACTATTCAACAAAGCCCCCAACGAAGAAGGCCCGGTTATAACAACTCGATAATCTCTTTGCAAATGTTCGCAAATGCCGGGTCTGCGCAGGGCCTCTGAGTACAAACTCTCAAACGGCAAAAACATAATCGCAAAATCAGTGGTTTCAGGCGGGCAGATATATTTATCATTAATCTTTTTTGCCTCAGCCTTAATTCTAAGCTCCAACTGTTTCAAAGCCTCCTCCGCCGTTGTTTGATCTCCACGTTCCCGCGCATCAATCAACCGCTCATAATCCTCCTTTGGAAATTTCGCGTCAATCGGCAGCCATACCACGCCCTCGCTACCCTCATTGCCGGGCAACCTGATAGCAAACTCAACCCTCTCATCAGACCCTTTTTTAACAGCCACATTTTGCGCGTATTGATCGCAGGTCAATATCTGGTCCAAAAGCGCCCCCAACTGTATCTCGCCCCAAACGCCCCGCGTCTTTATATTAGTCAACGCCTTTTTCAGGTCGCCCACTCCGGCGGCCAACAGTTGCATCTCGCCTAATCCCTTATGCACAAGCTCCAGCCGTTCGCTCACAAGTTTAAACGAGTCGCCCAATCGCTTCTCAAGGGCCGTATGCAATTTCTCATCCACAGCCACCCTTATTTTCTCAAGCTTCTCACTGTTATCATCGCGCATCATTTTTAGATTATCATCAACCGCCCGGCGCAAATTTTCATGTTTCTGCTCATTTGATTGAGTTAACCCCTTAAGCTGCATTGAAAAAGAGTCAAGCTGGTTTCGCGTCATATCGTTTAACAACTTAAACGAACCCAATATCTCCTCGCGCCCCTTTTTAGCGTTTGAGTTCGCCTCGTCCCTGCCCCTTGCAATCTCGCACTTAATCTCTTTTCCAAAATCTCCACTATCTTTTTGCAGGGCCTCAAACCTCCGCATCAGTTGCGCCTCCCCTTTGCCGGGGTTGCGAATAATTAACACAACCAGCAAAACAAGGCAGGCAACAACCAAACCAGCTATCACAATCAACAAATTCTCAACCATGCATTAATACCTATTTATTACTGGGGACAAAAACAAAGCGACTATATTGAGCGATTTAAATACCCCCTCCCCTAACCCCTCCCACTATGGGGAGGGGAATTTAGCTTATTAGGCATGTTTTAGTCTTAATCGCAAACTTAAAAAATTTCACCTAATGAGTAATGTTTTCAAATAAATATATACCGCTTATTCCCCCTCCCTTGATGGGAGGGGTTAGGGGAGGGTGATTAGAATTTTAGGTTATACCATTAATTGCCGCACATCTAAATCTATCGTGATTCATGATGGTCACGGCGCCATTACGGTAGTTTAAGCATAACCAGAACAGCAAAAAAAACAACGCCGACAAGAAACCAGCGAAAACTTGAATGCCTGTTTTCCGGTATCTCCTCTTTAAACACATTGAGCATGACAAAACCGGCAAGCACGGCGGTTAATATATCCGGATGAATGCCAAAATCAGGGCACAACCACAAAATTAACCATCCTGTAATAGGCGCCCCGGCCAAAACAAAACGGCCCCATGATTTAAAATGGTCGAATTGCCTCTCATAAAGGCCGAAATCACCGCCGAAAAGATGCAATATCATTGCAAACATATACTTAAATATATTAGCCGTCCCGTGTTTCACATGCTCCTTCATGGTATAGACAATCAACACATTATAAATAAAAAGGATAACCGCGCTAACAACAAACCGCCACTTGTCCTCCGCATAGTCTTTATCAGCGCTTTTTCGGGTGGACACTTTTGATATAAAATGGTTAATACCGTAGACAACAACAAAACCAAAAAGGGCTATGTGAAAATGAACAACATCATCAAGTTCCGGCAATAATCTGAGAAAAACATATGCAATAGCTATTCCGCCGCCCAGAGATGTCACAATAACCCTTATATCCCAATGTTTTTCAGCTTTGTTTGCAGCCCCCCTACGTTGCACCCAGTTAAACACCGGCAATATAAACAAGTGTTCAAGGCACAACACACACGCAAAACCCAAAATCAACCAATAATACCAACTTGTTAAAAGTTCCGTCTCTTCCATGTTAAAGCCTCATTCTTAACTGTTACTATTAATTAAGCGCTCATTTATAGCCAAACAATTCAGGTTTGCGAAATTTGCCATATGTTTGGGAATCAATGAAATGATGAAAAACTACTTTTTTTAAGGGATTCAATTGTAGAAAAACAGACCGCAAAATACAACCGCCTATTGCAAATTAAATGAAAATTACTTAACAATTGAACTTGCAACTGTATACTGTTTGCCTGAATTTTTACTTGTTTCTCATGGCCGCGCAACTCGCCGTTAATTTTTGATCTTTTTTTTTCATTTTCAAAAACCGTTCAAAATCGTTAAAATTGTACAAAATTTTACTTTATTGGTTCAACGTCTCCGGCTTGGACCATACCGGCGTAAACAATACTCTTTTTTGAAAGCTTGCTCGCGACCTGAGTTGCTTTTTGCTTTTTCCTTATCCGGCTTGCCCAGATAAGTATCTTATAAGTTTCGACAAGATATTTTGAAAAACTGCGCCGGCTTTTACCTTTTATTATAGAATTTATTCAAAAATTGAAAATTTTTACCAAAACTTTAGTTCACTTTTAACTTTAGCTCACTTTAGTCACTCTTCCGGCTTGCCCCGGTTAGGATATTTACCCCCCTATTTCCATATGGAAAACACAGCGTTACTTGACAAAGGCGGCATTATTTTTATGGGCATCTACCTTGCCTCGCTAATTTTAGTGGGACTTGCCGGCAGATTTGCGCGAAAAGAAGACACAATGGCCGACTTCTTCCTAAGCGGCCGCAATATGGGCCTGTTTGTCCTGTTCCTCACCCTGTACGCAACCCAGTACAGCGGCAACACAATGATCGGCTTTGCCGGCAAATCATATCGGCAGGGCTACCACTTTCTGGTTAGCGTCACATTTATGATAGCGGTGATCGGCGCCATCCTGATTTACGCCCCAAAGCTCTTTAAACTATCAAGAAAGTTTAATTATATAACTGTCGGTGATTTCATACAACACAGGTTTAACTCCCGTATACTAACCATAATAATCACAATCATCAGCATTATCGCCCTCGGCAACTACATATTGTCAAACCTTAAGGCAATCGGCTACATTGTTGTGACCGCGACCGGCGGCAAAGTCACATTTACCCAGGGCATAATCGTACTATCTATAATAATGATAGTTTACGAGACCCTCGGAGGCATGCGCAGCGTTGCCTGGACGGACGTTATCCAGGGGATAATGCTGCTGGTAGGCTGCGTATTCATCTTCGGCCTTATCGAATACCATTACGGAGGTCTCACAACAGCCGCAAAAACACTGATAAAAGATCATCCAAAAATATGGAGCCCCCCAACCTGGGAACAGAAACGTTTCTGGTTTAGTTCAATAATAATGTTCTTCTTCGGCATCTCCATCTATCCCCACGCAATACAGAGGATATATGCCGCGCGGGACGAAAGGACGCTAAAAAGATCGCTGCAGATTATGGTCTTTATGCCCATAGTCACAACATTCTTCATGATACTGGTCGGCATCGTCGGCCTCACAAGGTTTCCCGGTCTTGACAAGCAAGGCAGCGAAAAGATAGCCATGCTTCTGCTTACAGATATCGCAAAACATATTCCCGGAGTCAAAATATTCCTCGTAATATTCCTTTCAGCCACCGTAGCCGCAATTATGTCAACGGTAGACTCAGCCCTGCTGGCAATATCATCCCTGTTCACGCAAGACCTCTACCGCAGAATACGCCCAAACGTTTCCCAACATCATTTAACAACCACGGGCAAGATATTTTCATGGGCGCTTATGGGAACCATGGCCTACCTGGCAACCATTTTGCCTCAAACAATATGGAAGCTTATAGAGATAAAACTTGAGATCCTGTGCCAGGCGGCCCCAGCCATATTTTTAGGCGTCCATATTAAATCACTGCGAAGTTCCCCGGTTTTATACGGCCTTGCCGCCGGCCTGAGCGTAACCCTTTTCCTGATGTGGGCGGGCGATATGGGCCTCAACATCCCGGCAAAACCATGGGGAATACATGCGGGAGTGCTGGGACTAGCGTTGAATTTTGGAGTAATTGGCGCGTTTTCACTGAGGAAAAAGTAACAATTTAGTTGTTTGAAAAGTGTACCGGCTAAAATTTGTTGCTATGG
The DNA here is from genome assembly GCA_021777105.1 of Candidatus Anammoxibacter sp. GTDB lineage: Bacteria > Planctomycetota > Brocadiia > Brocadiales > Anammoxibacteraceae > Anammoxibacter_B. The sequence continues at coordinate 45,219 of JAIQZQ010000123.1, forward strand.
CGCTAATAGGCGCGTAATGCCTTTTGATACTGGATGCTGGATGCTTGATACTAGATTGTTGGTTTCATTTCTTTGAAATGAGCAAATTTAAAATCATACCGACATCCGGTATCTAGAAACCAGCATCCAGTATCCATGCCATAAGGTATTTATGGACGCTTTCTTATTATTTAGACTTTAAAATTTTCAAAATTCTAAACTGATACAGTATACGTAAGTTTGGAGTCCATTAACCGTGTTAATGGTTTATTTTTTTAACATCAACACGGTTGATGGACTCCACATATTTTAATCAAATAAATTTGGCGTCATTAACATGATTTTTAAATTACGTTGAATAGTTACAGGAAAAAAGCATAAGGAACGTGAAAGAAATAAACTGTTCCTTACTTCCTTACTTTTCAAGTTGCAACAATTTAAGTATTATGTTATATTTTTGAAAGTAAAGGAGGCGCAAAAAATGACCATAACCATGACATCGAAGAATCAAATCACTATACCTAAAAAGGTTGTAGATACACTTAATTTAAACAAAGGCGCCATGTTTGATATCAAGATTAATGGACATCGCATTGAGCTTGTTCCGGTGGAAGTAGTTGAAAAAGTTTTTACAGACGAAGAATATGCCGAACTCGGCAAACTTATAGAAAGCCAAAAGAGCAAAGCAAAAAAAGTAACGCAGAAATTTATTAACAATCTTAAATAACCATATCACACATGCCGCTAACTTTCCTTTATTACCCCTCTTTTGAACGAAGTTTTAAAAATCTTGACACTGCGACAAAAAAAACTGTTAAACGCATTCTAAAAACGCTTCTTGTCTATTATGCATCTAATTGCCGGTTGCCGGAGGCGCAAAAAATAGAGCCGCATTTCTTTTACAAACAACTGCGAAAGCCATATTATGAAGCCGGCGTTGAAAATAAAATCCGCGTGCTTATTGAACGTGAAAAATCATCATGTTATGCCATTTTAGCAGGCAACCACGACCAAATAAAACGATTTTTACTGCGGCATTAATTTCCGTTTGAAATCCCTCAAAAGCATTTTAAGAAACGCTTGACCTAAAGCCAATACCGGATAAGTTACTTACCGCTTCGATTGTTTTGTCCATATATTTCCCTTTTGAGGTTGATTACTGGAAAATAATAGATACTATTTTCCACATGAAACCGGAGGTTACAAAATGCGCGCAATACAAGTGACTTTTGACGGCGAGCTGGTGAATGAAGGGGATAAAATTGTTAAGACACTTCGCACAACCCGCTCTGCCTTTACCAGAAACGCGCTTCGGAAAGCGATTAACCAATTAAAAGCCAAATCGCTAGAAGAAAAACATCGCAAATGGCGCCGGAACCAACATGCAGAGAAAGATGAATTTTCAATCAGGGAAAATGAACAGGAGTGGGAGATTAATGAAAAGAGGCGAGATTAATCGTAGGTTGGGTAGAGGCACGAAACCCAACAACAATTCAGGTTGACGCCACAAAACCAGCGCGCATCGCTTCAAACAAGAATCACATGTTTTTTTATCTATGTTGGGTTTCGCCTTGCTCTACCCAACCTACGGATTATTCGTATCCAACTGTGTTAAAAGGCTTTGAATTGAAAAAGCAGGAGCAAATCGGTTTCTTTTGCTTTAAATCTATAATAAATTGTAGGTTGGATAGAGGAACGAAACCCAACAATGATTTCACAGATTTTAAAGCGGAAAGCAAGAAGCATAGAACGCGGATGACACTGATGACGCGGATTTGCGGGGATAAAAGCAAAAGCTATAAACCACTGATTTTACAGATTTATACAGATTAAAAAGCGAAAAACATATCTTTAAGATGGCAACCGTTTCTTGATTTGTTTTAGCAATTTATTATATTCTTCATGCGATCCGATCCAAAACCAAACAATTACATTCTTTTTAAGAACCCCCATCGCTCGCCAGTCTAAACCAACTCGAACTGAAAATATTGGCAAAACAGGATCTATTTATTTAAATTGCAATGACGGGGTATAAGGATTAACCTTCCACTGTTTGTATGATTTATGGGCTTGAAGCTTTATGTTTTGCGGTAGTTTTTTGAATGATTTTCTAAAACGCGGGTTGGTATGAGAAATCATAATTTATCCCAATCGGCCTGGTCCGTTCGACCTTTTTCCAGGTCTTCTAATGCCTCTTCTGCAAGAAAAGCTAAAACATCGCGCGATTCATTAAAAGAGTTCTCCCATCGCATCTCAGATTCCATCTCGGCAATCCACAATGAAGCAAATTTCTCCTGTTCATCTTGAGGGAGTTTTGAAGCCATATCAAAAGCTTTTTTTAAAAGTGGTGTCATGATAATTTCCTATTATGTTTTTTGATTTATTGTATCAGTTTAGAATTTTGAAAATATTAAAGTCTAAATTATAAGAAAGCGCCAATAAATACCTTATGGCATGGATACTGGATGCTGGTTTCTAGATGCCGGATGTCGGTATGATTTTAAATTTGCTCATTTCTAAGAAATGAAACCAACAATCTAGTATCAAGCATCTAGCATCCAGTAT
>JAIQZQ010000124.1 GCA_021777105.1 Candidatus Anammoxibacter sp.
TTCGTGGGCACGCTTCTCGCTTTTGCACTTATTTGTGTAATCTGTGGTTGCTTTTAAGTTTCTGCCTTTTAAATTTGTGAAGATATGTGAAGATTAGTGGTTAATCCGCTTGTGCTCGTGTTTTGCTCTTATCTGTGAAATCTGTGTAATCTGTGGTCGCTTTTGCTTTGCTCTTCTCTCTGTGTAATCTGTAGTCTCTTTTGCCCTTACCGATCACTGATAACCGATCGCCTATCACCTTGCTCCTCGCTTTTGCTCTTATCTGTGAAATCTGTGTAATCTGTGGTCGCTTTTGCTTTTTAATTAGTGAAGATGTGTGAGGATTAGTGGTTAATCCGCTTTTGCTCTTGTTTTGCTCTTATCTGTAAAATCTGTGAAATCTGTGGTTGCATTTGCTTTGCCCTTATCTGTGGAATCTGTGGCCGCTTTTGCTCTTATCTACCACCGACCACCTATCACTTCGCATCTCTACACCACACACTTAACACGCAAAACTTATACACATTATACGTCATATTTAATAGTATTTTTCTTTTTTTTAATATTATGCCAATTATCTTCCTTTCTCAAATCTACGTAATAATCGTCCCACCCACCTTACACGCTTGTAAGCAAATCCACTACACGCTAAAAACCTGCCTAACACACCTAAGTCCTTATATCACAACAAGGTCCATTTTATGCATATTTTGATTTTCGCAATATAACCCCTTATTATATATACCCGCCACTACAAGGTTTTACATTACCAGCCTAATAACAGTAACAATATCTTCAAACATTATTTATTGACATTATTTTTATTATATAGTATATTTATCAAAACTTATTCTCTATTTATGTTATAACACTTTAATTTAATTGTTTTTTACTGTTTTTCAGTTAAAAACTTTCAATTTATAAGATCATAAACCGGCTAAATAAAAAGTCAAAACAAACCACAGATTGCACAGATTACACAGATAAAAGCAAAAGCTAAGGACAGGATTAGGATAAAAAGTAAAAACCGAAGAGCTCTTGCAGACTACTTCTAATTCGTAAATCTGGAATTTTGTATTGATGGAGTACTGGAGATTAAAAACATCTAAATACTCACAAAGTTTTTGCTTTTCTTCGTGGCTTTGTGGCTATATCGCTTTTGATTCAATAATTACAAGTTTCAGTGGAACTCAAAAATCTAATAAGGAGGAGACCATCTTGCAAGACAAAAAAGATATTCTCTGTTGCGACCTTAAAAACAGAAATTTAACAATAAATAACGCTGTAATCAGCATTCCTCCCTTACAATTTATCATTTATCTGCATTATTTAAAGAAAAAGACTTCCGAATGCCGCTTTCAGGAGAAGGATTCGTGCAAAGACTGCACTGAATGTTTTGAAGAGCTCTTTCACACTGCAAAATCAACAGCACAGCTGCTTAATTTTTATAAACAAATTTATGGCGATCATTCCGATCACTATAATGCGCTAAAAGCTAAATTGAAAAGAGCGCAATCTTTGGAGCGCCCAACTTTATTGCAAAATATCTGCAAAATAAATAAAAAAATTAAATCCAAACTTGACGGACAGGCAAACAACTATATTATTTCATCTGTAGGTATATACGGGAGCAAGACTTACGGCATAAAACATGATAAAAAAAAGATTTTTTTTATAGATAAATGACAACCTTGCCACAACGTTGTCACAACATTGCCGCAAGGTTGTTGTTCTTGCGTCAAAAAAAATCATCGTTAAAATCTCCTTGATGATAAATTGTCTCAGAGATTACGCACATTTAAACGGGAAATTATTAAATTCCCTATTTTTAAGTCATTGCGTAAGACGAGGCAGAATGAATGGAGCCGAATTATTCCATTATTCGGCATTCAACATTCATTCATCAGAAAGGAGGTGAAGCGACAGGCAAATTATAGAGCATTCATTTCAAATGGATGTGTAAATAAAAGTGATAACTGTTTAAGCAAATGAATTTATATTAATAAAAGGAGGGATAATTGTGAACAAATCAGGAAAATTGATTGTTTTACTACTTATTACGCTAGTTTTTGGGTATTTATCAAACATCCTAATTGCTAATGAAGAAATTAATTTTACAATAGCACACGGCACAGACCATATTAACGAAATCCTATCAGCGGAAAAAGGATTAGATAAAAAAGAAGATAAGGATTTTAAAGATGAATTTACTGGAATTGATGATGAAGTACTAGATGAATTCATTGAAGGTGCGACAGATCCAGATTTTGACCCTCAAGAAAAGAGAATTGTAAAAACAAAAAAACAAAAAGAAGAACAAAAGGCGGTAAAGTTTGATGAATCAAAGCCAAAGCCACCGATACCTAGCGGTAATCCTTGGGCTGTTGGCACGAGATACTACGGCACTCAAGAACTACCCAGCAATATGGCACAGTTTATTGGAAAGTGCGTTGTAGAAAGATCAGGATTGCCGCAGCCGCATGAAGGATGGTTAGCATATTTAACATCTACGGCGGAAATGAGGGAAAGTCCGGAATGTTTAGTTGCTTATAGAGGAAAAGATGAGCCAAAGGTTTTTATTGGCGCTTGGGATTGGTCTCCTAACAAGCCAAATCCCGGCGGTTTTGACAGCACTCTGGATATTAGCCCTGGTGTAAACGATAGGTTTGTAAACACAGAAAGCGTCTTTGGTGTCAATAGAGATGTCGTTAAGTGGAGAATAAGAGTATATAGAGTTGGATCACAATGGAGAAATTTAGTGACTTTATATGATTTTGTAGCCGGCGAATATGAACCATTTTATGACAGTGGGTTTTATACTGCTAGCGGAGATGCAGGAGTTACCCAGTGGGCAGGCGCATATGAGGATTTATATGTTGGGCCACTTGACTCTTGGAACGGGAAAAAGATAGGTTTCTATGATATGTGGAAATATTTAGATGGAGCATGGCGGCATATCAACCCTACTAATTCTTTTTTTGAGAATCACGACCCTGTAACAACTTTAACTATTCTACCAGGAGAAAAAATTCCTAATTATTCTTGGCTTACATCTCCAGAATAAGGTATGTTCATTTAGCCTGAGAAAGTGGCGCATATTTTAATTGTTGTTGTCACTTACGCGCTTTACGACATAACAAAAGCTACATAACATTAGCTTGTAAATGTAAATTTTTGATTTATAATTAACAACCAGTTCGTTTAAGGCTGGTTGTTAATTATTTTTAAATTCTATTGTTTACCGCAATTTGGCGAGGCTTGTTAAATCTTCAAGTGATCATTTAAATCATATTTATGTTTTCTGATATTACGATTAAGCATCATACATTATTACAACAGACATAAGCTTTCTGCCTATACGCTATCTATAATTTTTAACATAATCTATAGTCATTTAGTCGTTTAAATCTTTGTTTTTATACAAAAACCTTTGTATGGTATCAATATGATAAGGATTTCCAGCAATTATATTCGCGTATATTTATCCTGAACGGTGAAAAATTCTTTATGTTAAACAATAGCCATAGGCGTGAGATTCCCGTTTTGTGCCGAATTTCTCTAAGGCAATTGGTTTTTGTTTTCTCTTGAGCAATTGAAAACATATATATCAAAAGCCATAATTATTATTAATCAAAGAGATACACCTATAATAACTTTTAAAACTGATTCAGGATCAACCAGGTTTACAGTTTCGCTTTTATGCAGTTTTGTGCCTTGGGATAACTCTTTACAGGACGCGGCCTGAAAGCGGAACTGCGAACTTAAAAGGTAACATTTAGAATCACGACGCTAAGAAGGCCTGGAATCTGCAAAATATGAGAAATGCTCACGAACGCAAAAAATTGAAAATAAAAAAGGCGTAAATGCAACGTAAATTTAAGTCAGGCAACTATAACTATTCAACAAAATATTTATTTACCCCCCTTAGCCCTCTTTTTAAAGGGGGCAAGAAGAGGAAATTTCAGTGTCTTTTTTTGCCCCCTTTGCGTTGATTATTTATCGTAACAATTTTCAAAAGATTAAATTGGCGAAAGCTATTTTGTTTCGGTTTGTTCGCCTTAATATCAATATCTCCAAAAGAATCGGCATGAAAAAAAACATAAACGGCAAGGCTATTATTGTTTTTCTTTTTTATACGCTATTTGTAGTTGCGCATGGTTCTAATTTTATATATGCGCAGACAATTATAGATACAATAAAATTACGCCCAGAATCAGGCAATGGTGTAAATCCTGTTGCAATAGCAGTTGATCCCAATTCAAATCGTATATACATAGCGAATGAGGCAAGCAATAATGTAAGTGTAATTGACGGCGAGACAAATGAAGTTGTCGACACCGTTGTTGTTGGTCAAAGCCCGCGTGGGATAGCGGTAAACACATCAACCAACCGCGTATATGTTGCAAATAGCGCCGACAATAATGTTAATATAATTAGCGCTACAACCAACCAGGTCGTTAATACCGCGCCGGTGGGAATCTCGCCTCAATGTATCGGCATTAATACCGCTTCCAATAAAATATACGTTGCCAATAAGGATAGCGATAATATAAGTGTAATTGATGGATTTACCAACATGACGGTAGCCACGGTTACTGTAAATGTCGCCCCAAACGGCATTGCGGTTAACGATGTCGGCAACCTGATATACGTTGCAAATGAAGGGAGCAATAACGTCAGTGTAATTGATGGAATCAACAATAAAGTTATTGACACAATAAGTGTAGGTCTTTCACCCGGCAGCATAGGAATAAATACAATAACAAATCGGATATATGTGTCAAGCTCAAATGAAAAAGGAAATGAAATTGTTGAAGTAATAGATGGAGATTCTCAGAAAGTAATTGATTTTATTACATTTGAAGGTAAAGATGAATTCTCTTTTGTAAATATATTAGAAATTGGAATTAATTCAAATGCCAACCATATTTACGTTGCAAGGGATGAAACAAATTTTTTTGACTCTCCGCGCGATTTTATTACAGCCGGTTTTTTTAATATAATTGATGGAAATAATAATGAAATAATAGCAGAAACAGAGGTTGGAAACACACCCGCGGGCATAGGCGTTAATCCCGCAACCAACACAATTTATGTTGCTAACAATGGAAACAATAACGTTAATATAATTAACGGCAGGACAAACACTGTTATAGAGACCGTTACTTTAGGAAGATTGCCGTTTGGAATATGCGTAAATCAGAAAGAAAACCGCATATATATAATCAATAAAGATTCCGGCGATATAAGTGTAATAGACAGCTTATCAAATGAGCCGATAACCACTATTAACCCGGTATCGTTATCTCCGGCAACACCTATGCCCCGTGGAATAGGAGTTAACTCGGCAACCAATTTGATTTATGTCGCTAATGACGAGAGCCGCGAAGTAAACGTAATTGATGGAATAACAAATAGTATTATTTCCACAATTAACGTGGGATGCGAACCAAGTGAAATAAGCATCAATTCTAAAGACAACCTCATATATGTCCAACATTTATCCGGAGGTTTTGGAAAACGCAATTGCTCAACGATTCCATCAATTGCGGTTATAGACGGCTTTAGAAATAGCGTTATATTTAATATAGAATTAAATACTGATAATGAAGAAAACCCTATTGATAATATGCCGGAGTTTTCAGGTGGCGTAGCGTTTAACCCCGGCAATAACAGGATTTATGCCACGAGCGATTTTAATCAGAAAGTAAATGTGATAAATAGCGAACTTAACAGCTTAATTGATATAATTGAGCTTGATGCCGGAACCGGCAGGGTGGCTGTAAATCCTAATACAAACCGTGTTTTTGTTATTGCCGGAAGCGGTATTAATGTTATTGACAGCTCCGCTAATAAAGTTATTGACACAATTACACTTGAAGGCAACCTTGTAGATATCGAAGTAAATATCGACCTTAACCATATATACGTAACGGATTCAAGCTCCGGCTCTGTTAGATTTATAGATGGATTTACCCATAAGGTAATAGCGACCGTTGAAGTGGGAAATAATCCGCGAGGGATGGCCGTTGACCAGGTTAACAATCTTTTGTATGTTACTATTATGAGTTCCGGAGAGATCAAAACGGTTCATGATGATTTTAAAGCGTCGCCGGCGCCGCCGGCAACAAAAAATTCTTTAATGGTAAGCCCTGCAATTGCAAGCAAGTCCGTGCGTTTAAAAGAGGCAGTTGTTATAGCCTTGAATCAAGAAGGGTTGCCTGCGCCCGGTGTGACAATTGAAGCATTTTCCACTGGAAAAGGTTCTTTTGTAATTCCTGCTTTTTCAAAAACTGATATAAACGGCGCTGCTGAATTTAAATTCAGATTTGGACATCTCGCCAATGATGGCGAGATAAACTTTAGCGCCAATGGATTGACCGCTACTATTAAACTAAAATAAGATGATAAACGCATTTGGCCAAGATTTAAAGCCTTCGCATAGGTGATCGGTATATTTATTAAATTCGTGATAAATTGTCAAATTTTCCGGAATTTGTTAATGAGATAAAGCAGAGATTTTTACGTAATTGTTCTCAAGAATTTACTTAGGCTTTTTTACTTCTATTTCAGGCCGACTTTGCTTAATTTTCAATCGCCGAATCCGGAATTGATTTAATTTATAAAGGAATTTGGTATGTGGACTGTTTTAAATTCCATTTTGCGTGTGCCTCATTTACTGTTAATTACGGTTTTATCCCTGCTAATTGCATCGGGTTGGGGCTCGCTGTTTGCTCAGGAAATTGTCGCCAAAATAGATCTGACGCCTGAAACGGGAAATGGGGTTGGCCCTTCTGGAATTGCGGTAAATTCGAAGACGAACCGGATCTATATTGCGAATAATAGCGACAATATTAGTGTTATTGACGGATTAACTAATAAGATAATCGACACAATTGATGGAATGAAAAAGGTAGGAGGTGTCGCAGTCAATGAAGTCACAAACCGTATTTATGTTGTAAATAGCGATAGCTCCAAAGGAACTGTAAGTGTTATTGATGGGGAAACCCATCAAATTATAGCCACTGTTCCGGTTGGATTTTCGCCTGTTACAGTTGCAGTTAACCCAAATACCAACCTGGTTTATGTGTCTACCGTATTTATTGATCTATTAGATAATTTTATTACCGTTATAGACGGAGCAACAAATGAAGCAGTTTCCATTCTTAAATTTGAAACAGGCATCGGCGGGTCAGGGACACGCATAAACACAGCAACGAACAGGATTTATATTGCCGATAGCCTGCAATTTATTTATGCGCTGGACGGCGACACAAACCAGATAGTTGCAACCATTGAAGTTGACGGCCTATTTAACATTATTGGAGTTAACCCTACTACTAATCGCATATATGTTAATAATTTTGGAAATGATAAGATTTTAGTAATAGATGGTTTTACCAACAAAATCATTGAAGAGTTTACAATAGAAGCAGGTATAAGAAGCGTTGCGATTAATCATAATTCTAATCTGATATATATTGCCTCCAACAACCCGGACAATAATATAATAGTCGTAGACGGCTCAACCAATAAAGTTGCAGGAGCTATTGATGTACTTGGCGATACGTTAGGGGGAATTGAGGTAAATCCCGTCACTAATTTTATTTATGTTATAAACGCGCATAGCAATAGTGTCAGCATTATATCAGGCTCTACCGGCAAAGTTATTGAGACCGTCGGAGTCGGCTTCATGCCGTTGTATATAGGCGTTAATAAATCATCCAACAAAGTATATATAGCAGGCGCTGCCAACAAGGTTGTTGTTATTAATAGCGCGGATAATACCAAGATCAAGACCCTTAAAGTAGGGAACAGGCCGGGCGGAATTGGCGTAAACAATATTACTAACAAAATTTATGTGGCAAATATGGGGAATGATAATATCAGCGTTATTGACGGCTCAATTGACGAGGTTGCCGAAACTGTTAATACCCGCGAGTTTAAAGGCGAATTAGTTACCGTTGCCGTTAATTCTGAAACAAATCAGATATATGCGGCAAAAAACAACTATGATATACCAGTTGACAGTTTTATTCCTGAAGGAACTGTTCTTGCGATTGACGGCGCCGGCAATAAGCTTGTAGATGTTATTGACGTCGGGGCGGAACTTGTTGCTCTTGACATAAATACCGTAACCAACAATATTTATGTTCTAAGCAAGCAGCCAACCGACCCGAGATTTAGCAATACTATTTATAAAGTTAATGTTATTAACGGGATGACCAATGAGGTGGATTTTATAATCGAACTCGGCCCATCTTCAGAAATGTTAAACATTGCCGTTAATCCTGTGATTGACCGTATTTATGTGTCCAATAGAGGAGAAGATAGAATTGAAGTAATCAATGGATTAACGAACCGGATTATAGCAACTGTCGAGTTATTTAAATCTTTGTTAACAATCGCGGTTAATCAATCAAACAATCATGTATACGCAATTGGCGCCGGGGTTATTGACATTATAGACGGCATACAAAACCGGTTCATTACAAGCGTTCATTTAGGTTCTGGAGCAGTAGGGATTAATGTTAATCACGACACACATCTTATTTATGCCACGCAGGCTTCCCCGCCGAGCGTGTCAGTGATTTTAGATAATGTTGAACTGCCGTCATTAACGCCGATCCCAACGCCCCCTCCCACATTAACCCCGTCTCCAACGCCTGATGTTTCCCCTACGCCAACTCCCGTTTCAATCGCGCGGTTAATTGTTAACCCTGAGACTTCAGGTAGTACTTTAAGGCTTAAAGAAGCGGCTGTAACGGTTTTAGATTCATTCGGCATGCCGGTTTCCAATATTAATGTCAAAGCTTCTGCGCATGGATTTGGCGTAATTGTAACGCCGTCATCAATGACCACCGGCAAAGACGGCGCTGCTAAATTTAAATTCAGGTTTGGGTTTATCAGGAAACATGGAGAAATCGTATTTAATGTAAACGGTATAACTGCAACTATTACTCAAAAATAAAAAATTACAATTTCAAAAGTAGGCTCATTATGTCTCTAGATTTAAATATTGTTTTCAAAATGCTTATTAACGGTTTTTACAACGCTATGACAATCAGGAAACGATTACATTTTTATAGCTTTAGTTTTGCTATTCTAATCTGTGTTCTGTTATTTGCTATTATAGGAGTTATAGATACTCCATTATCAGCGCAAACAGTGACGGCGACTTTTGAGACAGAAAACAAGCCTACAAGGATTGCCGTAAACCCAGAGACCAATCTCATATATCTTGTTAACAGGGAAGCCGATAATGTAAGCGTTGTGGACGGGGCAACCAATCAGGTAGTCGCAAATGTTAAAGTCGGCAGCAAGCCTAACGGTATAGACGTTAACCCGGTTACAAATCTTATTTATGTGGGTGATTCCAGCGGGGACATTAGCGTAATTGACGGGCAGACTAACAGAGTTATTGCAACTATTGAGTCTGTATTATCAGGACTTACCGACCCCTCTATACCAACGCCGCGTCCCTTAGCCAGAATATTAGATTCGACGTCAATGACTCCTGACTTTATCGCGGTCAACCCTGAAACAAATTTAATATATGTGGGCAGTCCGGGAACATTTTTTATGGGTGTCATTGACGGCGCAACACATACCGTTATTGATTCGATTGCGTTGATATTTGAATTCAGCCCAGGAAGCGGAGTATCGGCAATTCCTACCGGGATAGTAGTTAACCCTGTGATGAACTTCATTTATGTGTCATCAGGATTTGACGTTACATTTTTCTTTGCTATAGACGGATCAAGCAACCGTATAGCCGACACAGCCAGTTTTGAAGGAATGTCTGGAGATATAGCTTTAAACGTTGAAACTAATCGTATTTATGTGGCGCAAACAACTGTTAACCTTGCAGGTGTTGTAGACGGTTCTACTAATAATATTATTGCAACCATAGGGAAAACCGACCCGTTTACCAAAAGAACGCCTAAAATTGGAATAAACACATCAACCAACCATGTATATGTGTCTGATCCGGAGAGTAGTAAGCTATATGTAATAAATGGCTTTACTAATGAGATAGTAAATGTCCTTATGGAAGACGCCGTTCCATCCGGCATAGCCGTCAATTCCAAAAGCAACCTTGTATATGTGTTGGACAAAACCTCATCGATTGTTACGGTTATAGAGGATAATAATAAGGCGAGCATGACGCCTTTAAAAAATTTAAGGGCGGATTTCATTGCCGGCAATACCAATGACAGGGCTCCGCTTACTACACAATTTAAAGATTTATCCACTGGAGACATTACCGATTGGTTGTGGGAATTTGGAGACGGGAAAACAAGCTTAGAACAAAATCCTATACACGTTTATGAAAAAGAAGGTGGCTTTTCTGTTAAATTAACTGTTTCAAATTCATCAGAAACAGACACAAAAGAGAAAACAGGACTAATAAGTGTTCTCCCTCCGCATTTTCCTCCAACAGAATTCCCTGAAGAGACTCCAGAGCCAACTACAACTGCATCTGAGCCACCTAGACCAACACCAGTGGCGACTCCGACTCCAGCGCTAACACCGCCACTGACGCCCGTCAACACTCCCAATCCAACCGGATTTGTCATTGATATTAATCCTAAAGAATTAAGCCCTTCGTTACGGGCTCAGGATATTATTGTCTCTATCTTTACCCCAAACATAGGTCCTGTGTCGAATATGCATGTGAAACTTAAAGGGACGGTCTTTGGGGCTGTTGTTGAAACTCCAACCGGCGTGACAAATGCCGACGGTATAGCCACTGTTTCAGGCAGATTTAGATTTGTTTCAAGCGATGACGCAACATTTACGCTGACTGTAACTTTTCCTGATGGTAGGAACATAACGACAGCCACCATTCCAAAGAAAACGAATTAGAAAAGAGATATTGTTGAAACGGCTTACGAAACATTCACATTCGTTCCTTTTTACATGTATATTTTACGCTTAATCTGTGAGGATCGTTTTTTAATCATGTAATGAGTGTATCATCTGACCATACTTTATGCTACTCTTCATACTTTGTTAAATTATTCTAGAATGCAATTTTTACGCAGTCCCTTAGAGTTTTTATAGACTATTCTAGGGGTTGCTATATATAAAATAATTTATGAAATAAGGTAAAGATTAAAATGAAAAACGAATGTTTAAAAAGGTTTATATTGTTAGCGCCTGCAGGATCAATTTTTGCATTGATTATATTATCAGGCAATGTTAATACGGTAGAAGCTAAATTGAAAAAAGGGGTTAATATAATAAAATATCAAATGAGCAGCAGCTCATTGCCAAGCCAGGACAGGAATGAAATTAGGGCATTAATTGAACAGAGAGGTAAAGCTACAACAGAAAGCGAAGTAGCGTCAATAAATAAGAAATTACAAGAACTTGAAAATGAAATGACGGCATGGTTTAAAAGTCGTGAAGATTTAGAAAAGGAAGAGGAAGTTTTAAAAAAACTTGATTTGTTATTAGATGCTATTCATGAAGAGAGGTTGACTAAAGAGGGCAAAGAAAATCTAAAGAAAGTCCTTCCATTTACGCGTTTAGGCTATGATTATATCAGCCATTCTCTTGAGGTTTCAATTGATCCTAAACGGTTTAATGATGAGGAAATTAAAGGATATATAGAATATGTTCGAAATATAATTGGCGATGAAGTAGATTTGACAATAAGTAGGTGTAGTTATGGAAAAACTCCATTGTCAAAACCTGCAAACTGAAGGTTTAAATAATAAGTTAAAACTCACTAGGAGAAATCCTTTTGGTTTTAAGTCTTTTGAAGTTACAAAACTTGCCTTGTCTCATATACCTGGCGATTTACAGAAACCTGAACTTCCCCACAAATTTATCCAAAAATACATAAATTTTAATAATTATAACCTGAATTAAGCGATTTTAAAATTTATATAAATAGTGGCACAGGCATCCTTGCCTGTGTTTCAATTGATCACAGGCAGGATGCCTGTGCCACTAACAATCACCCTTTGGGTGATTGTAAATCTTTTATAGAGCTATGTTATTTAGTAATTTAAGAGTTTTAACGCAAAAGAATCGCACAATTTAGGAGTTATAATTTTTAGAACAGTAATTATCAATTTAAACAAAGCTATGGCAACTAGAAAACATATACATTATTATAGAACCGGTCACCCGATTTTAATCTTTGCCCTGTTATTTGTTATTATTGGAGTTGTTAATAATCACGTATCAGCGCAAACAGTGACGGCAACTTTTGAGGCAGAAAACAAGCCTACAAGGATTGCCGTAAACCCAGAGACCAATCTCATATATCTTGTTAACAGGGAAGCCGATAATGTAAGCGTAGTGGACGGGTTAACCAATCAGGTAGTCGCAAATGTTAAAGTCGGCGGCAAGCCAAACGGTATTGCTGTTAACCCGGTTACAAACCTTATTTATGTGGGTGATTCCAACGGGGAAATTAGTGTAATTGACGGGCAGACTAACAGAGTTATTGCAACTATTGAGTCTGTATTATCAGGAATTACAGACCCGTCGATACCAACGCCGCGTCCCCTTCCAAGAAAATTAGATTCATCGCCAAAACCTCCTGATTTTATTGCGGTTAATCCGGAAACAAATTTAATATATGTAGGCAACTCGGACACACTATTTATAGGGATAATTGACGGGACTGCCAACGTCGTTATAGATTCTGTTACATTGTTATTTAAAGACAGTTTTGGAAATCATCAACCAGTGCGACCTACAGGAATAGGGGTTAACCCCGAGACAAACTTCATTTACACGCAGGGGAATTTTGGAGTTACACGATTCTTCTCCATTGATGGATCAAGCAACCAAATAACCGACGTCGTCGGCTTCGATGGGAAGCCGGCCGACCTTGTTGTAAATGATAAAACTAATCGCATTTATGCAGCACAGGCAACTATCAACCTTGCCGGCGTGATTAATGGCTTAACTAATCAGGTTTCTGCAACCATAGGAAAAGCAAATGCATTTTCCATGACAACGCGCAAAATTGGAGTAAACACTTCAACAAACCATGTATATGTATCGGATCCTGATAACAGCAAACTGTACGTGATAAACGGCTTTACTAATGAAACAGTCAAAGTTCTTATGGAAGGTACCTCTCCCTCCGATATAGCTGTCAATCCCAGAAGTAATTTTGTATATGTCCTTGATAGCAACTCTTCCTTTGTTACTGTTATAGAAGACAAAGAAACGGCCTCCACTATTCCATCAAAAACTTTAAGGGCGGATTTTATTGCTGACAAGACTAATAACGCCGCTCCCCTGCAAGTACAATTTACAGATTTATCTGCAGGTAAAGTAGAAAACTGGTTGTGGGAATTTGGAGATGGCGGAACAAGCTCTGATCAAAACCCAATGTACATTTACAAAAATAGTGACACTTTTTCAGTTAAATTAACGGTTTCAAATTCATCAGAAATTGATACAAAAGAGAAGGTTTGGCTGATAAATGTTCTGCCACCGCATCTTCCTCCAACAGAATTTCCAGAAGAAACGCCGGGGCCTACACCTACTACACCTACTACACCTGAAACTCCAGAACCTGAACCAACCCCAATCCCCGAGCCGCCATTTACGCCTATCCCTTCGCCGGATACAACCGGAGTAAGTATTGATTTTAATCCAAGAGCATTAAGCCCTTCTTTATTGCCCCGGGATATTACAGTCTCGGTTCTTGATCAAAACAGCGATCCTGTATCAGGAATACCTGTTAAACTAAAAGGGATTGGATTTGGAGCTGTTGTCAAAACTTCATCCGAAGTGACAAATTCCAACGGCATAGCCACTGTTTCAGGCAGATTTAGATTTGTTTCAAGCGGTGACGCAACATTTGCGCTGACTTTAACTTTTGCGGATGGCGGCGGCGTAGCGGGAGTTACCATTCCAAAGAAAACCAATTAGACTTCGTTAGTATCTTATGCGATAAGTTTTTGACAATTCTTGACAAGATATTTAAAAGTTTCATTAATCAACAAGGTAAAAACATTTAGAAGCAGTCTGCAAGACTGCGCCGGCTTTGAACTTTTTTCTTTAATCTTGTTTTCGCTTTTGCTCTTTTATTAGTGTAGATTAGTGAAGATTAGAGGTTAATTCGCTTTTGATTTTCTCATTTTCCGGTTTATCCGGTTTAGGTAAAATTAACATCTTAATTAGCTCCAGATAAGGCTTGTTTTTATAGCAATTACCACGCAGTATAACTACGTATTTTTGTCAATATATAACAATATATAACAAATTAATTATCGCCTACTAGACATCTTTGCATTTTAGCCTTACACAAAAGCTGAAATACATCAATTTACACCTTGTAAGCAAATCCACTACAAGGCCAAATATCAAGTTAACTTCTGTTTTACCATCATGTTACGACTTTATACATACGTTTTTTAGCAAAACACAGGTTGCTATTATACAGCGACGAAACTACATCGCAACAAAAGCGCTAGAAATTAATTACGCAATACACTAATATGGTTGACAAAGGCTTTCGCATGATGTAGTATTTTGCTTAACTAAATCTGGCGCTAAGTCTAAACAACTGGTAATTTTATTAGAGCTCGCGCTCTATAGTATTGTTAAAACAATACAGCCATTTGAATTATCTTTTTAAACGACCATCCAGAGGTTACTAAAATGTCTAGAAAAATGACATTGTTTACATTTTCTGTTTTAACATTATTGGCAGCTTTAAATTTTCCTGTATGAACTGCTCATGCTTAATCTTATTTTGTTAAACCTAACCCGAATTAACCGGATAAGTAAAAAATAAAAAGGCAAAAGTAAAAAGGCCGGAATTATTTTTTTTAAAATATCTTGTCAAAAATTTGTCACAATTTAACACATAAGATCCTATTATTACTTATTTTGATAAAAGCGCCGCCAATTCGGACATTTTTGTCCAATACATTGGCACAACTGGAGGTCTTGCAATCAATAACAAAGGCGACATGGCGTTTGCTGCGGCCACATTATCAGACCGTTCAAAGGCAAGAATGCTTCAATTTTCATTAACGTATTTTATTTTAAATGTGAACATTAAATAAAGAGGGAGAGTATGAATATTTGTAAAAGTTTGATAATTGCGTATATTTTTGAAAATATTTTCCAAAAGGGCTTTAACTGGATTTTTATAAAAACGTCTTTAACTTTTTTGAAAAGGAGAATTAATATGGGAGCTGTTAGGTATTTTGTAATTTCTATATGCTTGTTGTTTTTTGTATTAGTTAACGTTAATACATCAAATTCAGAAACATTAAATAACCGTTTATTTGTAAATGAGAACAATTTATATAATGTATGGGAAATAAGTGATGACGGCGAAGCTTTTGTTGTCAAAGAATCTAACAATTTCCATATTAAGCTAGCAGAGCCATGCAAAGCAATCGGCGGTGGCGGGGCTTTTGGAGGCCCGGGGTTTGACACTATGAATTTCAACATGCCGGCTCCTATCGTAATTGATGATATAGAGCCCACTACAACAGTAGAGCTTTCCTTTAATAATGATAACATGCCGTCCGAAGATGAGCTTTTTAAACGTTATGGCGATGATATTGAGATAATAACCGACCCTAAAGACGACAACCGCACACTCGTCCTGCTTCCCGCGCTGACGGTTGAAGAATCACATGATATTATATGCGCTCTTTACGAACTTTTCTTTCCTCCGCTTTTAATTATAGACAGAAGAATAAATAACACGTTTGTTATGATGAATATAGAGCTTATTAAATACACAAACCTGCCTTATCTACAAGTGAGGTAAATACGTTTTTTCTTAATGCGCGGGATGAAACAGGTTTAATTTTTTACTATTATTTCCTGGACAACTTACACAATCTTCAATAGCCAAATACCTAACCCGGATAAACCGAAAAAGGAGAAAAGCAAAAGCGAATTAACCACTAATCTTCACTAATCTTCACTAATAAAAGAGCAAAAGCAAAAGACTGTACTCACAGGATCTCCTCGCTCTCAAACTGAGGCTTTGTAACCAGGGCGATCAGTAATTTTACAAATATCTTGGCAAATTTTGCCAAGACTTTACTCATAAGACCCTAACCCGGATAAACTGGAAGAGTGACTAAAGTTAACTAAAGTTTTGGTAATAATTTTCAGCTTTTAATTGCCAACTGCAAATTTCCGGCTTGCCCGGGTTAGGCCTTTATTAACCGATTCTATGGAGGATATTAATATGGCGAAAAAGAGTTGTTTATTAACTTTATTGGTTTTAGCGGCAACATTGTATTCTTTTAATGCTTCAATTTTTGCGCAAACATATACTATCAAACCCATTATTACTGAAACAACAAAGTTTTTTTCAGGTGTAAATCTAAGAATTAAAACAATTTATGGACACGATTTATCCATAAATAACAAAGGCGACATAGTCTTTTCCGCTTCTTTACGAAACACACTTAATAACGCCACGCCACGCGGAATAATACTCTTCTCTAATAAAACGGCAAAATTAATCGCTATAGGCAACAGAGGCCCGGATTTTAATAAAGGGGAATTTCACGATGTTAATGCGCCTGACATAAATGATAACGGCACGGTTGTATTTAGCGGAATTTCATTTATTCCTGACGGCGCATTTAAACAGACAATATATAAACTGGCAGAAAACGAGACTATCCCTGTTGTATCTCCCGGAGACCATGTTCATGGATTAGACGCTATAATCAGCAATGTCGCAGGGGGACGAATATCCTTAAACAACAATGGAGATATTGCATTTGCCGCTATACTGTCAAATGGTTTAAGAGGGCTTTTTCTCTTTACTAATGATGGGGGTATTGAACCGATTATTCTTGAAGGCGACCCATTTCCCGTATTTAATGGGGATGAGACTCTTCTTGGCGCCGGCAGTCCCGTAATTAATGATAAAGGTGAAATTGTGTTTTTAGGAAGCTTTTTAAGAACAGATGACGTTCCGGATAATCAATCGCCTGAGGTGAGCGGAGTTTTTCTTTTTCGTGAAGGCGAGATTATCCCTGTAAAACTCCCCGGACAAGAAGCCCCTGGAACCGGAGAAATGGTTTTCAGAGATGACCATCTAAGCGCGATGACAATCGGCGCCAATTCAAGAGTTGTTTTTCGCGGAGATTATTTGATACCGAACGGAGCCTCCGATGATCGTAAAATAAGAGAAGGGGGAGGCCTATTCTCATGGACGGAAGGGGAGCCCAATCCATTAATATTGCCGGGAGCTAAAGCGCTGGGTGTTAGAGGCAATTTGCTCTTTTTTAGAGGTACACTTACCAAAGATACTTTAAATGACCGGGGTGAAATGGTTGCCTCTTTTGCCACTAGAGACCTGGGCGGCCTTTTTCTGATTTCAAAAGGAAATATTAAACCTGTTTTCTTAACAAAAAAACCTATTCCCGGAATGGAAGAGGTAATATTTACTGGAACCGCGGCTATAAATAACCGCGGCGATATTGTTTTCTTTGGAAAGGATATTTTTAATAGCGATATAGTATTTCTGGCAAGAAATGAAAAATGATGAAATTTATTTTTTTTAATAATCTTTGGAGGATATTAAAATGTTAAAAAACAGAATCTTATTTGTATTTTTAGTTTTAACGGCGACGCTGACTTTTCATCTATTAACTGTTCATGCGCAATCATATTCAGTCAAGCCTATAGTTCACGAAGGCGAATTGATAGGCGATTCAAATCTTATGATTACCAGAGTCATTACCAGTTATTTGGCTATTAACAACAATGGCGATCTTGTTTTTTTGGCTGATTTAACAAATGTTTCTATGGCAAGCGATTATAGAGGCAGAGGGGGTTATACTTTATTCAGAGGGTAAAACTAAAGTCATTATAAAGACAGGGGATGCGCCGCCCGGAGATAAAGGAAAATTAACAACTATTAGCGCTGTTGATATAAACGATAATTCTACTATTGTATTTATCGGGACTACTTTGCCTGAAGGGCAAACAATGCCGCAACAGGCAATATATAGGGTAGAGGATGGTGAAATTGTAGCGGTTGTTAAATCCGGGGACGTTGTCCGTGAGCCGAGGATTGTTGTTGTCACCCCTTATTCTGCGTCGTTAAACAATAACAATGAGATAGCTTTTGACGCTCAACTATCAAACGGGCTGCAAGGGCTGTTTCTTCTCACTGATGATGGAATACAATCTTTGGTCATTAGTGGAGATCAGTTTTCAGTGTTAGATCAAGAGGGAAAACTCGTTTTTGCCGACTTGCCAGTAATTAATGATAAAAGTGAAATAGTGTTTCGCGCGAGAATTTTAAAACGTGGTGGTAGACCCGGGCATCTTGAAGATATGTCAAGCGGAGTTTTTCTGTATAGCGATGGGGATATTGTGCCTGTAAAACTGCCTGAAGGAAACGCCACAGGCACAAATGATATGGTTTTCTGGAATGAGCATATAAGTTGGATGACACTAAGCAACAATTCTGATGTTGTTTTCCGAGGCGACTTTAAAGTTCCCGGCGGCGACGACAATAAATTCTCAGACAGAAGGGGATCAGGAATGTTTTTGTGGTCTGAAGGCGATACCAAGAATATAGTATTGCCGTTTGATGAACTTTCCGGAACAGGCGGCCTGGTTTTTAGGTATGAAGGGTCGCTTTCAAAAAATTCTATAAATGATCACGGTGATATTGTTGTCCCTATTTTGACTACCAAAAACGAGTTAGGGCTTTTTATGATAATAGACAATGAAATTACCCCTATCCTGTTAGCGCAAAATGACAGATTTGACAGGGAAAATCAAATATTATTTAGAGATTCCGCCGGCATTAATAACCGTAAAGATATTGCCTTTATTGGCGATGATATTGCCGGCAGAGGTGTGTTTTTGGCAACTATTGAGGAGTGACATATTTTAATATTTTAGAAGTTATATTTTAACAATTTTTGACAAAATATTCGCAAGTTCCAACTATTTTCAGAATAAATCTACAAAAAGCGCAAGCTTGTTACAAGGCCGGAGCCTTGTAACGAGTAAATGAAACGTTTTGGAGCGACAATTTACAAGATTGCTTCAGCTAAAAAAATCATATATTTATTTTATAATCTGGTTTTGGCAGGGCTTTAATATGGCAAAAAACTTGTTTTTACCGGTTTTATTAATTACAACAATAACGCTTAATTTCATTGTTTATGAAATTAAAGAAGCAAATGCCCAAACTGTTGTGGATGAAATCTCTCTCGGACCGGAATCCGGCAATGGAATTGATCCTGTTGCAACAGCAATCAACACAACTACAAATCGTTTATACATGGCAAATGAGTTTAGCGACAATGTTAGCGTAATTGATAGTTTAAGCTATGAGGTTATTAATGTTATTGATGTTGGTGATAGCCCCGCGGATATTAAAATAAACCCTGTAACCAACCTTGTTTATGTGAGTAATTCAGAAAGCAATGATATAAGCTTGATTGACGGGACAACTGATCAGGTTATTGGCGCTATTGCTGTTGGAAACTCGCCAAAAGGAATTGCCATAAATACAGTGACGAATCGGATTTATATAGTTAATCAGGATAGCAACAATATAAGCGTGATTAACGGCGCGAGCAATGAAGCTATAGAAACAATTGCTACAGGAGGAACAAATCCATCTTATATCGCGGTGAACTCTACAACAAACCTGTTATATGTTGATAATTCCGAGGACAATACTGTAAATGTGCTTGACGGTTCAAATAACAAATCTATTGCAACGATTGATATAGGAGTAACTATAAATGCAATTGAAGTAAATGAAACTAATAATCACATATATGTTGCCGGCTGTTGCGCAAATAACACTGATATTGGAATGGATATTTTTACAGGTGAAATTATCATTATTAACGGATCGACAAATGAGATTATTGCAAGGGTTAGCATTGGTTGCTCACGCTCTCCCGGTTTATCCTCTGTATGTTCAAGCAATATTTTTGATATAGCCGTTAATGAGGCCGCAAATCAGGTTTATGTGTCAAATTTTGATATGTACTTTGTTTCGTTACGAGATTTTGAATTTGTTGGTTTCTTATCCGTTATTGACGGTTTATCATTAGAGGTGACTGATAATGTTGAGATTAGAAATGATCCCAGGGGCATTGCAGTTGATTCTTTAAATAATCTGATTTACGTTGCGAACAAAGGGAGTGATGATGCAAGCGCTATTGACGGTTCAAAAAACAATGTTATAAGCTCTGTTAATCTTGCTCGATTACCTTTCGGCATTGATGTGGCTCCTGAAACTAACCGGATTTATGTAAGCAACATAAGCTCAAACGATGTCAGTGTGATAAATAGCCTGACCAATGAAACTATAAATAATGTCCCAGTCGGGATTTCCCCTCAAAACTTAGTTGTTAATCAAAAGAATAATCAAATATATATAGCTAATGAAAACAGCCATACTGTGAGCGTTATAGACGGGTTGTCAAATGAAGTTGTTAATACTATTAATGTTGGGTGCAACCCTGTTGATGTTGCGATTAATCATGCGACAAATAATATTTATGTCGCTGTGGCGGCTAAATTTGGAGGCATGCGCATTTGCGATAACTTTCCATCAATTACGGTAATAGATAGTTCTACTAACAAAATAATTACAACTATAGCTAATAATTCTAATAATGCCAGGCCTGTAAGCATTGCGATTAATTCTAAAACCAATCGTATTTATGCGACGTATGAAAACAATAATAGTGTATACGTAGTATCTGTTGCGGAAAGGGTAATTTTGTTTGAAAATTTTGGCCGAAAAACCTCCTGTGCCCTAACTCTGGTTAGAATAGAAAATATTTTCCGTTTTTGATTAATTTCTAATCACTTTTCATGTATTTAATTGTT
>JAIQZQ010000125.1 GCA_021777105.1 Candidatus Anammoxibacter sp.
GCCACAAAGGCACAAAGTCACGAATAGAAGCACAAAAACAAACCACAGATTTCACAGATTAAAAAGCAATAAATGCTGGAAGAGCAATAGCAAAAGCGTGCCCACGAAAAGACACAAAAGGGCACGAAATTAAAAGCAAAAGGGAAAAGCGGAAACCACAGATTTCACAGATAAATACAAAAGCAAAAAGCAAAAGCGAATTAACCACTAATTTCCACTAATCCACACTAATAAAAATCAAGAGCAAAAGCGTTCCAACGAAAAGGCACGAAATTAAAAATAAAATAAAAGCACAAACAACCGGTTGGTTCAATGTCTCCGACTTGAACCTTGGTGGCATAAGCTTTACTCCGTAAAGAATAAATAAAAGAAGGCCGCTTATTCTTTAACATAACTAAAAGCGAAAACATATGGAATATAATTGACCAATACAAAGTATTGTTAATGTCAGGTGTGGTTCACTTCATCATTCATCATTCATCATTCATCATTCGACATTCAGCATTCGCTTTTCGCTTTTTACCAATTACCTATCACCTATCACCTTTTACTGTTTATCTCCTCATCCTTCCCAATATCCGTCTCTTTTTCCTTCCCGCAGCTTCGGGTTCGGCCACGATACTGTGGCAGTGTTCGCAATCTTCGCCGTTGTCAAAATGGTCAAGGGGCACATAGGTGTAATGGCAGCGTCTGCACGGCCACCCTTCCTGAACAAACGGGGGGGCGTCCTGCGCGTTGTGGCTGGGTGTGTCTTTGTGGCACATAAAGCAGCTGGTTGAGCTTACCGGCTCGTGGCAATAGGCGCAGTGTCTGCTTCTGGTTGACCCCCAGTTGGCGACGTGGCTTCGCGGTCTTGTCTGTTCGTGGCATCTTACGCAGAAGTCTACCCTGTGGCATGTTTGGCACCGGCTTCTGTTTATGCCGGCGGATATGCCGTGGCCTATGTTTCGCCACTGGTTTGTGTGATCGCGCGGTTCTTTTTCGTTATGGCATTGTATGCATTTGTCCTGTTTGTGGCATTCGAAACAGAGGCGGTTGTGTTTGCCCGTGCCTTCAACCCAGTTGTCAAACGGCTGGTTATTTAAATGTTGGCCGTGTGTTTGCATGAAATCCGGGCGTTTATGATATTCGGGCATTTTCTCCTTGCGGGTTTTAAAGTGGCATTTATCACAACGCGACTCATTTAGCCATGTCCCGTGGCATTTAACGCACGTGTTTGCGCTTGCGGTGTGCCGCGCCGCAACTTTGTCGCTGCCGGCAATATCATTATGGCAGTCGGCGCATTTTACTTCTTTGTCTTCATGATGTTTATGCGAAAATTTAATATCGTTAAACTTTTCAAGTTTTTTGCCTCGGTCCGCCTTCCACTCTTCAAGCGAGTATACGTCATCAACCGGTTTACCGTCGTCCTCTTCTGAGTGGCACATGGCGCATTTCTCCTCTTTCGGCATGCCGGCTTTTTGACCGGCGGGAGATATCAAGTGGCACCCTTTGCATGAAAAGCCCTGATCAATATGCTGTTTGTGGCTAAATTGCTTTACGCTTTTGTTAACAACAAGGCAGCCGCAAATTGTTAACACGGCTATTGCCGTAAGCGTAAATATGTAGATTGGTATTCTTTTTTTCATATGTTTTTAGATTTGTTATAAATGGATTCCTATTTTAATCCTTGGTGTTACAATGGTTTATGTAAAAATGACAGGTTGTTGTTCTCATTGATTTTTTAACCCCAAAGGGGTGATTTAATAAAGCCCGGGGCAACGCCCTGGGAAATAAGGTTAAATATTTTTAGCCCTGTAAGGGCGATTTAAATTTGCCGTCCAATGGGCCTTAGTCAAAATTATGTGAACCAAAATATTAGTTAGCGATTTCGTCATACGATTTTTTAATTCGCCCATACAGGGCTAAAATTTGCTTTATTTCATACCCAGGGCGTTGCCCTGGGCTTTAATAAATCAGCCCTTCGGGCTTTAGTTGAAAATAGTTATTATCTGTAGACTGTAATTTAAAAGCTATATTTTAATGATGTTTCTACTGTATGGTAACTGTCCTGATTGCTTCTTTCAAACTCATAATCAGCGGTAAACTGAATGTTTTTTGTAATCTTATATTTTGCGTTTATGAAATACGTGCGCACATGGTCGCGTTCGTGCATTGAGAAGGCGTCAAATTTGAAAAGAGTGTAGTATGAGCCGCCCGAGGCGGTCAGTTTTTTGCCGAATTTTTGGCGTATGTCAAAGCCGAATGATCTGGTCTCGTCGTCGTCAGTGTTGTTCAGGTTGCCGGTAATGGAGATTGATCCTCCTTTAAACGGGAAATCGTGCGATGAGGCTGTGATAAAATAGTTGTCAAATTCATGGTTGAACATGCCTTCATTGCTTTTTTCATTCAGATCGCGGATGTTGAAGCCAAGGCTAACGCCAAACCAATCCCAAAGGCCTTTGTAAACATTAACGGAATAATCAGTGTATGGGAAATAATCGCCGGTTATGGAGTTAAAACTGTCAAATTCAACGGTAAAGTTCTCCAGTGTGCTGAGCTGTTTAAAGACGTATATGTTTACGTCCATATCAACTTCGGGAATAAGCAGGGTGGTTCTAAACTCGGCGTCCCTGGCCGTGGCGCCGATCATTGAGTAATCGGCGAATATGTTTAACCGGTTTGTTAAATGGTGCCTGTAGTGAAACGCAAAGAGGTTGTCGTTGTTTCCGCCGGTGTCGTCGTTGTTGTCGTTTACATATGAGTAATCTAGTTGAACCTTTGCGTTTTTGAGCGGCTTGTATTCAACGGAACCGCCGCCCATGAAGTCGCCTGAGCCTGACGTCTCAAAAAAGTGAACCGGTTTGCCGGCAAATGTTGTGAAACGAAGCCCCCATACATCCTTGAATTGCAATTTTGCGCCGTCAAGGTGGAAGTTTTCAATTTCGCGTATATATTGCCTGCCGGCGCGGACGTTTTCAACAAACAATACGTCTTTAACATCTGAATAGAATTCATATGGCCGCGCGGTAAAGCCGTCGTCAATAGCGTCGTCCACGGTGAAAAACGGGCGTGACGATATTATAGGGTTGTCTTCAATAGGTGTATTGGGAAATATGAGCCTGGTAAACCGCTCCTTTGGGAATGAGTCTATATTTGAGCCGTCCAGATCTTCGCGCATGGACCCTGAGAAATGCCATGTTATTTTATCTCTTGCAGTGTCGCCGATTGTAACGCTTGCGTACTCAATCATATCCTGATCAGACCTGTTGTTCTCCTGTTTTTGAGCTTTGTATCGCAAAGACGCGTAACCGCTTATTTTATCGGATTTGTTATTTTCAGCGTCTTCTTCCTGTTGAGCAAAAAGCGGTTGGCAAATAATGGAGATAAAGGCAAGGATTAAGGGAAAAGATATGCGCAAAAAAATACCGCAAAACCCTGAATGGGGAGTCTTTGATAATGTGATCTGTTTTGAGAATTGATTTGTAATTAAATACAATTCATGCCCTTAAAGTTGATATTAAGATAATGATTGCGCTAATAGTGGCACAGGCATCCTTGTCTGTGATCAATTGAAAGCTCTCTGGTTACCAAGCCCTTGCTTGGCTAACCGGCAATTCGAGAAGCCCATGCTTCGCGTGTAAAAGTTCGCAATGTTTGCTCATAAATACGAAGCTGGGGCTTCTTGAATTGTTTCGCTCCCAAACTGGGGTTTGGGAGCGAGAAGAAGATTTATAAAAATCTTATAATTATGGAGTAACAAACAACTTCATAACCATATTAAATCCGAGATGGTAACGGCACCAGATGTTGTATGCGCCTTCGCCGATGTTTTCCTCTGAAAAAGTTGCTTCTGTGTCGTTTTTGTCTTTCAGGAACTCGCCTGTCTCAAAATTATAAGTCCAGCTTGATGGGAGCCATTTAAGATTTTCGGCGTTTACATCGTAGGAAATAACTCTATTTGCAAAAGTGGCGCCTTGTTTAAGTATGATAACGTTGTGTTTTGCGAAATCAAATGTTGGGCAGTCAATAATCGGATTCTCGGAAAGGCTGATTTTTGCGCATTTAGGTTCAAATGCATTGCCGTCCATATTTATAGTGTTGGTCTTGGTCGCGGTAGCTTGGGTGCAGCTTACGTCAAGCGGGGCAGGTTCTGATAGGGCGCGCAGGTCATCCGCATCGCTGCCTCTGTGGTTATGATGTTGAGCAAAAACTACCGGAACGGAAATGAAAAAAACTGTTAAAAAAATAGCCAATGTTCTCATAATGCCACCTCTTTCTTTTAAATTGATTAAAAAATTAATAATTGATTATTTGTATAGACTTAATGATACTAAATGACGAGGCAAATGCAACTTATTTTTAACTGTAAATCTATTAATAATCCTTATTTTGTTGACGTTACGCTTTTACCTTTGCTTTTTCACTCACAACCTTTGTTATCCCCTTTGATGATAATTTTTACTAGAGCCGACAATCTGCCCAATGTTCATTAAGCCCGCTATTCTTTCTGAAATTTGCTTTTAAAGGTTGGGGTTTGCTATATTTTCGGTGAATTTTTTTGAAAACAGGAGCGTTATTGAATATAAGGGCAGGGAAATAATGGGAAGGTCAAAATTAATATTTGATTGTGAAATCTTTATGCCCATTATCGTCCCATTTTTCATCCCTCCAGGCTCTTAATACATTTCTTATATGGAAATCTCTGTTTTGAGTAAAATGGCATTGAAAACTCCATTTTACAATGTATAATGGAGTTATGTACTCCAGGTTGCTTAAAATAGAAGATGAAAAAAGTTTGTTTCTGTTCGGGCCTCGGGGAACCGGCAAATCGACCTGGGTCAAGATGCGCTTTCCCGGCGCTTTATTTGTGGATTTGTTGGAATCGGATATTTACGCGCGTCTTTTAGCCTCCCCATGGCTTCTGGAAAGTTTGATTCCGCCAGGGTTTACGGACTATATAGTTATTGACGAGATTCAGCGCATACCGGAACTTTTAAACGAAGTTCACCGATTAATTGAAGGCAAAAAACACAAATTTATACTATTGGGTTCAAGCGCGCGAAAGCTCAGGAAGAGGGGGACAAACCTTTTGGCGGGCCGGGCTCTAAGTTACACAATGCATCCGCTGACGGCGGAAGAGTTAGGCGGTGATTTTAATTTGGACGCTTCTATCAAATTCGGCCATTTGCCAATGGCCTGCGCCGAGACAAGCCCGGAGAAATATCTGTCTTCTTATGTAAAAACATATTTGCGCGAAGAGGTCTTGCAGGAGGGGTTAACCAGGAATCTTGCCGCTTTTTCACGGTTTTTGGAGGCCGCGTCTTTTTCGCAAGCCTCTGTCCTTGGCGTATCCGATGTGGCAAGGGAGTGTAATGTCAATAGAAAGGTTGTTGAGAATTATTTTTCGATATTGCAGGATTTGCTAATAGCCACACAGGTTCCCGTGTTTACAAAAAAAGCTAAACGCCGGATGACCGCGCGCCCTAAATTCTTCTTCTTTGATGTTGGCGTTTACCGGGCTATACGGCCCATGGGGCCTATGGATATGCCGGAACAAATTGACGGCGCGGCGATAGAGACGCTTTTTCTGCAAGAGCTTAGGGCCGTCAACGACTATTATGATTTGGGATATGATATCTATTATTGGAGGACTTCAAACTACATTGAAGTTGACTTTGTAATTTATGGCAAACGGGGCATTATAGCTTTTGAACTGAAACGTTCCGGCAAATATCAGAACAAGGACTTAAGAAGTCTTAAAATATTTCTAAAAGATTATCCAATTGCAAAGGCGTTTTTAATATATGGGGGAAGCCGGCGGCTATTTTCCAAAGACGGCATTGAGATAATGCCGTTTGAAGATTGCATAAAAAATCTGCGCAATATATTGCGTGACGATTAGAAGCGATAGTTTTGAACGGTTATGATTTAAATTTTTATCCTATAGAACAGGCAAGATGTTCAGTGTTCATTTATTACGCGTTTTTTTCTAAAATTTGCTTTTAAAGGTTGGGTTTTGATATATTTTCGGTGAATTTTTTTGAAAACAGGAGCTCTATTGAATATAAGGGCAGGGAAATAACGGGAGGGTCAAGATTAATATTTGATTGTGAAATCTTTACGCCCATTATCGGTTTATACTTTTCGTAAAATAACCACATACTACGCAACGCGCCGGTTTTGCCGGCTTTGACTTCAATTGGCACGGCGGATGACTGAACCTGGATAAGGTAATCAATTTCAGCGGCGCTGTTACGCTCCTCTCTTGCCCAATAATATAGAGCGGGGGCTTTATAATTGTCATAATACGCAAGCAGTTCCTGCGCCGTAAACTGTTCAGCTATTGCGCCGGAGTTTATACTCATTGCGTCTTTGGCTAACAGCATCTCTTCGCTTAAACCAAGCATGTTTTGCGCCAGGCCGATATCCATAAACACGAGTTTAAAATGCCGGTCGTTTGATTGGGCTTCAAGCGGCAAGCCCTCTCCGCTTGTTCTTTTTACCCGGTAAATAACGCCGGCTTTTTCCAGCAAGTCAACTGCATCTTTTAAATCGCGAGATTTAATGTTTGGGTCAACATGTGAGTATTTAAATTTGTTGCCCAACATTTTGGGGACTGAATAGAATATTTTTTGCAAATATTTATGTTTAACGATATTTGCGTATTTGCCAAAATCGTCAATATATGTTTGCGCAATGGATGACTGGATGCGACTACATTTGGCCAGGTTGCCTGTTGAAAGATATTCATTCAGGACCGCCGGCATGCCGCCCAAAATCATATACTTTTTTACAAGGGACAAAAGGCGTTCATGTATAGCGTTGTTCGGGGCGGCGTCCATCAGTTTAGTTTCTATATATTGGCGCGCTTTATCCTCTCCCAATGTATCCAGAAATTCAATAAAGGAGACCGGTTTCATGAAAAGGTATTGAATGCGGCCGACCGGCATTCTGAAATCTTCCGATGCAATTACAAAATCAAGCAATGAACCCGCGCCGATTACATGCAAGTCGGGCATTTGTTCATAAAAATACCTAAGCGATAAGATCGCGTTGGGGCAATCCTGGATTTCATCTAAAAATAGAAGGGTATTCCCCGTAGTAATATCTTTTTTACAAAGTATAGCTATATTTTCAATAATGTCTTTCGGCTCCAGGGATGTAAAACACTCCTTAAAGTTCGGGTTTTGCTCGAAGTTGACGGTAACAAGGTTATCAAATTCTTTTATTCCAAACGCTTTGATTGTATATGATTTACCCACCTGCCTGGCGCCTCGCACAAGCAAAGGCCTCCTGCCTTTGTCGTTTTTCCAGGCTAGTAGAGTTTTTTCAATGTTTCGTTTCATAATTTTAAGCGACCGGTCTTGTTAAAAGTGAAAACAAAGCAATATATGGTCAAATAACAAGGTTATTTTAGTCGTATTTTGGCTAAAATACAAGGTAAATTTAGCCGTAAATGGCTAAAATCCAAGGTTGTTTTGGCCGTTAACGGCAGGAACGCTGGGTTGCGTTAATGGGAACGCGGGGAGTGCAAATTATCCGGCGTAGCAGTCGTGTAGACTGTTACGGCTAAAGAATGCTATATGAGTTTTAAACATTTTTCTGATGTAAGAACTTTAAAAGGAAGGTTTTCCGGCTGCGTAGGAAATGCCTGTTTATCAGGTTACCAGGATTCGATATTAACAAAATCATCTTTTTTTGCGTCCTTATCTCTTTTGAGTGCCATAGAGCCTAGGATATAATCTTCCGCAAATTCCAGCATGTCATCAATATCTTCGTATTGTTTATAGTCAAGTATAACTGCGACAGGCTTATTGTGCCTCGCAAGAATAACTCGATTGTCCTTCAAATCGTTAAGTATCTTTTCGGATTTATTCCTAAGTTCGCTAATGGAGGCAATAGTAGTCTTCTCTTTAACTGTACATAAACTTATTTCTTTCCGAGCCCTTAAGGCGGCTGTTTCGCGTTATTTGGCAAGTTTATACACACCCATAAATCCCCTCTTATTAGAGTGGACTTTAACTTTTTCTTTGATCCACACGCAAAATAGCGGTTGTTATTCCTGCAGCCATTTTGCGGCGTCTTTTGCCCAGTATGTGAGGATCATGTCGGCTCCGGCTCGTTTTATAGATGAGAGCGATTCAAGGGCGGTTCCTTTTTCGTCGAGCCAGCCGTTTTGGGCGGCGGCTTTTATCATTGAGAATTCGCCGCTAACGTTGTATGCGGCTATTGGGTAGTCGAAGTTGTCTTTAACCCTTCTGATTATGTCCAAATATGGGAGGGCGGGTTTAACCATCACTATGTCCGCGCCCTCTTCAATATCCTGGGCCACTTCGCGTATTGCTTCGTCTGTGTTGCCGGGGTCCATTTGGTATGTTTTTCTATTGCCGAATGATGGCGGCGATTCGGCTGCGTCGCGAAACGGGCCGTAAAAGCTGGATGAGTATTTTGCTGAATATGCCATTATGGGCAGGTTGTCGTGGCCGTTTTCGTCAAGCGCTTCGCGTATAAGTTTGACTCTGCCGTCCATCATGTCGCTTGGGGCGACTATGTCGGCGCCGGCTTCGGCGTGTGAGAGGGCCTCTTTTACCAGCAGTTTCAACGTTTCGTCGTTGTCCACGTCAAGTTTTCCGCTTAAAGGGTCTTTTTTGATAAATCCGCAATGGCCGTGGCTTGTGTATTCGCACATGCAAACGTCCGTGATTACGAGCGTGTCTGGTTTGGCCGCTTTTATCGCCTTGATTGCGCTCTGTATAATGCCGTCATGGGCGTAGCCGGAAGTTCCGATCTCGTCCTTTGTCTCCGGTATGCCGAAAAGTATGACGCCGGGGATGTTTAATTCGGCCACTTCTTTAACCTCTTCAACCAGTTTATCAATAGATAGCTGAAAGTTGCCCGGCATTGAGTTTATAGGTTTTTTAACGTTTTCGCCGGGGCACACAAACAGGGGGAGTATGAGGTCGTCGACTGAAAGGGTTGTTTCTCTCACAAGCCGTCTAATGTGTTCGTTTTTTCTTAACCTTCTTGGGCGGTAAATTGGGAAATTCATATTATTTGCCTCTCTAAAAGTTTTTAAAGGAAGTTTACGCATTTATTATTATTTTGCATCGTTTATAGCATAACACAATGATAAAATTGATTACAACTATGATTATTGGCTGGTTTTCATAAAAATCCTGCCATTTTGGCGTGAACATGCTATTAGTTGATTTAATTATGTCAATATGACACTGGAATTGCGGTTTTTCAATAAATTAACTCATAAAGGGCTTGCCGGATGTTGAATGAAATTTTGGAGTTAAAAAAAAACGCGATATTTGGAATTGTCATTTTGCGTTCTGTTTTGTAAAGAGAACTTGACATAACAAAAATATAATGAAATAATATGAATCTGTTTTTCGAGTTTGGCTTGAAATTTGCTAATAAATCAAAATTGCAATTGAAACGTTATGGAAATTGAAATAAATAGCTTATAAAGCAGGGTGGATACATTATGGTTTTGAATTTAAAAAATGAGCAACTTTCATTGTTGATAACGGATGATGATGAGGAGTGCCGTAACAGCCTGAAATACCTGTTTGATTCAGAGGGGTATACAACGCACATTGCCGGTTGCGGACGCGACGCTATTGAGGTTGCCCGGGAGGTGTTGTTGCATTTTATGATTATTGACGCTCATTTGCCGGATATAAGCGGGATTGAGACGTTTGAATACATAAAGGAGGAGTCGCAGGTGCTGGTGCCGTGCATATTTATGTCCGGCGATGTTTCAAAGGAGCTTAAGTTGGAGATATTGTCTGTTGAGGCGTTTACGTTTGTTCCAAAACCTTTGAATGTGGGCACTGTAAAGTTTGCGGTCAACCAGTTGATTGACCAATACTATTAAAAATTAATAAAGATAAGAGATAAATTATAAATTTTATATTTTTTTAGATGGAAAGGGGTTTGTGAAAAATGGGTAATGTATGTAATTTAAAGCCGTTAGGGGATAAGATTGTAATTAAAAGGGAAGACGCTGAAGAGAAGACTGCGGGAGGTATTGTTTTGCCTGACAGCGCCAAAGAGAAACCAAAAGAGGGCACGGTTGTTGTTTTGGGCGAGGGAAAGTTGCTTGAAGACGGCTCAAGGGCTAAATTTCAGGTGAAAGAAGGCGATAAGGTGTTGTTTACTTCATATGCGGGCAATGAGATAAGTGTTGGAACTGATGAGTTTCTTTTGATGTCTGAAGATGACATTTTGGCGGTAATTGATTAAGTTTGCGCCGATGTTGATCCGTTTTATGATAATAATGACATTGGAAGTTAACAATTTTTGGGAGTAGAGAATGGGTGGCAAAAAGATTTTTTATGATAATGAGGCTTCAGCTCATATCAGCAACGGTGTAAAGAAACTCGCCAAGGCTGTGAAGGTTACGTTGGGCCCAAAGGGCAGAAACGTTGTAATCAGCAAGAGTTTCGGCTCGCCGACAATAACTAAGGACGGCGTTACCGTGGCTAAAGAGATTGAGCTGGAAAATAGATATGAAAATATGGGCGCGCAAATGATTAAAGAGGTTGCGCAAAAGACTAATGAGGACACGGGCGACGGGACAACAACTTCAACTGTTATTGCCGAGGCTATTTTTCAGGAAGGTTTAAAGAATGTGATTGCCGGGGCAAACCCGATGGCTATTAAAAACGGGATAGGCAAGGCTGTTATGGCTGTAACCGCCGAGCTTATGAACGCAAGCATCCCGGTTAAGGATAAAACAGCGATAAAGCAGGTGGCTTCAATTTCCGCAAATAATGATGATGAGGTAGGCCGTCAAATTGCGACTGCAATGGAGAAGGTTGGGCATAACGGAGTTATTACAGTTGAAGAGGGCAAAGGTCTGGAGACCGAGTTGGAAGTTGTTGAAGGTATGCAGTTTGACAAGGGTTATTTGTCTCCTTATTTTGTGACCGATGCTGAAAGAATGGAAACCGTGCTGGAGAAGCCTTTGGTTTTGATCCATGAAAAGAAGCTTTCAAACGCAAAGGATCTTTTGCCGTTGCTTGAGGCGGTGGCAAAATCAAACAGGCCGTTATTGATAATAGCGGAAGATGTTGACGGCGAGGCGATGACTGTGCTGGTTGTTAACAAGATGCGCGGCACATTGCAGGGAGCCGCTGTTAAAGCCCCGGATTTCGGCGATAGAAGGAAAGCTATGCTTGGCGATATTGCGGCGTTGACCGGCGCAAATGCTATATTTGAAGATCTTGGAATTAACCTGGCCAGCTTGACTATGAAGGATCTTGGGCAGGCTAAAAAGGTTATTATCGGTAAAGACAGCACGACTATTATTGCCGACAAGTCTACTGAAAAAGATGTTCAGGGCAGAGTTGAGCAGATTAAGGCGGAATTAGACGCCTGCACATCAGACTATGACAAGGACAAACTTCAGGAACGGTTGGCTAAACTGTCAGGCGGAGTCGCCAAGATTTGTGTTGGGGCCGCGACTGAAACCGAGATGAAAGCGAAGAAATCGCGCATTGAAGACGCTATTCAGGCGACAAAAGTAGCCGCGGGCGAAGGCATTGTGGCCGGCGGCGGCCTGGCTCTATTCAGGGCCGCTTCGGTTTTGGATAAATTAAAAGTTGAGGGCGAAGAGAGTGTTGGCGTTGATATTATTAAAAGGGCAATTGAGGCTCCTTTAAAACAGATCGCAAGCAATGCCGGCATTGACGGCGAGCTGGTTGCGGGCAAGGTAAGGGAACTTAAGGGAAACAACGGTTACAACGGCCTTGTTGATAAATATTGCGACCTGATTGAGGCAGGGGTGGTTGATCCTGTCAGTGTTGTTAAGGCTGCTTTAAATAACGGGGCAAGCATTGCATCGTTGTTGTTGACCGCTAAGGCTTTGGTTGCCGACGCGCCTGAAAATGATGATGAGGCCGGCGGATGTTGTAAACACGGGCATTAATCGAGGTTTGATTTTGCAGGTGGTTTTGTGTTTTTTAATAAGGAAATATACCTTTTAGCGTTATCAAGAAATGGCTATGGGTATATTTCCTTTTTTTTTGCGTAAAATTATCACGATTTTTTGTTTGGCAGGGGCAGTCTTGTAGGCTGTTTTCAAATATTTTTTGACCGCTCAAAGCACAGCGATGCCAACAAGCGCAGATGGTTTTTTAAAACGTTTCGGAGCAATCTGCTGGATTGCTCCAGCAAGGGTATTGCCGGTTGGAGCTTGCATGACAAATATTGTTGTTCGTAAATTGCAAACCAAGTCAGGGCCATGGGAGATTTTTAAAAAAATAGAACCCGGCCAGGAATTCTTCTTTTTAGACAGCGCTTTGAAGGGGAATGCGTACAGCAGGTATTCGTTTTTCGGCATTGAGCCGTTTATGTCTATAAAATTGGAAGGGGCGAGTGTTGTTGTTCGCAATGGGGCCGGCGTTGAGGTAAAAGGCGGCGATCCTTTTGAACATTTCAGGATGTTGCTGAATAAATACAAGCCTCAAATTCAGGAAGATTTAAAGAAAGAGCTGGATTTGCCGTTTATTGGCGGCGCCGTGGGGTATTTTGGCTATGAAATGGGACGATTTATTGAAAAACTGCCGGATAACAGGGTTGATGATATCGGTTTCCCGGAGATGTATTTTGGTTTTTACGATACTTTTGCGGCTTTTGATCATGAAACTGATAAATGTCTTGTTGTTTCAATGGATTTTAATGAGAAGGACACAAACGGGGCGGAATTTATTGCCGGAGAAAAAGCGGATAAATTAGCCGAAATTATTTTGGATAGCGACGGGGAAATTGCCGGCGATGCGGATAAACACGCAAATGACGTTTACGGCAAGGATGATGAGGGGCTTGTTTGCAATTTTACCAAAGAGGCTTATATTGGCGCTGTTAAGAAGGCGAAAGAGTACATTTTTGCGGGCGATATTTATCAGGTAAACATCTCACAGAGGTTTCAGTCGCGGACAAAGATTGCTCCGTATGATCTGTATGGAAGGCTGAGGAGAGTTAATCCTGCTCCGTACTCTTCTTTTATAGGGTTTGACGGATTGCGCATAATAAGCTCGTCGCCGGAGCGCTTTCTTTCAGTTTATGAAAACAGCGATTTGCAAAATGGATACGGTAAATACCGGGCGCAAATCAGGCCGATTAAAGGCACGCGTCCAAGGAGCAATGATGAGGCGTTGGACGCAAAAATGAAAGACGAGTTGCTTAAAAGCCGCAAAGACGACGCTGAGCTGACGATGATTGTTGATCTGGAGAGAAACGATCTGGGAAGGGTTTGTGATTTTGGGTCGGTTAAGGTTGTTGAACGTAAAACATTGGAGTCGTATTCAACCGTGCATCATTTGGTGTCAACAGTTGAGGGCGATTTGAGCCGGCAGTTTGATGTGGTGGATCTAATCAAAGCCGTGTTTCCAGGCGGATCAATTACCGGCGCTCCAAAAATAAGGGCGATGGAGATTATTGACGAGCTTGAAACTACTAAACGGAGTGTATACACCGGGGCGATTGGCTACATAGGCTTTGACGGAAAAGCTGATTTAAGCATGGCTATCAGAATATTGTTGATGGATGGCGATAAGGTGTATTTTCAGGTTGGTGGCGGTATTGTGGCGG
This sequence comes from Candidatus Anammoxibacter sp., assembly GCA_021777105.1. GTDB lineage: Bacteria > Planctomycetota > Brocadiia > Brocadiales > Anammoxibacteraceae > Anammoxibacter_B. The sequence continues at coordinate 13,588 of JAIQZQ010000125.1, forward strand.
ATTCAGACCCTGAAGAGGAGTATGAGGAGACTTTGCATAAGGCTGCTGCCTTAATGAGCGCTTTGGGGGCGCAAAACCGGACGGTTGACTGACTTTCTCAAAGCAATTTGCCTCGTTTGCAGGTAAAAACTACGATTTTTGGTTAAATTAAATAATTATGGCATACATGTTTTTAAATGATGAAATTGTTGAGGCCGCCGCCGCCGGGACTTTGATATCAGACAGGGGATTTCTATACGGGGACGGTTTGTTTGAAACATTAAGGTCGTATAACGGGTATCTGTTTAATTTTGACAAACATATTGCCCGCATGCGCTCTTCAGCCGCATATCTTAAAATTCCTTTTAATTACACTGCGGAAGAGATTAAAGCGATAATAAATGACCTTGTTAAACGAAACGGTTTGCCGGACGCTTATATAAGGATAACGCTGTCACGAGGCGTGGGCATCCCTGATTTTAGTTTTCGTATATCAGGCGTCAAATCGCAATCCGGCAAAATCTGTCCAACGTTCGTCATTCAGGCAAAGCCGTTAAAAGCTTATCCGCCTCATCTTTATGAAAAAGGCGTGTCTTTGATTGTTTCAAATATAAAAATAAGCGTTTCATGTCCTATTTCACGCCATAAGACATCCAATTATCTTACAAACATTTTGGCAAGGGATGAGGCCAATCTAAAAGGGGCTGAGGAGTCTGTTTTGTTAAATACCGACGATTTTGTGGCGGAATGCGCAGTCAGCAATATTTTTATTGTTGAAAATGGGCGAGTAGTTACGCCGCGAATAGAGGATAACATATTGCCCGGCATTACCAGGGAGACCGTGTTAGGCCTCTGCCGTACGATGCGCGTCCCGGCTGAAGAGGAATCTTTTGGCGTTGATGGGTTAATGGAAGCCGGCGAGTGTTTTATTACAAATTCGTTGATGGAGATAATGCCTGTGCGTAAAATTGAAGGCAAAAACATAGGCGCTAAAACGCCCGGAGAGATTACCGCGCGTTTGATAAACGCGTATAAAGATTTGGTGAAAACTGAATTATAGGAAGGGTTTTTCATACATTAAAAATATCTAATATTCTTGGGCGAGTTTACATATGAAACGACGGCTAAAAAATCTTTAAATAAGCCGAATCATAAGGGTTTAAAACAACGCTTATTTACTTGACATATAATAGGGTTAAAGTATAATTTGGCTTGTTTTTTTGCCCTGGAATGTTTCTTTTTGGAGATTTAAGAATGAAAAAAAATTATCTATTTACTCCCGGCCCTACTCATGTGCCGGCTGAAGTTGCGTTGGCTGAAGCTCAACCTTCAATACATCACAGAACTCCTCAGTTTTCTAAAATATTTAAAGAGTTGAGCGAAGATTTGAAATATTTGTTTCAGACAAAAGAGGGCGACGTGTTTACGTTGGCTTCTTCAGGCACCGGCGGGATGGAGGCTTGCGTTGTTAATGTGTTGTCAAAATCAGACAAGGCTTTGGTTCTATGCGCGGGAAAGTTTGGCGAGAGATGGAACGAGATCTGCGGGACTTTTGGCGTTGAGACCGTTACGGTTGATGTCGAATACGGAAACGCGGTTGATCCTTCGGTTGTTGAGGCTAAGTTAAATGAAAATAAGGATATAAAAGTAGTTTTTGCAACGCAAAGCGAGACGTCTACAGGTGTTTTGCATGATATTGAAGCTATATCTAAAATTGTTAAGAAATCCGGAGCTTTGATGGTCGTTGACACAATTACGGGAATTGGCATACACAAGTTTCCGTTTGACGAATGGGGCGTTGATATAGCGGTGACCGGCTCGCAAAAGGGGTGCATGTTGCCGCCCGGTTTGGCGTTTGTTTGCGTTGGTCCGAATGCGTGGCCGGCGATTGAGGGATCTGATTTGCCGAAATATTATTGGGATTTCAAAAAGATGAGAAAAAGCCTGAAAGACGCCACAACTGCGTACACTCCGTCCGTGTCATTAATAGTAGCAATGAAAAAGGCTATGGATATGATAAAAGAAGAGGGCATTGAGAACGTCTGGAATCGGCATGCCCGCATAGGCAACGCTACTCGCGAAGGGGTAAAGGCTTTGGGTCTTAAGCTTTTTGCGGGTGAAAACGCAAGCAATGTAGTAACCTCGGTTGTTGCTCCCGACGGAGTTGATATCGGCGCGATTATTAAGAAATTAAGAGATGAGTCAGGCGTTACGTTTACCGGCGGGCAGGGCGAGATGAAAGGGAAGATCTTTAGAATCGGGCATATTGGATATGTTGATGATTTTGACGTGATAGTGGCTATTTCCGCTGTGGAAAAGGGGCTGTGTGAAAGCGGTTTTCCGGTGGAACTGGGCAAAGGCATTACAGCGGCGCAAAAGGCGCTGGTAGGCAATGGTTAGTTTGCGCGTTTAAGGTTTGTTATATCAAAATGATGGGCCGCGCATAGCTTTTCGGTAATTTGATTGCCTCCACAAATAGAATTGAAATTTTAATTCGGGATAAGGGTCTGTATGTACACAATTTTTGGTTGCGGAGCAATAGGCAGCTGCATAACCGTGGAATTAAGCAAGGGCGGCGCGGAACTGTTTGTTTTAGACAAGGATGAGGCGGCTTTAGAAGCTATAGGCACGCTGGGCGTCGAATCAATGGCTGCCGATATGTTGACAATAGACCTAAGCATACCGCAGGTGAGCAACGCTTCCGTTATCGCTATACTAACCGGCGATGATGCGGCTAACTTAGAGGCGTTAAAACGGATAAAGAAGGTATATTCAGACAAATTTGTGCTGATGGTCTCTAAGCGCCCGGAAGATTCAAAGAAATTATTTGAAAGCGGCGCCAGTATAGTTGTTCCGGCAAACAGTATAGTGTCAAAATCAGTTCTTCTGGAATTAAAGAACGCGGACCAGAAAAGGTCGGCTTTTCTGCTTGAGAAGGTGGCAAGGGGGGCGCGCGATAAAGGGCTTGCCATACTTTTGCAGAATAATCCTGATCCGGATGCCATAGCTTCAGGTTTGGCGCTTAAAAAATTGTGCGAAAAATTTGATGTAAAAAGCAAACTATTTTATGGCGGCACTATCAGCCATCAACAAAATAAGGCGCTTGTAAACATGTTGAACGTGGAAATGACGCAGTTAAAGTCGGAAAACGACGTCCGTCTAATGGTTGGTTCGTTTGATAAAGTCGCGTTGGTTGAAGCTTCAGTGTCGTCAAAGAACAATATGCTGCCTGAGGACGTAATACCAAACATTGTAATAGATCATCACCCTACAGACATCCAGGTGGAAGGCGAGTTTGTTGATATTCGACCTATGACAGGCTCTACTTCAACTATAATGACGGGATATTTGAGGCAATTCGGCATTAAAATTGATTCTTCGCTTGCGACCGCGTTACGATACGGCATACGTGTTGACACTCTTGGGTTTACAAGAAACACTACAATGGAAGATTTGAATGCCGCCGCGTATCTATCTCCGTTAATTGACATGGGAATGTTGAGCCAGATTGAGAATCCTCCCATGAGCCTTGAAACGTTCGATATTATAGGCCGCGCCATACGAAATAAAGAGATTAAAGGCTCATATATGATATCTTTTGTTGAATTTATCAAAGATAGAGACGCCCTTCCTCAGGCGGCGGAATTGATGTTGCAGTTGGAAGGCGTATATACGGTTTTAGTGTTCGGCATATTTAAAGACAAGGTGCAGTTGTCGGCCAGAAGCATTGACACAAGGGTCAATTTAGGGAGTCTGCTGCAAAAGGCTTTTGGAGATATGAATGCCGGTGGGCACCAAAATATGGCCGCCGGCGCTATTGATTTGGGCATTTTTGGGGACGCAACAGACAGAAAAGCGTTGCTCAACGTTACTTTTGACGCAGTTAGGAAAAAATTTTTCTCCGTTGTCGGCGTTAGATTTGAGGATGATGTAACAAAGGATTTAGACCAAGATAATAACGGGTCTATAGTTAATAATTAAGCATAAACATTCCAGGCGCGGTAGATTGAGTCTTTTACATTCTGAAAAAAAAATATTTTGGGTTATCTTTTTTGCGATTCTTTTCCTGAACGGATGTGTTTATGTCCGTATTGAAAAAGTAAGTGAAACCGAGTTTGCCGGTAAGGGGCGCAAAGATGATATCTTGTTGGTAGAAGGCGAGTTACACAAGGGTTACGATCCTGTGGCTTTCGTGACGGTAGTAGGGTCGATAGTCACAAAAAATAAGGCAATTGATAAGAGATTAAAAAAAGAGGCTAGAAAAATAGGAGGAGACGCCGTCATATTTGTGACACGCACAAAAGAGTCAGGACATTATCCTATTATCACCGGTTTGATTGTTGTTTTTAAATGATTTTTAATTTTTGACTTAACAAATGAATTTAACAAGCTTTAAAACGACAAAAAAATATAAAAAAATCATTTTATTCGCTTGACAAATACAACGGTATCATTATAATGTGTGTTTAATATTAGAGTAAGAATATATTTTTTTTAGGGGATTATAAATTGTTTACTAACGTTTATTCAAGCTTTGACCTTTTAAGGAGAAAGGGGGGATGAAGCGAATAAAGAAAAAAAAGTGAGAAAAAGGATGTGTTAGTTTATACTTTATAAACTAATAAATAATTAGTAAGTTATCTTATTTTAGATTTAGAGAAACAAATATAGGGAGGTAAAATGAAACGAATAGGAAAAAGCGGTTTAATCGTTGCCCTATTGGGGTTGGCTATGTTTATTGGCGCTAACAAGCTTGCAAAAGCTGAAGGCCCAAATTTAGATAGCATTATAGAAGGTGTTAATATAAGCGGTTTTGTTACTACTTTTTATCAATGGAATGGTTCAGAGCATTCAAGCGCCGGCGACAATGGCAATGGTAGCGGAAGAGACGCTATGGGTTTTCCAAATTTCTTGATGTTTAGGGATGACAACTCATTTACATTAGAGAATGTAGAAATTCAGGTTTTTAAAGAAGCAACTGAAGAACATCCAGTTGGTTTTGGTTTTGTCACAAATTATGGCGAAATCGCTAGAAACCTAACTTTCGGCGGAAGATTTAGTAATGGCGACAATGACAATAATGATGAAGACAGGGTAACTGTTCAGCAGGGTTATGTTCAGTGGATTATCCCGGTTGGAAAAGGCATTGATTTCAAAATTGGTAGGTTTGCCACTTGGATCGGCGCTGAGTTGATTGAAGATGTTGACAACCCTAACCTTACACACAGCACTAACTACAACAACTCTATTCCGTTTACTCATAGCGGTTTGAGTATGGGTTATGCTTTGACCGACACAATCAATATTACAGGTTATTTTGTTAACGGCTGGGATACTTTCACAGACAACAACAACGCTAAATCATTCGGTTGGCAGATTGCCTGGGCGCCTAACGACAAACTTTCAATGGTTTTAAATGGAATCCACGGTCCTGAACAGGCAAACAACAACCATGACGATACTCATCTTATAGATTGGGTTGGAACATATGTTGTAAATGACAAACTTTCTTTCCTTGCCAATTTTGACTATGGTTGGACTGAAGATAATCCAGGTATTAAAGGCAACGCAAACAGTGACGCTCACTGGGCTGGTTATGCTCTTACAGCTATCTGGAACTTTAATGATTGGATGAATTTGGCTGTTAGACATGAATATACTGACTATACTGATGAAATCGGATTGTCAATATGGGATTTTACAGCTACTCTAAACATTCGTGTTAGCGAAAATCTTTTGATTAGACCAGAATATAGACATAACGGCACAAATGATGAAGTTGATCAGGCTGCATTCACCGGCGCTAATACAACCGGTAGCAATGAAGATGATGACATTTTTGCTATTGGTTTTTCATACATATTCTAAAAACCGGATTTGTTTAGCTAGTTAATAGAGTATAGAGTTTATTTTAAATGCCTTCTATTGTGAGCAATCACAATAGAAGGCATTTTTTTTTGACTAAAAAACGTCAATTATTGTTCTGTTAAAATGTGTTCTTTTTGACAGTAATAGTCTTGTAGACAGATCCAAATATTTTTTGATTACCGTATAACACTGCACGCTAACAAGCATAAATAGTTTTTAAAAGTTTTGAAGCAACCTGTAAGATTGCTTTAGCAATATAGAAAATTTAGAAAATAATGTCCCAAAATTCCTGGAAAAAAGAAGAAAGGTATTTTTCATTTAACCGATTTCTTAAAGAAAAATTCCCTTTTAAGGTTTATAAGATACCTATACATGCTGGGTTTACATGCCCGAATCTGGACGGGAAAGTTGCGTCAGGAGGATGTGTTTATTGCGCAAATGAGAGTTTCAGCCCAAATGCCAGGAGCAAATTTATTCCTATAAACGAGCAGGTGGAAAACGGTAAAGCGTTTTTAAAAAAAAGATATAGAGCTGAGAAATTTATAGCATACTTCCAATCATATTCAAACACATATGGAAGTATAAATATATTAAAAGAAAAATATGACCAGGCTTTGAATTCTGAAGATATAATAGGCATTTCAATCGGGACACGGCCTGATTGCGTTTCAGATGAAGTTTTGGATTTAATTAGCGGTTATTCAAAAAAATATCATACCTGGCTGGAACTGGGCCTTCAATCAAGGCATAACAACACCCTTGAGAGGATAAATCGCGGGCATTTATATGAGGAGTGTGAAGACGCCGTGCGACGCGCTAAACGTTTGGGCCTTCTGGTATGTTTGCACGTGATTTTAGGGCTTCCCGGAGAGAGCGCGGAGGATATGATGGAAACCGCAGATGCAGTTGCGGCATTAGGTGCTGACGGCATTAAAATACACCATTTATATGTTGCAAAGAATACAGCGTTGGCTGAAGAATATTTTAATGGAAACGTAAAAACGCTTTCAATAGAAGAATATGTCCCTCTTGTGGCTGACTTTCTTGAGCGTATTCCGTCTGAAACTGCAGTTCAAAGGTTAATGGGCGACACGCATGGCAAATTTCTAATTTCCCCTGTATGGACGACCAGCAAAGCGAAGATATTAGAGTTAATCAGCCGCGAGTTAGAAAAACGAAACTCATTCCAAGGCGTAAAATGCCAAACGTTGCCTGATGAAAGTCTGATAACATCCCAAAGTTCGAAGATTTTCTAGCTTTAAGCCTTGTCAAATAATTTTTTCTTAATTTTGACAGAATATATCTAAAAAATACCGGCTTTTAGCGTTTTTTTAAGATTCATTTAAAAATAAAAAACGTTTTTACTACCATTGTCATTTTTAAGCGGAATAGATGCATTTTAATAAGAATAAACCCTGTTCCTCTCTTTACCCGCATCTTTATAACATTTTTCTAATATCTTTAACTGTAACACAAATTTATTCTTAAAAAAATACGATACCGTTTATTCATTATTTGATCCGAAGCTCAATGTTGTTGTATATTGGTTTGTTGGGTCTATAGGTGTTTTTGTGGCTAAAATAGGAACTTTTTTAGATGATGGCTCTCAAAAGGAATATCATTTATTCGCTTCAAATCGTCAACCCCTATAACGGGCGAGAGTTGCGGGCTCCGAAGGGAATAAATGATTAGCTTTCTTCATTATAATATAACATTATCTACCCGCTAATATTTGTAGTAGAAATTAATTGATCTACGAATAGCCGTAACTATCCTAAAATACGAGAGTTATGAGTGTTTAACTGTTAAATTTACCCACAGAAACACCTATAGAGGCGGTTTGTTAAAAGTTGGTTTTGCCCCTTGCAGCTTTGGCTCTTTGTTTGTATCTATTCAGTGTTATTTTTATTCTTTTTAACTAATTCTTGTTTAAAAGCGCATGTAACAATCTGCCACATTTAGCAAACATATATCAAGCGCCCCCACCCCCTTTTTAGCAAAGGCTACGGGGGGATTTGAATGTCAATTATCCTTTAATTTTAATAACTTAAACCTCATGCTAAGCATGAGGTCAGAGCTTTGCTATGCGCTAAAGTGAGTGATATAGGTAATCCTTGCATTAAGAGAATACCTCCTTACGATATACTAAGATGTACCTAAATGATATAAGGAGGTATTCAATGAGAGAGTTGACAAAGTTATCGTATGTAGAACGGGAATTCAAATATCATTAACTGTTAGTTCCAAGGGTTTCGTTGCTAATATGATTGGATTATAGAGTCTTAAGTCCTCTTTCATTGTTTATCAGAATAAATGAGACATTTGTGGGCGCATTGGTATCGTGAATTTCTAGTACATAATTGGGCAAAAAGCTAAACATATGTGAAAGTGTAATTTGCAAAAGATAAAGCTTACAACCAAGTTAACCATTTGCGATTTTACCCTTTTAGGGTCCTGTTACTAACCACCCTTTTTAGGGGTGGTGGTTGATTGCTTTTTTAAGGTGCACTCTCTTCGAATCTCCCTTATTCCATCTTTGGCCCCCTGGGCATAATTCTCACTAAAGCAGGCAAGTTGCTCTGTGTTCATTTACTAAAGAGCGTCATCTAAGGGATTTTGTATGTTTTATATTAACTCACGCAGAAAATATATTTTTGTTAATATGATTGTGGATTTTTATTTATCCTGCTTATCCAGATTATGTTATTGTAAAACTATCATCTATGTTTAATTGATCGGAGTGGTATGTGGTTTTTATTAGAGCTCTGGAATATGGGGAGCAGAGCTACTTGCAATTAAATGCCGGAAACGTTTATTTTTTTACGATAAAAAAATCTAATGCGGTTGTTTTTTAAGATAATGCGAGACTTTTTGTGATGAGATGTATTAAAATCATGCAAAGTTGTGAATTACCGGGCAATATTTGTTGCGGGTAATTTTTCCTGAGCCGCTGTTGGCGCTATTGAGTTTAGTTCTGTAAATTTTTCAATTATCTCTTGATTTACAGTGTATGTGCACTCTGCATTACTGGAAATTACATAGTAATAATCCGTGTTTTTCTTCTTTTTGGCAAGTACCTCATATCGCGTCCCGTCATATAACTCTACAGTAGCTTTAAGGTCAGGTTTGTCTAATCCATAATCAACAAGATTGTTAATGTTATACTCAATTATCTCATCAGCTGTAAGGTTTCCAAGCGTCCACACAAGGAATTCGATTTGCCTGTTGTTCATTCCTTCAAGTTCAGGTGTCGCAGATTGCCAATTGCCGTCATTTTTTGTAAAAACAAATTCGTTTTTAGGCGAAGAGTAATTAAAAGTAAGTTTTTTCAGCTTTGCGGATTCAAAACGCAGAATTGTTTTAGAAACAAGCTCTGTTTTTATTAAATCAACTTTTTTTGAGGCTAATTCAAAGACAACATTTCCGCCTTTTGTCATTGCAAAGTAGTCGGAATTTAACTCCGGTTTTGTTTGATTGCCGATTAGCAGCGTTGTTGATTCGGTTTTACTTTCGGATGCAGCTTCTTTATTTTCCGTTTCAGGCTGTGACTGCGCCTGTTCCCCGGATGAATCGGTTGTTTCTGACTGATGGGGCGCGTCTTTATAGCAAATAGTTAGTTTTGAGTTTGGCCTGTCCAGTCCAAATTTGGAAATATCTTCAGGATTAATTGCCGCTACTCGATTAGCTTTTAGAAATGAAGCGCTATGAACAATTAAATCCGTCATTTCGCTATCAGGTATGCCTGTTATTGGGCTTGTCATTGCCCAGTTGGTTCCTTTGCCGGCCTTTTTAATAAGATTAAACTCTATGCCGTTTTTCTCAATTATAAGTTTTGTAACAGTGTTTTTGTCATAAAACTGTATCAGCTTATCGTGAAATGTCAGCAATCCGCCAACCAGTTTCTCATAAAGTCCCAGTGAAGTTATGGTGAAAATAGGGGCTTCGTTTGGCCTTTTCACATAACACTGTCCTCCGTCCTCTGCTTTGTTGCCAAGGAAGAACTGTGTAGGCTCTTTATCGCCTTTTTTATAAATAGCCACATTAAAGACCGGATTTTTAAGTCCATATCTATCAAGATCGTCGGTTTTATTGGCGACAAACTCTAAAATTCGCAAATCTTTAGCTTCCTCAATAAGCTTTTTAACGACATCCATATCCGCCAGGGCGTCTATAGGTTCAGTTATTCTCCAATCGTATTTATCTGTTTTTATGATAGACAGCTTTTTACCGTCCGGTGTTGTTATCTCAACCCGTTCCACACCCAACGTGCCTGCTACGGTTTCAAACCTTACAAGATCTCTGCTTCGCAAAAGGTCTGGGTTTACCGAGAGTTCGTTTACGATCATATTTTCCAGCATAAATATTGATTTCTCATTGTCTCGTTTAGCGTAAACTTTGTTATCCATTGAATGTCCGAATGAGATGTTTTGAACATAATCGCCTTGTGTTATTGATATCCTGTATTTTGGATTGTCAAGGCCATACATTGATAGATTGCTGTCTGCGTCGGTAACAAAATCGGCCTCTTCAATTTTTAGATTTTTAAGGCTTTCAATTATTTCGGCGATTTTCTTATTATCGCATCGGTCGGTTACAGGTTTAGCCATTCGCCAAAAATCCTCAATCCTGGCGGCCTCTATAATTTGCCCGCCGGGTTGCGTTATTGCAAGTTTTGAGACTGCGTCTTTGTCTATGTCCGCTACCCATTTGTCGCGGAATCCATTAGGGTCAAAATCCAATTTTTGCGCTATTGAATCGCTAACAACCATAACGTCGTCAGTTTTATTTAATTGTAGATACACATGTTTGCCGGTGGGAACTCTTTTGCCTATTACAAATGAATATTCTTTATTGCCCTTTGCGCCGGTTAAATTGTTTGAGTTGTCAGCTTTCCCAGTCCAGAATGTTATCTCAAACATAGGGTTTTTCATCCCATAATCTTGCCGCCCGTCCTCTAAGATTTCGTTGTCGTCAAATCTCCTGATGTTTTGAAGAAACTCAAGCTCTGAAAGGAAACCATTAATTATAGACTTGTCGGCCCTTGTTCTAACCGGCTCTTCAAGCATCCAGTAATCGCCGCCTGACACGCTTCTCTTTCGTTTTTCAAACAAAAACGGCTCGCCGTTTTTTACCATTTTAATTTTAAAGACCGAGTTTGAATCAATGTTGAAAAAGACTTTTTTCTGAATATTGCGCCGTTCTTCATGCGTCGTTTGCTTTTTTTCGTAAAGAAATACGTACGCCGCTCCTATAATAGCGACAAGGGCTAGTATAATTGTAGTTTTAAATTTCATAATAAATTTGTGATTTAATTAATTAAGGTTTGCGTATTTGGAAACAGGATACAAGAATTTATATTTGCTGTAAAAGTATTATCTTCTACGTTTCCACCAGATTAGACCGCCTGTAATTACCGTGATCAACGGCAGGCAGCCTATGGATAGCCAAAAAATCAGCTTCATTTGGTTTGGGCTAAAAGAAGCGGCCCTAAAATCAGGAGTTTTACCGGCGATTCCCAGTTGAGACTCTTTTTCTGTAAGCCAGTTGATGGAATTTCTGACAAGATCCTGATTGCCGGGATTGCGTAAATATTCATTTGCCGCGAAATCCGCGTCGGTAAACACTACAAGTTTTGCGCCTTCATTCTTCCCTTTGTCATTTGAGACAGGGCCGGAACCCATGTTTGCATTCGGGTCTATTGGCTCAACTGCCATCGCCATTGAGATTGGGCCTGTTAGGTCTTCTTCCGGATTTGATTGCGGCTTAACTCCCGCCTTAATGGTTACTTCTCCCCACGCCTGGTCGGGAGCGTAAGCTAATGTGTTGGCGGTGTACTTTTTTTTGCCAAGTCCAGTCATATCATGAGAGTGTGTTGATTCTATTCCACAAGCTCCAAAAAACACGGTAGTAAGTTTTTCAAGGTCTTTGGTAATTTTGTGCTCTTGGTACTCTTCCTTGGTTATGTAAACTTCCGTCACAAGTTGAAGGCCGAGCATGGGCATGGATACCTTGTTATAAATAACAACATCGTCCCTTATTTTAACCTCGTATTCATTAAGCAACGGTTTTAAACCCGTAGGCTGGTTAGGCGCCAACCCCGGCTCAAGCATAACCATCAAGCTGCCGTTGTTTTCGAGATATTTTCTTATAATATTGATCTCTTCAGTTGAAAAAGGTTTGCTTGGCCCGGCTATAACCAGGGCTTCGCAAGTATTTGGTATCTCTTTTTTGGCCAGCAGATCCAGCTCTATAGTCTTAAAATTGTCCCTTTTAAAAGCCTCTGCCAGCGATGAGAAACCGTGCCGCTCAAATTCGTTAATACCGCGCTCGCCATGGCCGACCGTAAAAAATATGCCGGTTTGTTTGCCTTCTGAAACGGCTAATACCGACGATGTAAACATCTCTTCGCCGATAAATTTAAAAGGGAACGCCCGTTCCATGACTTCTTTCTGCAGCACATGTTTGCTGAGTTCTCCGCATTGGATAACTACAGTGTTAAGTTCAAGGGCTTCAAGTTTTAACTCTTTAGCCAGTTCTTCGGCTTTAGTGCGGTTACGAAGCGGGTCAATTTCTTCTATCTTGATAAATTTTGACACGAAAGCGTACTCATCCAGAATATCTTTAATCTGGTTGTAGAAAATCTCGCCGGGGCTGAACAACATTGTAATTGTGACGGGTTTGTCAAGATCTTTTAAGATGTTTTTGGTCTTGCTTGAAAGCGTAAACTTGCCGCTGGACGTAAAATCAAAGTGCGCGTAATGCCTGCCGTTAATATAGCTGACAAACACAAAAATAACTATGGCTATTATCACCGTGACCGTGACATTTGCAAAAATTATCGCCTTGCGGCCTTTAGTTGAGGGGCGCGCGGCTTCCGTATCCATATTGCCTGCGGCCTTAAATTCATTCTTATTGATGTCTATATTTTTCTTTTCCAAAACTCTCTTCTCCGGGATTGATTACTTGCGCTAAACCAAAAGGAAACGCCTTGACTACGCGAATAATTTATAAAAATTAATCAGGTTTGCTAAAAAATTACGCGCGGGAAATGCGGATAAACGTATTTAGTCTAACGCCACTTGCGGCTCTCTACCACTCTTATTGTAATAAAAAGCAACAGGGCGGTTAACGATATATAATAAATTACATCCCTGGTGTCTATTAAACCCTTTGTAAATGTTTCCCAATGGCCGTAAGTGCCTATATATTTTAAACAATCTGAAATAAAACCTTCGCCGGCTATGTTGTCCACAAATCCGATTATCATTAGAAACAACAGCCCGACAATGCCTATTACAGCGGAAACAATCTGATTTTTGGTTACTGCCGACGTCAACAATCCTACTGATGTAAACACGCTGCCCATCAAAACCAGGCCAATGTAACTTGTGATTATTGAACCGTAATCAGGCTTTCCCACCCAACTCAAAAAGAGCACATAAATAAGGGTAGAGAAAATCATTACATTATAAAGCCCGAACGCGGCAAGAAACTTGCCTAACACCACTTCAAAGTCAGTTACGGGCGCGGTCATTAACGTCTCAATCGTGCCGGATTTAGACTCCTCCGAGAATAATCTCATAGTAATCACCGGTATCAGGAACGGAAGTATAAATTGTATGTACATTACGTTAAACCTGAGTGTTACCAGCTTATTTTCATAAAGACTGTCTGAAAAAAAGAAACCAGTGTATATAAGAAACACTGCAAGCACAATGTACGCAATCGGCGACAAGAAATAGGCGTTAATCTCTCTTCGAAACAACGCTGGAACGTTTGTCATTATTATTTCCTCAAATTAAGCAATATTAATAAATTTGTTTATCCCCCCTCCGGGGATAATTCTCGCCAGAGCAGATAATCTGCTCTGTGTCCATTTATGTTACTACCGGCGGAACCGCGAAAAAAACTGGTTCATTATATCAACCTTTAATTCCGGCATCTTCGTTAGTTGTTATATGATGAAACACTTCTTCCAATGATACTGCGTCTTTTTTCATCTCCAGAAGCGTAAAATTGTTTTTAACAACTGCGTTGAAAACCTGTTCTCTCACATCCATGTTTTTTTTGCTTTCAACACTGTATACGCTTACGCTGTTTTGGCCGCTATTTTCAATCTTATTTTTTTCAGCTACATGCGCTACGTTGTCTATTTTTGAAATAGCGTCTATTACAAGTTTGCTATCGCCTTTAATTTCAAGCGACAAATTGCCGCCCGCTCTTACCTGATCCGACAAATTCCCCGGGGTGTCGCTCGCGGCTATTTTGCCCTTGTTAATGATAACAACCCGGCCGCAAAGCATTTCAACTTCAGGCAGAATATGCGTGGATAAGAGCACTGTGCGTTTTTCGCCAAGGCCTTTAATGATCTGCCGCACCTGTCTAATCTGGTTTGGATCCAGCCCTATGGTCGGCTCGTCAAGTATTAGAATCTTTGGGTTATGCACTAAGGAATCCGCAAGCCCCACTCGCTGCCTGTATCCTTTAGACAAAGTGCCGATTATCTGGTTTTGCACGTTGTCAATGCCGCACTGTTCCATGCTGTCGTTTATTCGTTTTTTTCTATCAGACCTTGCAACCTTTTTTAGTTTAGAACGAAATAGCAGATATTCGGTAACCCTCATCTCTGTGTAGAGCGGCACATTTTCAGGCAAATAACCAATAATTTGGCGGGCTTTAAGGGAGTCTTTAAACACATCAAATCCTCCAATTGTGGCAGTGCCTGATGTGGCCGGCATAAAACATGTTAAAATACGCATGGTTGTGGACTTGCCTGCGCCGTTTGGCCCAAGAAATCCAAGTATTTCGCCGTCCTCAACGTTAAATGAGATGTTGTCCACCGCGTAAATATTTGTGTACCGTTTAGAAAGGTTTTTTACATTAATCATAAAATTACTCAATTAATTTACTAAAGAATGTGTATTATTTAAAAGCTGATAACTGAAAACCAAAAATGAAAAGCTGTTAAAAAACATCTGGTTTTTTGGGATTTGCTGTCAGACGCGGTTGCAATGAAGTGAAAAAAGCGCAACGAGAATGTAGTCAGGCAAACAACATGAACTTAAAACCTATTTTATCGCAAAAAAAAACCTTCAGAATATTTATGAAGGCTTTAAAATAGTGACTTTTTTACAAGTTAAAAGACTAAAAAGCTTAAACCCTTTTACAAATGCTCTCTCTTTCAAGATTTAAAGAATATAGCTATCAATACTTCAAAGATTGTATAGTTTACTTCTTTCCACTTTTACTACTCGAATTTTTTTTGCTTTTCTCGCTTTCACCATCAATGAGAAACGCGTCTTCAGGTTTTTTAAGTGTTATTTTGCCGGCAAACAACTCTTCCATCGCTATTTGAACAGGATCGTCAGAATCAGTGTCAATAAGTTTAGGCAATCCTTTAATTAACTCTTTTGCTCGCTTTTGTAAAAGCACCGTCAACTTTGAAGGACCGCCTTCCTTAATGATATAATCATTCATATGGTAGTAAAAATCAGCTCTGTCCTTTTGTGTTTTTTCCATTTAATTAACCTTTATAACATATTAAGCTCAAAATACGTAAACGTAGATCATATCATTTCCGGCGAAATAATCAATATAAAAATTAAATATAAGCGCTTTGTTAAAAAGACTTTAGATTGCTTGTCTTTGTTGCAAATAATCCTTGCTTGTTACGATTGGGCACCACATATTAATTCTTTCAGGTTTTTTTGCGCCGTTATACCCAACTTTGTTTGCAATATACGAAGCCATTCTTATATGATAGTCTGCAAATGTGCCTGAGATAGTCATATCTTTATTATACGTCCAGCTCTTAGAGCGCTTTTTATCATTTATAGCTATGACTATCTCTAATTTGCCGCTATCTACGTTTTTTGTGTCATTATCGCTAAGAATTACATCGCCTTTTACATTGCCGTATTGCGGATGTGAGTGAAATTCACCAATAATGTTCAATTTAGGGAAAGTGTTTAGAATCTTCTTAATGATATTTCTCTGTTTTGCCTTTAAGTCAACTGAAAAGAATCCCCTGTCTGCTGATTGGTACGGTATCGCATTATCAACTATGATTGCGTTGTCCAGTTTATAACCTAACAGGCAACCGTAGCTCTCATGTTTGTAAACCTCTGCCGCAGCCATAGATATCGACATGAAAACGCGTTCTTCAAGATAAACTTCCATAAAATACCCTCCTTTTTTAAAACAAATCAATCAATGGGAGATTGTGTTTGTGTAGGTCTTAACTTGTTGCGGTAAGGTGGGTTACAGCTTGTGTTCGGGGGCTGTTAATCCACTTAAGGGCATTTTAGCATAACAGGTAAAAAGAAATCAAGTGGAAACAAGTTACAACTTCTTATTCGGCGATGTGAAATTAATTTAACATGAATAAAAACTAAGACTTGTGGAAAATCGAAAATTTATAAAAAAAATTTTTAATTTATAATTATGGCCATAAAAATTTATTAGGATTTTTAAAAATTTATTTAAATTTGGATCAAAATTCGACGTAACTAATTGATATATCGAATGTTACGTGGTTGTTGAAAAAGCAGGATTTTTAATGCTAAGTGGAATGAACAGCTATATTTATTGGAATATTCCATTTTTTTTTCATAAAACGAAATGTGGCAGTAAGTTACAACTTAAAACCGTTTAAGTTTTTAGTTGCATGCGCTTAATTATGGGGGCGTTGCGGCTACAAAGATGTGTGTTTTTATTCAGTAATGCGGCGAAAAATGCGAGTATTAGCGAAAATAACCAATCGCAGCCCCGGTTCTTTAATTTTTCAAAAGTTTCAGAGCTTGACAAATAACCACATCTTTTGTTAAATTATATCTTTAATTTAATTTGTAAGAAGCGGGAGACTGGCTCAGCTTTTAGAATTTATGGAGGACATTTAAATGTCAGAAGAAGTAACGAAGAAAGGCATAATGATGGCGTATGCAACGGATATCAAATTTGCCGATTTAGAAAAAAATGACAAGATTATTAAGTTTTTGGATGGTTTAGGATCAAAAGACAAAGATCCTAACTCTCCAGGTTTTAAAATTGTTGATTTCGGAGCGCAGGATCATTTGAAAGCCGGCCAAATTCAGGTTACAGGCGGAGAAGATGTAAAAGAGGAATTAGCAGCAGTCACAACATTTGTTGGCGATGGTGGGCCGGCAAGATACATTTTTGAGATTTAATGATTAACATTATCAATATTCCGCTTCGTCGGGCAGCAATGAAGAGCCAGCATTGCCTCGACAACTTTTTGTTGAATTTTGAAATCTCATATAATTAGTTATCTTTAATCAACGTTTTTACCAACTCAAGAGCTTCTTCTCGTGTAGCGATCTTTTCTTCAAGCTGTTCATCAACAACTGTTCCCAGGATTTTAGAAAAGATCGGTCCTGGTTTTAATCCCATTTCTATCAAATCATGGCCGTTTACCAATGGTTTCGGTTTTACCTGCTCCTCATCCAGTTCCTCAAATCGGTTTTTGCAAAACTCATAAGCCGTTAAATCTTTGGTGCTTGAAAGGGTGTCTATCCTGAACAGCTCTTGTAGCTCAAGGTATCCGGGGTCGGCAAATAGCCTTTTTAGCGTGCTTTTCCTCATGTTTTGCGCGTCTTTTATGCGCAAGTGTTTTTTTACCAACGTTTTAACGCGGTCAATTGAATACGATGAAGCTTTCAAACGTTTGCATATTTTGCCCGCCGTTTCAGCCCCTATTTGTTCGTGCATTGTAAAACGGATACGTCCGTAACTTCCATCTGGATTTATTTCCCTGCAAAATGTAGTTGGCTTTGCCACGTCATGAAGCAGGATGCTCATTGCCAATTCCCACGAAGGGTTCTCCATCATTGAAAGGCACAAGAGCGTGTGCTTGTAAACATCCCCTTCCGGGTGAAAGTTTTCAGGCTGCTCCACCCCTTTCATATCGCAAATTTCCGGCATTATCTCTTTCAACAGGTTTAACCCGTCCAGCAGGTCAATAAATTTATGTGGATTCGGCGCCGTCAACCCCTTTTTAAGCTCATCGCATATTCTTTCCGCGCTTACCCCCAATATTTTTGGAGCAATCTCCTTTATCGCCGCTTTTGTGGCAGGCTCAATATCAAACGAGAGGCGCGCGGCAAATCTTGCTCCCCGGATCAGGCGTAGATGATCTTCATTGAATCGATCTTCAGGTTTGCCGATAGTCCTTATTATTCTGTTTTTAATATCCTCCCTGCCGCCAACAAAGTCAAGAGTCTCATTTTCGATCGGGTCGTAAAGCATGCCGTTTATAGTAAAGTCCCTGCGCTTTACATCGCCCTTAGCGTCGCAAAATTTTACTGAATCAGGCCGCCTGCCGTCTATGTATTTGCCGTCGGCTCTAAAAGTGGCGATTTCAAAGTTCTTATTATTAACAATCACATTTACAACGCCGAAACTTATGCCTATCGGAATAGCCCTGTCAAACATTTTCATAATCTGCTCAGGTTCGGCGCTTGTGGCTATGTCGTAATCAGCCGGAACATTGCCCATTAACATATCCCTAACGCAACCTCCGGCGAAATATGCGGCATGGCCGTTTTTTCTAATCTGCTTTACAATGGTTGCCGCAGTGTTTGCGGTCTCGCTCATTTTATCCATATCATAACTTGGCTGTCTCAGGCCGGGCGTCTGCCCGCCTGAATAATGAAGGTTTTACCTCAATTTTGAAAAATAAATTATGGTTGTTTTTGATCAGTTTTACAATTAAAATGTTATGAATTAATTTTATATTTTTAGCATTTCGGAACGTTTATAAGTGAACAAAGGAGGTTGAAGTGAAAAAGTTTACAAAGAAAACATCTCTATTTTCAATTGTTTTTTTGTCTATTTGCAGCGTATTTATTGTTTCCTGCCATGCAAAAACGGACGTAAAGTCCTCTTTTAACAACAGATGCGCAAAATGCCATGGTGAAAACGGCAAAGCGACCAGGCGTGGAGTGAATTTAGGGGCAAAAAATTTCTCTGACATTAACTGGCAGAAGTCGGTGACTGATGAGGATATTATTAACGCTATAACAAACGGTAAAAATAAAATGCCAAGCTGGAAGAAAAGCTTTAATCAGGAAGAAATAAAAGAGCTTGCGCACTATGTCAGGGTGTTGTTGCCGCGCGGCCAGAGGAAAAATATGCCTAAAAATGTCCAAAAACTACACTATAAATAATAATGTTTCGGGGTTTTGCGCGCGTTTTTTTAACGCGCGCAAACAGAGCCGTTGTTTGCCTTAGTTGCGCAAACATTTTTAATGTTTTTTGGGTTTTGCGGTTTTCTTTTTTGGATCAACTTTTGCTTTGCCGTCAGTTTTTTCTTTAACTTTAGCAGGCGAGGCTTTGATAGTTGGAGCTTTAGTGGGCGTTTTTTTCACAGGTACGTCAGTTTTTGATTTTTTTTTGCCATTAAGCTCAATATGGAATTTTTTCTCATATTCCGCTTTACTCATTAATGAATTAATGGCCGTCATGTCTTCAACGGCAATTTTTATCAACCACCCTTTTTTGTAAGGGTCTGCGCTTAATATCTCCAGCTTGTTCATCAGGAACTCATTTACGTCAATAACTTCCCCTTCTACTGGAGAATTTATGTCAAAAGTATCTTCCACTGCTTCCAATTCGCCAAAAGGCACAATCGTCAGGACTTCATCCTCTAATAGCGGAAGGTCTAACCCTACTGCGGGCCCTAACGCGTTAGTCACAAATTCCGTTACTCCGATTACAACCGTTTTGTCTTCAACGAGCAACCACTCGTGTGTTGACGTAAATTTCAGGTCTTCAATTTCAAATTCAAGTTTGGTTTGGGTCGCGCTCATAAATCGGCAGTTCCTTCTTAATTTTGTAGTAAATTTGCTTTTAAATTCAAGCCGTCAAAAGATGCGGCTATTTTTTTATGCGAATGTTAAATGCTAACAGATGAGAAGCTCTATTGTCAAGATTTATTAAATATGTAAAGGCTTTGGTTGGCATGAAGGTAGAATAATATTGACAAAAAGACAGATTTTATAGGATAATATGATCTTTCCAGCAGATTTATCATGTTAAACAGTTCCTCGGCAGGTTAATCCAGATTGCTAATCACGGCAACCTCTTTAGCGCTTACAAGTTAAACAAGTCGTTTGACGTTTTAATAATCATTTGTGTTTAAATTTTATCAGGAGGTTTATAATGAGGGATAGAGTTGAACAGGCTTTAGAAATCATACGCCCGGCTTTGCAGGCTGATGGCGGAGATATTGAGTTGGTTGACATTGAAGACGGTGTTGTAAAAGTCAGGCTCAAAGGGGCCTGCGGACAGTGCCCCAGCGCTTTAATTACGCTGAAACAGGGCGTGGAAGTAAAACTGAAGGAAGAGGTTCCGGAAGTTGTGAGCGTTGAAGCTGTAAATTAGCGATATCGGCTTTTAAAAGCCGTGGTTTTAATTATTAAAAGGCTGGAAATATTTGCAAGATTAGGGCTATATCTTTGTAAAATATTTCCAGCCTTTTTTTGTGATTTTAATGATTTTTTTTTACAAACGAAATAATTATGGAATCCCGCAATAATTCTTTGGAAAGATACTCTCGGCAAATACTCTTTAGCCCTATTGGCGAAACAGGCCAGCGTAAATTGGTGAACAAACGCGCGGTTGTCGCCGGTTGCGGCGCCCTGGGCAGCGTCATTGCCGGTTTGCTGGCCCGCGCCGGAGTTGGTTATTTAAAGATTGTTGACAGGGATATTGTTGAAGAAAGCAACCTTCAGCGGCAAATGCTTTTTGACGAAGATGATGTGCGCCGTGATCTGCCAAAAGCCGTTGCCGCGCAAAAAAAGCTGCAAAAAATAAATTCAGATATAGAAATTGATGCCGTAGTTTCCGATATCGACTATTCTAATGTTGAAAATTTCACAAACGGGGCGGATGTTGTTGTTGACGGGCTCGATAATTTTGAGACGCGTTTTCTGCTTAACGACTGTTGCGTAAAAAACAATATACCTTGGGTATATGGAGCATGCGTAGGTTCCGGCGGTTTGTCGATGAACATTGTTCCCGGTAAAACACCCTGTTTGCGGTGCGTGTTTGAGTCTGAGCCGCCTCCCGGCACATCTCCCACTTGCGAAACTAACGGCATTATCGCGCCTATAGTAAATATTATCGCTTCAATTCAGGCCGCTGAAACGTTAAAAATACTTAGCGGCAATATTGAAGCCATTAACAGAAAATTAATAAGGATAGACGTCTGGACACATAAATATGACACTATAAATATTGCAAACGCCGGAGCAGGCTCAAATTGCCCGGTTTGCATTCAACGAATATTTGAGCGGTTAAACGCAAAAACATCGTCCGTTGCCACAACACTTTGCGGTAGAAATTCCGTGCAGATTAAGATCAAATCAGGCGCAAAAGCGCGGTTTGAAGATATATCTCAAAGGCTAAAAGGCGTAGGCGAAGTCAGATACAACGATTTTATGCTCAAATTTAAAGCAAACGGCAACGAAATAACCATGTTTGAAGACGGCCGCGCCATAGTCATGGGCACAAACGATCCGGTTGCGGCAAAAAACATTTACGCCAAATATATAGGGATGTAAAGTTGCCGGCAATCTATGGCAATTTGAATTTGGCCTTTTTCAAGGAGCTGCACAATCAATACCTTTAAGAAATTATCAAAATATATCAAAAAATATAAACGCGCGCTTATAATCGGCATAACCGCCCTGGTTATAACAGACGTCCTTGGTTTGGCTACACCATGGTTAATAAAAGGCGCGATTGATTCTTTAAAAGAGTCAACCACCGCAAACATCCTGGCTAAATACGCAGGCTTGATTGTGGGCGTTGTGGTTGTGCAGGCTGTTTTCAGGTATTACTGGCGACGGAATCTTTTCGGCCTTTCAAGAAAAGTCGAATACGATTTGCGAAACGACTATTTTAAACATATTCAGAAACTTTCCCCCTCGTTTTTTCTGAAAACCAAGACGGGCGATCTCATGTCAAGGGCGACCAACGACATGACTGCCATCAGGGAGTTTCTGGGGCTTGGCTCGCTCATAATGGTTGACGCCATAGTCACCGTCTCTGCCAGCTTGTCAATGATGGTGGTTTTAAACGCAAGGTTGGCGTTAATAACCCTGATTCCAATGGTTATTGTTTCGCTGCTGGTTTTAAGGTTCGGCAAACTTATCCGTAAACGCTACATCGCCGTGCAAGCGCAATTGGCAAAAATCAGCGCAATGGTGCAGGAGAGCATTTCAGGCATAAGAGTTGTGCAGGCTTATGCCCAGGAGGGGGGCGAACGCAAAAGGTTTGATAAATTAAACAAGGAATATATAGACAAAAACCTTGATCTGGTTAAGGTATCCGGCGTTCTTTTTCCATTGCTGACATTTATGTCCGGCATTAGCGCCGCGGTTGCGCTCTGGATAGGGGGGCGCGATGTCATCGGCAACCGCATGACTCTGGGCTCGTTTGTGGCCTTTAACGGCTACCTGGCAATGTTGACCTGGCCGATGATGGCTGTGGGTTTTATGACCAATCTTATGCAAAAAGGCGCGGCGTCAATGACGAGGATCGAAGAGATAATGAACGCCGAACCTGAAATATACGACAAACCCGGCTCAGATGCCCGCAACATGAAGCCGGCAAACTGGGATATTGAGTTTAAAGGCGTAGGCTTCACATACCCTGACGCCCCGGCAAAATCTATTGATAAAATAGACATTAAAATAAACGAAGGCAGCGTTGTAGGCATAGTCGGCGAGGTTGGCTCCGGCAAAAGCACTTTGGGGCGCTTGATTTCCAGAAACTACGACGTGACCGAAGGGCAAATCACAATAGGGGACATAGATATAAAAGATGTGCCTTTAAAAGTCTTAAGGGACGGCGTCCATTATGTTGAGCAAGACCCCTTCCTGTTTTCAGAAACAATTCACGCGAACATAGCTTTTGGCGAAAACAATGGCTGTTCACAACCATCAGGCGAAGGCTTGCTAAAAGAGAAGACGCGCGCTTCCGCAATAATGGCCGGGCTGGAAAAGGATTTAAACTCATTTCCCGACAACATAGATTCCCGAATCGGCGAACGCGGCGTCATGCTTTCCGGCGGGCAGAAACAGCGTGTGGCCCTTGCCCGCGCGTTGTTGCGAAATTCAAAGATATTAATTCTCGACGACTCGTTCTCAAGCCTTGACACAAAGACGGAAGACGAAATATTTAAAAAGATTAAAAATCACATTAAAGACGCAACAACCATATTCATCTCCCACCGCATCTCAACCGTTAAGGACGCGGACATAATACTGGTGTTTAACAACGGCGAGATAGTTGAACGCGGCTCGCATCAGGAGTTGATTGACTTGAACGGCCTATATAACAAAATTTACAGAAACCAGATCCTTGAAATGGCGGTTGCCGGTTAATGGAACATTGTAGAGTTCTGGTTGCCAAACTGGGGCTTGGGATCAAGATGGCAATAATCACAAAATTTTTTGCTTTTCTTCGTGGCTTTGTGCCTTAGTGGCATAAACCGCTTTTGATTTTAGGATAATAATATGAGAACAGGCGCAAACAGTTTTCTTGAAGACGAGATCGTAGGCAAAGCATACGATTCAAAACTCGTCAAACGGTTGCTCAAATACCTCCGCCCATACAAGATGAAGGTAGCCATATCAATCACTTTGTTGATGGCAATATCTTTCCTTCAACTGGTAGGGCCGTATTTGACCAAGATCGCCATTGACAACCACATAATGACGGGCGATTTCACAGGCATTGACCGCATAGGCGCCTTGTACCTCTTTGTGTTGCTAACTATATTTGGATTGCAATATTTGCAGGTTTACATTATGCGGCTGACAGGGCAACGGGTAATGTACGATCTGCGCCGCCAGCTATTTGCTCACATACAAAAGATGTCCCTCTCGTTTTTTGACCGCAACCCCGTGGGCAGACTAATGACGCGCGTTGTAAACGACGTCTCCGTGCTTAACGAGCTATTTACATCAGGCCTTGTAGTTGTGTTTGGCGACTTTTTTATGCTCGCCGGCATAGCCATAGCCCTGTTTTTCCTAAACTGGAAATTGGCCTTGATTGCTTTTAGCATCTTGCCTGTCCTGGTATATACCGCCATGATTTACAGGGCAAAAGCGCGCAACGCCTATCGCGAGATCAGGGTTAACGTCGCCCGGTTAAACTCCCATCTGCACGAGAATATCTCAGGCATGAACACGGTACAATCATTCGGCAGGGAAGATGAAAATTTTGAAAAGTTCGATATCGCAAACATGGAGAACCGCAACAGCCAGATACGCTCAATATTCTATAACTCCCTATTTTTTCCGACAATCGAAGTGTTTACAGCAGTCTCCATAGGCCTTATTATCTGGTATGGCGGCAGTCAGGTAGTGCAAAACGCTATACTCCCAGGCGTGTTGGTTGCGTTTATACAATACCTTCAACGTTTTTTCAAACCCATTCGCGACCTTACTGAGAAATACAACATAATGCAGTCTGCAATGGCATCGTCCGAAAGGATATTTAAACTTATCGACACGCCCGAAGACCTGCCAAACCCAGCCTCTCCTGTACCGTTTGCAAAAATCAGGGGCGAAATCAGGTTTGAAAGTGTATGGTTCTCATATTCCAAATCAGGCAACGGGCAAACAGCAACGGAAAACGCGCCTGATTGCAACGCTGAAAAACAGAGGGGCAACGGGGAGTATGTGTTAAAAGATTTGTCGTTCCAGCTAAACCCCGGCGAAAGCGTAGCCATTGTCGGCGCAACAGGCTCCGGCAAGACGTCTATCATAAACCTGCTCGGCAGGTTTTACGACATTCAAAAAGGCTCCATACTAATTGACGGCAACGATATTAGAGAAGTTGACAAATACCAACTACGCAAACACATCGGCATTGTCCTGCAGGACGTGTTCCTCTTTTCAGGCGATATTGAATACAACATAACAATGGGCAACGAGGACATCAACTTCGCAAAGATAAACGAAGCCGCCCGCCATGTAAACGCCAACAAATTTATCGAAAAACTGCCCGGCAACTACCATCACGAGATTCAAGAGCGCGGCAACAACCTCTCCCAGGGCCAAAAACAACTCCTCGCATTTGCCAGAGCCCTGGCATACGATCCGGAAATACTTGTCCTTGACGAAGCCACCTCAAGCGTTGACACCGAGACCGAACTGTTAATACAAGACGCCCTTAAAACACTAATCAAAGGCCGCACCTCAATAATAGTAGCCCACCGCCTCTCAACCATAAAAGAAGTAGACAAAATCATAGTCCTCAAAAACGGCGAAATCGCCGAAACCGGCACAAACGAAGAACTCCTCGCCCAAGGCGGCATATACTACAACCTCTACCAACTCCAATATCAAACTGCGGAAAATTAATGTCTTTGCAAATCACCCGCTACAAGATTAAGCCCCCAATCATTGTCCACAACATTGTGGCCGGAGTAAGCAACAACGGACGACCTCCCCTTTAAAAAGAGGGGAACGAGGGGTGTGTAAATTTCCGTGGCAGATTATATACTATAATTTTAAGTCTCCACCGGCTCGTCATCAATCACAAAATCCAGATAATTTGCGCTGTTAACGCATGTAAATGTAGCGTCTGGATAAGTTTTGTTCCAGCTTGCGTGCGACTTTCTGGTTTTTTTCCCATATTTAAATTCAAACCCATGCAAACCACCGCCTCTCTCCTCAACATAATCAAGCTCTGCGCCGGTATGCGTCCGCCAAAAGTATTCATTTGCCTTTTGTTGTTTGTACGATAACAGTTTTTTCCGTTCCGCAATAAGAAAGTTTTCCCATAGTTTTCCATTATCATCGCGATATTTTAATGGATTTAGATTCCCTATAATGCAATTGCGCGTCCCAAGATCGTAAAAATATATCTTATCCATTTTTGTCACTTCTTTTCTTAAATTCCGGCTGTAACCCGGTAGCCTGAAAAGCACAAACGCCTTTTCAAGCAAATTAATATATGATTCAACCGTGTCCTTTGCCATGCCCAGCGCCCTGCCAAGCTCGGCAACCGACACCTGAGAGCCTATCTGAAAAGCTATAAGCCTTAACAGGTCATGGACTTTTCCCGAATGCTTTATGTTTTTCAGTTGCAGCGCGTCTTTATACAAATATGATGATGTCAGTTCGTAAAGATATTCCTCTTTTTCACGGCTGTTTTGTATGGAAAATAGTTCCGGGTACATCCCATATATCAGGAACTCATCCAAACGTTCATTTAACTCAAAACGGTTGTATTGCTCAGACAGCTCATAAAGCGATATCGGATAAAGAAATTGTGTGGACGTCCTGCCTGTTAAAGGCTCATTTATCTTGTTCGCCAAATCAAAAGAAGAAGATCCCGTCACAATAATCTTTAAACCGGGAATGCCGTCACGCAGAATTTTTAGATTAATCCCAATATCCGGAACTCTTTGAGCTTCATCAATAAACAACAAATCATAGCCGGAGACAAGCAGCTCCAACGTTTTAAGGTCTCTGCCGGACAATACATCTATATATTTATGTTCATCCGCGTTTATTTCCAACTTCTTCAATTCAATGGTTTTCAATATCTCCCTTACTAAAGTTGTTTTACCTACCTGGCGCGGGCCATATAAAATGACAACTTTATTAGAGTTTAACAGCTTGTCCCTGATCTTATCAGTTATCTTTCGTGCAATACGCATTTTTACAGTATACCATCACGTATCGAACAAAACAAGCCCAAATAGCGTTATTTCAGCCAATTGATTGGCTGAAATAACGCTATTTGGGTCAATTGGTTGGCTCTGTTAGCGTTATTTCAGCTTGTGGCATGTAAAGAGCAAAAGCGCTAAGAAAAGTTAACAATTCATCTTTGGAAACTCCCACAACTTTGAATTCCGAAGCAAACAACAACGAACAACCTCCCCTCTAAAAAGAGGGGAACGAGGGGTGTGTAAAATTTCTTTTGAAAAATGATGTTAATATATGGTAAAAATTGTAATCATTAAAAGAATAGCTACGCATGCTGAACAATCAAAATATAGATTATAAGAAAGAAGGAATAGCTCCATGTTTAAAATACTAAAAACACAACAAGACTATAATAACGCTTTAATAGATTTAGAATTTTTTATGGATCGAGATCCAAAGCCGGGTTCGCCTGACGCTGATAAGCTTGAATTGCTATTGTTGCTTATTAAGGATTATGAAGATAAAACTTTTCCAATGGATGCCCCTGATCCCATAGAAGCTATTTTGTTTAGAATGGATCAGGAAAATTTGCAGGCTGAAGATTTAATACCTTATATTGGCAGCCGTGCTAAAGTCTCAGAGGTTTTGTCAGGGAAGTGTCAACTTCACCTGCAATGATTAAGGCGCTGCATGAAGGCTTAGGGATACCTATAAAATCGTTATCAATTAATTGAACATTATAAAGAGTAAAAAACATTAGATTTCCATTTTGTGCTTAGAGGGGGGGGGATGGGAGATTCGAATAAAGTATACCGCTTACATTTTACTTGCCGCCTTTGGTTTTCACCTGTTTTTCATTAAGGATAGTTATCACATCCCCAATAATATCATAAATTGTGGTCAGGATGGCTGATTGGCCTAGTTCAGCGTCTTTTAATATATCTGTTTCCTCGCGGTCCATAATAGTTGACTCGCTTAAAAATGCCAACAGCGACCTTGCCCATGTAAGCTGGTCAACCGGGTTTTTAAGCGGTTCTTTAAGTATAAGCATTTTATATCTCCCCATTTATATTTTTAACTGATCGCTTATAGTCGATTTAACCTGCATCATATCAGAACGTTAATATGAAAAACACCTAACTGTAGCAAGGCGCTATGGAAAATAGTATTCTTATAAAATTAGGCGCAAAATTAAAGTTGTGCAACTTGTGCCAATATTGCTATTATTGTACAATAAACAGCATTATTGTACATCAATGGAGGCAAAAAATTATGAATAACAGTAGTGAAAAAAAACTTGCATTTGAAGACATTAACCTTGAGAGAATCTCTATTAGTGATGCGAGAAAAGACCTTAGTAAGCTGGTTCACACATTGGCATCAGAACCAAACAGGATTTTTGAACTGGATCGTAGGGACGCCCCTTCGGCTCTTTTGCTTTCTTTTGCGGAATATAGTCCTGTAATTAGCGCTTTCCAATCAGGAAATCTGAAAACCTTGCTAGCCACCTTTGTTATTAAAAAATGGCTTGGAGCAGTGGATGTGCCTTCCCACCTTTCTAAACCCCAATTAAAAGAGTTAGAGGCTATGGAACTCTCGCAACTAGTCATTTTATTTCAGGCGCGCTCTTCAACATCAATAAAATCACTCATGAAAATGGGCGATTTTGATGAAGTACTTGTCGCCCGGTTAATAAAACGAAGCAAAATAGCGAAAGCAATAGCTGAGACAGAAAAAGATAAGCTATATGATGTTTCTGAACACTTAGCAGGGGCAGAATGACATTAAAGGATATGAACAGCGCTCTTTTTCAATATGCTTTACTCCCATTACCACACGCCACTGAAACCGCCGATTGGATAGTTATTGATCATGATAAGAAATATCAAAATGTGGATGTCTTAGATTTTCCACAGGAATTGACAAATCAGGTGTTTGATCTTTTTGAAAAAACCTACCGGAGGTATATAAAGAAAAACACAAAACTATTAATCTCTCACTCAGATGGTTTATTGAAATATAATCGCTGGATACTTTTTTATCGTAAAGACGACCCCGAGAAAAAGATTGTCAGTTTTTTCTTATTCAGGACTACTGATTTTGGACTAAAATCCGGTCTAACGGGAAGTGATGGAACTAAAGAAGGCAAGAAATCGGTAATATCCTTCAAAATCAAATCATTTAATACTTTTGGTGGATTTGGAGAGATTTCCGGTAGGTTGGAGAAGCTAATTATAAATGATGTTCCCGTGGTAGAATTCGAGGTTGCTAAAAATATACTGAAACAATTAGGAAAAACTGACGTTGTAAAAACTACCAACAATCACTACTCACGTGAAATCGGCAACCTGGGAATTGTAGAAAAGATTATGGTTGGGCTTCCTGAAGAAAAAACATAACCAAACGCGTTGGCGCATAGTTTTCAGATCACTTTTCAGATTGTAATACTTCCAATCATATGCTTGTTGATATTATACTACAATCAGCAGTCAAATTTTTTCTAGACAATTAGGAGCCAAAGCGCTAAACTTGCCCTCTTAATTACAGACATGGAACAAACTTAAATAATTGAGCGCAATTTAAACCTTATCATTGTTAGCTTTTCAGAAATTATTGATAATGAACACTGAGCAGCTTGTCTGCGCTAGTGATAAATGAACACTTGGCAGCTTGTCTGCCTTAGTGAAAATTATCCCCTGAGGGGATAATTATGCCCTGGGGGCGAAATGAACACTGAGCAGCTTGCCTGCTGTAGTGAGAATTATCTCCGGGGTGGGGGGTAATTTGCTCCCCCTTATAACAAACCATAGGGAGTTGTTATAAGGAATGATTTAGGTGTTTTAAGCTTAAAAAGCAAGATTTTTTAAAATAGGATAAGTAACTTCGGAGAGCTAGAGAAACTTCTAAACTCCTTGTTAATTACACATGCAATGAAATAACATGAATAATGTAGCTTCAGAATTATTTAATGGAATAGGTATATTTAAGTCATTATATGGCTTTGGGAAAATTGCTTTAACCAAAGCGCGTAATCGAATTGCAATACCGTATAGGGTTGAGAAGTTATCTGATGAAGTGTTTTCGTCGTGTTTGTCGTACGGAAGTGTAATAACCGTGAATGGAGTATTCACTAGATACGGAACAACATACCGCCCTCTTTCATACGCGCCTACAATACCAACGCAATCAAATGATAAGTCTATTGGATTTGCAATAGACCCAAACACAAAATTACTAAGAGAAAGAAGGCAGACTGAGGCAAAGTTTCGCTTATTTCAATTCCCTGTCCAAACGCTTCCTGCATATGAAGATGACAATGGCAGGTTTTGTGTCGCTTTTTTATATCCAGAGAACTTCAATGGATTTATTCTTAATGAAGACCCTAATAAAAAGGGAAAACCAGGCACTGACAGTCTACTGATTGAATCATCACACCGAGCAGTACCTATTTTGTTGCCTGAAGAGACGCTTGAAAATATTTCTGAGTCTAATGCCACCCTCACAGGTATTGTCTCATTGTTACCAGAAACTGTTTCTGAATCTATTTCCAAAAATATCTGTCCTACAAGAGAGATGTTTTATTATGGATTTCTTCGTCCATTCTCATCACGTATGGCATTTTGCATAGATTGCCGAGATAAAATTAATTCTGATTTTAGGGTCAATAGTAAAATTTTTTCATTAACAGGCGCTCTCTACGTCGAAGGGCATTTTGAGAATATTGTAGAAGATAAATACAAAAAAGAATTTAAAGAGGCTATACCCGGTTGTTTACACTGGTCTTTTGCATATGAAGACTATCCCGGAAAAACATTTTATTTAACTGATGATCAAAGTGTATCAGTAATTGGCGCCGATCCAAGTATATTTGGGTTTTATATTGAGGCTGACTTAGTTGATCCACGTGATTTTCATTCGAAACTTAAACATTTAGAAGAGTTCTATACAAAATTTCAAAAAAAATCATTAAATAATATTCGGAATGCGTATTCTATTGAGGCGAAATTCAAACCGGACTTTATTTTCGACTATAAACGTCAACGACATTTCCATCCAAATGGTGCATTGTCATCAAAAGAAATTGATGTTGTGCTAGAAAAACATCATGAAATTATAGAAGTAGCAGAGTGGCTGAAAAATGCCAAATAAAGGTAAGTCCGTTGCATATCTAAAATGTTAATTATTAGCATATTAAGAAATAGTTTTTCTAACAAACTCATTCACCGTACGCAAAAAACGCGACGGTGATTCGTGCGTTAGGAGAGTAAAGACTTGTTGAAATATGATTTTAAGCAGTTGTTTTTGTTAAACTATGACTATGGAGCGATTTAGATGATAGACCATTATGATATTTTTATTAGTTATTCAAGTAAAGATAGTAAAATTGCCCATGAAATAGTGGAAAAGTTACGAAAGACGATGTTAAGCTGTTTTATAGCGGAGGTTGATATAAACCTGACAGATCAATGGCAAAATAAAATTCACGATGCAATATATTCTTCAAAAATCGTTCTCTTTTTAATAACACATAATACTATAAACAGTGATTGGATAAAAGTAGAGGCTGGAGCTGCATGGGCATTAAATAAAAAAATAGTACCAATGTTAATTGATGTAAAAGAAGATCATTTAATTGATGTACTTCGACAGTTTCAGGTCAGATATGTTGAGTCTTCAGAGCAAATTGATCAAGTTGTAAATGATGTTTCGGCAATAATTGACTTTACTGCATTTTGGAAATGTTTTTTAAGTGAAAAAAAACCAGAAGCAAATGTGTATGTTCTATTATCTTCGAAAATTGGTGTAGATTACGCAAAAGGGAAAGCTACTGGTAAGAAAGGGCATACTGTCTTAGTAAGTTTTAATGAATTTGATGCTGCGTTAAGATTACAACGAGAACTTGGCGATCTACGAAATAATTTACGAATTGTTAAAGGCGGCGTAAAAATTGGTTCAAATGAAGACGATATTGATATTTCTGAGTTTCCTAAAGGTGAAAATCTAATTTTATTTGGTTCTACTCATGCTAATTTAACTTGCGAAGAAATTATGAATCACATTAATCCTCCGTACCAATTTAGATCAACAAAAAATAAGGAAGCTGATAAATATATTTTTACTAAAAATGGGAGATTTCCAAAAGAAAATGAACACATTGAAATTGATGATGGGGATTTCTCAGAAATTACTAAAGATTACGGCATTTTATTGAGAATAACAAATCCACTTGATAGGGAAAATAAAAATAAGGTATTAATTCTGGCAGGGAATCATGGTTATGGTACTCAGGCAGCTATAAATTTTATTTCAGAACCTAAATACATCAAAGTTTTACGAAATGAGGTTGGAGATAAAGATTTTGAGGCGTTGTTTGTGTCAACATTTATGAAAAAACAACTAATAGACCTTCAATTATTAAAAATTTCAATTTTTGAATATGGCAAGTGGAAAATGGAAATAACTATGTAAGATAGCTTTCAATTTTATAACCATTGGGAATTCAAAATGTTAAAAATACAATCAACAGTTACATTAGCAAAGCATTTCAGATTAATTGAAAGATATCGTAAAAAGTTTGATAAAGGAGATGAGGTCACGCAGGCAGAAATTAATGAATTTGTTGAAAAATGGCATATATATAAAGAGAATTTAAGACCCCATGAGAAAGAGGAAAAGTTTACCCTTGTTGATCGAAAAGGTAATTTTAAAAACTTGACGGCCCCTAGATGGGTGTGCCACCTCCTGAGTTTGAGGCACAAGAGTGTTCATGTCTTGTTGAAATGGAAAAATCCAAGTTTTGGCGATATTTTTATACTTCAGGTGCGGAGCTGGAATAAAAGTGATTCTCCAGGTCATTTAGATATTTCTGTTGGTGGGCACGTTGTTGGCAGCAATTTGTTTTCTTCACAAGAATCAGCATATCGTGAAGTAGAAGAAGAATTAGGAATCACAAAATTTAATTTAAATCGTGGCGAACTTGTTTATTGCGTTGGGTATGAGTGTAACGAACAACGTAAAGAGAAAAATTTTTATAATACCGAGTGGCGTGATGTTTATAGCGGCGAGATTGATACTTGTAATTTAGAAAATATCCATTTTAGTGACGGTGAGGTTGTATCGCTTTATCTTTGTCCTAAAGCAGAAGCTAAAAACTTATTAAATCAAAAAATAATCCCTCTTGCAAGTGCACTTAAGTTATCATTACCAAGATTGTCATAGGGTGATCCCTCTGTGTGTTCAGTAATTAGTAATGATATTATTAGATTCGGTTTATTATATAATTACTTGGTTTGATTCTCTCATGGCAGCATTTGTGCCATGCTACTTATTTAGTAATATACTTAGACAACCAAATTATCGCAACAAATTGATTATTATTCTGTCATTCCTTTCATTATTATTACCAGTTTTTTGGTATGATACAATAATGTCTGATTTTTTTCTTCCGCAAATCATTACAGCAATAATCGGTTTAATCATTGGATATTCATTAAATCCAAATCTAAAAATGAAAAGTATTCATTTTGTTTTAATTGCATCTCTATTTATACCTATTGTCGCGCCCCTTTTAAATCTGTCGTTCGATTCAATAAGTCGTGCTTTTTCATTCGGAATTGGTCTTTCGTTTTTCGTATGTGGCGTTATCTCTTTTTTTTATATTATTAGGCTTTCAAATACAACTATTCGATTCAAACTGCTGTTCGTAATACTACTTGCTATACCAATTTTCGTTTCAACAGTCTTGTATGATGTACCAAAAATACTTGATCAACTCGACGTGCTTCCATTCAATCTTGAATCGATAATTTTTACATTAATACTTTTCTTAATATTTAGAATTACAATAAAATTTTTACAAAAATTATTTGCAAAATATCCCGACCCTATTCCAGTGTTAATAGGATTGATAATAATACCACTTTTGCTTTGGTCATATTCTTTTACTCTATGGTTTACACTATTTGTAATGGGAACTAGTGGTTTCTTCACCAGACATTTTGGATTATGTGAAAATATAACAAAATATATTAAATCTCCTTTGATTATAGGTGCTATTCCTCTCTTAATTATGAGATGTTTCGAGTTATATGATAAAATTAATTATATGCAACCTGTATTTGCATCTATTAAGTCTTCAGCAATTATTGCACCGCCACTAGGTCTTGTATCAATCTCCGTTGGAATCTTTCTATCCGATTTTTTGTTGAAAGTTAGGGGTATTAAAATTGAATATTCGCGACGGATCGTTTATACGTCTTGGTGGGTTGCCATTATTGTATTGATATCTTGTTGTATTGCTACAATGATTATAGGAACAGCCTATTTACTTGGCATAGGATTAATTTATAATATTCTTTTTACAATAGGTAAATTCAGACGTAATGAAAATTTTATATATAAGGTTTCAATTGGTTGTTTTTGTTTCCTGTTTTGTTTATTTTTTTGTTTTTTTCAACATTTTACAATCATCCCATTATTAGCATGGTTTTTGTCTGATAGAAATATTAGATTTTCCACAAAACGAATTTTCATTCGAATAAAACAAATGTGGGTGCAAAATAAAATAATCATTCAGGATTGAGAATATTTGTTCAACAATAAAACCCCAAAGGGGTCAACCATTAGAAGTTCCCTGTCAAGCACAAAAGACCCCTCTGGCAAAAACCCCAAAGGGGTCAAATCGCTTTTTGACTGCAAAAAACCAAAAAAATCCCCCAAGTGGGCAAATCTCCCATTGACTGCATAAGGCTGAAAACCATTTTGAATCATTTTTTATTTTTAATGATGATATAAACAGAAGTAATAATAATCGTTCTAATAGACTAGCCCGAACAAACATAAAATTTGTAATTTATAAATTGTTACAAAATATCATATTCAAGATTAAAAACCACTTACAGTCAAAAGGAGATTTGACCTCTCTGTGGCTTATTGATATATTGGGTAAAATGGCAGCAAAGCATGGTATTCCTTTTCATAAAATATTTCCCCAAAAACTGATAGAGAGAAGAAACTTTTTGAGCCCCTCGATAGCGCTTACATAAGCGGTCGCTATGATCCTGAATACAGAATAACCAAAGAAGAGTTGGAATACGTATCTGAGCGTGTAAAGATGTTGTTAAAATTAACAGAGAAAATATGCAAAGCAAAAATAGAGAGCTTTGTGAACTAAAATGAAAAGAGAGCGCATAATTTCCAAAAATTCGTAACTTTAGTAAAATTCAAAATGATATTGGTGTGAAGGTGGAGTTGAATCAAAAATAGCATCTTATTTAAATGTGAGTAATTTATATATTGCTGTTTCAAATATTATATTTATTTCGTAAAATATAAACCATGAGTAAGCATAAAAATAAGCATATTAGGGATGCCATAACTTACGCAGAGATAAAAAATTGGCAATTAGTCAAAGCTGGCGGAAAGGCTCATGTATGGGGTAAATTGCTTTGCCCTAAGCATGACAGAGCTGGATGCAGAATTTGGATATTGTCAACTCCACAGAATCCAGAAGGACACTCAAAGGATATAGTGAAAGCCGTTGATTCATGTTTGCACACAAACTAAAGAAAGGATAAAACATGAAAATTCAAGAGTTTACAATTATTTTAAATACAGAGATCACTGATGACCTAGCCGAACGGATATACAGCACACTTGATGATGGGACATTAGCATCAATTTGTGGTGTAGCGCAAATTACATTTCACCGTGAAGGAGATTCGTTAGAAATAGCGATATCGTCTGCAATAAATGGTCTTAATAATCTCGGTATCTCTATAGCAAGAATTGAAATGCAACCGGAGGCTGTTTTAATAGCTTAAATGTTCTAACAATTAAAAGCTTCAGGGCCAAACCGTGACGCAGAATACGCAACATGCATAATTACTCATGTCCAACAAGGTCAATGTTCATGCCAAGCTAAATCCAAATTGAAATTTATAGGACAGGCTTGATATGTTGGACATTAAACAAAGAATTTTTTGAACCCCAAAGTGGTCAAATCGCTTTTTGACTGCAAAAAATCAAAAGAACTCCCCAAGTGGGCAAATCTCCCATTGATTGCATAAGGCTGAAAACAATTTTGAATCATTTTTTATTGTTAACGATGATATAAACAGAAGTAATAATAATCGTTCTAATAGACTAGCCAGAACAAACCTAAAAGTTGTAATTTGTCAATTGCAGTTGGCAATAAAAAGCCGGCGTCGTCTTGTAGACAGCTTCTAAGCGTTTTTGTTGCGCGATTATAGTTGCTGTTAAAAATTAAGGCTCTTCTCCCATTTAGTTGATCAATTTTATGCAAATCAAAACTCAATAACAAACAAAGGGGGCAAAGATATCTGTTATACTATAGAAATGTCCAGACCATTAAGAATGGAATATGATGGAGCTTGGCGCCATGTAATGAATCGTGGTTTGAATTGTTGCCGCATATTTTCCTGTGATAAGGATTTTGCTCTTTTCATTAAAACGCTTTCTGAATCCTGTGAACTTTTTAATGTTTAGGGCTCGGAAAGAAATAACTTGGACTTTTTACCAGCATCTTCAGGTCGACTTTGCCCAACCTTCAATCGCCGTATCCTCAACGCTGCCGGCCTTGTAACTGGGTGTACGAAGAGGCTCTGCCTCCTTTTATCATAACAACAAATGGCTCCATTAATTTTCTAATGTCGATCTAATTAACAACGTTTAAGACAAGGCAGCGCCTCTAGGGACAGTGTGTTACAAGGCTGGCGCCTTGTAACAAGCTTCTTATTTTGTCCAGCAAAAATTTGTCCAACAGTAAGCCCACTAATGGTTGGGGGATTTGTTTTTTTAGCTCGTTTTTGTTTTAACCACTAAGTTAATCGGAGAAAAATAGTTTATTGTTGGGTTTCATGCCTCTACCCAACCTACTCGGCTTTGATTGAGACAAGTCTGAAAATGGAAATGGAATTAAAACTACCGATCCTTTTGAAGGTATTCCCACGCTTCATCCTCCTCTGGACGGTTCCAATCTTCCGCAAGGGCTGCCTCGCTCAAGAGAGCTTCTTCATTCACATGACTTAATTGCTCTTTGTCCACAATTGTTACAAAAGCCCGATCAGACGGTTCTAATTTAACCGGTTCCGTCAAATGAACATTGCCTTTATCGTCAATAGTTGCTCCAATTGTTCGAATCATTTTCATTGCTCCTATTATGTTAAGAACTTTCAAATACAAAAAATACTTTGTTGTAAAAGCGTCCTGCAGTTGCTATTGGTTGCCTGCGTTAAATTTACTTATATTTTATGTAGATTGTATATTTTTATCTTCTGTTATTTTATCTTCAATTTAATAAATTTTATTACTTTATTTTCTAAAGACTTGTTGATGCGTGTTTTTACGAGGATCTCCATTGTCGTTGCCGCTTCAGTAATTAAAAGTTGTGAGTAACTATTCGCTTTGCCAAAGAGTGACTTTTTATATTGCCGACTTTGTTTTTGCCTTTTTTACTTCCCTGCTTTAGCATCTAAATTAACAACTCAGGCTTGCCACTGAAAAACTTTTCAACCATGGCCGTATATTGGTTAACGTTTTTTGTTCTTGAAACCGATTTCAAAACACGGTCGCCGCCTTCAAATGCCATTGACCAATAGCGCCACATCTCTTTCATCTTGGCTATTATATGAGCAGGCCCGCTTAACTCCTTTTGGTAAGCGTCAAAAAGCTCATTATGAAATTCCGTAAATCTCTCTATAATTTTTGCGTTGGCATCGGTTTTTACATTTTTGATCCGTTCCGGCAAGAATGGATTTGTAATTCCCCCACGGCCAATCATCCACATACTAATTGTGGGCAGGCGGTCTGCCAGTCTCTTAAACGTCTCAAGCGAATCAATATCGCCATTATAAACAACCGTGTGTTTAGTTAGGGAAAGACACTCCTCAAACGCGGGTATATCAACCCCGCCTGAATACATTTGGCTCCCGGTGCGCGGATGAATAATAATGTTTTTTAACGGAAAATCATCAAGTCGCGGCAACAGATTACGGAGTTCGCTGTTATCCTCGCCGCCCAGCCTTACTTTTAGAGACACCTCATTAGGAATCTTTGTGATAACATTATTTAAAATCTCAACAACCGTTCCAGGTTCTGAAAGCAAACCGGACCCGCGGTTTTTGCTTCTAATCCTTTTATGCGGACACCCAAGATTCCAGTTTACCGTCTTGTACCCCAGCTCAAACATGATCTTTGACAAACTAATGAAATCCTCCTCACTTTTGCTTAAGATCTGGGGAATCAACTCAAAATCCGCGCTGTTCCTGGCGACAAAAATATCGCGCAGGATTTTGGATTTAGCGCTCCCCACATTGCTGTTTCTAATAAACGGAGCAATCGCAAAATCATACCCGTCAAACAAACGCGAATAAACA
The DNA here is from genome assembly GCA_021777105.1 of Candidatus Anammoxibacter sp. Taxonomy (GTDB): domain Bacteria; phylum Planctomycetota; class Brocadiia; order Brocadiales; family Anammoxibacteraceae; genus Anammoxibacter_B. The sequence continues at coordinate 51,518 of JAIQZQ010000125.1, forward strand.
TTTCGGTACACACAATTTGTAATCCCCTGTATCGGGGCCATATATAAAATCGGTTTCATAAAATCCCTCAAAATAGTGGCACAAGCATCCTTGCCTGTGTTTTAACTGCTCGTTCCAACTGGTTTTCTTAGCCAAACCGGAGTTGTTTGTATAATTTTGTTTCCATATTAGCGCTTGGGAATTAGCCGATATGCAAAGTTTGTAATTTAACGCAGAGACGAGAACATAAAGTAGATAACGCTGGTATAAGTAAAGCGGAAACCATAAATAAGAAAAAGAAATAAACGGCAAATTAATGCAGCGCAAATTTTAAAAGTTAAATATATTTATCTGGTTGTCGTTCAGGATGCATATTCGGCAATGAATGTGTTGGCGACTGACGATTCTAACTGAACGGAAGAGAAACAATCTTCTGAATAAAGGTATCCTTCACCTTCTTCATCTATCACACGAATTTCTTTATGTTTTTCCGCCGTTTTATCAGGTATACATTGATATACCTTCCATCTTACCAATGAGGCTTCATTACCTTCATTGTTAACGCAGATTACAAACTTTTTGCCATTTAATTTGTCAATCATTATTAGTCTCCAAGATAATATTTTACTTTTATATGTTTTTTGCCTATGCCGTGAGCCTCAAACCAATGAATTTCCGCTAAAGTGACCGAACCGTCCGATAGTTCTACTCTTGCAATTCCTTTCATTTTTATCCAATTTCCATTGCCGTATAGTTTATTTAGGTTTTTACGGATTTTTACAGACGACCCTTTGGCGATAACCTCTTTGTTTTCTATTTTACCAATTATTTTTCTGATTTGAAAAGGCATTATTATTAAGTTCGATTAACGATTGCGCTGAAAGTCCCGCTTGCCATTATCCATGTGAATTCATCTTCAACAACAGGTTAGGCTTTCTTTAAATCAGCCCGAATAAACCGGGGTAAATAAAGTAAAAAGGCAAAAGCATGCTCACGAAAAAACACAAAGATACACGAAATTAAAAAGCTAAAGCAATTAAGACATGATAACAGGATAAATGAACACTGAGCAGCTTGTCTGCTTTAGTGAGAATTATGCCTGGGAGGCGAAAAGCGGATAAAAAAGCAAAAACGTATCAACTACTAACCTGGTAAAGAATAGCATTTATTGAATACAACACATACTTTGTAAAATTAAAAATTTAACTATTACTTTTTATCAAATTAGTATAAAGAACAATATATTGAGGGATGAAACTCTTTTTCTGAAAATGTTTGGACCTACTTCAAATGTAAATATCACCCTCAAACGTCACGGCGCGAGGACGCGCCTCATAGGTGTTAGGTTAAGCATTGTATTTTTATAGAAATAGCCCATCTTCAATTAGTTGTAATGTTGATTTTCGAGATTGCTGCTTAAGTTTCTTACAGTTGCTAATTAACCGATCAATTTCTTTTGACAAATAAATTATTGCACAGCTTAGAGAAGTCAACAATAATGTTACATAAATAGTGCGATTTTAAATTGAAAATAAAAAAACGATAAATATTTTCGCTTTATCGTTTTGAGCACAATTAATTTAGCTGCATGAGCGTGATTTAGATACTGTTGTTGAGTCAATTGCATAAAAATAATGTTACTCGCTGCATATTTTCTGACTATGGACGTACCTCTGCCGCAAAAATTAATTTTTCCTGTAAAAATTTATCCCAACTAAACAAGTCTGGGTATTGGATTTTGAACTCGTTCCCATAATTCCTTAACCCGGATAAACCGGAAAAGGAGAAAAGCAAAAGCGAATTAACCACTAATCTTCACTAATTTACACTAATAAAAGAGCAAAAGCGAAAACAAGATCAAAGAAAAAAGTTAAAAGCTGGAGCAGTCTTGTAGACCTGCTTCTAAACGTTTTTGCTTTGCGATTTGGTGAAACTTTTAAATATCTTGTCAAAATTTGTCAGAACTTAACTTTTAAGATCCTAAATTGCAATGAGTCCATTACTGTTTTTGTTACTTTCAGAATTATTACTCTACCTGTATCTGTTATCTTTGCAGCGAAATACAATAATTTCCTCCTGACTGTTGTTGCATAGCTGCCTATAGGAATTATTTCTGACAATACATCTTCTTTATACGTTTCAAACAAAAAAAATGATATCAGCATTAAATAATACAACGCGTTGTTAGCTGCAAATTGTTTAAATGGCAATTCTTCAAATCCGAAATCTTTTAATCCTCGATGAGGCAGTTCATCCGCTCCTCTCATGTGATGACTCTTTATTATTTGCTTTGGAGCTCTTTAATCTTTTAGTCTCTGATATGCTACAATTTTTCAACGCTTTATCATTTATAGTCAAAATCATGAAGTTTTCGAAAAAAATATAATGTTTTTCTGGGCCTTGCCCTAACTATGTGTTATAAAGCCACTTATGACACAGCCATTAAATGTATACCAAAAAGAAGAATTAAAAAGCGCGCATAAACAAGAACGTTACAGGCGATGTGCCGACAGAATCAAAGCCGTCCTTCTAATTGATTCAGGTTTAAGCTATGAAAAGGTTGCGGAATATTTGCTATTAGATGACCAAACTATTCGAAATGATATTGAGCAGTATAACCGTAATGGAATAGAAGGTCTACTCAACGACAACTATACAGGCTGCGCAGCAAAACTCACAACAGAGCAAGAAGAGCAATTAAAAGCGCATCTTCGCCAAAAAACATACATAGCTTCTAAAGAGATAGTTAAGTATGTAAAAAAAACATTCGGAGTTCAATATACCCCAGAAGGGATAGTACATACCCTCAATAGATTAGGATTTACTTATAAAAAGACAACTCAAGTACCAGGCAAAGCAGACCCTGAAAAACAAAAAGAGTTTATAGACAAATATGTCCAATTGAAGCATGAAAAAGGAGAAAAAGATAAAATATTTTTTATGGACGGTGTACACCCACAGCACAATTCAATGCCGTCTTATTGGTGGGTAGAAAAAGGTAAAAAGAAAGAAATACCATCAAACACCGGTCGTAAACGTGTAAACCTAAATGGAGCGCTTGATGCCGAAAGCCATGAAGTAATAATAAGAGCGGATAAAAGCATCAACGCACAATCAACAATAAAGCTTTTTCAAGAGATAGAGTTAAAATATGATCAGGCTCCAAAAATATACATAATATCTGATAATGCAAGATATTATCGATCTAAATTAGTGCAACAATACCTTGTAAACTCACGAATCCAAATTGAATTTCTGCCATCATATTCACCCAATTTGAATATAATTGAGAGGTTATGGAAATTTTTCTACAAGAAAACGCTATATAATCAATATTATGATACCTACGACAAATTCAAGAATCAATGTGTGGCATTTTTTAGAAACATTGACAAATATAGAGAAGAATTACGCACACTCTTAACTGATAATTTTGAAATTATTGGAAAGCAAATTTCGAAAACCCTATTTGTTTGACTATATTTTTTTTCGAGCCCTAAGTGAATATGAATCCAGGCAGGATGATATTAGAGAATTTGTGGATTTATCCGAAAGTATTGACCCTGGTGTTTCTATGTTAAGGCATTTTATTGATCAATATGGTTTAAAAATGTCTGATTTCAGAGACGAAATAGGCTCTAAATCTTTTGTTTCGCTAATACTTAATGGGAAACGCAGTTTAACAAAAGGGCATATTGATAAATTTTCTAAACGCTTTAGTGTAAGCCCTTCGCTGTTTTTTTAATGAACCTTAAGGTTTAACTTTACAAATACCGGCTATTAAAACAATTGAAAAGCGTGAGGCATTAGCCGGCATTAGCCGTAACTTTTATAAAAATGCGTATTTTGAAAAACCTGAGAGTTTTATATTCTGTTTTCAAGGGCTGCGATTGAATATTCTTACAGCGCTACAACTTCGACATGAGTTTTATAACCAAGCTGGTTCAGGAATTGTTCACAATCTTCCCAGGTCAACCCAAAGGCTTTGACATCCGAAACGCCCAACTTGCTAACAATATCGCGCAACATGTCATAATTTTCATCATCAAAATCCCCGTTCATCATAACTGTTTCAGCCCAGTCAACCAAATCCGCCGGCGTTAGCTCGTGCCTTAAGTAAGCCGATAATTCATCTGCAACAATTTTGTTTGTAATAACCTGCATACGATTTACTCCTTTGAATATTTTTGACGCCCTTTATCATTAGGATGTTTCTCGTGGATTTCGACCAATTCATCTTTTTCATTATAGATTTCCTGATAATATTTAATAGTTTTTTCTTCAAAATCAACTTCTTTTACATATCTGGCGAACCATCCTGTGCGGCCTGTTACATCATACCAATACCGTCGTCCGCTTAACGGTAAGTCTTCCCAATGTTTAAATTTTCGTTCATTTTTATAGCGTTTCTGTTCATTCAATGTTACAGAGCCTTTTAAAAAAACATGTGATGCCGCGCTTTAGTTTTTAATAATTACAAATCTTGCAAGTAATTTTTTCATCTTTTATCAAATTACGACACCCTCATTCTTGATGTTTTGGTATAAAGGGATATTGTTGTTTACATTCTCAGGAAGCACAATTACATCAATAACACAATCATATTCTAATTCAAGGTCATAGGCGATATCGTATAAATCCTCTTCAATATTCCTATTAACGGTTGAAAGTTTTACCATTATATCTATGTCTGGGAATTTTGGAAAATCTCCCCGCGCAAAAAAACCAAACAATTTCATTTCAAGAATATCATATTTGTCTTCTATTTTTTGCCTAAATTCTTTAGTGATTAATGCAACCTTATCTTTGTGAGTCATTTGTGGCTTTCTACAGTTGATTTTTTGCCTCTTAATTTAATATAGTTTCAATGTTATCGTCGATGGGGATAACATTATAAATAGGAAGGTTTAACTTTAGCAAATACCGGCAATGAGAACAATTGAAAAGCGAGAGGCAATAGGCGGCATTAGCAGTAACTTTTATGGAAATGCGCATTTTGGAAAACTGGAGGATTGTATATTCTGTTTTCCGGCGCTGCCCCTAAATTTTCTTCATATATATGATATTTGCATTACCATTTTGTATGTGATAGACTGCGTAATAATGCGCGAAATAATCAACGGATTTTAATAGTGGGGTAATTATGAATTGGAAAGAGTGGTCGAAATTAGCTGAAGATCAATCTTTATGGCAAAATCATGAGGAAAAAGGCCTTTTGAAGGCGGAATATGTTCAGGATTACGTCTTGCGTTTATGGTTTGAGGAATATATGGACATATCGATTTACGAATTGGACTTTTATTCTTTAATAGTGGATGAAAATCCTGGAGAGGCATTGTTGCCGTTGCGCGATAAATCAAGGTTCAGTTTAGTTAAAGGCGATTATGCTTTAGTGTGGCTTCACCCCGATACCGGCGAATATGATGAAAAAGCGATTGATATTGCTCTGGAATGTATTCGGTTTTTCTGTGAAAAGTATGGAAGCAAATTGAAAATCGCTAAGAATGTAAAACCAATTACAAGTTTATCCGCGAAACAGGAAGTAATGGCCTGATTCATCCCTGTCTTTGCTCTTTCAAATGCTCCCCGTTGGAATGCGGATATCAATAAAATAACCTGGAGGTTAAACCAAATGGCTTTTTTATTAAAAGTTATCTTCATTAAATATAAGGGGTTTTGATTATAGATAAGAAAAAAGAAAATATTTATAAAGAAATTCGAAAGGCTGTTCAAGCAGGAGATTTTGCATTGCGGCCACATACAGTAAATCATATGTTGGCTGAAGGGTTTAATGAAGATAATATTATTGAAGTTATCAATAATGGGAATATTCTTGAACTTTATGATGACGAAGCTCGTTGTCTTATTGTGGGAACATTCGGGATTTCTGGAGATATAAAAGAATATTTGCATGTGGTTGCGGATTATTGGTCGGAATCAGGAAATATTGACTGGGTTGATTTTGTAACCGCATATATTCCTAGATCTCCTTTTTGGAAAACTCCAAGTATAAGAGGGTATGGCAATGAAATTAACTGAAGGCGTAAAATGCAAAGCGTGCCGCACAGGCAAATTGTTCAAAAACGAAGTGTCGCAAAAATTTGAACGTGAAGGGTTGGAAATTGAAATTGATGGAATCCCCGCGTTTGTATGCGACGATTGCGGACAAGCATATTTTTTGCCAGGGGTTGGGGATAAAATATCGGTGGCCGCTAACGATTTGTTTAAACTTGCCGAAGTAAAACATGCCGGAAAGTTTAAAGCCGCTGTTTGATCTAAGGGCTCGAAAATAAATAGCTTGATTATAAAGGGATTTCCATTTTCAGCCGTTTTGTGGTTGGCGTTTATGCCACAACCCCAGCTTTTTTTGGAGTTAATTAACCGTGTTAATTTTATAATATACATTTGGTTTGACCTTTTGCGCTATATTATTCTATTTTAGATATTCAGGTCAATAAAAACAGCGGCGTGATCGGACGCCTGCTCTGAGGAATGTTTTAAATCAGGGTATGTTTTCCAATTAGAAGGGCGAGTTGATCTTGTGCCCCACAATCCTTTTCGGAATACGCCTCCACCCGTAAAACTAGGGCGTAAGCTTTCAGAAATGAGGATATAGTCTAGCCGGTTGCGCAATCCACACGAATCGTATGTGCCGGGGCGATTGCCAACGTTAAAATTTGGCAGTGAGTAGCAGTCAACTAATGGGCTGTTATTATTAAATAGTTTTCTCAAGTTGTTTGCTTGGCTTCCATGCGCACTGGGTCCTTCGTTGAGATCTCCAAGCACAATAACGTGTTGGTTTTGGGCCACCAGCGCATCTACGATTTTACGCACTTCAGCCGCTTGACGTATGCGTTTCGGGCCACCTCCACCGGATTGAGATTTGAAGTGGTTTACTAGTATGTGGATTTCATTCCCACTCGGTGTGCGCACTGTGTATTGTGGGCAATCACGGCTGAACACAGTTCCTTTAGCATCAACTTTGTCGACGTTGGATCGTATTGATTCAATGTCGTAACTCTCGCCTGTCATGATACCAACATCGATGCCACGTTGGTCATTCCCATCTATTAACATAACGTGGCCATAGAGCTTTCCAAGCATTTCATAGTTGAACCTTACGAGCGAAGGCCTATCCTCAGCTTCAACAATGCCAATTATATCTGCGTCTACATCTTGAATAACCCTTGCCGTCATCCGGGTACTGGTTTCGTCAGCCGGTTCCTTAGCCAGTTCAACCCATCCTATCCAATCAGCGCGACCGTTGGCTACGACCTCAACGTTTTTAGTTTTATCCTTAGGTTCACGGTCAAATTTTCCGCGATTCTTTCTCAGCCATGCCCAACGCGGGAATTGAGTACGTTTGCGCCGGATAGCTCCGTTTTGGTTGACGCGATAAATGTCGAGTTCAACAAACAGATCACGAATTCGCTGTTTATCAGTCGCTGTGTACTCAGAGTTTGAAAGTAAAGCATTCACTTCACGATATGCATTCAATGCTAACCGCCCTAATGACCAATTGGTTGTGTTGAATGCCTTGGGGCGAGCGAAAAGGTTTTCAACATTAAACGAAGCAATTCGAACCATGTAATGTTACTCCTATTGTTAAAATATGCTATATTTGTTTGGCTATGGTACAATAACGTTTCTTGAGAAATACTTAAATTATTGCGTGTATAGAACAATTAATTTGGCGATAGACCATAAGTTTTAAAAATTATTTGCTAACTGTGTAATATTGTTCAATGTTAATACTAATCTGAAATATTTTTCAGAAATTGGCTATAAGATTGGAGTATGTATTCGCTAGAATCTGTAGTAATATCATCATAATATCTCCACATTTTTAGCAACTCCCTTAGTTTCCATATATTTTCTTCGGTATTTTTTTCGTCATCTTCATTAATTTCGTTAGCTGCTTTTCGCAATATTCTGCAACATTTTTGTGTTTTTTCTTGATCGTCTAGATGGTTTTCAAGGAAATTGAATTCATTTGTCATGAATCTTTTGCTATTTTTCTCAAAAATCATTTGTAATCTATACCTGTTGTTTGCAACATTATGCATTCTTGTTATGGGAATTATGCTTATTTCCTTAAAATATACATCTGGGTGTAACGGATTTTTTCCTAAATTGATTTCAATTTCGTTTGCTATAGATGTTAATGCTATTGAATAATATTTAATGCATCTTCTTTTTGTCCACAGTCTTTCATTCCTTTCTTCCATTTTTTTGCCAAGATCGTTGCTATATTGCTTGCCTTTCCCTTCTTTCCATTTTAAATAATAAATATCTCCTAAAAAGAGATTGCAGACTCTTATGCTGTAAAAACGGTCAAGAAGATACTTTTGGTATGTATGCTGATCTTGGAGTGCATAATTAAAGAAACTCTCGGCAGCTGCGTATAAATTATTATTAAAAGAAAAGATGTTTTTTTTATTGTCGTCTTTGTGGTTGTATATCCAAAAATAAAAACAACCTAAACGTTCACCTGGATAAGAAGATGTTATTGTAAATATATATTTGTTAAAAAAACGATGGCAAAGAAGGAAGATTTGTTCTATAAAAAGTAGTATTTGTTCAATGTCTTTAGGTGGGGTTTCGTTTTCTATAACATTTATAAAAATGTCTCTAATTTTACTTATTGATTCTGGGCTGTTTCTTATATTTTCATCGGCAAGTAAATGTGAACAAGGATGATAATCCATTTCATCTTTGTTTTCCAGGCACTTATCTATACGTCCTTTGCATTTTTTTGCAATAGAGATGAAAAAAGGTTTGCACTGTTGAAATAAATCGTTTGTAAGTTTTGATAAAAACATAAAACTCTTACTTTGAAGCGTTATATTGTTGGGATCCGGTTTTCCTATTTCATTTATTGTGCGTGAAAATATTTGCCATGTTACCATTCCACATAAATGAAAATAATCTTTCATTGATATTTCTTTTTCCTCTTTATCATCATCGCTCATCCTGTTTCGTACTAATCTAAAAATACTGTTTATTAAACTATAGTATTTTTTTTCATCTGAATAACGGTTGTTACGTAAAACCCTTTCCATTGTTCGTAACTTATACATTAATATACGGACAATATGGCGTTGATTTGTGTCTGAATTTAAATTCGATATAGCTTTTTCAAGATATTCAAGAGCATTGTCAAACCCTTTGGTATTTTTAATTTCGCTTTTAGCGAAAAAGCAACAAGCCTGCGCTTCATAAGATATGTTTATCAAATATTTTGGAAGGGGCGCGTCTGTGTCATTTGAGATACGGTCTTCTTCTTTTGCTGCTTCTGCTTCCGGTGTTGTGTTTGTGCTTTCTGTTAGATTAAAATATTTTATTGCCAGGTCTATGTTGTTCATTCTAAAGTAAAAAAAGCCTAACAAAAGCATTTGTGAAGCGGTTTTATGTTTATTATATCGTTTATATGAGAGTTTCAAAGCATAGTGAAAAAGTTTCTTCGCGTCATCTAATGAACCTGTTTTCCACTGTATATACGCCATATGATTTAAAGCGTCTATTGATTCTTCAGGGATCACATAAAACTTGTCAAAGAGCTGGAAATCCTTAGAGCCGGAGAGAAGTGATGTAAATGAAAAATTATATCTGTAATTCGCTTTGATATAGTTCCTATAACCATTATAAAATGCGGAAGTATAAAATGTCATCGCTTCGCGTATTTTTTTCTTTCGTTCAAGTATATATCCTATTTCTATATAACATTCAGTCATAATACGAACGAGCAGACGCACATTGCCGAGATTTGTATCAGAGTTGGCTTTGTCTCTTTCTTTATCTATTTCCAGGGTTCCTAATCGTATTGCTTTTTTATAATACTCAATAGCCTTGTAATCATTTTTCATAAGCATGTTGATTTTGCCAAGCCCTGCTTGTATTCTCAATGAATTTATCCTTTGTTCGTTTACTTGATTTTCAACTCGTTCATCTGTTTCAGTAAAATATTGATAGATGCCTTTAAAATCATTGTAGTCAAATGTAAACGCGACGGCTTCATCCTGAATCTCATTTGAAAGTAAATTAATCTCTGCTTTAATATGAAGATCGAAAACGTATCTAGCTCGTCGTCCATAACAAGTGTTAATCCACCATCCCTCTAATAGTTTAATAGCAAGTTCATAATAGTACTCGTTTTTAAAAACCATATCCTGGTCAACTGCAACTGTCAAAAGCTTAAGGTCGTCATAGTTAAATCCTGTTCGGTGGAATTTTAGCAAAGCTTCTGTTCGCGCTATCATATTAAGTATGCCGTCGTTATCTAGAAGTTCTTTTATGACTATTACATCGTACAGTTCTTTTACAAGGATTGAATAAAATTTGATCTTTCTTATGTTTATAGTATCTATTATTAAGAAAGTGTTACTGGTGTTAGTACAAATATAATATTCTAACTCCTGTATAACTCTTTTTGGGATTCCACGGCTTTTCCAAAGAAGATATTTATAAAATGACTCAATGATTGTTCGGTTAGGCAATGAATATTCGTTATAAATATAATATTTATATCTTATATGTTTATTGACTATATCTTTAATCTGTTCTAAACTGTCGACCCCTTGCTCTTGTAAAGAACTACATATGGACCGGCTTCTTCCTCTTAAAAATGGCTCAACATCAATAACGTGATCAAAAACGCTGGAATAAACAGAACTGCCTCTGCTTTTATCTACTTCCCACCTGTTAAATGTTTCTTGGCCTGCGACAAATATAAAAGTCGCGTTTGACTCTGATAAAATTAATTTTATATGGCCAACCAATTCTTCAAAATCACTCATTTTACCATCTTCACTGTGGTTTGATTGGAAACCTTTTATTTTATCTATTTCGTCAAATACAAGGATTAATCTTTCATTGTTTTTTGAATCTTTTATGTATTCTTGAATAATATAATTTAAGCCTGTCACTATTTCTGATTCAGGCATGTCAAGGTAAGTTAGCTTATGTGACATATTCTCGCTATTTTGAACTTTAACTTTTCCAGTTATATCAGGTAATATATCTCCGCCTAATTCAGAACCTAAACTGCTTGAAGCGGTAAATGAAGCTTCAACTTTAGTATTTAATCTTAATAAGAAATTCTCAATAGATGACTTTAATTCTAAATGATGACTATTAGGTGAAAAGTCATCCGTTTCTTCTACCTGAAAACAATTGTCATCTTGTATATATTTAATATTTATATTAAATTTATTGGCAATCTGTCTTAGGATTAAAACAACAAGTTCTTTTAACGAGAGGATTTTTGATAAATTTATGTTAATAACCTGAATGTTATTTTCTTTGTTTGTTTGTTTTTTATACTCATTGTTTAACTTTTCTAATGCAAATTCAACGCAACTTGTTTTTCCGATACCTCTATACCCTGTTATTAACAATGTTCCTCGGTTATGCCTGGTCAACCAGCCATACACTTGATCGTCACAATCACGTTTCACATACCATTCAAAATTATTTTGTTTTCTAGGTTTTGGTGTAAAAGCTTGTAGTTGTTTCTTCACCTTTTTTTCTATAGCTTTTAATGCGTTATTTGTTTCAATCTCAAGCTTTTCAAGAAACCTGGCACTACATAAGGAAAGATTGTTTTGTTTCTTGTCCACAACAAGCGTGCGACCGAAAAATGATGCAATAAAGTTTTCAATTTTATTTTCGTTAGGATTATCCTTATTTAATTCATTTAATAATTCATTGTTTTGATTATTGATTAATATAGTCTCAAATAATTCGTTGTTGTTAATGCCATACATGCGTAATTCAGGATTTCTATTAGCTTCTGTGGGTTTAATTAACAATATGGATTTTTTATTTTTTAATTCAATTTCTGTCCTAAAAATGCTTATTAATTCCCGTGTTTTTCTTATATTATCAGTTGATATTGTAAATATCGCGTTATTTGTTGCAATATCTAAAAAGTTACTAGCCTGAGGATATATTTCTATTGTTTGTTTATATTTTTCAAAATCTAAACATAAACTATCTTTACAACTTGTCTCAAGGACATTAATTGCTTTTAAGATATTCTCACGATTGTTTTGCGAAATTTTAGTTGCATCAATTTTAATATTTTTAGTTTGAGCAAAAACAAATTGATTTATTAACTTATTTATAGGTTTTTTAATGTTATTAGATAGTTTGCAAAATACACATAAGTTGATTTTTTTATTGTTTTTAGAAAAATCTTTTAGGTCTATATAATGTTTATCATTAAAAATACTTTTATTTTCGCTATTAGCATCAATTATCTTGATCAGGATTTTAGTATTTAAGAATAAAAGAGAATGTTTTTTTAGAAATCGATACAAAAAACAATATAAATGGCAGCAATCTATTATTGGAAACAAATAATAGACTCTGCTTAATAAATTTATTTTTATTTTAGAAAACTGAGATATTTCTATATAGGCCTTTTCTTCTGTTTGATCTTTATCTAACAAGCTTTGAATTAAATCTTTTGCTATAGGATAATTAGTAATAAGATCGTGCAAATCACTATATGTTAGAGATAAAGATGGCCATAGCGGGAATTTAAATAGTTGCTTGTAAGTTTTTGGATAGTCGTTATTGCCGTATGTTTGAGGATCTTCCATTTTAACTCCTGAGTAACAAAATATGCCTGTTTTTGTTAATATTTGTGGGTAAAACAGGGTATTGGATAAAAATAAAGATTTAGCGATTGTCTGTATATATAAAAAGTTCATAAGTATAGCAGATTAAAAGAATACTGACAATCGGGGAAAACACTACATGCGGCATAGGGAAATACACTACAAAATGTAAGGTGTTGTAAATTGTGTTGTAGTGTGCGGATTGATTGTTTCTTGTGATGCTTGTGTAACTTTCAGTTTTGCAGCGTGTTATGGCAGATGTTGTTGTTACTATAATGGACCCCATAATTTAGACTGCCCCTTAAGTTACATTTTGCTATAATTTCGAAAAAAAGAAAATTTACGAAAAGGAGGCAAAATGCGAAAGAAATATAGTCCAAATTTTAAAAGTAAAGTAGCGCTTGAAGCGA
>JAIQZQ010000126.1 GCA_021777105.1 Candidatus Anammoxibacter sp.
AAGGGTGCGTATCGAAGGGGCCAGGTGGAATGACTTCGGGAGTTTGCATTTCGGCCTAAAAAGCTGTGCCAAACACCGCCCTTACGTGAAGCACAGGGGAGCCCCCTACCTCCTCCCACTGACGAATATACGGTTATTGCCAGTGGAGCCAATGGGTGAAACATGCAAGCGCCTGGGGAAAATGGTATTGAGACATGACCGGTGAATATACCGCTTCGTCCAAAATAGGTAACTCCCCTCTATAAGCCATAGGTGAAAAGAGAGGGACTATGCGTTGTTTGCGGGGAAGGTATCCTGAACAGCCCCCGCTTAAGGGATTGCAGCTGAATCGGAGTAGCTTTTTTTTAGAAGTGAAAGATGAAACCTGGAGAAGATATAAATTAGAAGTGTTTGCTCGGCAAAGAGTTAACCCTTTGCAGGCTGTCCGAGAACTGTTTAGGCTGCATCAAAAATCCGGCAGATTTCCATTTAGATTTTAAATAGATTTTATTGCGCCTTTGGCAAGATGTGGTAAATTGTTAATTGCAAATGGTTATTTACGGCATAACCTGCTTTAGTGGAGCATAAAGCGCAATGTTTTATGCCATTGCGGCTTTTATTTTCATTTGCAATAACTTTTTCAAATTCCATCCTATACTCATCAACTTAAACTCGCCATTTACTTTCTCTAAACCTCGCAGCAGAAAGTGGCGATACCCAATGTTAAATTTTATATGACCAAATATTGGCTCTATTGTATACTGACGTTTAAAATATTTTGCTTTGCCTTCTTCGCTGTAACGTGGCAACTTCTTTGGGAGCCGCCCATTGAATGACCTTCATGATGATAAATATGGGGAATAGGCCACATTGCGACAACGGGGAGGCGGAGGTTTAACAACCTCTTCCTTACCCTCTGAATATAGTAACCGGAAGATTATAGATGGTGTTCGATAGGTTATCATGCCCAAACGGGGAACAAGGGCGACTTTCTATCAATGGATTTAGGTTAATGGGATATAACGATATGAGCTAGAAGGATAGGTTTGCGGATTACAGGGAATACTTGTATGAAAAAGGGGGGTTGGAGACGGAAAAAGGGTCGTCTATTGATGAGAAGATAATAGCCAGGGAAAGAAACAAAAAGTCTGAACTTACAACCATAGACAGGCGACGATTCATGACAAGGTATTTTACGGATAGCGGAATAATAGGGACAAAATCGTTTGTGAATATATTACTGCATGTTTAAGAGTAATTTTGGATCGGACAAGCCTAAAAAACCGAAGAGAGCAAAAGGATTGGATGGAGTTTATTCGCTTAAACGGCTTGCAAATGATACATAATCCATTAGACGTTCAGGCAACAATATGGGAATGGTTAGGTCAAAAATTATACTGAAATCCGAAACAAGGCGACTAAAAACAAAAGCATCGTTGGTTTTTTAAGTTTCAGTCGGTTTCGCTAAGAGGCCGAGTTCAATCAGTTTTGCGGAGAGTTCCTGTTTATCTAACGGTTTGTTAATAAAACCCGCCGCGCCCAGCGCAGTGCCTATTTCGAGGTCGCTTGTGACTGAGACTACGATTACAGGCACATCTTTTGTCGCGGGGTCGTCTTTTAGTTCTTTTAGTATTTGCCAGCCGTCTTTGCCGGGCAGCATTATATCCAGCGTGATGGCCGCAAGTTTCTGTTTTTTAGCGTTAACCATAACTTCTTCGCCGGTAAAGGCGCTTATGGTTCTGAAACCTACGTTATGAAGGTAAATCCGAAGCAGTTCGCTGCTTTTTAAGTCATCCTCAATTACCATAATAATATCGCTATCCGCAGTATCTTTATCTTCTTTTAGCGAAATTTCCGATTGTTCACTCTCTTTTTCCGATTCCAAATCCACGGGAATTGTAAAATAGAAAGAAGTCCCTTTGCTTAACACGCTCTCAAACCATATCTTGCCGCCGTGAAGCTCAACCAGCTTTTTTGTCAAAGCCAGCCCCAACCCGGTGCCTTCGTGCTTTTTTGAATACGAGCTGTCAATCTGCACAAATTCCGCAAAAACTTTTTCATGATCTTCAGGCGCAATGCCGACCCCGTTGTCCGTAACGCAAAATTCGACAAAATGAACGCCCGGTTTCAACAAATCCTGCTCCACTATCAATCTTGCTGAAATAGTAATGTTTCCGCCGTTTGGAGTAAATTTTATAGCGTTTGACAAAAGGTTGTAAAGCACCTGTTTAAACTTTACAGCGTCAACGGATAGCGTCTTAATATCGTCGTCCAGCTTCACATCTATCCTGAGGTTCTTCTTGTTTGCAAGGCCTTTTAAGGTCGCGTTTACATTTTCAATTGTTACCGGCGCCATTATTTCAGTGTAATACAGCTCCAGTTTGCCGGTTTCAATCTTGGAAATATCCAGAATATCATTAATCATCTGCAAAAGATGGTGGCCGCTGCTATGAATATCAGCCACAAATTCGGCCTGTTCCTCATTCAGCTCGCCGCAAACTTTGTCTTTTAGCACATCGGCAAAGCCTATAATCGCGTTTAAAGGCGTTCTCAACTCGTGAGACATATTTGCAAGAAACTCGCTTTTTGCCCTGTTTGCCTTCTCTATCTTTCGTTTTTGTATCTCTGTGACCCTTATCTTCTCCTCAAGCGCGGAATTAATGCTGTCAATATATGTGTCAATAGCCAGCTGTTTATCAAGATTTGTAATCTTGTCCATCACCAAAATGTATTCCAGTATCTTTTGAGGGTCGCCTTTATACTTTTCAAATATAAGGGGATATATCAATCTGTTGTACAAACAATATGAGCCAAGATACCATTTAGGCAACAATTTTATAAAATCATGCACTTTGCCGATATGCAATCTGTGCTCAAAATAATCCTCGTCATATTGCCCGTTAACAATGCCCAGCAGGTACGCCTTTTGCGTTGTCTTTACTTTTATCAGGGTCTCTTCATCAGGCAGGAAAGATAGAGGCCCGTCAAACTTTAAAAGATGTTTGTAGAACTCTTCGATTATATAGTCTGCGTTCTCTTCAATTAAACTTTTAAGCTCTCTTAGCCTGTCAACATCTTTGTCTGTAAAATCCAGGAATTCCTTGCGGGTTTTCCTCTCTTTTTCATCAATTTTTAAAAGTTTTATAAAATTTGTATTTTCAAACATTGTCTATTCCTGAAAAAACAGAGTTAAAAGCGTTTGTAATAAGCTCTTATAGGCGCTTATTCTATTCAGTATACGCAAAAAAAACAATTAATTTCTGTATTTAAGCCGGAACTTCATTTTTGCATGTGTTCATTAACGCGCAAGCAGATATAGTTCCACGGCTTGACATTAAGTTTACTCGTCACTATAATATGAAATTCGGTAAATTTTCGACTATTTTATTAGCGTAATATTAAATTTTACAAGTTTATTGATATTTTTGCGGCAGAGGCAACCTATTAATTTGCCGTCCGCATCATGCTGGAGACGAAAAATGGAAAATAACGATGTTAGACAAATTACGGAAAAGGTAAAAGAGGAGAGCTTTTTTATAAATAATGTTACAAGCGAAATCGCCAAGGTTATAGTAGGCCAGCAGTATCTGGTAGAGCGTTTGTTGATTGGGCTGTTAGCTAACGGCCACATACTGCTTGAAGGCGTGCCCGGGCTGGCAAAAACCACTTCGGTTATAACATTGGCAAAGACGATTCAGGCAAAATACCAAAGAATTCAGTTTACGCCCGACCTTCTTCCCGCCGACTTGCTCGGCACGCAGATTTACAATCCGCAAGACGGCAAGTTTTCAGTTAGAAAAGGGCCTATATTCGGCAACATTATACTGGCGGACGAAATTAACCGCGCGCCGGCCAAGGTGCAAAGCGCGCTTTTGGAGTGTATGCAGGAGAAAGAGGTCACAATAGGCGGGGAAACATTTTTTCTGGACGATCCTTTCCTTGTGCTTGCAACACAAAACCCTATTGAACAGGAGGGCACGTACCCGTTGCCTGAGGCGCAGGTTGACCGTTTTATGCTTAAATTAAAGATTACTTACCCAAATAAGGCTGAGGAGCGCGAAATTCTGGACAGGGTCGCAACTACCGCCGCGCCGGCGGAGATTAAACCTTTGATCTCAACAGACGATATCAAAAGGCTTCGCGGCATAGTAAACGACATATATATTGACGATAAGATAAAAGATTATATTGTGGACATCGTCGATGCGTCGCGCCATCCTGAGACATACCAGCTTCAACTGGAGGAATTTATCGAATTTGGGGCATCGCCCAGGGCCACAATTTATCTTACAACGGCGTCCAAGGCATACGCCTTCTTACAGGGAAGAGGGTATGTAACTCCTCAGGACGTTAAAACCATTGGCATGGACGTGCTTAGGCACAGGATTATTATAAGCTATGAAGCGGAAGCGGAAGAGATGACTCCCGAGGATGTTATTCAAAAAATATTCGACCACATTGAAGTCCCGTAAATTAGCATTGGGGTCTAAATATACAAGATTAAAGTTTTAACGTTCATCAATATTCCTTAAACTTTTTCCATAACCGGAACAGGCGGAAAATGATACCAAAAGAGATATTAAAAAAAGTGCAGCAGATACAGATACGCACCAGCCATCTGGTGACGGACGCTCTTGCAGGCGAATACGTCAGCGTTTTTAAAGGCGCGGGCATGGAGTTTGAAGAGGTGCGCGAATACCAGCCGGGCGATGAAATCAAAACAATTGACTGGAATGTAACCGCCCGCATGGGACATCCCTTTATTAAACGCTTTGTTGAAGAGCGTGAATTAACGGTAATGCTGCTTGTTGATCTAAGCGCTTCGGGCGATTTTGGGTCGGCTACTCAGTTTAAAAAAGAGGTGGCAACGGAACTTTGCGCTTTGTTGGCGTTTTCAGCGATGAAAAACAATGATAAAGTGGGTTTAATCACGTTTACGGATAGAGTGGAGAAGTTCGTGCCGCCTAAAAAAGGTAAAAAACATGTTCTTCGCGTAATCAGAGAACTGCTGTTTAATGAAGACGAGACCGGAGATGAGAAAAAAAAGCATCAAACAGATATAAGCATAGCGCTGGAATACCTGGCCAAGGTTGCAGCCAGGCGCACAGTCACATTTCTGGTGTCCGATTTTATAGCCACAGGATTTGAAAAGTCTTTAAGGATAGCTAATAAAAAACACGATATTATCGCCGTGACTATTGCCGATCACAGAGAACAGCTTCTGCCGGACATCGGATTTGTGGAGCTGGAAGACGCTGAGACGGGAGAGATTATGGTTGTGGACACAAGCGATAAAAACGCCATGTTGTCGCACAGGCTAACAACCAGCCAAATGATAGAAGATAGAAAAAAAATGTTTAGATCGGTTGGTGTTGACGAAATTCCCATAATGACAAACGAGCCATATGTTGAGCCTATAATGAAATTCTTCAGAGCAAGAGAGAGAAGACAGTGATTTGATTGCCGAAAAATGCCTTTAAATATTGGAAAAAATGAATTTCCAGCATGTATAGCTTATGGGCCTGAAATGTCCGGAGAACAATGCGTGGAAATCCTTTCGAATCCTGCAACTTTTAATTAATAATGATTTACAAAACCTCATACACATTCAAACTTATAATTGCCGCGTTTGCCGTTATTCTTTTAAACATTAGCGCTGTAATAGCTCAAGACGCAGATGACAATAACACGCCGGACGGCCCGGTTACGGTTAACGCCAGCGTTAACCATAACGAAGCCACCATTGGGGAGAAAGTCCGTTTTACCATAACTGTTGAGAGCGACCCTGATATCGAGGTTGTATTCCCCGGGTTTAAAGAGAAGCTCGCGGACCTTACAGTAAAAAATCATGGCAGAACAGAGCCCAAAAATCTTGATTCAGGAAAGATCAAACAAAAAGAGTGGTATGATTTAGAGACTTTCACGCCCGGGTCATATGTAATCCCCCCATTAACAGTTAAATACAGGCTCCCTAATAGTGAAGGCGATAATTATGCGGAAGTTAACACAAACGAAATATTTGTTGAGATAAAAAGCCTGATCAGCGGCGATGAAACCGCTAAAGATATAAAAGAGATAAAGGGCCCTGTTGATATTGCGATAAATTATTTTGTAATTTACCTGATTATCGGCGGCGCTTTTGGCGTGGCGGGAATAGCGTTTGGAGTTATCTATTTTATTAAACAACGAAACAAGAACAAGGTCTATGTTCCACCTCCGCCTTTGCCGGCGCATGAGATAGCTTATATGGAGCTGAAACATCTGGCCGAGCTTGATTTGATATCAAAAGGCATGGTTAAGGAGTATTTTTCCAGGCTTTCAAATATTTTGCGGCATTATATTGAAAAAAGGTTTGCCATTATGGCGCCTGAACGCACAACCGAGGAATTCTTCGTTGAGATGTCCCGCGCCGGCGTATTGGAGCAGGATCACAAAGAACTTGTCTCTAAATTTCTTGAAAAAAGCGATCTTGTTAAATTCGCAAAATACGGCCCTAACAACGAAGAAATAGACGGAGCCTTGCAGGCCGCTACACGCCTGATTGATGAGACTAAATTTGATATGAACAATGTAAATGTTACGCTTCCCGTAACAAATCAAAGTTAAAGGTTAATGATAAACGGGCTGGTTTTGCCTGGATTTTAAATTTTAAATAATTTCACGCGATTTCGTCATAATTTAAGTATTTATGATGATTGAGTCGCGATTTAACAGCGCATAATTATGATATTTCAGGATTTTTTCCTTCTTATTTTAATATTTATTTTAGTTCCCCTGATTTTATTCGCGTACTTTCGGTTCAGAGGCGCAAACACAATCAGGTTTTCATCTCTGGCAACGCTAAAAAAGTCCAAATCTTCCTGGACGGTAAAAGCCCGTCACATGCTCATTGTCCTGCGCGCTCTGGTTATAGCGCTAATAGTAGCCGGGTTGGCAAGGCCGCAGGCCGGCAGGGAAGAGACAAAGGTCACGACCGAAGGCATTGACATTGTGCTGGCGCTGGACGTATCCGGCAGTATGCAGGCCGAAGATTTTGAGATTGAGGGCAAACGGCATAACAGATTGCATGTTGTAAAGGAGGTTGTTAAGGATTTTGTCAAAGGCAGGGATAACGACCGCATCAGCATGGTCGTGTTCGGCGGCAGGGCGTATACGCAATGTCCGTTAACCCTGGATTACGGGGTGTTGATACAATTTCTAAAGAACGTCAATATCGGAATGGTTGAGGACGGCACGGCAATCGGCTCGGCAATCGGCACAAGTATTAACCGTTTGCGTGAAACCGATGCAAAAAGTAAAGTGATCGTTTTGCTGACCGACGGCAGAAACAACGCCGGCGAAATAGATCCGTTAACAGCCGCTGAGATCGCAAAAACGCTTAATATAAAGATATACACAATCGGGGCGGGCACAACGGGCCTTGCTCCGTTTCCAACAAAAGACTTTTTTGGCAACAAGGTTTATAAGCCTGTAAAGATAGATATAGACGATAAAATGATGACTGAGATCGCGGAATTAACCGGAGGGCTCTATTTCAGGGCTACGGACACAAAATCGCTTAAAAAGATTTATGAACAGATCGACGAACTTGAAAAAACAGAGACAGAGGTAAAGCAGTACACGGAATACAACGAGCTTTTTTACTATTTTATCCTTCCGGCCCTGGGACTTTTACTTTTGGAAATTGCGCTTGCAAACACCCGGTTTAGAAAGTTTCCATAAATAAGGCTATTTATTTTATCTAAATTCACGCTTCAATTATTCAAAATATGCGATACGGTAACATTGAATTTTTATACCTGCTGGCGTTAATCGTTATGCTGATTATAGGCTTTATATTTGCAGCCAAACGAAGACGCGCCGCGCTTGAAAAGTTTGCCCAGAATGTGACGCTTTCACGCCTCGTTTATACAATAAGCGGCAAACTAAGGTTTACAAAATACGCCTTTTTAACAATAGGCTGCCTTTTTTTGATATTTGCCCTTATCGAGCCTAAATGGGGCTACCACCTTGAAGAGGTAACACGCCGCGGCATCGACATTGTAATCGCGGTTGACACATCAAAAAGCATGCTGGCCGACGATATTAAACCGGACAGGCTGGCCGCCGCAAAACGAAAGATAGAGGATTTATTAAGGGTTCTTGACGGCGACCGAATCGGGCTTGTAGCTTTTGCGGGATCGGCGTTTACATACTGCCCTTTGACTATTGATTATGGAGCTTTCCGGCTTTTCCTTGACGATCTGGACACCTCGGTTATTCCTCTGGGCGGCACGGATATGAACGCCGCTATAGAAAAATGTTTGCAAACATTTGACCCCGAGTTAAAAAAACATAAAACCATAATCTTAATAACCGATGGCGAAGACCATAGCGGCAAGGCCATTGAAGCCGCGAAAAAAGCGAGGAAAAACGGAGCAGTCATTTACACGGTCGGCATTGGAAAAAAAGACGGCTCATACATAAAAGTTAAGGACAAAAACGGAAAAGACACCCTGTTAAAAGGCAAGGACGGCCAGGTTATCAAATCCAGACTGGACGAAATCATGCTAAATAAAATTGCCCTGGAAACCGGCGGAGCGTACACACCCGCATACGGCTCCGAATGGGGGCTTGAACAGATTTACACCCAGGAAATTGCGCTTATTGAAGAGCGCGAGTTAGGAAGCGAAAGGGTTAAAAAGTATGAGGATAGATTCCAAATCCCCCTAATAATAGCCCTTATTTTTATTACCGTTGAATCTCTAATAGGCGAAAGACGCCACAAAAACAATGATACCTCGCAACTGTAAAAAGAGACGACAGAAGTTTTAACTTTTTACTTTTTGCATTTTTACTTTTTACTTGTTAAATTCGGAGCTTCAAGTTTGAAAAAGACAACATCTTTTTTACAAATAGCAGCGTTGTTGTACATCTCTATCGGCCTGATCGGCTGGATTGACCCATCTTACGACAAAGCCAAAGAGGGGAACCAACTCTATAAGGAGGAGAAGTATGACGAAGCTATCAGCAAATATATTGACGCGCAAATGACTTCTAAAGATCAAGCTTCGCTTGATTTCAATATTGCTGATTCCCAATACAGAAACGAAAAATATGACGAAGCTGTGGCCGCGTTTGAAAAGGTTATAAAAAAAACCGACGATATAGGTCTGAAATCCAAAGCAAATTTTAATATCGGCAACTCTTTATATAGACAAGGCAAACTCAAAGAGTCGCTGGATTTTTATAAAAAGGCAATAGAACTCGCTAATAAAAACGCGGATTCCGGCAACCCGGACAAAGAGTTGCGGGAACTTAGCGATGAAGCAAAATATAATCACGAATTTGTTGAAAAAAAAATAGAAGAGATGCAACAGCAGCAACAAGAGCGTCAGGATCAGCAGGAACAACAAGACGAAGAGCAGAAGAAAGATCAAGAGGATAAGCAAAGCGACGAGGGCCAGGAACAGAAAGATCAAAAAGACGGAGAAGAAGAGAAACAGGATCAAAAAGGCGAAGATAAGGACGACGAAAAACAAGGCGAACAAGAGGATAAACAGGATAAACAGGAAGAAAAGGACGATAAGGAGCAACAAGAACAAGATCAGCAAGATCAACAGCAGCAACAGAATCAGGAAGATAAGGAACAGGAAGAAGAAGAAAAAGAGGGCAAAGGCGAACAACAAGACGAAGAGAAGGAACAACCAACCGGACAGGAAGAACAAAGTCAGGCTCCTCAACAACCACATGAGTTCAACATGTCTAAGGAAGAGGCCGAACGCCTGCTTGACGCATTGCAACAAAGCGAAAAAAACAGCAAGTTAAATTTCCAAAATAAAAAACATGGCGCACCGCCGCGTGTAGAGAAAGACTGGTAACGTTGCATCTAAGAGGTTGAAAATGAATAACTATTATATTTTTTATTATTAATATTTAAAAGCGCGCATAAAACAAAATGAAAACAGATAATTTATTAAACAATATAAAGACCAAACGCAAACGGATGGTTGCCAAGGCTTCCGTTTTTATAATATTCTTCCTGTTTTTTATAAATTTTGCCGTTGCCGCTGACGATATAAGCCTGAAAGCAAGCGTTGACAGAACCGCGATTACATTAAACGATTCATTAAACCTGACTATTACGGTGACGGGCGCAACCAACACATCACAACCAACACTCCCAGCCATTAACGACTTCAATCTTGTTTTCGGCCCAAGCGTTTCTACCCGCACAAGCATTATCAACGGCGCGGTATCGGTAAGCAAAGGGTTTTCATACGTGTTAAAACCAAAAGCTGCCGGCAGCTTCACAATCGGCGCGTTCACCCTTCATTTCCAGGGCAAATCATACAAGTCAAACACGCTAACGGTAAACGTGGTTGACAGGAAAAACCCGCCGAAGCTAAACTCCAGCACTGGTGAAATAGACCTTTCAAAGCTCGTGTTTGTTAAATTTGAGACGGATAAAGTTGAGGCCTTCACGTATGAACAGATCATACTGACTTTCAGATTTTACTACCAGAGAGGCATGCCGATTACAGATGTGGAGTATGTTGCGCCTGAAATACGAAACTTTATCAAGGAGGATATGGGCCAACAAAGCCATTACGAAGAGGCGATTGGCGGCGTAATGTTTAATGTTGTAGAGTTGCGCACAGCCCTTTTCCCGGTCGTAACCGGCGCGCTTCAGATAAGTCCGGCTACGCTAAAGTGTAATCTTGTGATAAAGAGCAAAAGGCGCAGGCAACGCAACGACATTTTCGGCGACTCGTTTTTTGACGACTTTTTTGGAAGCGAGCAGACCAAATACTCTCTTGAACGTCAAACAGACCCGATAACCATTGCTGTAAACCCGTTGCCGGAGGTCGGCAAACCAGACGATTTTAATGGAGCGGTAGGCGATTACACTATGGATGTGGATATTAAACCGGCAAAAGTTAATGTAGGCGACCCCATCACCATGACAATGACCGTCAAAGGAGAAGGCAATATACAAACCATAACCGAGCCAAGTCTATACGTTATTAATGACAAGGATTTCAAGATCTACCCATCGGAAACAGAGACCAAGGTCACGGCCAGAAAGAAAAGCATTAAAGGCGAAATGGTATTCAAAAAAGTGATAGAGCCTCAAAATGACAAAATTTCCCACACCCCGGCAGTCACTTTTAGCTTTTTCAATCCAAAATTAAAACAGTATCAGACCCTTAAACACGAAGCGCTGCCCATGGAAGTTGAAGCCGGCGAATTTGAAGCCCCAATCAGATTATACGTTCGTGAAACCGACGCAAACAACAAAGACAAGGCCGCTATAATCACAAAGGACATTCTGCCTATCATGGCAAGCTTTGAAGGTTTGTCAAATCACGACAACTTTTTATACAGAAGCCCAATACTGTTTGCCGTCCTGTTTGCCCCAATGATCGCTGTAGGAGCCTCAATCCTTGTCCAGCGCCAAAGGAAAAAGCTGGTAACCGACGTAAGCTACGCAAGGAAAAGACGCGCAAAATCCACCGCAAAATCAAAACTAATGGCTGCCCGCGGATGCATGAACAGCGAAAAACCAGAGGAGTTTTACACTGCCCTCTCAAACTCAATCACCGCCTACCTTGCGGATAAACTAAACACCACCGCCGCAAGCATATCGCCAAATACGGTAGAAACCGTCCTGTCCGGCGCAAATGTCGCAAAAGAGACGGTAGGCAAACTGGTTGCAACCCTCGAACAATGCGATTTCGGCCGCTTCGCAAAAGACGCCGGCTCAACAGAAGCAATCAATGAGGCCATGAACAACGCGGAAGACCTTATAAACGAGCTGGAAAGAGAGTTGAAGTGATAACTTCTAAATTGAGAAATTAATGTCACGAAGAGAATACTTTATATCAAAATTACCATTCTTTGCGCAAAGAATGGCGCCGATTGACGGCCATTCCCTCTTTTCACGGATAAAATCGGCCGGCAATTTGAGATAAAAACCCATTTTACCCGCGTATTCCGGCTTAAACTTTTCCGCTTTCAGTTCAAACCAAACCATACTTTTAAGTTTTCGATGATAAAAAAGCAATTCAACAAAATATTCTATATTTTCCACCCGGAACAAGTTGTTCCTGAAATTTTTTACGCTTTAAAAAGCATACTGAAAACTATAGAAGAAGCCCAGCTTTTTCATTACAAACAGCCTTTTGCCATTCTTAACTTCAACTAACAATCACAATTTCAATTAACAATATCGCGCCCGATAGTCAATTCATACATACTTATCTTTGGTCGCCAAACAGGGCTTTAATACTGCCTACGGAATAACCACAATAATTTCTTCAAATTAAACGCAATATATCCGCCTCGTTTTAACCTTTACAACATAATTTTGATATGCTAAGTTAAAGTGTTGAGCGGTATTTCAACAAACCTGAAAATGCTCAATCAATAAAAGTTGTTAAGTATATTGCGACTTTTAATTGAATGCGTTTTGTCTTCAAATATTAGATTTCTTAATAAAAAGGAGAAACGTCATGCGATCAAGAACCCATTTTAGCGTTGATATTTTTGTCAAAAAATCATTAGTAGCCCTAATCTTATTTGTTGCGGCAATGGCGGTTGCCGTGAATAGCGCAAACGCTCAAAAAGTGGTTGGAACTTTTAAGACCGGCGAGAACCCGGTTGGAATTGCCGTGGACTCGGCCACGGATCTAATTTTTGTGGCCAATTTCGGCCTTGGCAACGGCAATACGGTTAGCGTCATTGACAGGGTGACATTTGAGCTGGTTGAAACTATCAGAGTGGATCAGGGGCCCGGCGGGGTTGTTATTAACCCGGATACAAGACTGGTTTACGTCTCCAACACCGGACTTGACGTCTCAAACACTGGGGTTGCAAGCGGCAAAACAGTAAGTGTAATCGACGGCTTAAGCCTAGAAGTGCTGGAAACCATTACGGTGGGAAACGGGCCTGCCGGCATTGCGGTTAATATTGCCAAGAATTTTGTGTATGTGGCAAACACATTTAGCGGCACGATTAATGCTATCGACGCAGCGACCAACGAGGTGGTCGAACAAATGGCGGTGGGCAGCGCGCCGGTGGAAGTGAGAGTTAACCCTTTAACAGGATTTGTGTATGTGACGAATTCAAGGATGGGCATAGGCAAGGGAACTTTAAGCGTAATCCCTGATACCGAGGGCCGTAGAAACAAAGATATTACCGTTAATGTTGGGAGCGGGCCGGGCGGACTCGGCATAAATCCTTTGACGGAGAAGGCGTATGTCGCGAATTTTAGAGGCGACAATGTCAACGTTATTGACCTTGCGCGCAATCATCGTGTGATTAAGACTATCCCTGTGGGAAAACAACCTGGGGAGATTGGCGTAAACACCGTGACCAATCGCATATTTGTGGCAAATTCCGGCAACAATTCCGTAAGCTTAATTGACGGAGAGATCGACGAAGTTGTGGATACGGTAAATGTAGGCGCAAGGCCGGCCGGCATTGCGGTAGACCTTAAAAACAACATGGTGTATGTTACAAACGTTGAATCGAACAGCGTTACCGTTATAAAAGACGAAGCTCCGGTGGTTGGCGGTGAGCCGGGCGCAAACCCAACGCCGACTCCAATAAGAGAGCTAACAGAGCTTGCGGTTGACCCTACAACATCCGAAGGTTGGCGAGGCCGGGCCAGAACAGCTTTTGTGTTCGCCCTTGATCAGGACAAAAAGCCACTGCCCGGCGTAAATATTGCAGCTACGGCAAGCGGCGCCGACGCCACGGTAACACCAGCTTCAGGCATAACAGACGCAAGCGGGCTGGCAACGTTTAATTATAAATTCTCAAGAAGGTCAAGCGACGGATTAATCAATTTTACAGCGGAAAATCTGAGCGTTTCAATTAGACAGAATTAGAGGAGGCTAATCAAACGAAAAAGTCATGACGTCTTCATCTTTAACGTCTCCTTTTCTCTGTCCCGGCAATAAACCCCCAGCCGGTTCTTCCAATATAAACTCCACAACATCGCTAATTTCAACCTTATTTAGGTTTTCATCCCTCCCTTTAAACCTCCATTCGAACTTGGGGTTAAAACCCTGAAAGATTTCCAGCCCGCCGTTAATAGTGAAAACAATATCACCGCAAACCGTGCCGAAGCCCGGGATAACCCCCTTTTTTCCTCTTTTTTGCCTGCCGCAATCATCAAACCATCTGGCAAACTTATTACGGTTCTCTTTTCTTTCGGAACCAAAAGCCCCTATTGTAAACTCCTGAATTTGAACGTCAAGGCCGTCCAACTCATTGATAGTAATACGAAACCGCCAGGTGTTTACCAGCTCGTCTTTTGGAGCCGGATTAGGCTCGATAAATATTTCAAGCTCAGCTTCGGCCAATTCAAGAGCGCTGTTATCCTGCACAATATCCATTTTGGGCGACACATTATATGTTATGTAAATAAGGTTTGTGTTAGGCAGGTAGGCAACATCAAGGGTCTCGTCGCCGGACTCAGTCCTTATTGATTCGGAGGAAAACAGCGTAGTGCCGTTGCGAATGTCAACGTCTATATTCGATTCTCCGACCCAGGTTATGTATAAACGGTTTTCCTTCTCGTTAACCGCAATTTTAGATACCACCCGGTATGTTCGCGTTTCGTTAACGATCCTGTTTGTATTGCCGTCTACAATGCTTATCCTACGGCCGGATCCTACATAAATCTTGTTGTTAAGACTGTTTATAGCCACAATATTGGGGATGCCGTCCGGCCTTACCCTGGTCAATATCCTGTTGGTATTGCCGTCTATAACTATAATTTCAGACTCATTTGCAACATAGAGACGATTTGTGACGGGGTTTACTTTGAAGGAAACCGGAGGGCCGCCAACGTCTATCTCAGTTATCAAACTGTTGGATCGGCCGTCAACCACCTTGATTTTACCTAGTTTCTCAACCTCATTATAAGTTCCAACATATACGGTGTGAGTGTTCGAGTTTACATCTATTGTGCCGTTAGTAACGTCGTTGTTGACTCCTTTTATTAAAGGAGTCCTTACATCCACCGGCTCGGCAGTCACATCGTTTGTAAGGCCGTCAACTATATTGACAAATCCGTCAATCGAAAAATATACCAGGTTGCTTATTTCGTCCACTCCGACCTCGCTGTTTCCCACGTTAAGGCGAATGGTGTCTATCATAAAGTTTGTGGCTCCGCTAAAAACTCGCACACCCACATTGTTTGCGCTTGTTACATAGACTTTGTTTGACCGGTCGTTAATGCCTATTTTCAATCCGTCAAAATCCTCGCCGATATCAAACACGCGTCTGTTTCTAATGCCGTTTATCACGCTTAACGTGCTGTCTTTCTTGTTTGTAACGTAAACGAAATTGTTCCCTAAGTTTACCCTCAACTCATGCGAGTCGTTTTCAAGCAATATTTTTTCTATAATGCTATTGTCTTCGCCGTCGATCACAAAAAAGGTGTCGTTGGGGGCACCTTCAGCAACGACATAAAGCCGGTTGCGAAAATGGTTCACATCCATGCCTTTAATAAATAGCGATGTATCCGGATTTACAATCGTGTCCACAAGTTGTATATTGCCGATCACTCTATTGTTGCCGTCTACTATAATAACGGTTCCGTTTTCAAAAGATTCCGACACATAGTACCTGGCCATGGGGCCGTTAATAGCAATATCAGACGGGCTAAAAGTTGTTACGACCTCATCAATAAGTTTTATTTTGTTTTCTAACGGAATGAAACTACCCATATTTATTACGCTTAAAATATTATTTTTTGCGTTGCCTACATAAAGAAAGTCCAGCTGCTCATTAGGGGCCATAACGGTGGGAGCGCCGGCAATTCTAATAGCTTCCGTTTTAAGGTTGGTTTCTCCGTCAATCACGGTAACACGACCGCCATCCTTGTCGGACACAAATACAGTGTTGGTCTCTTTATTAACAGTTATTTTATTCGGAATGTGATCTAATTTAATAACATCCACAGCCAACCCTTTCGCAGAGTCCAACACCTCAATATCAGTGCTTCCGGCAAGGGCCACATAAACCAGCCCGGTTTCTACATTTTCCGCAACTTGTGTAACGGTGCTGTCAACCCCAATATCGAAAGAGCTGATAATTTGATGGGAATCGCCTGATATAACGCTAAGACTATTACTAAGCTCATTGGCAGTCGCGATCAAATTAAGCTGTGCGTTTGTTGTGACGCCCAAAGGCCTCTTGCCTAACGCCCCGCCGTTTAAGAATACTGTTATTTCGTCTTCCTGCTGCACGGGATTAGGCGCGTCCTGCGCTATAAGGGCGTCGCCGGCCAGGCAAGTAAAAACGATGAGCATTATTAATAAAAAGATTTTAGTTCTAATTTGCGTTAACTTCATTTTTGTTTGATTTTAAGAATTATGCATAATAGGGAAGCGAAAACCGTCCCCCTACCCGCGATTTTTCCCTAAATTTGCGCTACTCTCATATTTTGAACAGTACTCTTTTATTTTACCAATAATTGTGAAAATTTGCGGGGTGTAATTTAATGAGTCTTTGAAAAGATGTTACGGGCTTTTCTTCACATATTCATGCGCGATCTAGTTTCATAGACCTTATATATACCTAATTTTATCAACCGAATTGAACAGACCTCTTCCATTTTACGAATTTATGGAGGTCAGGCCTGCTCGCAGTTTTCAAGCTCCAGGCGCTTGTGATACGCGTTGTTAGTCACCGCCACAAGCTCTTCCAAATCAAACGGTTTTGTAATATAAGCAAACGGCTCTAAAAATTTAACCATTTTAGAGTCCACATAATCTTCAAAACCCGTCACCAATATTACCTGCGTGTTTACGTTTTTTACGTTTACCGCGTTTAACAGATCAATGCCCGAAGTTTTCGGCATGCAAATATCCGTTATTACTATATCGTACTCAAAATCCTCAATAAACTTTAGAGCCTCAACGCCGTCTGTTGTGCTGGTTACGGCAAAGCCGTCAATTTCCATGACCTCTTCAATAACCTCGCATATCAGATTTTCATCGTCAACAACTAATATTTTGCCTTTTTTCACAAATATATCTCCTAACCCGGCTCGCGCCTGAAAAGAGCCTGAAACGATTGAATTTAGAAAACGAATGAACTTGCCGCCAAATTCTCTTCCAACACAGGCTCAACAATATGCAGCGACTGGTTTTGCCGCAAATCAACAATCTTTTTTTCAAGAATACCGTCTTTTTGTGGTTTTATAAAAACTTCAACTATGGGCTGCAATGGAAACTTGCCGTTTATGTCTACGACTTTAGCTATTTTATTGGAGTTAAGCATGACGTAACTTCCAATTGGATAGCAAGAGAGTTTTTCAATTACTATTTTGATTAAACCGGCATCGTAATAATCCTTCTCTTCAACTATAATCTTCCTTGCGGCTTTTACCGCAGTCAATCGCCGCCTGCCTAATCTGTCATGAGTAAGCGCTTCAAAAACATCGGCTATGCCGATAATCCTGGCATATTCTTTTATGCCGCTGCCTGACTCGCCAAAGGGATACCCCTGCCCATGCATCCTCTCATGCTCCTGTGCCACATTTTCAGCCAACCATGCATAGCCGTTTTTGAATTCCGACAATATCCTTTTGCTGAAAACCGGATGTTTCTCAATCTCTGTCTTCTCTTCCGTATTTAATGCCCCGGCCTTTTGCGTTACGCTTTCACTTACAATAAACATCCCTAAATCGTGCAACAATCCGGTAAGACCGGTTTTGACCAGTTTATCTTTTGTAAAATCAAGGCCCATTCCGATTTGTATAGCATAAACAGCCACATTAACCATATTGAGAATCATAGAGTCTTTATCTTTTGCGACGGAAAAAGTTATTCCTGAAAGCAAATCAATAGTCTTAGAGTCTTCAAGCATTTTGTTTACAATATTAATCCCGTCATTTAAATCAAAACTCTTGCCGCTTTTTACTATGGCGATAGCATCGTTTAAATAATCATAAGCGCTGCTATATATTGCCGGCGCGTCCGATGCTTGCCCGCTGCTTAAAACTTTTGGCGCTTTGGAAATGTCGCTTGCCTGCGGCTCTTTGATTTCAGCTTTACTGCCACCGCCGGCTCCATGGTCTATGATTGAGCGTAAACTTACGCCATCTTTATTAACAGCTTCCGACGGCTCTAATGTGTCATTTTCTTCCGTTTCTGTTTTCTTAGGGTCTGTTTCATCGCCTTCCGTGGAAGCGGCCTCCGCGGCCACGCCTTTGACCAACCCTTTGTTTATAGCGTATCTAACCAACTCGTCAATATCATGAATCCCGAGCTTTATCATAACATTTTTAAGATGCTTATTAATCACTTCAACTGTTGTGGAAATTTGTTCGGCAATAGCTTTTTTACTTTTCCCTTTTGCGACAGATTTCAACAACGCCTGTTCGCCGCGCGTTAAAAGGCCAAACCTGTCTACATGCGCGTCGTGCCGCACGCTCTCAATCGCTAATTTGCAAATTGAGGGGCTTAGGTACGATTTGTTCTTGTGCGCGGCGCTTATAGCGGCAAAAAGGTCGCTCTCCGTGGAATCTTTTTCAACGCAGCAGTTGGCCCCGGCTTTAATGGAGCCCATAATCAATTTTTTATCGGAACATTCGGTAAGTATTATTATCTTTATGCCGGGATTATTTTCCTTTATTTCGCGCGTGGCTTTAATACCGTCCATAACGGGCATGTCTATTTCCATTACGACAACTTCAGGGCTTAGCTCCTTTGCCTTATTCACAGCTTCCAGGCCGTTTTCAGCCTCGCCGATCACATCAAACATTTCGTTTGATTTTAATAGCAGGCAAACTGCCCGCCTGATAATAGTCTTGTCTTCAACTACCAGGATTTTAATTTTTTGAGTCATATTATTTTCAATGAAAATTTCAAATGAAAAAAACGCCGGGACGCTAACGCGCCGTTATTTGCGCAAATAGTTGAAATAACAAACTATTAAAATAGCTTTAGACTGCTTTGAGAACTCTTTAAAGTTTATCAAATGCTGCCTTCTAAAAGAATCTTTTTCACCGCCGCGTTCAAAACATCTTCCGTTGCGTCAACTTTGAGTCGATTAACTGTAATTTTTGGAAAGGCCTTGATATTTCGCTCCCTGGCATGTTGCCGGTCTTTGGATATTTGCATTTTTAAATCTATTTTATTAAAAAGCGGCTTAAGCAGGCTCTTTTTCATGCCATGCCCGGCGGCTATTTCAAAAAGAGTATCCTTGTCCCATGGGCCCCTGTGATTAATCAACGCATCTTGAAACGCGCCGAACTTTCCGTTTAGCCTTGCGCACTCAACAAGCTGAGCGGCAAAAACAGCGTCGTTTGTTAAACAGGGTGGTCTCATCACAACCCTTGTCTGGCCAAGTTCTTTTGATACTTTTTTGGCCAGCTTCCAGACTTTGGCAATGTTTGGATTTGTGTAGTCTGAGAATACGTCAATTATGATGGGGCTTACAATATCAACAATGATTTTTCGGGGGTCTCTGCCGGCTTCAAGGCTCTCCATAACATACGCTATCTCCGCTTTAGCCGCGCTGCATCCAAAACACGCAGGTTCCTTATTGCCGCCCGGCAGGTAATGGTTGCATTGGCAAGGGCAGCGCCTGCCGGCAAGGAGCTCGTCCGTCTTTTCAGCTATATTTATATGCCCTGTGTTTTTTGCGTTAACTTTTTGCGCAAACAGGGCCGCAGGCATAAATAATATAGTTGGGATAGCGATAAGCAAAACAAATTTTGCTAAAATTCCAGGTCTAAAACGCATTCTTTTATATTTTTTCTATTAATTTAACGCTTGCGGCGGACTTTTTACCTTTTCAGGGCAATACCGGATGGCATCTTAGAAGTTAAGTTTTGACAATTTGCGACAAAACATTTCAAGGCGCGATAAGTTTGAATGATTAATACAGGTAGTTTTAAAGATAATTGTAAACGGAAAGTTAAAGCATTTAGAAGCCGTCTGCAAGACAGCGCAAGCTCTTAACTTTTGCCTTTTTCCTTATCCGTCTTGTTCGGGTTGGTTATGATGGAAAACTAAAAAGTATAGATAGGGGCCGCTGTCGCGGCTCCCCATCTTTTTTTATGCATACTTGCCGCGTTTAATCCGTGCGGCTTGTAATCTCTATGAGATGGTATCCAAATTGAGTCTTAACCGGGCCGTGAACTTTGCCAAGTTCCGCGCTAAATATTACCTCGTCAAATTCCTGGACCATTGCTCCAGGGCCAAACTCGCCCAAATCGCCGCCTTGACTGCCGGAAGGGCATTTCGAATTTTCAGCCGCTACCTTCGCAAAATCCGCGCCGCCTTCTATTTGTGATTTAAGATCGTTGCAAGCCTCTTCAGTATTTACTAAAATGTGACGCGCCGTTGCTGATGACATTCCCATCTCCTTTGCAATAAAATTATAATATAATAAATTATAGTCGAACCATAAATCCGGCGAAACTTTATCTGTAAAAAGCTCATATTTTAAGCAATAAATAGCCCTTTTAACAGTAAAAACTTAATATTTTCAACAAATTAAAATACAAATCAGTTTTTTTACTAAAAGTCAATAAACTGTGTTAGCGAGCCCGGCAGGTAATAATCAGGTCTCGTTTTTATTTTTCGGATTCATTTTTTCTCTCAGAATCTTCTCTATCAAATTCGCCATATCATCAGACGAAAGAGAACAAACATCTTCATGCCCGATTGTGGAGAGAGCGTTTGCCGTCATCTTAATCTTATCTGAAAGAAAATCCATCTTCTCTTTAAGAAGCTCCTTATCGTCCGTTTCCCAATAACCGCCCTCATCAACAACCTCAAGATTTGGGACATAACGTTTCTTCAGATACTTTAATAGTTTAATTAACGTTATATGAACATCAATCGGAGCAAACTGTGTTTTTACAAAGACAAACGCCTTGTCCGGCTTAACGCTTCCGTCGGAAGCCATAATATATGTTATAGGAGAGCTGACGTTGCCTTCTTTGTCAAAATAAAAGTTAAACAACTCGCATTCAGGGTGAGGCTTAATCGAAACTCCCTTTAACGGCAAATGCCCGGTTATCTCAACAGATTCGGCGTCATGGACTAAATCCGCCGTCATTGGTTTGCTGAAATCCTCATCCAACGAACTGCAAGGCCAATGCATTGAGCCCGCTATATCATTCAATTCATAACAGACATCTTTTACCTTGCCGATATCCGCAATTTTACCGCGATAATGAATTGTGATCCCCATTTGGTTTATTTCCTTAATTTGATAGGCCAACGGCCTTGGGCAACTGAAGCCACATTTGACAAACACGATTTGGCTTTACAGCAATTGATAAAATCTACCCATTTTAATAACCATTGTCAAGCCAAATTGAACACCCTTTTGGTATGAATATAGAACCTTTTGCGGTTTAAAATTGAGATTTCATGATTGATTGCTGTTAAATTGTAAAATTTATTCAACGCTCTATTCTCAGCAATTAAAAAAAGCGCCTTTTTTTCAGTATTTTAAAGCATATTTATAACTCAAAATCCTCAAACCACACATTGCCGGGTTCATTGCGCCTTCCCGCAACAAAGGCTGATAAACATCTCTTGAAAACGGTCTAGGCTCCGTTAAATTTTTACAACTACCATGCGCAACTGCCGGTTGAGTAAATTTAGGTTGCGCAAATTTTAAAATTTCTGCGCGAATCCTAACGCAAAGCTAAATTTAGAGACTGAAATTCCCATTAAAATAAGCCCTAAAATGGTTGTTAAAAATCGTTTGACATTTACAGGAATTTCGTTTATAGTTTAAATCTTTAAAAGCTGTAAGTAAAATAACATTGATTATTTAAAAATTTCAAATAATAAAAGGAGGAAAATTTTATGAAAGTTAGCATTAACATTGATGTTGATAATAAGGATTTACTGGAATTTATCGCAGGTTTGAACCCTTCAGTGATTGAACCCGTACTTAAGACTGTCCTTAACCCTGATTTAATAAAACCATTGATTACAAGCTTGGCAAGCCCTGAAATGATGAAATCAATTGTCGAAGACGGCATTAAACCTGCAATTAAAGATTTGGGCTTTACAATAAAGCTATAAATCGGTGTTTGTTCTAACTTTTATTGATTTTGTTCCGCATATTTCAATTTAAACTGAAAAGGCGCGCCCGAAAAGGCGCGCCTTTTTTTACGTCAATTCTTGCCCGCGGCTAAACGCGCGGCCCCGTTGTTAGCAATTTCACGGAAAACAAGGTTATCTATATTCAAATTAGTTCCTGTGTTCAGATTTCTGGAACGCTTTAGATTTTCCTTTTAATTCAATTACAATCCCCCTTCACGCACCCGGTTAATAAACCATTAATAAAATATATATATCGCCATGCCGTCAAATGAAATAGGAGAGTTCTTAAGATCAGAACTTAAATGCTCTATTGTTGAGTTTAATGAAGATATGCGCCGGCATACATCATTCAGGATCGGCGGCAAAGCAGACGTTTTTGTCTCGCCTGGTTCAATCGATGAAATGGCGCTGGTTATAAAAAAGGCAAAAGAGCTTCAAATTCCTATAAGGGCGTTAGGAAACGGCTCAAACCTTTTAGTCTCCGACAATGGCATTAAAAGTATAGTCCTTGATTGCAAATCAGCCGCAAACGGCATTGTATTTAATAATGACAGAGTCAATGTAAGCGCTGGTTGCATTTTGAAAACATTTTGCGAAAATGCCGCGGAACACGAACTTAGCGGTGTAGAGCAGGCAGTGGGCATTCCAGGCACCATTGGCGGGGCGTTGGTAATGAATGCAGGCGCCAATGGATACAATATCGGCAATATTGTTGAAAACGTGACTGTTATGGATATGAACGGTGATACGTTTAAGATAAAAAAAGGGGAGTTGTCTTTTGAGTACAGGCATAGCAGCCTAAAAGAGGCTGGCTATATAATACTGGAAGCGGAATTAGCTCTTAAGAAAGGCAATAAAAACTCTTTGTTGCGATTGATGCGTGAAGAACTTGAAACCAGGGAGCGTAAATTCCCGCTCAACTACCCTAACGCAGGCAGTATATTTAAAAGGCCGAAGGAGGGTTACCCAGGGCAATGGGTCGAAATGGCCGGCTGTAAAGGTATGCGAATAGGCGACGCAGAGGTCTCAACAAAACACGCAAATTTCATTATAAACAAAGGGAGCGCAAAAGCAGGCGATGTTGCGGATTTGATTAGTCAGGTAAAAGATATCGTCGCTAAGAAATTTAGCGTTAACCTGGAAAAAGAAGTGATTTATTGGGGAATGTGAATATAAGCCGGAATGTTGAGCGGCTAAGAGCCTGCGATTTAAATAGTTTGTTTAAAAAGCTCAAACAACCATCCATCCCCTTTAGAAAAGGGGGCGGGGGGATTTGAATATTTAAATTTTCATTTATTAATTTTTACTATCGGTATACTCTTTACTTGCCCGGTTTATCCGCTTTACGGTTTGCTTTCTTCATCTGTAAACATGGGCAGAATAATGACACGGCCTACCGTAAGATCAGTGGTTTCGTTAATTGCAAACCTGTTAGCTTCATAAATCTTCTCCCACTCTTTGCCGTTGTCGTACAAAACAGAGGCCAGTTTGTACAGGCTGTCGCCCCATTTCAATTTGTAGACCACTTTTTTTACGCCGCTTTCATGTAAATTTAAATCGCCAATATCGTCCACTATGGGAATGTTTGGAATAATAATGGAGCTGTCGGTTTGCAAATCAGTCTCCAGCAGGTTTTGGTTTGCCTCTTTAATTTCGCGCCATCTTGAGCTTTTGCTGTAAAATTTGCCGGCAATCTTATAAAGGGTGTCGCCGGACTGGACTCTATAGGTTACGGTTCGGGAGTCGCCGGAACCTTTAATAGATACGATTTCAGCTTCCAGCCCGGCGTTAAACGGGTTTTTAGGTATTCCCGCAATAAATTTTTTCGCCAGCCTGTCTGCGGTGTCAATAAAAGTCTTGTCTCTTAAATTTAAAACGCTGTTAACAACGCCCTTTGGTATGCTAAAGGGGGATGTCGGGGCGGAGCCGGCGTGAGTTTTCTCTATGTGTTCGGCGGCCCAGATGGTTTTGCCGGTCTGAATTTCAACCAGTTTAATTGCGGCCCCCACAGCCACGTTTGAATAGACGCCCACAAATATTTTTCCGCATTTTGTCACATTCCCAAAAATCAGGGCATCGACCTTAAGTATCTTCCCAAGCTTAAACGGATCGGCCAACTCAATGTTTGTCAAATCAATATCGGATTCCGCCATTTTTAAGCGGTTATCAATCTCTTCCAGTCTAACAACGGTGTAACCTTTGACACTTAAATTGGAAAAAAAGGCCAATCGCAATATGTCGCTTATCGCAGCGTCGGCGGTTTCGTTTACAAACGGCAGTATCGCTATCTTTTCTATCTTTTGCGTTTGTGACGGTTCAAGGGTTGTGATATGCGGAAGTGACTTTTCCTGAAAATAGTTGCAGGACGTTAATGCGACGCAAATGATTAAGACCAGCGCATAGGTTGCTTTGCTTACCAAGAAACCTCCTTTAGTCTAAAGTTTATAATATGCGCGATGTTATATAATCGGCAAATTTCTGTCAAGTAAAATTTGCCGCATTAACAACCTATATATTCCAAATTTTTTAATTGACAGACTAAAATCTTCTTTGATAAAATGTTGCCAATTTGCATTTTACATGAATTAGGCTGACAACGGCGGATTGACGGAACCGGCCATATTCAAAAATAAAATCAAAAAAAAGATTGACCGCAGTGTTAAGTTTTTATTTAATTATGTATTGAAATTTAGATGAGACCTTAAGCAGGATGTTTTATTTAAACATTTTCATGTTTTTAAAGAGTTTTAAATAGGTTTATTAAATTTGTTTTTTTGTAGATTTCGAAAGGAGGCTGCGCGAACATAAAGAAAACTGAAATTACGTTTGTTTTTAACAACATTTTCTTATAATTTTAATTAATAAAGGAGTAAATAATGCAGGCTAAAGTCGATGGAGACGCTTGTACCGGTTGTGAAATGTGCACTCAAACTTGTCCAGAGGTTTTTGAAATGGACGGAGACAAATCTGCTGTTATAGGGAGCTCAGTTCCTGAAGATGCAGAAGAAACATGCAAACAGGCTGCTGAAGAGTGCCCTGTAGAAGCTATTTCTGTAAGCTAACAAGCTACTAAAAGCTTTAAAGTTTGATATAAAAGGGGCCCCTTTATTTAAAGGGGCCTTTTTTTTTGCCGTAAATTGCTAATCATATAACGGTTTATTCGGCAAAACCAGCACCCAGGGATGGGTTGTCCTGTAGCGCATCCTATCCTTCATCTTTGTTGACTTCTTTATAAGACCATCCTTTTTATCCTTTGCCTCAACAAAATCGGTTAAAAGTTTTTTCACCTCCGGTTCCAAATCAGGCATGTTTAACAGTTCTCTGAGCTTTTCTGTTTCGCCTATTTCAAAGCCTTTATACTTTTCGTATTTTGACATAGCAAACACAAGCGGAGCTTTTGCCAAAACCTCATCCTCTTGCAAATTTCTAACACTATTTTCAAATTTTTTAATTGCGTAATAATCCGCGTTGTGGTCAACATAAATCATTATTTCAATGATGCCGAATAGAAATAGAAGCATGCCCGGCACGGCGATTCCCACGCTATACCAAGAGGTATTTTTGCAAAGCCTGAATTTAATAATTACTATGCAATAAATAATTATTGACACCATTATTGATAAAAATATTAAAGCAATCATAGTTTTTCTTAATTAATTTACAGCCTGCGCGCAACACAAGCCTCAAATCAGTAAAAGTTTAAAAAATATTGCGGCAATCTTACGTTGCCGCCAAAACCGAAAATGCGCATTTAGGGTTAGTTGCCGATAGCGTGCAAACATTTATCGTTTGAGCCTATATATATAGTCCCGTCCCAGCCTATAGACGGCGAAGACTCTATCCAGCTCTTTGTTTGATACGACCACTTTAAACTACCGTCCGGCCTTATCGCGTATACCTTGCCGTCGCTTGAGCCGAAATATACCGTGCCCTCCGAGTCAATAGCCGGCGACGATTCAATAAACCCGGCGGTCTTATAGTTCCATTTTAATTTACAATCAGGCGTAATCGCGTACAAATTCATATCATACGACCCAAAATATATTGTGCCGTCCGGCGCAATAGCCGGCGAGCTATGCACCGCCTTGCCTGTAACCGCGCGCCATATTACAGCCCCGTTTGGATCAATTGCGTAAAAATGCCCGTTTTCCGCGCCGATATAGATGACCCCGTCCCTGCCCACCGCCGGCGAACCGTATGATGGATATTGCGCGCGCCCTATCCTTGCCACCCATTTTTTCTCCCCGTTTGGCTTAATCGCGTATAAAATACCCTTATTTGTCGAGATATAAATCACCCCGTTATCAGCTATTGACGGCGTCGCGCTAATAACCGCGCTAACGTCAAACGTCCATAACTCCTTGCCGTTTATATCCAAAGCGTGCAGTTTGCGGGCTTCAGACCCAAAGTAGATAGAGCCGTCCGGGCCCACAGCCGGCGACGACAGCACTTTATACCCTACCGCAAAACTCCATTTTACAGTCCCGTCCGAATTTAAAGCGTAAAAATGGTTGTCCCTTGATCCAAAATAAATAGTCCCGTCCCTTGAGATAGCCGGAGACGAAGTTATCCAGCCCTTAGTGGCAAACGTCCATTTTTTAGAGCCGTCAGGGTTTATAGCGTAAAAACTGCCGTCTTCGCACCCCACATAAATTGTGCCGTCAGCCGCGATTGCCGGCGACGAAGTAATCTTGCTGCCCGCCTCAAACTTCCACTTCGTGTTGTTTGAGTCCGCCCCTTTATAAATGCTTCTGCCCGAGTTGCGAACATCGCCCCTAAACATCCTCCATTGATCAACCTGCAACTCAGCCCCGGCGCGTTTTGCGCCTGAAACAGCGCATACCATAAAGATCAACGCCCCAATAATCAGTTTCGTTTTTGCCATATCGCCTCCAATTCCGGACAGCCCGAAAAAGTAAAAAGATCGGAATAATATTTATTCAAAAATTGAAAATTTTTACCAAAACTTTAGATCACTTTAGTCACTTTCCCTGATTATCCGGATTAGGTCTGTGACTAAACAAACCATTGCCCCGGCAACTACAACGGCCAGAAATACGGTATCATAACAACTGAAACAACTCCCAATAGAATATTTAGCGGAATACCCACTAAAAGAAAGTCCCTAAACCTGTATCCACCCGGGCCGTAAATAAACAAATTTGTCTGGTACCCTATGGGCGTCGCAAAAGCGGCTGACGATGCAAACAGCACCGTCATAATTATCGCCCGAGGGTCTATCCCCATCTTCACCCCAATACCGTAAGCAAACGGCAGCATTATTGCCGCTGCCGCGTTGTTTGTAACCAGACTTGAGATAAACGACGTGAGCACGTAAATGCCCAGAATAATATATGTATAACCAAGAGGCTGCAAAAATGCCATAATGCTATGCGCAAGGTAATCCGCCGCTTTAGTGGCCTCCAGCGCCTCGCCCATGCTTATTGCGCTGCCCAGAAACAGGATAATCTTCCAGCTTATCGACAGATACGCCTGTTCAAGCGAAAGACAACCAAAACCAACCATTGCCCCGGCCGCCACGAATGATATAGCCACAATAGGAAGGCCGGAAAATGAAGCCCCAAGCACAAACGCGACCAATATCATCAAAGCTATCCACGCCTTTTTAGGCCTCATCTGGTGCTCCTCAAGCCTGTTTGACAACATCGTAACATGCCTCGTGTTGCCAAGCCTTTCAATAGCCTGGTCAGAGCCGGAAAGCAACAATATATCCCCTGATTTAAGCCGCACCGACGAAAAACCGTGGTCAAGAACTTTAGACCGCCTCTGTATCGCCAGCACCACAACGTGATGCGTAAGCCTGAAATGAAGATGCGCCAAAGTCTTGCCCACCAGCCTTGAGCCCGGCGGTATCATAGTCTCGGCCAAACGCACGGGCTCCGCCCCCTTGTCCCTGTCGCGTAAATGGTGATCGACCTTTAACGAAAGCATATATT
Source organism: Candidatus Anammoxibacter sp. (assembly GCA_021777105.1). Lineage (GTDB taxonomy): Bacteria > Planctomycetota > Brocadiia > Brocadiales > Anammoxibacteraceae > Anammoxibacter_B. The sequence goes on from JAIQZQ010000126.1 coordinate 28,013, forward strand.
TTTCTTGAAGCAGGTTTATATGATCAGTCGGAGTCTCCATCAGTATCATGTCGCCGGCTTCCAGAGTCTGGTTCTCAAAAGGCGGAGTTATCACCTCCTCATCCCTGACAATATTAAATATCTTATAAGTCCCGTGCGAATTCGTCAAAGGCGTCTCATCAACGCTTTGCCCCGCAAAAGGGGTCTCCTCCGTCACCTGAAACTCCGTCAAATACTTCTCGCGCATCTGTAGATTGGACTTTAACTCCGCCGGAGCCTGGCGGTCGGGCATAAAATAAATGGATATAAAGAACATGTAAGCAAGCCCGGTCAACGCGTAAATAATGCCCATCTTCGACATCTCAAACATGCTTAAAGGCTCAAAATTAAGCACATCGGAAAACGCGGATATAACAACGTTTGTAGACGTGCCGATCAATGTGCACGTCCCGCCCAAAATAGCGCAAAACGAGAGCGGCATCAACAACCGCGAAGGCGCCACGTTTAACTGCCGCGCCCACAAAACAGTAAGCGGCAAAAACACCGCCACCACGGCCGTATTGTTAATAAACGCGCTGACTATCAGGACAATAACCATCAATATCAGCAGAAACCTGCGCGGACTGTTCCCCGACCAGCGCAGTATCCTAAACCCCAAAGCATGCACCATCCCCGTATGCAGGAACCCCGCCCCCACCACAAACAGAGCCGCAACCATCCATGGCGCCGAACTGCTAAGCCCGGATAAGAACTTACCCTCCGGCAACACCCCGCTAAACCCCAATACGGCAAACGTAAAAAGACTTATACCCTCAAGCGGTATCCATTCACCGATAAAAAGCACAAGCACCGTAACAACCAGGCTTAACACAATTATCATATCGCATGTCAAAACAGGAGCTTCCAAAATCTATGAATCCTCAAAAAGTTATTCTATACAACCGCAAAATATTTCAGAGCAAACTGGAATATTAAAAAAAATGCCCCTTTGGCATAACATCGCCCACGTTGCAGCTGTGGCCGATTCATACAAAAGGAGCAAAATGAAGAGAAGTAGTCTATCAAATACGGTTTGTGAATGCAAATATCATAAATCACCCGGAATTTACATCCCCGGCAATTAAAGTTTAAACCCCAAAAACCGGGTCAAAACCGAAACCACCGGCAAAACCTTCGCATTTGCCGTTGTAGTGTAGGCGCGTCCTCGCGCCGTCTACGTTTGAAGAGATATCTTCAATTTTGCGTCGCTCCATTAGCAAGCGATTTCAACGAATGAGCGCTTAATATCCACCGCATAGGCGCCACTTGCCTGCCACGGCGCGAGGACGCGCCTCATAGGTGTTAGGTTAAGATCAAAAATTTAAAAGCAAAAGCGATACGTCAGCGCTTAAATCGCCCTTTCAGGGCTGATCTCTTTTTTATCTTAAGCCCTGGGGCGTTGCCCCAGGCTATATTAAAACCGCCCCGTTGGGGCTTGAATTGTATATTTTATTATTAAAACGTTAATG
>JAIQZQ010000127.1 GCA_021777105.1 Candidatus Anammoxibacter sp.
GACCGGCATTTCCCTTAATTCCTCACCGGCAACGATGCCGCTGGATTGAAGAAATGTAGTATCAGATTGTTTGCCTATCGCCTCTTTTACATCCGAGCGTAGAGCTACGCCCATTAAACGGTTTGTTTCATCAACAACAGGCGCTTCAAAAAGATCGTGCTGATCAAAAAACTGTTGAAGTTCATCAAATGTAGTATCCACTCTAACCCGATAAGGATTCTTTATCATAATATCAGTAATTGACCGCAATTGGGATTTAAACAATAGATCATGCAACCGTAAAGCGCCGATTAATTTTCCTTTATCAGACGTAACATAAGCGTATTCCATATCATAATACGTTTCTCCATTTTCGCTCAAATCTTCAATAATATTTGACACTTGTAAGTCCCCTGAATAAGCAAGGCATTCAGTGACCATCAGTCCGCCTGCTGCATCAGGCGGATAAGCAAGCAATTCACGCACATCTTCCGCCGCCTGCGCAGGCATCTCCAGAAGGATAGCTTCAGCTTCTTCCGTTTTTAGTTCGGCCAGTAAATCGGCTTGCTGATCGCCGGCCATCTCATCAATAATATTCGCCGCCTGATCAGGAGGCAAATCTTCAATAAGGCCAACCGCCTGAGTATCGGAGACTTCCTCAATAACATGGGCGGCTTCTGTTGGTTTTAAAAGCATCAACAGGTTAGTCTGATCTTCCTGACTCAGACGTGAAATTGAAAGAGCCGTTTCAGAGGGAGTTAGAGTGTTGAGATAGGCTTCCAGTTGTGTCGAGTCGCTTAATTTTATAATCTCCTCAAGCTCTTTCCACGGTTCTTCAAAACTATTATTAAAGCTCATAATCCAAACCTTTCATTTTTTGCATCTCATCCAATTTTCTAAACACCATCTTGCCGCAACGACAACTCTGCAATCAGAGCCCTATGGTCGGAGAGGCCGGAGCCGGCGCAAAAGAATTTTTTAAATTTAAACTTTTTCGGGATTAATATGTCGTCGATAGTGCGGCAGGTATCAGACAAAGTTACACAGGAATTAAAATCGTTTGAAACCTCGTAAACATCTGAAGCAAGCCTTGTGATATAGTCCTGATCGTCAATATTAAAATCTCCCATAATTACAGGAAACATCTGCCTCTTTTTAAGGTAGCGCAAAGTCTCATCAAGTTGCAACTTGCCGAAGAACCCTCCGGGGGAAAAGTGGACAACGCAAACTTCGATTAATTCATCGTCTTTTCTAATCTTCGCGTATAAAAAGCCGCGCGTGTATTTGTCGATAGTATGCTGTTTGAGCCTCTTTCTTATAACCTTTACTATAGGGTATTTTGAGAGCACGGCAAGCCCTTCAACGCAACCGGCCTCGCCGGATCGTTTATTGACCATGTTTACGTCCATGGTCTTCATAAATGCGAAATGTTTATACTTTAATTCATCATTTAACTGTCTGGCCTGGTTGTGCCCTTTGGTATTAAACCTGAGATCGTCCCTTACTTCCTGAAAAGCTATTATATCCGGGTCGTATTTTTTAGCAGCTTCAATAATGCGGGGTTTCCGCTCCTCAAAATTATTATAGTTCCAAAGATTCAAATCAAATATCTTAATCATTTCCAACCATCCCAAAGACGGCAAGCCCTCAATGCTAATTTAATCAATAATCACTATTTTGTATCTTACACACCCCGTCCGCCAAGCGGCCACCCCTCTTTTTAGAGGGGATATTAATTCGGATTTATTTCCACAAAGTCCCCTCTAATAAGAGGGGATTTAGGGGTGTGTATAGACTATTAAAAACACGCTGAATAGTTGCGCTATTTTAAACATTAATATCCGCAATCATTTTTGGTATGATTTGTTTTTGCAGCTCCACTATGTGGTTCGCTCTCTTTTGTGTATTGCCGGTTGCGTACATTCTGAACTCAGGCGCATTGCCCGAAGGCCTTAAATGAGCAACATCGCCATTGGCAAACGCTATTCTAATGCCGTCAATAAAATTTATAGCAACAATTTCGGCAAAACCTATCTCTTTATTAAAATATAGTTCAAGTCTGCTTCTAATAGAAAGCAGTTTTTCGTTCTCCTGATTTTTTGAATCATCCCCTTTAACATTCACATGTTTTCCCGCAAAATCAAGCTCTTTGATGTCTTCATTTTCAGGCGAAAAAGATTCAATAATGTCTTTGCCCATGGCTGATGTGTATGTCTCGCAACCCGGAGTATGATCATCAACCACATCGGCATGTGTATATCGCGCCGGCAACTTTTCAGCAATAAGCTCAGAAACAGACTTACCTTCGTTCACAGCAAAAATAAGGGCTGAAATTAACGGCAAGACAGCATCCCTGGTTGGCAGTTTTTTTAGCTCTTTGCCTGCAAACGTCCATGCGCTTCCAAGGAGAAAGCCGCCGTTACATTCCCAGGATACAACCCTGCCGGCATGAGCTTTTTTCAACTCATCGTTCATCGCGGCAATTACATATGGCGAGCCTATTTGGGTCTGAGCAACTTTTACGCCGGCTTTAGACAATGCGTTGACAACCGCATCGTTGGCGCTGACAGGAATAGCCGCAAAATCAGGCGAAAGAAATATAGATACTAACGCGCCCAGTTTATCACCAGGAAGAACATCCCCATTCTCATCCGCAAATAACGGCCTATCGGAATCGCCGTCAGTTGACAATATTGCAAACGGTTCATGTTCAGCCGCCCAGTTCTTAAACAACTGTTTAACATTATCAGTGACTTTTTCCGTATCAACAGAAATAAACTTATCGCTACGTTCCACTGGTATTACCTGAGCGCCTAGCCCTTCAAATATTATTCTTGTTATATCCCTGCCAACCGCGGAATGCTCATAAAGCACAATCTTCTTCCCTTTTAACGCATCCATGGGGAAAACTGAGAGGTATCGTTTAATATATAAATCATTAGCTCCCTTTTCCATATTCGGTTCAATTAATTGAACAGGGGCTTTAAACATTCCTGTTTCATTAAACAGTGATTCCATAGAGGATATTCCATATTCTTCATTCCTTACGACATCAACATTCCTTAATATATCCTTTTCATCGGTTTTTAATACTTCACCGGCCTTTTTTGTAAACTTTATCCCATTTCTATCCTCCGGGATATGGCTGCCCGTTACCATCATACTCGGCATGCCCTCTTCCATGCCATAATAGGTAAGCGTTGGAGTGGGAACCTTGCCGCAATAAATCGGCCGACACCCCAGACTTTCAATAGCTTTAACCACGGCGCCTATTAAACGCGGTGTGCCGGCGCGTAAATCGCCGCCCACGGCTATGCAATTGCCGGTTGTGATTTCGCCTTTTTCAAACAGAAACTTAATAAAGCCTTTGGCATTTATATAGCATTCCATATCCGTCATGTTTTCTACCTTATCGCGCAACCCGCTTGTCCCAAAACTTAACGGTGTAAACCTGTTTTTCATATCCATTATCCTGCCCAACTGCTTTATGGCCGTTATCCTTCTCTCTTCAAGTTCTTCCATACTGGTTCCAAGCATCTCATCAAACATTTCTGAAAAAGATATTTTATTGTTTAGAATCGACGAGTTATATGTGGCCTCCTTATCCCTGAGATCAGTATCTTCAGACACTTCCATATCCATCCATCCGGAGCTTGTAAGCGTTGTGACTTGTCGCATTTTCTCTCCAAGCGCAAGATTGTCCGCCCCAAGCGACTCAAATATGCCGCTATTTTTTGCTAAAACAGATTTGCCTTTTCTTATGCTTCTAATTGCAAACGCCGTATCCATATCTATATCAGAGAATTCGGAATCTATGATTACGCTATTATCTATCTTGCCCTTGCCGGTTATCCTGCTGTTCACAATAACGGAATTAGCAGCGCAAATATGGGAAGACAACTCTGAATTAACAATAATATTCCCGTTTTGATCCTTCCCTTGCTCAATATTTGCTATTTTTCTTGCAATTATTCCCTTATTCCCACAATCGTTAAGCGCAAAGTATTTCTCTCTCATAGAGCTGTGCTGCCCAATATCGGCCCAGTATGTGTCGCCGCCGAAATCAAGGGTTTTCAGGTTAAGAGGCCTGTTAAATTTAGTGGTAAACATCTTTTTTATTTTCTGAACTTTATCGAAGAAGTCAGGTATCATCGTGACAAGCTCATGCAAAGCCTTGTCCGCGCGCGCCTTCTCCCGCCAAATATTTTGTTCAGTATCTTTCATTGCAAGCGCCATAAGCAAATAAGGATCAAAATCAAAATATATGCCATCAGCCTTTATTTCATCCTCAAAAACCTCGGAAGCTATATCCAGCACATCATAGGAAACCGCAACCGGGCCAAGACTGATGCCCGCATAACATTTGCCGTCGGCGTTTGGTTTAATACCCAGCTCTTTCAACTGCTTTATAAGCTCATCCCTGTTATTGCGCGAGACTTGGCCGACCATGTTTTGACTATCGTCAAATATTACCCAATCTTTCTGCTTTGCAAGCTCGCTTGTTATTTCAACAACCGATATGATCTTCGCCACGTCATACTCTTTCATTAAATCCCGGTTTTCAACGGCGCCCGTAAAATCAATTGACGGTATCTCCGTTTCATCCCCCCATTTATTAAGAACGCCTCTAAACCCTCTTTTTTCAAGATATTTTGCCACTGGAGCAAAATAGAAAAGGGCCTCCTCAACCGCTGTTAACGCAACTTTCTTATTATTAATTGTTATATTAGCCGGGCCTATTTCAACAGCGGGTTTGCGGCATCCTTTGCACTGAGTTATAGGCGACATCCTCTCCCCACGCCCGAAAAGCATGCCAATCATTGCGACAAAATCTTTGTATACAACATTCTGTTTAAAGCAACCCTCTTTAATATTTTTATAGGCAAGGAGAGTTCCAAGGAAATTGCCCTGCCTGGTCTTATCCCCGATTTTTTCCTGAATAGAGAGCACAAGCGAGCTTCCGTTACGGTTGAATATATATGGGTTTATATCTTCAAGCCTTTTTTGCCAGCTTTCACGATCAACATCGCTTCCAGAGACCACGGCAACTATCCTGACGCTGTCGCTGTTATCGCGAAGCCTCCATGCTTCATTTACATTAGCCGTGATTTGATGAATAACGGCTTTATTATTAACCAGATCATTTTTCATAGTTCAGGCAGCGCCTTTAAATAAATTCATGAATATTATATACGGAAAAACTAATCTCTAAGTATATGATAATAAAGACCGTTTGCCAAGTTTTGAATAGCTAATAATGCCTTTTTTTACTTTCTCTCTTAGCCATATATTTTGTGGCTGTTTGTAGTTCTTTTATATGATTGCTTTTAGCTTTTTGACTGGTAAAATGAGTTACATCTATTTTAATTTTCATTTTGTCTATGGAGTTTTAACATATGCGTATTGCAATACTTTCACCGATAGCCTGGAGGACTCCCCCTGTTCATTACGGTCCATGGGAGAGAGTGGTATCGCTTTTGACGGAAGGGTTAACGGCTAAAGGCGTGGATGTTACTCTGTTTGCCACGGGCAATTCGAAAACCAAGGGCCGGTTAAGGAGCGTATGCCAAGCCGGTTATGAAGAGGATCATTCAATAAACACAAAGGTTTGGGAATGTTTGCATATTTCAGAGCTTTTTGATAATGCCGATGATTTTGACATTATACATAACAACTTCGACTTTCTGCCGCTCACATACACGGGCAATATATCTACTCCGGTAGTTACCACAATCCACGGTTTTTCATCGCCTGAATTGATGCCTGTTTATAAAAAATATAACGGGAAGGTTTATTATGTTTCCATAAGCAATGCTGATAGATCGCCTGAACTTGAATATATAAATACGATTTATCATGGAATCGATATAGAAAATTTTACTTTTCAGCCGGATTCCGGCGATTACCTGGTATATTTTGGTCGCATCCATCACCATAAAGGCGCAAAAGAGGCTATTGAGATTGCAAAATTGTCAGGTAAAAAACTTATTATAGCCGGAATTATTCAGGATCAAAAATATTTCGATTTGCATATAGAACCTCATATTGACGGCAAAAGGGTGGTATACGTTGGAGCTGCCGAACCAAAACTTAGAGATGAATTGCTTGGCGGAGCTTGCGCGCTTATCCACCCTATTAATTTTAATGAGCCGTTTGGACTGTCGGTTGTTGAATCCATGGCCTGCGGCTCGCCTGTGATTGCTTTTAACAGGGGAAGTATGCCGGAGTTGATACGCAACGATCACAACGGCTTCCTTGTTTCGGGCATTAGTGAAGCAGTTCAAGCGGTGAAAAAGATCGGAAGTATTGATCGATTAAATTGCCGTAAGGATGTTGAAAAACGTTTTACAGCTGAACGAATGGTAAACGATTATCATAACCTATATAAAAATATACTTGAAAAAGAGAAACGAGAAGACCACAGGCCTTGGGGCTATTACCGGATACTTGCAGACGAACCTTGCCACAAAGTAAAGCGTATTTGTGTTTATCCCGGCAAACGGTTAAGCCTTCAGCGTCATAATAGACGGTCGGAACATTGGCATATAATTGAAGGCGAAGGAGTTGCGACTATAGACGGCAAACCTGTTACCTGCAAGCCCGGCGAATCAGTAGACGTTTCAAAAAGCTCGCTGCACAGGATGGAAAACGGCGGAACAGTTAAGCTTGTATTTATTGAGGTGCAATCAGGCGATTATTTTGGGGAAGATGATATCGAAAGAGTAGAGGATGATTATGGAAGGGCATAATCAATCGCGTATTTATTTTAATTCCGCAATCTAATATTTATCTGTTTTTGGGAAATATCCATGAAATATCCTATAGTCAAACGTTACGAAAAGAATCCTATACTTAAGAAGGAAGATGTGCCGTACCCAGTGGCAACCGTTCATAATGCGGGTGTTGCAAAGCGCAATGGGAAGCGCATAATGTTGTTCAGGTCTCACAAACTTAACGGCCGTTCAATCATCGGGATTGCTGAAAGCAACGACGGTTATAGCTTCGAAGTTTGTAATACACCATTTCTTACACCTTCAAAAGATGGTATATTTGCGGAATATGAAGAGTTCGGGGTAGAAGACCCCAGAATATCATTTATTGATAACGAATATCTGATTACATACAGCGCCTATTCAAGACATGGAGTGCGTGTGGCGCTGGCGCGCACAAGAGATTTTAAAAATATTGAGCGTGTATCTTTGATAACACAGGCCGACAGCCGGAATGTTGTAATATTTCCACAAAAGTTTAACGGATATTATGCGCGCCTGGATCGACCTCATACTAAAATATCGCCATGGTCGATCCACATCTCTTATTCGCCGGATTTAATACACTGGGGCAATTCAAAGGTTATAATGAAACCTGTTCAGTATCATTGGGATGAAATGAAAATAGGCCCCGGCGCAACTCCTATAAAGACTAACAGAGGCTGGTTGAACATTTACCATGGCGTCTTTTCAACAATGGACGGCTCGGTTTACAGGCTTGGGGTTGCGTTGCACGATCTGGAAGACCCATCTAAAATAATAGGGGTATCGGATGACTGGATATTGCAACCTGAAGATCCGTGGGAGATTGCGGGATACGTGCACAATGTTGTATTTACATGCGGCGCAATAGATGAAGAGGACGGAACAATAAAGCTTTACTGGGGCGGAGCCGACACTGTTATGTGCGTTGGAACAGTCGAAATTGACAAACTCATTGATATGTGTTTAAATAATTCACGAAACTCAATGTAGCAAGTTTAAAGAAAAAATTAGCATTTAAGGATAAGTAGTAAATGGAAATAAAAAATAGTCCTCCTTTTGTTGTGAAAAGAAGGTCGGCAATGTTATATGCAGAAAACAGCCGTGTTATATTAAGACCTAATATTCAAGGCGACGACGAGCGTATCAGAAGATTGATAAACCGTATACTTGATCTTCCTGAAGAGAAGGTAAAAACTGTTTTTGAAGAGATGATGAGGGGGTTTTCACATCGGCACAGAAAATTTGAAATAGCGCTGGAGAAGCATTACAATGCAATCAAAAAATATGTTCCAAATAATGAATCCCCGTCAAATGAACGAAAGTTGTTAATTGGGAGCTATTTCACAATGGAGTATTCAGTTGAATCCGCGGCAATATTTAACCCTTGCATAATGCCTCATCCCGACCAAAGTGGAATCGGCGATCAAGAGGCAAGGTTTATAATGAGTTTTAGGGTTACCGGCGAAGGCCATATTTCATCTATTGAATTTAGAAGCGGAATATTGGATAACAAAAACGATGTTTTTTTAGACCCTATAAGTTCATTTGTTGAAATCCCTGAAATTCATACCGACAAACTTTATAGAAAACATCTATTCCAGTTAAAACTTGACGAGATGACGGTATCCAATGAAGTAACTACTTATATCTTAAATGGACTGAGAGCTGAATTTACTTTTGAGGAACTTGAGTTAGAGATATCAAGATTGAAAAGCAAAAACAATTTTGTCATGGACTCATGGAATAACACCGTGGAAACAATGCTATGGCTTGCGAGATCAAATTATGAGATTATATTTGATCCTGAGCATCGCATATCAGAAAGAGTAATATTTCCGGTGTCTGAAAATGAGTGCAGAGGGATTGAAGATGCGCGTTTTGTGCGTTTTGTTGACGATGATGGAAGCGCAACTTATTATGCTACATACACAGCTTACAATGGATTCGTAATCCTTCCGCAGTTAATAGAAACAAAGGATTTTCTAAAATTCAAGATAAGCACTCTTAACGGCAATGCCGTTCAAAACAAGGGGATGGCCCTTTTCCCAAAGCGCATTAACGGCAAATACGCAATGATGTCGCGCCAGGACGGCGAAAACAACCATTTAATGTATTCCGATGATCTGCACTTTTGGCAGGAATCGGAAATAATACATGAACCGGGCGAGCCATGGGAATTTGTCCAAATCGGAAATTGCGGCTCCCCCATAGAAACAAAGTTTGGATGGATCCTTATAACGCATGGGGTGGGGCCTATGCGTAAATACTGTATTGGAGCGAAATTGCTTGACCTCAAAGACCCTTCAAAGGTTATTGCCAGGATAAAGGAGCCTATTCTTATGCCTACCGAAGAAGAGCGGGAAGGTTATGTCCCCAATGTTGTTTATTCGTGCGGAGCAATGATACATAATGATGAGTTGATTATTCCATACGCTATGGCGGATTCAAGGTCAGGCATTGCCAATTTGCCAATTAAAGCGTTATTGTCAAGAATGGGAGTTTGCGCCGACTAAACAAACTTAAATAAAGGAGTATTGATTATGGACACATTAAAAAAAACAAGCAAACTTAAATCTGTTGCGGTAATAGGCAATTACCTGCCGAGAAGATGCGGCATTGCCACATTTACCGCCGACCTTTGCGAAGCGTTGACTGCGGAACTGGGCGCGGGGATAGATGTTTCAGTTGTTGCGATGGATGACAATGACGAGGGTTATAAATATCCAAGGAGAGTCAAATTTCAACTTCGCGAGAATAAAATGGCCGAATATTTGCAAGCCGCCGACTTTCTCAATGTGCATCAGTACGACATTGCTATCCTGCAACATGAGTTTGGAATCTTTGGAGGGGAAAACGGCAGCCATATTCTAATGTTAATCAAAAACCTTAACATGCCCGTCATCACAATTCTTCACACCGTTCTTGAAAAACCAACGGAAGAACAACGAGCTATTATTATGGGCCTGGCAAAACACTCCGAAACTCTTGTGGTAATGAGCAATCATGGCGCAAGCATACTCAGAGAGATATACGCCGTCCCTGAATCAAAAATTGCCTTTATCCATCATGGAATACCTGATCTTGGGTTTGAAGATCCCTGTTTTCATAAGGAAACATTCGGCGTTGAAGATCGCAAACTAATACTTTCTTTCGGGCTTATGCATCCCGGCAAAGGATTTGAATATGCAATTAAAGCGTTGCCTGAAATTGTAAAAAAACATCCTGAAGTAAGCTACCTGATAGTCGGCGCAACGCATCCCAATATATTGCGGGATACCGGCGACGCATACAGACAGTCGCTACACCAGCTGGTAAATCGTCTTGAACTTAAAAACCACGTGCAATTCATAAACAAGTTTGTAGAGCTTGGCAATCTTTGTCAATATATAAACGCCGCGGATATATATATAACCCCATATCTAAACCCGGATCAGATTGTATCCGGCACGCTTGCGTATACTGTTGGAGCTGGAAAGGCTGTTATATCCACTCCTTACCTTTATGCTAAAGAGCTCCTGGCTGATAACCGCGGAATAATTGTCGGGTTTAAGGATCATATAGCCATAACGAAAGAGGTTATTAATCTACTTGACAATGATAATGCTCGCAATGCTATGCGCAGACGCTCATATAAGTTTGGCCGCAGCATGATATGGAAGGAGGTTGCGCGAAAATATATGTCTACCGCAGCCGAAGCGCTGGAACGTTTAAGAGGGAAACCAAAAGTAAAGTTTGCGGATTCTCCGGTTCCCGGATCGGTTGATGAGCATCCTGAACCAAAACTTGACCATCTGATGGTGTTAACAGACGATGTGGGCATTCTGGAACATGCAAATTACACAGTGCCAATCCGTACCCATGGCTATTGTACTGATGATAATTCAAGGGCTCTTATTGTGACAAGTTTGTATCATACTATATTTAAAGACGCAAGCGTTATACCTATGACACAGAAATATCTTGCTTTTATTTTGCACGCTTTTAATACTGCAAACAGGCATTTTAGAAATCGTATGTCATATCAAAGACAATGGATGGATGAGGTTGGCAGCGAAGATTCCCATGGCCGAGCCCTCTGGGGACTTGGCGTGGCGGTGAAACACGCGCCTCTACACCCTGATGATTCGTTGCGCCACATGGCCATGCAGTTATTTGCCTCGGGGTTGGATGTTATGGATAAATTTATTTCACCAAGGGCATTAGCCTTTGCGCTTGTCGGGCTTCATTACTATCTGGAAGTTTATAGCGGAGACGCCAGGGCAAGAGAAATAAGAAGCCTTCTTGCTAATAAACTTCATAACATGTTTAAAAAGAATATGAACGACGATTGGCCCTGGTGCGAGGACATTGCCACATACTCAAACGCTAAACTTCCGCACGCTTTGATCCTTTCAGGACAGGGAATGCAGAATAAAGAGATATATGACACAGGCGTCAAAGTTTTGAGATGGCTAGTGGACATTCAAACTTCCAGGGAAGGCCATCTATCAATTATAGGAAATTCACACTGGTTTAAACGAAACGGCAAACCATCAAGCTTTGATCAGCAACCGGTAGAGGCAATGAACATTATTGACGCATGTGTTGAAGTGTATCGATCAACTGGGGATGCAATATGGCTTGAGGATGCGCACCGCGCAATGAACTGGTTTTTAGGGCATAACGACCTTAATGCGCCGTTATATGATTTCAAAACAGGAGGTTGTAGCGACGGGCTTCAACCACACGGAACAAACGAAAATAAGGGAGCGGAATCAACACTTTCAGCGCTTATCTCCATGCTCATCATGCAAGGGGTGTTAGGGCAAGAGGTACTGACATATAACTCGCAAAAAATATAACATCGTTGACAAATTTATAGCAACAACCTAAACCGGACAAACCGGAAAAGTAAAAAGCGGATTAACCACGGATTTCACAGATTGCGCAGATTAAAAGCTGTAGCAGTCTTGCAGACTGCTTCTAAACGTTTTTGCTTTGCGATTACAGTCGCCCTCAAAACATAACGAATTAATCCTTAAATATGGTTACAGATTTAAATATCTTGTCAAAATTTATCAAAATATAACTTATAAGATACTAAATTTTTTCTAAGATAAGCTTAGAAGAAAAACCTCTTTCAAAGGGTTGTAATCTACAATATAACAACCACTTAGGGAATTAGCGACAACATGTTGGCCGTTTTGGCGCCCTAAGCGCCTAATAAGGACAAACTCTTCATCGCCAGTCACAACCATTTTAATATTCGGTATTCCATTTTCATAGAATATATCAAGGCCCAATTTAATAGCGGAAGTCATGCCAATTATTTGCCGTAAATCTCGGATGCCGGATAGATTGTGTAGATTAACAACCTGAGATAAAGCCATCTCTTTTAACTCATGTTTTGTTGCGCTGACTAAATCAAACTCCCCATTTTTAAATTTTTTTACGGTCTGATAAATGGAAATTCCTTGATCAGGCACAAATGCCTTTGTTATGGAACAATAATTCTTACTGTTTTGCGCTGACTTAGGGCCGCTCTGAACAATTACTCTTTTTGACATTTTTATTAAACGTTAACAGGGAAAATTGAAACGAATTATGACAAGCAGTTTCTAAATGGTTAGTAAATTCTAAATTGAGCGATTCTGAAATATGATTTGTCATTTCGAGCATCGGGAGAAATCTTTAAACCCGTAAGAGTCAGAAGATTTCTCTCTATCGTTCGAAACGACACGGTTGTAATTAATGTTCACTTAATAAGTGAAAGTCTAATTCTTTGTCACTGTCGTTTATAAAAGGTTTCGATGTTTATTGTGCTTAAGTATCGCTCAATTTGAGTAAATGACTGTTTTATTGATTTGATAAACGAATTGTCTGACTGTATTTCAGTTGGTTTTGCTCTTTTGGCTCAAAAAGAAATGCCATTCTAACCTTTTATATTGAGATTTTAAGATAAAAAATAATATTATACCTAATACACATAAAGGAAGACATCTTAAAGAAACTGATATTGTTATTAGCGCATTTGAAATGACAGGTGTATGATTGAACAAAATAAACAGTGGTGAAAACAATGAACACTATACCCTTTGATTACGTCCCTTGGGCTGCCCTGTTTCGATTCATAACCACTTTTTTCTTTTAAAGTAAAACACAAGAGAGCCGACTTTTATTGCAATTGCAAGTAAGATAGAGTGATATCCCTGTTTTTATTTCAGCTCCGGCATATTCTCAAAGTTTATTTCATATAACCCGACTATAAATGTCACAGGAAGACCAGCGTAAACACGTTTATCAATAGCGATTCTCCCCTTGACACAGGAAACATAGGAGCTGCCAGTGTAAGTACAATTAAATGCATATGCAGTTGTTTAACTCGCGCTATAAACAGCTATTCTTTCTTTGTCATAATTTATAGCTTAGAGTTTAGGTAAAAAATTATGTTTTCATCTGAGGCAATACAAACTATATTGACATTGTGTCGCATCTTGAGTACGATTTAAGTGTTCCATCCTGATTAGGCAGGAGAAAGTTCAATTATTTTCGGGAAGCATTTCACCATTTACTATAACCGCAATTCTATGACAACCTGCTTAAAGCTTTAAAGATTAAAGATTCAATTATGGATAATAAAACCACTGAGTTAACTGGCATCTCGTTTCTTGTCGTCGAAAGTAATCCCGCTTCAGTGCAAGTTATAAAAGATGGATTAAATGGCTTTGGCGCTCAAGTCTTTACAGCTAATGATTATAAGGGAGCCGTTGACATCATTGCCCGCCAAGGTATCGAAGTCATTATAACTTACATAGATCTTGTGGACGAAGAATATATAAATGTTATAAATGATTACAAGTCTTTATATCCTGACACCCTGTTTTATCTCTTAGTTGCAGAGGATCATGATTCAGTTGAGACAGAAAAGGACTTTGTCAGAATTGTAATTGATGACTATTTAAAGAAGCCTATTGAATTTGAACGATTTGCAAAAACAGTTAACGCTATATCCGGAAAATCCCTAAACGCAAAAAACACCTCTCTGTCCGTCATAGAACCTTTCGCGAGAAAAGTTAAGTCCTATTTTCTCTATCGTTCACCGATTATGCAGCAAATACTCTCAAACCTTCCTGAGATAGCAGCATCTGATCAAACCGTTCTAATTACAGGAGAAACAGGCACAGGCAAAGAGATTGTCGCCAGAGCTATTCACGTCTTAAGTAAACGGGCGAACGGCCCGTTTGTTCCTATAAACTGCGGAGCCATACCAGAGAACCTTATTGAAAGTGAACTATTTGGACATGAAAAAGGGGCCTTCACTAACGCAATAAAGACACGCAAGGGAAAGTTTGAATCAGCAGACAAAGGCTCCCTCTTTCTTGATGAAATTGGCGACATGTCCCTAAACCTGCAAGTTAGACTTCTTCGGGTACTGGAAGAAAGGAGGGTAACTAGGGTAGGCAGTGACGACCCCATCCCGATTGATGTGCGTGTTATTACCGCAACCAGAATAGATCTTGAGAATGCGGTAGAAAACAATCTGTTCCGAGAAGACCTTTACTACCGAATAAACATATTACGCCTCAACCTTCCTCCATTGAACAAGAGAAAGGAGGATATCTCTCTATTAACGGTTCATTTTATAGAAAGAGCATTTGACGAAATGGGCCATACGCGCCCATTTCCAGAACTTTCTCCAGAAACCATATTCCTTCTTGAACAACACCCATGGAAGGGGAATGTCCGTGAACTCAGGAATATCATGACCCGTATCGCGACATTACTCCCTCCTGATACCAAGCGAATATTTCCGTTCCATATAATACCCCACTTAAGTGACAAAAAACAGATAGTTCATCAACCCTCATCTGGAAATATATGTACAGGCGTCCACATACCAATAGGCGCCAACCTTGAAGAGGCCGAAGCAATTCTTATAAAAGAGAAGCTCAAGCTAACAAATGGCAACAAGACTAAAGCCGCAGCGATGCTAGGTATAAGCATCCGTACTCTTCGAAGAAAACTGCAAAATATCATTTTGCAGTAAATTGTCCTCAACACGACATTAGGGCAATGTCATTGAATTAAGAAAATAAATCCTTCTAACCCCATTTTTCAAAGGAGGAAAATAGAAATCCCTCTTTAGTAAAGGGATTTAGGGAGATTTGTTTTACAACTTTTGACATTCCTCTATTAAAGAAGTTGTCAATAGCCAAATTACAATCATTAACTGCACTCTCCAACTTCTTCCTATAGGACATTTTGTCCCACACGGTAAATTACGCCATACTAAAATAAGGACAAAACGTCCAATGCTCTTATCTCTAAAACATATAAAACACATAACTATCTAACATCACACCTGTTACAACTTTGGCACGCTTCTTGCTATATAAATAATAGTTAATCTGATTTTCAATTATTGCAGATAATAAAAAATGAAGCACGTAAGGAGGTAATAAAACTGTTGCAGAATTAGAAACATTAATTTCTTAAACTTTTTAATAATAAACAGGAGGTGTGTTATGGGACAAAACAGTACTTTAGAAAAAAAGAACGAGTGTGAAAGAGAAAGGACAGTTTCTCCATTAATCAATATTATCGAAAAAGATAAAGAGTTCATTCTAGAAGCCGAAATGGCTGGACTCACACGTGAAAATATTGATATGGATCTTAACGACAACGAGTTAACCATTACAGGCAAACAAAGATTAAACTTAGCGCCTGAAGGCTATACAGTTCTTCATAGTGAAAGATGTCCATTTGCATTCAAACGAAGTTTCTCATTGGGATCCACGATTAATAAAGAAGCGATAAAAGCAAAGTACGAAAATGGAGTACTTGTATTAAGCCTGCCAAAAACTGGAGAAACTTTGCCAAAGAAAATTACGATCAATTAATATTTGGAGATGTATTTAAAATCTGGTGAATTGAGAATTGTAATGAGCTAAAAAGGTCATGTTATTTTTTATATTTATATCAATAACTAAACGAGGAGGTAATTAAAATGAATTTAGCGCCATTTAAAAGAATAGATTTTTTTGCTGATCCTTTTCATGGGTTTGAATATTCAGGTAGCGAGATAAGCAATTTCTTAAAACCTATATCAAGATTAATGAGGCGAGATGTCGGGCTATTTAGCAATGATTGGATGCCATCAGTTGACGTATTCGATTCTGATAATGAAGTGCTTGTTAAGGCAGATATTCCCGGGCTAAAGAAAGACGAAATGGATATTTCTGTCAATGATGACTTGTTAACAATTAAAGGTGAAAAAAAGATGGAAAGTAAAGTTAACGAAGAGAGCTACTACAAGTCAGAGAGGTTTTATGGAAGTTTTAGCAGGACAATACATCTTCCATCAGCGGTAGAGGAAGATAACGTAAAAGCAACGTATAAAGATGGAGTACTTGAGTTGCACCTGCCAAAAAAAGAGAAAGCTAAAACAAAACGAATTTCTGTTGAAGTTAAGTAAGTAGCGGATGCGTATATTACATATAGCGTTTAGTGGCGGTTGAACGCCGCATGTAATATGGCTTCCAGTTGATATTTTTTACCATTTAACATTTTTAAAGAGGAGTGTGGGAAATGGGAAATCTAAAAACAAGTGTCAACCGAAATTGAACATGAGAAAGCTTTCGTTACATATAGAGATGGAGTTGTTGAGTTAACCACCCCTAAAGCAAAAAAAGAAAAGAGAAAGAAGTCCTCGTCTGCATGATCTACAGTTAATATTGCATTTGCTTAAAACAATCTATAAGGGGATATAAAAATGAAGCATAAAAAAGTAAACAAGAGAACTCCTATAAGGGGTAAACGGAAACATAATGATCACCTATATTCTAATATAGACGCAATCATTGATATAGGAATCAAAGCTTGTGACGCCAAAGACGCTTTAAAAGCACAGAGCGTTATAAACAAGTTAAAGGGATTACTTGATCAGCGTTATAAAGAAATAAGCTTCGGGCTTTTCAGACTATATGATTTTTGTCTGCAATTGGTAAACGATAAAAAATTTGACAATGCCAGGGAGATATTGTTTGATCTCCACCAAAGTTGGAATGTTATTGTTTTACCAAATATCAACTATGCGAGAGTAAAAAATTAATCTGCTAGTGATAACATTTAAACTTGTCAACCTATTATTTATAGGAAGATATTATCATGAACATTCTTCAACCCATGCGATGTCAAAAAAAAGCGTCATGGCAATAATCTCAATCCTGGCAATTGTGATCATTCTTCAATCGTATCTATTACTTCAACCAAAGGAAGGTAAAACAGACCAGCGCATAAAAGATGAAATAGGGGATAAAATTTTAATGACATTTAAGATCCTCGTGTTTAAAGACAACAGAATGAATTTAGACATTAATGACAAAAGGATAAAACTTGACGGTGATATAGAAAGGCTTAAATCAGTAAAGGACACTAATAATGCTGATGAAATAAAGAGCGCTATTGAAGGGCTAACGCGCGCTTCTCATAAGTTAGCCGAAACAATGTATAAGAACTCTAGCCAGGACAACAAAAAACAAAATGAAGGGGTATCTGAGTCATATACGAAGCAGAAGGAAGAGGATGGAGAACCAAGTAAGTCATGGAAAAACGAAGATGAGGATATGAAGGAGGAGGGTTAATGATAATAAGTTCCTTTTTAGAAACTGTAAAAACATATAACAATTGATAGCAATAGTCATTCTCCACAGACATACAGGCTGTGTCGCAATTAAAAATAAGTCATTTCTCTGTTAATATATAGCGCTTGTCACTTGGCTACGATATAATATATAGACTCGAAATACCTATTAGCAAAACAAGTGGACGGCAAAAACTGTCAGCTTTTTTTAATGATTAATTCACAAATCACGCAAAGGACAAAACAAACTATGCAATTTGAAACAAACGAATCAGTTCTTCGTAGACTGGCTGTTGTTCTTAAAGATTCTAATGACGCCATCACTGTTCATGATTTACAAGGGAACATAATGGCCTGGAACAGAGGGGCCGAGAAAATGTATGGATATACTGAAGCTGAAGCTTTGGAGATGAATATTGAGCAAATTGTGCCACCGGACAGAAAAGAAGAATCTATAAAGTATTTGGAAAGAATATCATCAGGTGACATTGTAGAATCGTTTGAGACTTTTCGCTTAACGAAGAACGGAAAGATATTAGATGTATGGCTCGTGATCACATGCTTAAAAAATGATTTTGGGTTTACAGATGCCATAGCCACGACAGAACGTGATATTACAGATATAAAGAATGAGATTAGAAGAAAGGAATCTGAGGTCAATATACTCAGAGGCTTATTGCCAATCTGCGCATCATGTAAGCAAATAAGGGATGATAAAGGGTACTGGCATCAAATCGAAAATTACATTCGAGACCATTCGGAAGCAAAATTTACACACGGAATATGTCCGGAATGCGCAAAGGAATTATATCCTGAAGTTAATCTAAAACAGAAATAAAAGTGTCAATAAATTCTAAATATAATTCTTTTAATTAACAAATGGCTGAAGAGCGTGATTAACGGCCAAGGTACTGACTGGAGTGAAGAAAATTGTACTGTTAATGGCAATTATTTTATATTTAATAATATCTTTTAATTATGAAAACCACACTAACGGCGGATGGCATGCCAATTCCGGTTAATTCTGTTAGATTGCGCAGATTAGCAACCGGATATTATGGTTCTTGGCGCAGTAATTGCTATACTTTTTAAAAAACAAATAAAGTTTCGGTATTTTTAGCGATTGTATTCTGGAATTATCTAACGCTCATCCCTATCTATGCATTAAGTTTTAAGATAGGGGATTGGCTTTTTGGAGCCGCTCCAATCGTTGAATATAAAATATCATTACTGGAACACGTCTATTGTTATACAAAAATATTTCTGGTGGGTAATATAATATTGGCAATAAGCATTTCCGCGTTTTGCTATTTTTTGAGTTACATAGTTATGAGAGCTTACAAAAAAAAGAGTGATTCTAAAGAAATTATAAAATTGAAAAATGATAAATAGAGCTTTTAAATTAACAACATCGCGTTCCTTATCACTAATTTTAATAATCAAACAAGCCAAGGTTATTTCTTTCCGAGTCCTTAGTTATATGCAGGCAATAAACAGACCCTAATTATACGATTAGTTTATGCATCATCACATTTGCAAAACCCAGGACAAAGAAAAAACCACACATATCGGTAATAGTGGTTAAAACAGGGCCGGAGACCAAAGCGGGATCCCGATTCAGTTTTTTCAAAATAAGCGGGAGCGCCCCTCCCAATGAAACAGCTACGATTGTATTAGCGGCTAATGCGGTTGCTACAACAAGGCCAAGATATGGATTGCCGTTCCAAAGCGCCGCAGCGCCCCCAAGCAAACATCCCAGAATTAAACCATTTATAATGCCCACAACGACTTCTTTACAAAAAAAACCTTGTCAATTCATGGGGCCTTACCATTCCCAGGGGCAACTCTCTTATGCTTACCGCTACCGCCTGATTTCCAGAACAGCCACTCATATCTGAAATAATCGGCAGGAAAATAGCCAACACAATTGCTTTTTCCAGTGTATTCTGATAATACGCGATCACACCGGCGGCAATAATATT
>JAIQZQ010000128.1 GCA_021777105.1 Candidatus Anammoxibacter sp.
GCGCAGGCAACCCTGCCTGTGATCAATTTACACACAGGCCGGTATGCCTGCGCCACTATTTATGTGGATTTTAAAAGCTCTTAATTTATTTGGAATTTTTGCTTATACTTTTTTTGTTTTTCAGGTTTGTCCTGAAAAAACTATTTCCTTACTTCTACTCCCTTGCCGGACAAATACTCTTTTATCTCGCCGATTTTTATCTCGCCGTAGTGGAATATTGAAGCCGCAAGAGCTGCGTCGGCCTTGCCTTTTGTGAATATTTCGTAGAAATGATCCAGCGTTCCCGCTCCGCCGGAGGCGATGACGGGTATCTCCAGCGTTTCAGAGATAAGCTTCATAAGCGGCACGTTAAAGCCGTCTTTTGTTCCGTCGCAATCCATGCTTGTCAGCAGGATTTCGCCCGCGCCCCTATCCTCAACCTCTTTTGCCCAAAGCAACGCGTCCAGATTTACCGGAATACGGCCCCCGTTTATAAACACTTCCCATTTAGGATCGGAATCGTCAACATCCTCTTTATTAATAATTTTTTTTACATCAATCGCAACAACAATGCATTGGCTTCCAAACCTTTTTGAGGCCCTGTTGATAAAATCAGGATCTTTAACAGCCGCTGAATTAATTGAAACCTTATCTGCTCCGGCTTTTAAAAGGTTGCGTATATCGTCAAGGTTGCGAATGCCGCCGCCCACGGTAAGCGGCATAAATATCTGTTCAGACGTCTTTTTAACCACGTCAAAGATAATGTCTCGTTTTTCATGCGAGGCCGTGATGTCCAGAAACGTCAATTCATCCGCGCCTTCCTCATCGTATATGCGGGCAACTTCAACAGGATCGCCCGCGTCGCGCAAATTGACAAAATTTACCCCTTTAACAACTCTGCCGTCTTTTACATCAAGACATGGTATTATTCGTTTAGCTAGCATTATGGTTTTATATTATTGGGTTTTTGAGCGAACCCTTAGAAGTTAAATGTTGATAATTTTTAACAAGAAATTTAAAAATTTCATCAAATCGCAAAGCAAAAACATTTTGAAGCAGTCTACAAGACAGCTCCAGCTTTAAATATTGTTTTTTCGCTTTTAATCTGTGAAATCTGTGGTTTATATTGCTTTTACTTTTCCGGTTTATTCAGGTTAGGTATTTGACATGAACAATTTTAAAAATCTTTTAACGGGCTGCTTGCTGTAGCGTACATTTTCTTAGGGATTCTGCCAGCCAGATACGCCAGGCGGCCTGATTCACAAGCCAGTTTCATTGCTCTTGCCATTTTTAGAGGATCTTTAGCTGACGCAATGCCGGTGTTTAACAGCACGCCTTCGCTGCCAAGCTCCATTGCCACCGTAACGTCCGATGCCGTGCCGACACCGGCGTCAACAATAATGGGAACGCTTAGCGTCTCCATTATTATTCGAATATTGTTTTTATTAAGTATACCCTGGCCCGATCCTATGGGCGCCCCTGCGGGCATAACGCTTGCCGCCCCCATATCTTCCAGGCGTTTGGCAATAATAGGATCGTCGGAAGTGTAAACCAGCACGGTAAACCCCTCCTTCACAAGTATTTCAGTCGCCTCAAGCGTGCCTATCGGGTCAGGCAGCAGCGTCTTTTCATCGCCAAGCACTTCAAGCTTCACCATGTCGGATATCCCGGTCTCCCTTGCCAACCTCGCCGTGCGCAACGCCTCCTCCGCAGAGAAACATCCTGCCGTGTTCGGCAGAATAGTGTATTTCTTCTGGTCAATATAGTTTAATAAAGATTCATCTGTTCCCAATTTGGCCCTTCTCACTGCCACGGTTACAAGCTCAGTTCCGCTGGCTTCAAGCGCCTCGGCCATAAGCGGCAAAGTCTCATATTTACCCGTGCCCACAAAGAGGCGCGAAGTGAATTCATATTTCCCTATTTTAAGTTTCTTGTCGTCCATTTTATTTATGTAATATGTGTTAAATTGCGATTATTTAAAAGGGTTTAATAGTAGAACAATAAACGCCATAATTCAAGCTTTTTCCATCAAGAGGCTGCGCAACAATAATTTACAAAAGCTTTTAAAAGAAACCATATTAATATGCGTAAATTAGGAGCCCATTAAGTATTAGAGGCGTCCTGCCTCTGTTTAACTAAACATTGGCAAATATGCTTGTGATACTATTTATATGATTATTAAAATCATACAATATAAGTTACAATAGAAAACCTGTTTTTAAAGAAGATGAGGCAAAGAGTTGTGGAATCGTAACTATTCAGCGTGATTTACACACCCCGTCCGCCATTCAGCGGCCACCCCTCTTTTTAGATGGGATATTAAATCGGATTTATTGCCGCAAAGTCCCCTCTAATAAGAGGGGATTTAGGGGTGTGTATAGCCGCCTAGTGAAAACACGCTGAATAATTATGTAGAATCCTCTAAAATAATAAAAAATGAAAAGATTAAATGAAAAAATATTTATAGGCAATCAGACTGCTTTTTCAGCGGGTGATCCATTTCTGCCGTTTGAATATGCAATTAAAAACGGATTTAGCGCCTTTGAATGGTTTCCGGATAAAAGATCGCCATGCATAGGATGGAGTGAATGCGATCTTGACCAAAAGACGCGTTTGAACATCAAAAGGCTGGCCGGCGTAAACAATATCAGGTTGTCCGTGCATACTCCATGGTGGCTAAACCTTATAGAAACTGAATCACAACCATATATAGAGGAAAGCATTAGTTTTGCTTCCGATATTGGCGCTGAACTTTTAAATGTGCATCTCAATATGGAAAAAGGCGCGGCATATTATGTTGACTCAATAGCCCCATATTTAAAACAGCTGACCCAGTATGGCATTAGGCTTGCTATAGAAAACACTGTTACAACTTCACCGTCTGATTTCAATAATATATTCTCCGTAATAAGAAAAAAAATTAATTTAAATCAAAATACGATAGGAATGTGCTTTGACGTTGGCCATGCTAATTTATGCTCCAACACACATAATGACTACCTTAAGTTCTTTGACGCTATTGACGGCGGGATTCCAATAATACATATACATTTACATGAGAACTATGGCGATAATGACACTCATTTGACTCTCTTTACTGGGCCGTCCACCAATAACCCTGATGGTATTTACGGCTTTCTGGGGCGTCTTGTCAACCGCGGTTTTTCAGGTTCTATAATACTTGAACAATGGCCTGATCCTCCTTCATTGTTAAACAATGCTCGCGACATGCTGTATACCATTATAGATGAAAACCGGAAAACTACACAGAAACCGTTTATTGGAAACCATGAAAACAGTAGGATTAAGTCCTCATTGCCGTTTAAGAGTAATGACGAGTTTTTAAATACAATCGTTAACGCGGATAAAACTGTTGTTAGCTGGCGAGAAAAGTTATTATGGGTTTATAATCTGTTTTTAGATGAATCATTTTCGCCTGATATTGAAAAGCTTATTTATTTGTCGTTATATTTGCGTTTTATCCATACCGGAAAGGTTGCCTGCAATGAAGACGGCCGGCATTTCAGGCCGCAACATCATGCTAATATTGCGCTGGATTTTTGTGAAATATTAAATAAGATTACAAGCGCAGAGAATATGTTTGTTATTAGGAAAATATATCCTTTTATCCCATCTTTTGATAATGCATTCACAAATAAGGAACCGCTAACAAGGATACGCGACATTGCCCATAGAAATGATATCCCAAAAGAGCTTAAACATGAAATTAAACATACACTGCAAAACAAACTCCATCGTTGCGCGGACCCAAAAGATTTGGAAACGTCGCGGGCTTTTCTAAAACGAATCACTGATCCCGAAGCTGATTTTTCGCCTCAATTTGTCAATGAATATAAGATATTTCATGAAGAGTTGCTCGAATTCTTTAATGCAAAGCCAATTGAAAAATTATTGGAAAGCATTTTATTATCTGGTGAGTTTAAGGGGCATTTTGCAATTAAAGAGTTCTTAACTTTGAAAAGAGAAGTTAGTGAAGCCCCTTATGTGCGCATTAAACTCCTGGAATGCCTGACATTGTTAAGAGAAGATTTCACTGTTTTTGCCGGTAAGGAAACAACGCCGTTTACGCAAAAGCTAAGGTTGGCGGAGATAGGCCTTGAAGAATACGCGCATGTCTTGTTAAGCCAATTTATTAACACGCTTTATTCCGCAAACGATTCCGGGACATTGGCGCCGGCGCTGGATGTTTTGCCTTTAGTAGCGCGAAATTTAAGGCTTAGCGGTATTGAGCCTGATGAGTGCCGCGCAATTGAGTCGGAATTAACTGCCTGGCGCAAAGAACTTGCATTAGATGATCATAAACAACTTCTCCGCCTAAAGGCAACCCTTGATCGATGCGATCGCCTGGCAAACGAATTTACAATCAATTTGCTTAAAATGTTTTTAGATAGAGTTAATAATCTTGGGCAGGCATTAGGCCTGGAAAATGAGTTTATTAATACTTATTGCGAGGATGAGATACGGGACAGCCTGGTTTTTCAATTCTCAAAGCTTGTATCAAATACTTTAAAGAGTGTCAGAAATCTGGCAAATCTTAGCCCATGGGATGCGGTCGTCACAGGGGAGGTGTCCGGTCGAATAACATTTGTTGAGAAAATAGATGAGTTGCATGGCTCAATTAATGCGCCTATTATATTAGTTATAAAATCGGTAAACGGCGATGAGGAGATGCCGGAAAACGTAGTCGGCATTATACTGGGGCGGCAACTACCCCACCTATGCCATTTTGGAATACGGGCGCGGCAGGCCAATGTTGTTTTTACTATAATTGAAGATGAAGATGTTTTTTCAGAAATTAAAACTTTATCAGGAAAGTTTGTATCTTTAAAAGTAACGCCTGATCTTGTTGGATGGGACATAGCGCCGGATCTACAAGAAGCCGGCGACAAAATTACCATTTATGAACAAATTACTGTTTCTGAAATTGATTTAAACCATGCGTCAAGATATATAACTCTTGATGATGTTTCACTGAGAAATAGCGGCAGTAAGGCTTATGCCGCAAAACAGCTTGAAGATTTGGCGTTGCAGGAAAGCGCTGACTTTCAAACTCCACGCGGAATTGTGCTCCCTTTTAGAGTATTGGAAGAGAGCTTAAATGCTAACCCATCAGTAAAACATGAGTATTCAGAATTAGTTAACAGTCTGGATAACCTTTTACCGCCAAATCCTGAAAAGGCGGCAAAACAAATTCAGAGGCTCATAAAAAAACTGAAAATAGATAAAGGTTTAATGCATGAGGTTATTAATAAATGTGCTCTGTATAAACGGTTAATAGCGCGTTCAAGCTCCAATTGTGAAGACAATGACGAAATGTCGGGAGCCGGGATTTACGAATCTGTTGCCAATGTGGCACCTTTAAATGTGGAAAGCGCGGTTTTAGATGTTTGGGCTTCATTATGGTCGGAACCGGCAATAACAACCAGGAAAAAACATGGAATACCTCAGAACATGGCCCATATGGCTGTGCTTATACAGGAGATGATAATCCCTGAATTCAGTTTTGTTATACATACTATAAATCCTATTAATAATAGCATCGATGAAATGTATATCGAAATTGCCACAGGCCTTGGTGAAACGTTGACATCCGGCGCAATAGCAGGAACTCCTTATCGAATGGTTTGCAATAAAAGCTCCGGAGATGTAAATATTGTAACCTTCAGCAACCTTAGTAAATCTATTTTTCCGGATTTAAATGATAGTTTTTATTACAAAACAGAGGATTACTCTAAAGTAAGAATATCAATATCTGAAAAATATAGAAACAGTTTAGTTCAACGTTTATCATCAATCGGCAAATTTATTGAGGAAAGATTTAACAAACCTCAAGATATTGAAGGTGTGATTGCAAATGATATTGTCTATCTCGTTCAATCGCGCGCTCAACAAGGATGCGCATAATAAGGATTGAGAGTTTTAGGTATCTTGAACTAACTAAATAATAGAGATTGTATATTCCGATTTGTTGATTTAATAGAAAGCATAAACAAAAAGAAACAAAAAAGTAAAATTATTTCTGTTTTTTTGTTACATGAATATTATGGATTTTCCACCTGTATACGGGTTATTTCAAAAAAGAATTGAAGGTGATGACTCCCTTTTGCGAATGGCATCTCAATATTTTAACGAGATTTGTTTGGGCGCTCAGTTTTATGCAGGCTCTAAAGACGAGCTTAATTGGCTACTTGGGTTCAACCCTTTAAACAATAGACCTCCGTTGATTCATCTTGACCGTAACTTAAATCTTCTGGATAGGCAAGGCGTTGATTTAATTATTGATTTTGCAAAATCGTTTGGGAAAAGGATATTCGGATTAGTTATCCATGATCATAATGAAATGGCAAGCCGGCGTGATAAGTATACTGAAATATTGGGACGGATTAATGCATCTTTAAATCAAATGGAATATCCGCCCCATCTCTATATAGAATACGCAGTTGGTTTGCCTGTTGAACTTTTTATCTCTTTTTTTAAAGAGATAAAAGAGCTGGAGAATATTGGAGCTTGTATTGACACAGGGCATATAGGAATTAAACAGATAAGGATTGAGTATGCGCGCAAATCTAATGGAAATGATATTTACAATGTCCCTGCGTCTGATTTAACCATCCCTGAGATACAAGAAGGATATGATTTAGCTGTGCAATCCGCATTGCCTGTTGTGCTTAACGTTATAAATGAACTAACTATTTTAAATATCCCTATACATTATCACTTGCACGACGGCCATCCGCTTTGGCCGCACAGCGTTTATGGACTATCAGACCATATTAGCTTTTTGGGAGAGATAACGATCCCTTTGGAAGACGGCAAAAATATAATAATGAAACCAATGTTCGGAGAATACGGGCTGTCACAAATAGTAAAAGCTTCAATCAATAAAATTGATACCCGTCAAGGTTCATATACTTTAGAGATACATCCCGCGGGCCAAAGACTTCCATTGGGCAAGTATTCCTGTCTATTCAACCACTGGCGAGATTTAAATAACGCGGAGCAGATGTGCCATTGGTTAAACTGCCTGGGAGATAACCATCAACTTTTAATGCTGGAAATCAAAAATGCGCAGGAGGAGATTCAAAGAAAATAACATTTAGAAGCGTAATGGTTAATTTAAAATATTATGCGTACAATAATTATGTTTGTTGGAATAAAAAAAATGAAAAACATAAAAATATTAATTGTTGCAGATCAGCGCGACACATCTAAAAAGCTGAAAACTGATTTGAAAAAGATGGGGCTCCGGATTACATCAATTGTTGATTCTAAAGAAGATGTTATAGCCGGCGTCAAAAATGATAGACCTGATTTGGCGTTAGTGGACATAACATTAAAAGGTGTAATAGATGGCATTGAAGCTGTAAAGCTGATTCAACTAGAGTTTGACATACCTGTGGTATATCTTGCGTCTTTTACAGACCCGGCGCTATTTAAAATAGCTCTGAAGGTCGAACCATTTGGATTTTTGATTAAACCATTTGAAGCAGACGAGCTAAATACAACAATAAAAACAGCGATACATAAACATAATAATGAAAAAGAATTAAAACAGTCTAAACATAGCTTTGAGCTTTTAGACAGGATCTCTCCTGTTGGTATTTGGCGCGCGGATGCAGCGGGGAATAACACTTATATAAATGATAGGTGTAGTGAATTTATTGGTTTAAAAAGTGAAGATGCGTCAGGAGCCGGCTGGACAAAATACATACATCCTGATGATAAAGAGAGAAGTTATAAAAAGTGGATGGATTGTGTCCAAAACAACAAACCGTTCAATCTGGAATTGCGATTTTGTTTGCCGGGCAATAAGATCATATTTGCGCTTGCGCAAGCAGAAACAGAATTGGATAGAAACGGCAATGTTGTAAGTTATGTAGGGACGCTCACTGATATTACAAATGTGAAGAAAATTGAAGAGGATCTCCTGTTTTCTAAATTTACGATTGAAAACAACGCAGATGCCACATTTTGGATAAAATCAGACCCAACAATTATTTATGCAAACAAAGCTGCCTGCAGGATTTTGGAATATTCATTAGAAGAGTTCCTTTCCTTTAAAGTATATGATATTGATCCTGATTTTCCTAAAGAGTCATGGCATGTCCATTGGCAAGAGATGAAAGAAGCCGGTTCTCTAACTTTTGAAGCTCATCATAAAACAAAAGGCGGACGTGTGTTTCCGGTGGAGATTCAGTCTACTTTTATCGAGTTTAAAGAAGGGGGATATATTTGCGCTTTTGCCCGTGACATTTCCGCGCGTAAAAAGGTTGAAGGAAAGATCCGTCTACATGGACAGATTGTTGATAATATGGCTGAAGGCGTTCAGTTAGTTAGGGCAAATGATAACTCAATAGTATATGCGAATAAACGTTTTGGAGAAATGTTTGGATATGAAAATGGCAAGCTTATCGGCAAGCACGTAAGTGTTCTTAATGCTCCCGGCGATAGAACTTCAACTGACGTAGCAGAGTCGATTGCTAGAGAACTTAAATGTAATGGGACTTGGGCGGGTGAAATTCAAAATATCAAAAGTGACGGCTCTCTATTTTGGTGTTATGCGGCGATTTCAGGTTTTAATCACCCCGATTATGGCGATGTATGGGTGTCGGTTCATGAGGACATAACTATACGAAAACAGGCGGAAGAGGCTTTGCGTGTAAGCGAGGCGCGCGCTCGTCGTCTAATTGAATCCAACATTATAGGCATTATATTAGCGGATTTCAACGGGCGTATCCTGGAGGCTAACGACGCTTTTCTCAATATGGTAGGTTATTCACGTAAAGAGCTGTTAAGCGGCACTGTGATGTGGACGGAAATGACGCCTCCCGAGTACCGTTATCTGGATGAACAAGCAATAAAACAGCTTAAAAAAACAGGCAAATCCGGCCGTATATATCGGTAAAAACGGCAAACGCATTCCAATTGTGCTTGGCATTGCAATGCTTGAAGGTGAACAGGATGTCTGCGTCGCTTTTATCATGGACAACACTTTGCAAAAAGAGACGGAGAAATCTTTGAGTGAAAGTAACGAGCGTTTGAAGGGGCTTTTAAACACGTTGCCTGATCTTGTTTTTATCATCAATGAAAATGGGCAGGTAATAGATACTGTCACCAACAAAGCAACTGAGAATCTGGTGTATAAAGGAGGGAAGGGGAGCGTTGCCGGAGGATACATACAAGAGATATTGCCGGAAAATGTATCACAATTGGTCATGAATACAATTCACAAAACAATTGAGACTAAGGAATTGCAAAAAGTAGAATACGCTTTAGAATTCGAAGAGGGGCAACTCTGGTTTGAGGGGCGGTGCGCTTTTATTGGTTACGCGCATGATAAGAAAGCCGTGTTGTGGGTGGCAAGGAACATAACTGAACAGAAAATGTTGGAGACGCAACTCCGCGAGTCTCAAAAAATGGAGGCTCTGGGGACCCTCTCAGGAGGAATTGCTCATGAATTTAATAATATTTTAACAACGATACTGGGTTTTGCGGAAATAAGTTTAAGTGAGCTGCCGGAAAAGAGTGAAGTTTGGGAAAACGTTGCCGTCATAAGAGACTCAGGAAAACGCGCCGCTGATCTGGTAAAGAAAATACTTACTTTCTCCCGAATGGATGTAGGCCATTTTATAATATTAGACCCCGTTGCGTTGATTAAGGATGCCATCGTGATGTTAAGGGCTACCATCCCCGCTAATATAGAAGTCATTACCGATATTTCAGAAGATTGCGGAATGATAAAGGCTGACTTTAACCAACTCCATCAAGCGCTAATTAATCTTGCAACCAATGCTGTTCACGCAGTGGGCGGCATAAACGGGAAAATAGAATTTTGTTGCCGCAAAATTGATAGCTCTGAATTTAATAGTTTATTTATTGATACTGAAAAAAACGCTGATATAAAAAATTACTTTCAGCTGGTTGTAAGAGACATGGGACACGGCATTCCTGAAAAATATATTAATAAAATATTGGAGCCTTTTTTTACGACAAAAGAAGTTGGAAAGGGGACAGGTTTAGGCTTATCTATCGTCTACGGTATTATAGAAAACCATCATGGAAAAATAGTTGTAGATTCTAGAGAGAAGTCAGATCTACGCCATGGAGAGACAACGTTTACTCTATACTTTCCATTAGTAGAAAATGAGAGAGCGCAAATAGAGCTTGTAGAAAAAGAGAATAAAGCCAAACAAGGAAAAGGGCATATTCTTCTGGTAGAGGATGATAAATCTATCGTTAAGGTATACAAAAAATATTTAGAATCATTAGGTTACCGGCTTACTATATGTTATGACGGAAACGAAGCGATCAAAATATTCAATGAAAATCAACAAAAATTTGATTTACTGTTTACAGATATGGCCATGCCACGGATGTCGGGCAAGGTTTTAGCTCAGGAAGTACTTAAAATAAGTCCGGATTTGCCTGTTATTTTGTCGTCCGGATTTAGCCGTTTTATCTCCCAGGATGAAGCCCTGGCTTTAGGTATACGCAAATATTTACAAAAACCTATTGAACTGGCAACTTTGGGGCGGATAATTGATAATTGTTTAAATGGAGTTGATTAAAACAAGATCAACTTGGGTTAAGCAGGAAAAACTTTTGCTTAACTCAAGTTGATATATTTATAATATTACGTGTGTATGAGTAGCCTTTAACTAATGGGCTGGGCAAAAATAACTTAGTCTCTTCACTTTTATTTTCAGGCCAACGTTGAACTATCTTTAACCGCCAATTCCTCAACACTGCTGCGATTCCGGTTCGGTTCTGTCTTTTTGCTGGAACCGTCTTGTAGACAGCTTCATGTGTTTTTTTGTTGCGTTAAACGTTTGGCAATCAGTTAAACGCAAATGGTTTTTAATAAACCGTTTTGGAGCAATCTGAAAAATAGCCCCAGCGAGAGTCTTTTTGTGCCAATTTTAACGAAGTGATGTTATAATTTTTAAAATTACATTGTCACAAATGCATGTTTACATTGTGGAGCCTAAAAATGTCGGTTACAATCCTAAAACATATTAAAGGAAGCGAGTTTCCTGTTTCCTGGAAGAAAAAATTAAAAGTCGATCCTGATCAAGACTTCACCGTTATTGTGGAACCTGAGCTGGATCACGAAGGTGAAGAAATGCCCGGCGAAGATATGATAAGCGATGAATTGATTAAAGCTGTAAAACTTAGTGAGAATGATATAAAAGCGGGGCGTTACACGGAATGTAAGACAAAAGAAGAGAGTGATACTTTTTTTAAGAAGATCTTGAATGAGTAATTACGGAAGGCGTTATTCAGACGCGTTTGAAAATGATGTGAAAGCTCTTAAGAAACACCGCGAACTAATTGAAAGATTGCAAAATAAGATTGAGGAGGTCTTAAAATGTCCTAATCAACACAAACCTTATTTGAAATGTATAGCTTTTACGCAATCTCAAGTCCTTCTATTATTTATAAACACGAATAAAGGCGCTAATCTGTTGAGAAGTTTAGGTCGGTTGATGGGTGGGGGTGAATTGGCGCTGCTAATCTTTAGACAAATCGGTTATTGATTGCCGGGTTAAATTAAACGCTTTGCCGAAGCCGGCGACAAAACGGGCTTTTTCAATATTTAATTGATAAATATTAAAGTCGGTAAAGTCAAATAGGGGGGAGCTGTCAGGGAATTTGTCAATATAGAGGTCGCGGGCTCCGGCGTAACCGTTTGAGTCTCTTTCTAATCGCACAACAAATCCATCCAGGCTGACACGCGGCAGTTCAAGCGGATCCGCGTCCGCGCTATCGGGGGTATGAATCAGCATTGAGACCGGCGCGTTTTCGGTTAAGCCGGCGGTGTGTGTTGCCATATTTGAGGCGTGCACAAATATAGAGGCAAAATCTTCGGCTGTGACAAAAGGCAGCAAACCGCTATAAGGTTTGCCGTCAATTAACACGGCCAATGAAAGCGCGCGCTGTTTTAGCAACAAATCTTTTAATAATTTTCTGTCTTCGGTTTTCATTGGAGTGTGAAACGTCAAAAGATGCGCGCAACATTTTTCTTTCCGTGCCTTAAATCTGGAATTTGTTACGCATTCGTCCGCTAAACAGTTTTATCGTTTTAGACGCTTTTTTTATGACTTCAGGAGGCAAGTTGTCTTCGTAAAAATTTTGATGCATTGAGTTTGCAATGCTTACAATATTTAAAATGCTTTCATCTTTAACCTCTTTTGCTATGGAAGCAAGAAAAAAAGCTATTCCGTCATGCGATCTTATAGTTTTTTTTCGCGAAGCCGCGATAGCCTTGGTAATAGTTGCTGTTGCGCCCCATAGTTTCTCAGAAACCTGAGAATAGTTCTTTTGATTAAAAAGGGCTTCGGATTCGCTTAAATACTTTTCATGCAATTCAATATATTTTTTTAATTTTGCATTTGGTTTCATGGTTACATTATATAAAAATATGTCGGCTTTGCAAGGGCTAGTTTTATAATCAAGCATTCACAATCAAAGCCAGCCTAAATAAACTACATTTTAAAACGTATTAAATTGAAAATGCAAACAATCGGTCAATTATCGGAATCAACATTAAAGCCTAAACTTGGCAAAAATGCGCCGTCTTTAATATCCGCCTTAACTTTGCGCAACGTTTCTTTCAACCGATGGCCGGCTTTGCTCTGTATGCCGGCTAACAATGTTTCAATTTCATTAACATTTTCAGCCGTCAACATTGCTGGAACACCGTTTACTGATGATTCAATAACAGGCAAAAGTTGTTCCAATTGCGCGGCTATTTGCGCGCGCAGGTCAGGGTTGCGCAGGAGAATCAGGGATGTCTCTATTGCGTGTTTGTAGAAAAATTTGATGTATTGTTTGCCTTTTTGGGTTGAGACCATTATCGTATCTCGGAAATTGCGCAGGGTTTCAAGCGCGTTTTCACTATCGGTTACGTCAAGGGCCGCGATTGATAGGGGGCAGGCAAACTCTTCTTCGTCGCCTGAGGAACTGTAAATTTCATTTCTGCCGTTAATGTCGTCTTCCGTCAATGTCCTTCGTATTTCGCCCGGCTTTGTGCTTGTGGCCATTACCGGTTTGCCGGGGCCAAGTTCCGAATGGTTGAGGCCAAGGCAGTGGCCCATTTCATGGGCGGCGGTGGTTTGCCAATCTACCTGGCTGGTCGACGGCGTGTCAACGCCGGTATACCACTCAAGGGTTGCGCTAAAATTGTCGTTAAACCGCATGTCGCACTCAACAGTTTCGCCCGAGCCGGTGAACGACCATATATGCGTTCTGCCAAGAACGCCGGGCTCAAGTTCGCCAAAGTTAATTTGATGTATCTCGTTTACAATAGTCTCCTCCCCGCCGGAAAGGCAACCGTTAGGGCCAAATGTAAACTTGAAATGCTCGTAGTTCCATGCCGCGGCTCCTTCTCTTGTGCGTTTTACAGCGTCTTCCGGCATGCCTTCGCTGCATATGGTCCAGTTTTCGCCCATTGGGTTCTTTTTGTAACTCCAATTGCTTGGTGTTAACTGAAACGCTGAAGCCTCTTTGCCGGCCAACATAGACGCGCATATAATTGCCAGCGTTATTTTCAAAAGAGTCTTTTTCATTGAAGTTCTCCTCCTGATAGCGCAAGGGCAATCCTATTAATTGAATTGATAAAATTGCTTAGCGACAGGGTCTTTCCTTCATGAATTACAGCGCCTTTATTAACCGAGTATTTGCCCTGGAACAAACCTTCAACTTTTAGCGCTGAATCGCCGCCGGCGCTCAGAAATACAATAACGCGTTCGCCAACATTAAACCTGGGGTCTACTGAAGTTCGCAGGCTTAGGCCGTCAACATCGCCTCCGATAATTCTAAATGTCGCGTTCTCTTTCGGCGGCCCAACAATTGACCTTTCAACCTTCACGGTAACATCCGTATATATGACGGTATGCTTGTCGTTCCAAAAGCTTGACTTGTCGGCGACAACACCGAGCACGATGGAGTCCGCGTTTTTCGTCAACTGTTCAAGGCTTAGTTTAAGCATGGCCGTTTTGCCTGTTGAGGAAAACAGGCACGATGAAAAAACTAATATAGCTGCCGCAAAAATGATTAATCGTGGTTTGTTCATTAACGTTGCCCTCCTGGCCCTGAAAAGTCGGCTTAAAATAAAAATATCTAAATTAAAATGAAGAAAGAATAAAATAAATGTTTAAAAGGGAGGTTAAAGTCTCTCCTACCCGCAATTTTATTTAAACCTAAACTGTGCGATTCTTATCACCCTCCCCTAACCCCTCCCATCAAGGGAGGGGGAATAAACGGTATACATTTATTAAAATACGTCAATCATTAGGTGAAATTTTTTAAATTTACGATTATAACTAAAACTAGCTTAAAAAGACAAATTCCCCTCCCCTAAGTGGGAGGGGTTAGGGGAGGGGGTATTTAGAATTGCACAATTTTATTTTAAATATATGGAGCCTTCCATGTATAGGGCTGCTTTGCCTGCGATTGTTGTTCTCTCTCCATTGTGTTCGCAAAACAGCTCTCCGCCGCGTTGGGAGAGTTGCCTGGCGCGTAAATTTGTCTTTGACAATTTCTTGGCCCAGTATGGGGTTAGTTCGCAATGCGCCGAACCGGTTGCGGGGTCTTCGGGTATGCCTATTTTAGGCGCGAAAAAACGGGATACGAAATCGCAATTTTTGCCGATTGCCGTGACTATTACACCAATTTTGTCTAAATCATTTAGAATAGACATGTCAGGGCGCAATGAGCGTATAATTTCTTCTGAGTCGTAAACCGCCATGTAATCTCTTGCGGCCAATACCTGGCGGGGTTTAACGCCCAGGGCGTTTACAAGGTCAGGCGGGATTTTGCATGGGCTAGGGGGCATGGATGGGAAATTCATGGCAAAAATATCGTTTTTGCGCTTTACTTCCAGTCTTCCGCTTTTTGTTTCAAAACTAACATTATACCGCGACTTGTCAATATAGCGCATGATTACAAAAGCGGCGGCAAGCGTGGCGTGGCCGCAAAGGTCTATCTCTGAAACCGGGGTAAACCATCGCAATTCGTAATGGTTGTTATCTTTAACAATAAACGCGGTCTCCGGCAAAAAATTCTCAGCTGCTATAGCCTGCAATAGAGAGTCGTCCGGCCACTCCGGCAAAGGGCAAACAGCGGCGGGATTCCCTGAAAACACATTGCCGGTAAAAGCGTCGACTTGGAAGATTTTAATTTTCATGGATTAGAGGGCTGATTATATTCTATTTCAATGGGTCAATATAGTCGTTGATGATTTTTGGGATGTCATTTGTCGTTAAATTCTTTAGCCAGATATTATCTGGAAATATCATTATGTTTACGCCCGTGCCGCATTGGCCCATGCAGCCGGATTTGCATACCCTGATTTTTTGTTTAATGCCGTATTCCGCGACAGCTCTTTTCAACTTGTCTCTTATCTCGCTGCCGCCTTTGTTGTTGCAACACTCTTTTCCTTCGTCTCGCTGATTGCAACAAACAAAGATTATTCTTTTATAAGGGATCGTGTCTGGCTGCATAATAGGTTGCTCCTAACCCGGACAAGCCGGACGCGTAAAAAGTAAAAAGGCAAAAGTAAAAAACTTGGTTCGAAATTGAGCGATTCTTATCACCCTTCCCTAACCCCTCCCATCAAGGGAAGGGGAATTAAAGGTATATATTTATCACAATATTTGTATCTATTCAGCGAGTTTTAGCGTTGTGGTTACCAAGCCACAGCTTGGGAACCGGCAATTCGAGAAGTCCCAGCTTCGCGTGTAAAATGAAGTCAAATTTGCTCTCAAACGCGAAGCTGGGGCTTCTCGAATTGTTTCATTCCCAAACTGGGGTTTGGGAACGATGCGATTAAGTGTTTTTTTATTTTCCGGGTTAGGTTATATTATATTTTCCCCCTAATTTTTAGGAAAGCGGCAGATCTGCGTAAATTCTGCAAACGGAATCGGCCAGTTTATCCGGATCGTGCCTCAGCATATCGGCCTTTTCCCATAATATTCTGTTGTCCTTAAGGTCTTCGACCAGATCGGTCTCTTTTATTTTTGTTTTAAGTTTTTTTGCGGCTTTATCCAGCTCTATCAGTTTGGCCCCTTCCTCTTCGTATTTCTTGAGGAGCTTCTTAGACGGTATGTTGTTGTTGACAATCACATAATCAAGAACGCCGGCTCCGAGGTATTTTATAATAGCGTTAACATGATTAGATACGTT
Source organism: Candidatus Anammoxibacter sp. (assembly GCA_021777105.1). Classification (GTDB taxonomy): domain Bacteria; phylum Planctomycetota; class Brocadiia; order Brocadiales; family Anammoxibacteraceae; genus Anammoxibacter_B. The sequence goes on from JAIQZQ010000128.1 coordinate 16,186, forward strand.
GTAATTGTCGGACTGTCCGGGTTGGCTCACAATGTTGCAAACATATATTTTAATAGCGGGAGATTTTTTAATCGCGTCTTTAATATCGCGAACCAGGAGATTTGTTATGACGCTTGTGTAGAGGCTGCCGGGGCCGATAATTATTATCTCGGCGTTAAGAATATCATCTATGGCTTCAGGAAGGGCTTTAACTCCTTTTTCTTTAAGCGAGACTGTTTTTATCGGAGATTTCTCAGGCGCGCGCACATTGAACTCCTCTTCAACATATGTCCCATCTTCAAGTTTTGCGCAGATGTGGGTGTTTGTCAACGTTGAAGGCAGGACTTTGCCTTTAATCGACAATATTTTGCTCGCCTTTTTTATTGCCTGATCAAAACTGCCGGTCATATCCGCGAGGGCCGCCATGAGCAAGTTGCCGAGACTCATGCCGGTCAATGAGCCTTTGTCAAACCTGTATTGAAACAGGTTGAAGAGGTCGCGCTCCTGTTCTTCAGATTCGGAAAGGGCGATCAAGCAGTTTCTGGCGTCCCCGGGCGGCAGAATGCCGAACTGTTCTCGCAGCACGCCGGAACTCCGGCCTGAATCCGTAACGGCGACAATGCCTGTAAGGTTTTTGCTATACGTTTTAGCTCCTTCAAGGGCAATGGGCAGGCCGGTGCCTCCTCCTATTGCCACAATCTTTAGTTTGCCTGGGGTTTTGTCCATATTCAGGAGTTTGATAACCGTTGGAATCTGGAAAATGCGTTTAATTTTATAGTCCGCGTTCTCTTCAAAACGCGACTTTGTAGTCATTTTGTATTTCCCGTGAAGCATCCTGATGGTTGTCATTCCCATTGACTTGCCTATTCTAAGCTCTTCCCTGACCCTGTCTCCCACTACGGCAACTTCGTCCGGCTCAAGGTTATGCCTCTTTATCAACATTTCGTAACACTCTTCAAGCAATAGGCCCACTTCCTGGTCGCTAATTATTACTTCATCAAACAGACGGTTAAATTTTAAAAGTTTTATTTTCTCCTCCTGCCGTTGATGCACGCCAACCGTGACAAGAAACAGTTTAAATCCCTCCTGTTTAAGCTCTTTCAGAGTTGGTTTTACATCCGGAAACGGCTGAATACCGGACACCTTGCTGCTGTTGTACGCGTGAAGGGCATTTCGCACCACATCCTGCCCGGCTCCGTATTTATTCGCTATCTCATTAAAAACGTGATAGTAAGGGCCATATTTTTCCAGCGCGTCGTTTTGCATCTGAACAATTTCCTGTTCCGTGCATGGTATGCCTGATTCCGCCATGGCTTTTGCCGCCCTTTTTCGAGACGCTTCCGTAAGCAGGCCCGTGCAATCGTACAGAGTGTCGTCAAGATCAAAAATTATTGCTTTTATTTTCATATTTTATAAAACCTGTTTAAATTACTTTTTAGTCTCAATATAGTCTCCAACCTTTACGCCGTTTCGCTCAAACCACCCCTTGTTCATCTCCAATACAAACTTAACTTTCATTGCGGACGGATGCGATTTAAGGCTTTGCGGCTCCATATCTTCAATTTGCGATATGCATCCATCGTCTTTTATATATGCGATAGAGAGCGGTATTAATGTGTTTTTCATCCAGAACGAAGCGTATTCCACTTTTGGAAATATAAAAAACATGCCGTGATCCTTTTCAAGTTTTTCGCGAAACATCAGGCCCCTCTGCCGCTCCTCTTCTGTGGTGGCAAGCTCGACAAAAAGCGTCTTGCCGTTAATCTTAATTGTGGTCGCTTTATTGTTTTCGATGTTATTAGAGCCTGATTGAGCCCGGCACAATGCGATGTTAAAGGCAAACAGCGCGGTCACAAAAACAACCGTCGGCGTAAATATATCCATTCTTATACTTTTCATGGAATCAGTTTTGTATATTCCTTTCAAATATTTTTGAGCATTTTTTACAGAAATTAAGATCCTTTTTGTCTGTGCCGATAATGGCGCTGGAAAATGACATAACGCATTTCTTGTTTTTACAATGTCTTACATTCCATGTATGCCCAAGCTCATGAGCGGCTTCCTTTTCAACGCGTTTCTGAAACAGGATGTCGTCATTTTCATTGCCGTAAAACTCCTGCCTTAGTCTACGCAAGGATATCACCGCGGCAGAGCCGTTCAGATCAGCCTGGCCGAAAACAAAAGTAAATTCCGGCACATAAAGGTCGTACTCCGTTATCCCCAGGACTTTATGGCCGTTATGTCCATAAGCATCTTTTAAACTGTTTATAATTATAGTTGAGTGGTATTGCATTCTTTCAGGATTATACGCTTTGCGCGGCATCTCCACCGTCTCAATTATTTTACATGGAGCGTTGAACATCTCCCTTAATGTTGACGCGAGTTCCTCAAACCGAACGTCGCTTTGCGCTCCCACCGGGGCCAACAAAATGGATTCTTTAGGTTTGGCGGCGGTAATGTTGCTTATTATTTTGTATGGCGCCGGTTGCGTAAACGCATTTTCACGATCAGATTCATCATCATGAAAATATTGGCTATTTTCATCCCGGCTGATTAAAAAGCGAACAATCGCTAGAAAAAGAAAACATAACCCTCTTAGCGTTTTCATCTCTCATACATTAAAAAAAGTTAGCGTAACAATTAACTATTACTTCTTTAATTTATAGTCTAAATGGCGTTTCTTCATCCAGGCTACGGCCAAAAGATCCAGAAATGAAGTAAACATCCTGTTTCTTATATTAAATTTTGACTTGCCTTTTGTCCTTGGGTGGTGGTTGACTTTAACCTCTGTTACGGAAAAACCTTCCATTTTGAAAAGCGTAGGCAGAAATCTGTGCAAACCTCCATAAAGCTTTATTTTGTCCAGACATTGCCGCCTAAACGCCTTTAAAGTGCATGCGGAATCAGTTACATGCTCGTTTGAAACTTTGTTTCTTATATAGTTTGCAATTACGGATGATACGCGTTTGGTCAATGGATCGTCCCTTTTATGCCGCCAGCCGCATACCATATCATAATCTTTTACGCCGTCAAGCATCTTTGGGATATCAGCGGGGTCGTTTTGCAGGTCGGCGTCAAGCGAAACGATTATATCGCCTGACGACGCCTTAAAGCCGGCGTCAATTGCGGCGGTTAAACCGTAATTGGCGTCAAAATTCACTATTTTTATGTTAGCGTTTTCGCATGCGAGCTTTTTCAGGATTTCAAAGCTGTTGTCCGTGCTGCCGTCGTTAACAAATATGACCTCGTATTCTCGTTTAACGCTGTCCATTGAGGCAAATATAGCCGAAATCAAAGGATAGAGATTATCTTCTTCATTATAAACAGGTATTACTATGGATATTTCAGGCATAGCCAATCAAAAGAAACGTATATTAAAATATTTATTTAAATAATAAGAGGTAAAACGGGCATGATAATCTTCAGTTTTCCGTTGCGCGATGACATATAATATTAGTATTTTGCATTAAATTCAAATGTTTTTAGCAACCGGGCAAATATAAATTTGATGAGTGGGGTGGGATAAAATTTTGCATCAGTGTTTTTACTCTCCATTGCTATAGTATTAGTCATTTATTTTCCATGGCGGCGTCATTATACTTCATACGACTATTTTATACAATGTTATAAAATAGTCTTGACCATCTTGTAGCATTGTATAAAATAGTCGTATGAAACGAGTGTACACAAACCTATTGCGGGAGCATCTGGAAAGCTATCGGCAAATGATTTTTATTGCCGGACCCAGGCAGGTCGGGAAGACAACATTGGCCAAAACCCTCTTTGCCAAAGGCCGGCAAACTTTTTATTTTAATTGGGACGCGCAGGAAGACCGCCAACTTATCGTAGCCGGACAGAAAACCGTGGCAGATTCGGTTTTCCAGGGAAAGCTTTCTAAGCAGAAGGTTGGCATTATTTTTGACGAGATTCATAAGTACGGCAAATGGAAAAACTTTTTAAAGGGATTTTTTGATCTATATCACGAGAGAGCTTCTATTGTTGTTACCGGCAGCTCGCGTCTTGATATTTATAGAAGAAGCCAGGACAGTTTGATGGGCCGTTTTTTTCTCTACAGGCTGCATCCGTTTACAGTTGGGGAGATTCTGCAAAAAAATCCAATTACAAACGAGATTTGCCCGCCTCATGAGATTGCGCCTCAAAAACTTCAACAATTGATTGAGTTTGGCGGATTTCCAGAGCCGTTTACTATCCATAAGAAGCCGTTTTACGAAAGATGGAAAAAGATGCGGCTGGATCAGATGTTCAGGGATGATATTCGCGATTTAACGCGCGTAACCGATATCGGACAACTTGAGATATTGGCTTTTCTCTTAAGTCAACAGACCGGTCAATTGACAAGCATGAGCAGTTTTGCACAAAAGGTTAATGTCACGGTCAGGACGGTTGCGGGTTGGTTGCAATTGCTTGAATCCTTTTATTATTGCTTTCGTTTATCGCCCTGGACAAAAAATATAACACGATCTATTTTAAAAGAACCGAAATTTTATTTATGGGATTGGTCCGAGGTAAGCAAGCCTGGGCCGCGATTAGAAAATATGGTGGCCGTACATTTATTAAAGGCAATACATGGCCGGCAGGACGCCGGATTTGGAGACTATGGCCTCTATTTCCTGCGCAACAAGGAGAAAAAGGAGGTGGACTTTATTGCTACCCGCAATGATCAACCGTGGTTTTTAGTTGAAGTGAAAACCAAAGCCGACTTTGCGGGGCTAAAAAATCTGGACTATTTTCAGAAAATGACAAAAGCCAAACACGCGTTTCAGGTCGCATTTGACCAGCCTTATGTTGATAAGAATTGTTTTGACGTCACAACGCCGACTATTGTGCCGGCAACAACATTCTTATCGCAGTTTATATAAATCAATAGGCAATGTATGAAAAAAAACTCGCGTTTAACCGGGAAATATAGCGGCATGTTTCTGCTTGCTTATCTCAATCCCCCATAAAACGCAGAACCAGCATTACATCATAAATAGCGTGAGTGTACACAGCTATGCCAAGGCCTCTGAACATGAATATGGCGGATAAAACCGCGCCGGCCAGAAAACGGAATATGAAACTCGCGCTTGTAAATGTGTCGCTAAGGGAGCCAATGTAGTGGATGCCGGAAAACGCCGCGGCGCCAATTAATATGCTTAAAATTACCGAGGCAATAGGCCTGAATCGCAAAACGCGAATAAACAGCAGATTTAAACCCCCTAAAAGTATTAATCTGAAAACAATCTCTTCATAAACCCCGGCTCCCACGGAAAGGATGATTTGCGACCATAAACCGGAAATCATCGGGTCGGCAATAAAATGTTGGTCAAAATACGCCACTGCGCGGCCAACCAAGGGGCCCAGAATAATAGCGTAAACAAAAGCCTCAAAAAACATGGGGATGTATACGCGGAAATTGAGTTTGTGCTTCTTTTCCAGTCGAAAGACGGCAACAAAGGCTATTATCAGGATAATAAAATTAAACGTCAACGATCCGTATCTGCCTAAAAACGCCAACGGCGTCTTGACCATTACGTCCGCGCTGTTTTTGACGTTTGAGCCTGAAAACGCCATGCCTATTTCGTATAAAACCAGCAACGGTAGTATAAACAGGAAGCTGTTTGACAGGTTCTTTGACCTTAAGTAATATTCTTTCATAGTTTATAAAACAAATCTAATTATTGTGAAAACGCCCAAGGCCCAACAGTAGTATGAAAATACGTAAAATTTGCCTTTATTAATAATATTAACAAGAAACCTGAGCGCAAAATAGCCTATGATTGTCGCCGTAATTGTGCCTATGGCAACAATTATAACGCTGACGTTGTTTGCGGCAACATCGCTGAATTTTAAAACAGCGGCTCCCATGATTGCCGGAAGCGAGAGCAAAAACGAGAACCTGGCCGCCATTGACCTTTCAATGCCCATAAACGACGCTGCGGCAATTGTTGAACCGGACCGCGATATGCCCGGCATTATGGCCATTCCCTGAACCGTTCCAATTATTAAAGCGCGTAGAAACCCAATGGATTCATTGCCCGGCTTGTTGATCTTAACTAATTTTGTAAGCCACAGTATTACCCCTGTAACGATCAACATCGCGCCGACAAGGACAGGGGAGCTAAAAAGACGCTCAAAGGCGTCTTCAAACAGCAAGCCGATAATAACGGTTGGAATTGTTCCGGCGATAATCATTACGGCAAGGTTCGCGTTTGGATGCTCGGCCAGGATTTCCGCCGGCCTTTTCTTAGACGCCAACTTAGCGAGTGACAAGCCCGACTCGCAAAGTATTAAAAGTATGTCTCTCCAGAATACCGCGCAAATAGCAATCAGTGTGCCGATGTGCAGCGACACTTCCATGAGAATGCCGGGGGAATCTATCTTCAAAAGACTTTGCGATATAACGAGATGCCCTGAACTGCTTACCGGCAGGAATTCCGTCAGGCCTTGGATAATGCCCAGAATTATAGAGTCTATAACGTTCATGTTGGTTTCAAAAATTTAACAGAGATGACCGCTATCAGATATGATTCAAAACGGCAGGAATACTCTTAAGGGGGTGATTTTAAGTGATAATTAATGAAAAATCAAAAAAATAAAAAAGGAAATGGTGAAAGGGGATGATAGTTTTGTCTCAATTTAATTAAAATCAAGTTGGATTTTTATTACTCCTTCAACTTTTTTCATATCATTGTCTGTTATTTCTCCATATTTTTGAAACAATCTTGCCTTGCTCACCGTTGTAATCTGATCCGCCATAGCTTTGCTCTTTCGTCCCTTGATTTCCACATATGCTTCGCTTGGGTATAAACGGTCAACATTCCCTGTTGTAGGAACAACCTGAACTCTATTTAAATATTTGTTTGATTCATCATTGCTCACTATGATCGCGGGTCGTTTTTTTCTAATTTCTCCGCCAATTGCCGGTTCAAAATTTACCCACCAAACTTCACCGCGTTTCATCACTAATATCCCCTATTAATCCATCCGACCACTCTGTGGCCTCTTTTTCACGATTTTCATCCTCAGCCATCTCTTTATATGCTTGCGACAATGACGGCTTTACAACATAAGGGCGAACCAACTTCTCTATAAATTGACTTATCTTCCTTTTGCCAATAACTTTATAAAGACCTGCATAAACCGTCTCATCGACTGATATTGTCAATTTTTTTTGCATAATGCGCCCCTTTTATACGTGTTTTTTACGTATATAGTGCCTTTTGTTTACGTATATGTCAATTCTATTATCATTTTTAATACGGAGTTAATTATACAACTGCTTCCACCTGATAATTTTGAATGATTGGAAATTCAGGGCTTCATCCAGAATACAACTGTCATAACTTATATTAACATTGCCGCCTATGTCGGAGTTGCTCTCGCTCAAAACAGCCCCGAACACGTTTACATCGCCTCCGCCTCCGCCCATCACCACATCGCCTTTGACAATTATTAACCCATACCAAGTAAAACCTCCGCCCAATTTAATGTTCTCTTCCACAAGCAAGACGCCGTATCCGGTTATGCCGGTCATTGTGCGGGCTCCAAGGCTTAAACCGGCGGTGTCCCAGTAATATGTTTCATACGAGGAGCTAAAAGTATAAGAACTATCCGTCACAACTATGGCGTCATCTTTAAGGCTGTCTACATACCCGGCGATATCGACATCATTAGAGCCGCTTGTGGGTGTTGCAGGGCTGCCGGTATAGGATGGGCTTGATCCATGCGTGGTTGTTGTGCCCGGGTCTACCGTGTATATTGGCGGCAGGTCGTCAGCGTTTCCGCAATCGTCATTGCCGTCAATTGACAACGCGGAACCGTTGCCGGTAACTCCCGTTTCCGAATACAAAGCGGATGTTATGGGCGGGCCTGAATTGCGCACAACTTCGCATTCCAGCTCTTTTTCGGAATTACCTGTTCCTCCGTTTGAAGTTATAATCTCGACAGGTTTGAATGTGTGAGAAGTTGATGAAGTAAATTGCACTGCGGTTGTAGGTTGCGACGGATCGCCGTAACCATAGTAGACAATATTGCCGGGAGAGCCGGCAGTATGCGTGCCGGTGTCGCCGTCGCCGTCATAATAGTGATTGTTTAAGGTAGTATGTCCATCCTGTTCCGCGTCGTATTCAAGTTTGTGCCTGATTTTGGACCAGAAATCAATGTCGGCCTGCGCGCTGTCTTTTAGTGTGTTTGTATATGTGGCGTCATAGTTGGGATCGTCGGTTACGGCCCAATCGATTGAGGTTCTTATGTAAGTTGACCACACACTTGACTCGGGACTGGATGTGTCCCCGATAAAGTTGGATGAGGTTGATGTGCCTCTTAGACGCGACCGCATCTCCTCTGTCCCGGCCATAGCTGCAAAGTAATCCTTTGTGCTTTCTTTATAATTTGTGCCGATTTTAATATCGGTTGTGGAATGTTTCACGGCAAATGTGCCGATCAAGGCCAAAACGCTAATCAAAACCAAAGCAATAATTAGGGCCATGCCTCTATTATTTTGACGAAACGACAATTTGCATACGTTTTTTTTTGAATATGTTGAACGCATATAGCGCCTCTTTTTTCAGTTGCAACCGTTGCTCAATGTATTTCACGCCACGACATAACGGTTACTGATGAATCTAATAAGCTTGTAGCATAGCTTAGCCCTTGAGTGCTGTAATATATATTCGCTCCTCCACTTAAGTCTATCCGAGCTTCATCACTATGTGAAGATGTTGGATTGGCGACTATAACAGACCCATAAATATCGGCTCCACCGGAGCCTGATTCAAACCTGCCGGGACAAGTGTCGCAAACTCCAACCAAAACAAGTCCTTCAAAGATAAAACCGCCGCTAACGTCAAGGTCTTCGTCAACAATTAATATACCCGCGCCTGATTGTCCATTAATGTCAAGCGATCCATTTATATATGTAATTTGGGGCGCGCTGCTACTTCCTAGAGGATACGTTGAAATATTGCTGCTATTTATAGTTAAAGATCCTGAGTATGTTACCAAACCGGAAGAGGCTAATAATGATGTTCGAAGGCTTTGGAGTTCAGCTAATGTCACATCTGTATTTCCATAGTCTATGTCGTCAGTTCCGCCTGACCCTGTTATGTCCGCATTGTGGTGTATATTTTCGTCAGGCGAGCTGTCCTGCACGGCAATTCCATGCTTGGACACGCCGGTTGTGTCTGCTTTTGCTTTGGCTGGGGGGCCGGGGTCAAAATAGTAATCATCGCCATAAATATCAACACTGGCGGAGTTAAGCCCTATTTCAACATCAGGATCAACTAAATTAACTGCGCCGGCAAAATCAGGCAAAGTGGATGTGGTTTTGAGCACTTTTACTTCCAAGGTCACAGACGCCTGTTTAGCCACAGTGCCTGTTCCATAAATATATACAATGTTGTTGTCGTCGTCAGTATCAGAGCTTCCCGCATCTGAGCTATCATCATCATCTGAGCTACCATCATCATCAGAGTCATCATCATCATTTACAAGGGCCACGGTATATGAGCCGTTGCCGAATACAGTAACATCGCCCGCAAAAATGCCGGTTGTAGTGCCTAACGCGTCATTAAGTGTTGTTTGCGCAAGGATAGCTTTAGCGTGCTCAATGCCGGCTTGAGCTACATAAAGAGCCTCTGTGCTTCTTTTATAGTTGGAGCCGATCTTTATATCCGTTGTGCTGTTTCGCACCGCCATGGTTCCAACCATTGCCAGGACGGCCAGTAAAGCAAGGGCTATAATAAGAATCATGCCGGGCTCTTTTTTAGAGAACTTAATTTTACTTAATCTTAATCTTAATCTTAATCTTTTCATTTTTGTTTCCTTTTAAAATAAACCGAAAATTTATTTCAGAATCTCAAAAAAAACAAGCATCTATATTATAGTATATTAAATAGCGTTTTTGTGTGATATTTATCACACTCGAAACTATAAAAAACTTTAAATTCCTAGATTTTTCGGCCTTACACTGGAGGTTAACGAACCGTATCCATAACCTGAAGTAGAGATTGTGCCGCGCGTTCTGCCCAGGATATCAACCTGTATTTTGCGGATGCCGGACGCCGTGGTAGTTGCATTGCCGGCTGAATCAAAATATGTAAACGCAAGCGATTCAATATATTCCGCAATTGGGCTTGCATCAGTGTTTCTTGCAATTTGGTCATTATTGAAATAATATTCAATAGTTTCATCTGTGCCGTTTGTGGTTCCGTCGCCGTCAAGGTCTGCATACACTGTTACCGTTGAGCTGTCGGCAGTGTCAATGCCAATGCCGACGAAACCGGCTTCAGCCGGATCGTATCCTGCCATCCTCATATCCCTTATAATCATATCCATTGCCGCGCGCACATTCTGTTGCATTTCGGATAGTTGATCCTGCCTGCTAAATGTGTCTTTTTGCACAAAAAAGAGGCTCATGGTTATACCGAGTATTACCAGGCCAATCGCTAGGCTGACCAGCATTTCTATAAGGGTAAAGCCTTGTTCTGTTTTTCTTGTTTTTAGGGACATAGATCTTGCTTATTGCGCCACAATGCTGCTTAATTCAACTTTGTGGCTGGATGTAGTAGTCGCCGGGCTCCAATAACCGCCGACAACAATTGTCTTGCTGTTTGTGACGGGCGTATCCTCTGTTATAGAGATGCTTAAATTGAAATCAACATTAAAAGCCGTGGTGGTTGTGTAAGTGCCACCTAGATCATTAGTGTTTGACGTTGTTATGCTTCCGTAATCCAGAGTTATAATATCTTCCATCTTTTGCTGTACCAGAGCAGTGGCGGTTGTGGCGTTTCTGCTGTGGGCGTTTGCTTTGATAACCGCCATTATCATAGTCATTATTGCAAATATGCCAATTGTAATAACGGCCATGGCCACCAATACCTCTATCAATGAAAAGCCTTTAACTTTGATAGAAAACATCTCTTTTAAATATTTTATTTTGTGCTTGCATCTCATGTCAGTCCCATGTTCCATCAACATAACGGCGTATTTTTGCTCGTCCGGTGGTGATCATTGTAACCGCGCGCGCTCTATCATCACGTTCGGATGATACATCGTCATCTATCATAATATAAATAGTTCCGCCTTTATTGGCCCGTCCGGTGGGCGAGAATCTAAACCAGCGAATGCCGCCACTAGTGGTAAATGTAACCGGGTAGTCGCCGGCAGCCAAAGTTCCGCTGCTTGTTTTCTTCATGCCTGGAATAAAATCAAAACTAACGCCGGTGTAGTTGTCGGAGATAACAACCGTCTTGGCAAGTTCATCGCTGTCCTGATCAGTCGTAGGATCGGAAAAGCCGCTGTCCTCATCGTCGTAAATATAATAAGTGTTATCGGAATATGTCCCTGCGCTTCCAGTGCCGAAAACTATCACATAATTGTTATTTTCATTAATAGACTTCATCCTGGCCCACATAAAATCGCTCATTATCTGTCTGGCTGCCCCGTTGACTTTAAAGCCTGGTTTCAGATTAAAATACGCGGGTATTGCAAAGCCGGCCGCTATCCCGGTAACGGCGATAACGATAAGCAATTCAATTAAGGAGAAACCTTTTTTATTGGGCATAGTTATTCAGAAGACAGAAAAAAGAAATCAGAAGCCAGAGATCAGACAACAGAATACAGACGGCGAATAAATTTAATCTTTTAACGAAAATGGTGATTTTTTCTCTTTTGGTTCTTCGCCCTCCGGGGCTGCGTCGCCGGATTCCATCTTTATCCTTAAACGCAGATCGTTTGCGCTATCGGCGTTGGCCAGGGCTGTGTCGTAATCTATTTTACCGGATTTAAGCAAATCATAAAGGGCCTGGTCAAATGTTTGCATTCCTTCCTGGCCGCCGGCCGCCATAGTCTCTTTTAAGGCGTCGATCTTTCCTTTCAGGATTAAATCCTGAATGCGCGGGGTGCCGAGCAATATCTCAATGGCGGCTGCGCGTTTGCCGTCAACCGACGGCACCAGCCTTTGCGAAATAATCGCGCGCAGGTTTAAGGAAAGAAGCTGATATATCTGGGCATGCCTTTCAGCCGGAAAGAAATTAACTATCCTTTCCATTGTCTGGTTTGCGTTGTTGGAATGGAGCGTCCCCATGCAGAGGTGACCTGTCTCCGCAAACGTGATGGCGGCTTCCATTGTCTCAATATCCCTGATTTCGCCGACCAGTATGACGTCGGGGGCCTGGCGCAATGTGTTTTTAAGGGCTGCTGAAAATGAAAGTGTGTCAACGCCGACTTCCCTCTGCGTTACCACGCACTTTTTGTGAGGATGCACATACTCCACCGGATCCTCCACTGTGATGATGTGGCCGGAAGCGGTTGAATTTCTATGGTCTATCATAGCCGCCAGAGACGTTGATTTACCGGACCCGGTTCCGCCGACAACCAAAACCAGACCTCTCTTTGTCATAACCACCTCTTTTAAGCCTTGCGGCAAGCCAAGTTGATCGATGGTCAATATCGTAGTCTTGATCTGGCGTATAACAAAACCGATATCTTCGCGTTGATAGAAGACGTTAAGCCTGAATCGGCCAAGTTCAGGATAGTAAAGGGCCATGTTCATTTCAAGGTCCCGCTCAAATTCAGCGGTCTGCTTTTCGTTCATCATTGAGTAAGCCAGCTCTTTTGTGTCGTTGGACGTCAAATCAGCCTCGCCGATCGGTTGTGTAACGCCGTCAATGCGAAACATCGGAGGCACCCCGGTTGTGACGTAAATGTCGGACGCGTCGCGGTCTACCATTATTTTTAACAAATCTAAAATCGCCATAATTTAGCTCCTTTTTTTTAAAAAGATAAAAATATAACTTTTAGGCAAGGCTGTTCATCATCTTGATCATCGGCATAAACATGGCGATCACAATAAAGCCTATGGCCCCGCCCAGCCCGGCCATCATTAGAGGCTCGATCAAACTGGTCATAGATTCAACCAGAGCATCAATCTCGGTGTCCATATTATCAGCCACTTTAACCAGCATTTTGTCAAGTTCGCCGGTCTCTTCGCCCACGGCAACCATATTTATAACAATAGCGTCGGTTACTTTTGACTTTTTTAACGGCTCTTCAATCGTTCCGCCTTCGCGCACGCTTTCATAGATGCCGGTTATGGCGCATATCATTACTTCGTTTTTCGTTGCGTCTCTTGTGTTTACCAGGGCTTCGAGTATGGGAACACCGGCGGTGGATAGGGTGGCAAGGGTCCTGCAAAAACTTGAAACTACGGATTTGTTGATAATCAAGCCGAATACGGGGATTTTAAACGCCATAAGATCCATATAATATTTTATTTTCTTTATCTTCGTCCCTATTTTCATCATAACAAACATGACAAACGGCACGCCGAACAGAATATACCATGAATTAACCATGAAATTGCTTGCCGCAACCACCATTTGCGTAATTGCAGGGAGCCCGCCTTCAATCTCCATATCGGCAAACATTTTTACAAAATTCGGGATTATAAACATCATTATACCGGATATAATCGCGCCGGCCATAACCATTACAGAGACAGGGTAGACTAATGAACTGATGATCTTCTTCTTTAAACGATCCATCTTTTCGAGAAAGTCGGCAAGCCTGTTCAAAATCTCGTCAAGCATACCGCCTATTTCACCGGCTTTTAGTGTGTTGACATAGATTTTACTAAACGCCTTTTTATGTTTTGCCATAGCGTCGGAAAGGCTTGTGCCCTCTTCAATGTCGGTGACTATCGCGTCGAGGCTGTTTTTAAGCCTTCCGGGCTTCATTTGAGATTCAAGAATGCCGAGACTGCGCACAATAGGCACATCCGCGTTAATGAGTGTGGAAAGTTGGCGTGTAAATGTGTTTAACTGTTTGGCGGAGACTCCTCCGATGGTAATGGCGCCTTTCTTCTTTGGTTTGCCGGCAGAGGCGCCGGCTTTTTTTGATTTGCCGCTTTTGGCCTCTTTAACGCTGGTGGGGAAATAGCCCAGCTCCCTGATTTTTTCAGTCGCGTCGGCAGCGGAATCCGCGTCTATAGAGTCCTTGACCTTTTTCCCTAAATTATCAACAGCGTTGTACTTGAATGTGGGCACAACTATTTCTCCCGCGCGTAAAATGAATTATAGATATGAGCGTTTCCGGTATTATGCATCATATTCAGGAAAATGATTTAAAAGCCCAGGTTATTTCTTGGCAAACTCTTAATATAAAATATTAAAGAATAATAGCAATTGTAAAATCTATCAGCCGTTTTTATAAATCATATTTGCTGTTGTGTGGCGCTTTATCATTTTTCATTTAAAATTCATTATTTGAATTTATTTTAACAGCATGCCTGTGGTGGGCGGAGCAAAACAACTTTATATAGCCAATCCTAATCAACTGCGGTTTCATCAATTACCTGTTCCAGGGTAGTTATGCCGTTATACACGGCGTATAAACCGCTTTCACGCAACGTGTACATGCCGTTGCGCCTGGCTGCGTCGCGAATATCCGCGACGGAAGCAAGGGCTATTACGAGTTTAGATATTTCGTCATTCATTTCCATTAATTCGAATATCGCCAACCTGCCTTTGTAACCGGAATTCCTACAATTTCCGCAACCTTTCCCGTGATAGAACTTCTTACCCTCTACATCTTTTTTAGTTAAATCAAATTCATTTAAAAGCGTTTCATCAACTTCCGCCAGCTCCTCTTTGCATTCCGGACAGATTCTTCTAAGCAATCTCTGGCTGATTACGGCTCTTACAGTGGCGGATATCATAAACGGTTGAATGCCCATGTCCACCAGCCTGGTAATTGTTGATGGTGAATCGTTTGTGTGCAACGTGCTGAAAACCATATGGCCGGTAAGGGCGGCTTCAACGGCAATTTGCGCGGTCTCTTCATCTCTGATTTCGCCCACGAGGATTATATCCGGGTCCTGCCTGAGTATGGCGCGCAAACTTGAGGCGAACGTGGTGCCCACATTCGGATTTATGGGTATCTGCATTATGCCTTCAATATCATTTTCAACGGGGTCTTCGGTGGTGATTATTTTAACGTCTACCGTATTCTTAAAATTTAGAACGGAATAAAGTGTTGATGTTTTGCCGGAGCCCGTAGGCCCGGTGACGAGAACTATACCATTAGGCATTTTCAGCAAATCCATCATTACATCCAGCTTGTCCTTTTGCATGCCTAAATCTGAAATATGGACGGACGCCACACTTTTGTCAAATATCCTGAGCACTATGCTTTCGCCGAATTTAGTTGGCAGGCATGAGACCCTGAACTCTATTGTCTCGTCTTTAATTCTTAATTTTATTCTGCCGTCCTGTGGAACTCGCCTCTCGGTTATATTTAGGTTTGACATAACTTTAATTCTGGTTGTAATGCCCATGCCGAACCCAATCGGCGGCGACGCTTTTTTATAAAGAACATTATCAACCCTGTAACGGACAAAAAATTCGTCCTCAAACGGCTCAAAATGGATATCGCTTACCTTCTCCTTTATTGCCTGAACTAAAATCGTGTTCACAAAGCTCTTTACAGGGGCGACATCGGCCATCTTTTTAAGGCTTTCAAGGTCAACTTCTATGGCTCCTTTGTCGTCGGTAACTTCAGTTACATTGCCAATATCGACCGCGCCGAGGAGGTCTTCAATTGATTCGTCATATTTGCCGGGCGGGTAGTACTTTTCAATAGCATCGCCTATATCCTTATAATTGCAAATAATCCCTCGTATTTTATATCCAAAAAATAGCGTTATATCATGCAACTGATCCATTTTTAACGCGTTTTCCTGCGCTATCTCCAAAACGCCGTCTTTAAATGAAACCGGCAACACCCTGTATATCTGGGCAATAGAGGAAGGTATCATATCTATAGCTTCTTGCGGCAGCTCCAGATTTTTTATGTCCACCCGTTTCATGCCCAGGTAAGCGCTGATTGCTTCCTGAATTTGCTCTTCAGTAACATATTTAAGCCGCACAAGGGTCGCGCCGAGCATCTCCGTTTTGCCTTGTTGCGAC
Source organism: Candidatus Anammoxibacter sp. (assembly GCA_021777105.1). Classification (GTDB taxonomy): domain Bacteria; phylum Planctomycetota; class Brocadiia; order Brocadiales; family Anammoxibacteraceae; genus Anammoxibacter_B. The sequence continues at coordinate 32,133 of JAIQZQ010000128.1, forward strand.
GTTAACCCTTCCTGAATCTGCACCTCGGTGACAAGGTTCATATCCTTTAAGACTTGTCCAAACAGTTTTTGCCGAGCTTTGCGGTCGTGTCTCGACTCCTCGACGGCCTTGTCTTTTTTTATTATTGCCATTTTATATTTCTTTTAGATTGATCAATTCTAACGCGATAGTTTTTATATATTCCGCAGGAAACACGATATTAAGAATATAGCGCGGCGCTTGCTGGAGATAAAGCGATATAAACAAATAAACCTCCGGAGCCGCCGGCGTTTTAACCGGCGCCGGCAACTCTGAGGACTTCCTCAATAGTTGTTTTGCCGTCCATTACTTTGCGCACGCCGTCTTCGCGCAACGTCTTCATCCCAAAACGCGAAGCGGCTTCCTTAAGCTTTTCCCTGGATTCATTTTTGTATATAAGATCCTTCATTTCGTTGTTGAGCAGCATCAGTTCGTACAAACCCATTCGCCCCTTGTAACCGCTGCCACTACAGTCGTTGCATCCTTTGCCCTTGTAGAATGTGTGGTTTGCGGTTTTTTCCGGATTAATGCCGACTTCAATCAACTGTTTCTCGCTATATTTAAAAGGTTCGATGCAGCTTGGACAAATCGCCCTTACAAGACGTTGAGCCAAGACACCAAGCAAAGAGCTTGCAATAAGGTACGGCTTTGTCCCCATATCAACAAGTCTTGTAATTGCGGAAGGCGCGTCGTTTGTATGCAGAGTGCTAAGTATAAAGTGCCCTGTAAGCGCCGCGGCAATAGCTATCTCAGCGGTTTCAACATCCCTTATTTCGCCGACAATCACAATGTTCGGGTCCTGGCGCAGGATAGATCGTAAAATTGCGGCAAAAGTGAGCCCGGCAGGCTCGTTCACTTCGCATTGGTTTACGCCTTTAAGGTCGTACTCAATCGGGTTTTCAACTGTTATTATCTTTTTGTCTGGAGTGTTAAGCTCATTTAACGAGGCGTAAAGCGTGGTTGTCTTGCCGCTGCCGGTTGGCCCGGTGACCAACAATATGCCGTTAGGCCTTCTAATAGTGGCTGAAAAACGCTCAAAATCTTCTTCGTGAAATCCCATTTTGATAAGTTTAACCATTATAGACTCTTTTTCAAGAAGCCTCATTACAATGCTTTCGCCGTTTGAAACAGGGATCGTGCTGACGCGGAGATCTAAAGGTTTGTCGTCAATCCTTAGGGATATTCTGCCGTCCTGTGGTTTACGCTTTTCAGTAATGTCAATATGCGACATTATTTTTAAGCGTGAAATTACCGCGCCCTGTATTTGCTTTGGAAGGGAGTTGACCTCGTTGCACACGCCGTCAATTCGGTACCGAATGCGAATTTTGTTGCTTAGCGGCTCAATATGTATATCGCTGGCATGCGATTTAACCGCTTCGCTGATGATATGCATAACAAGTCTTATTATGGGGGCTTCATCCTCATTATCCTCGGTTTGCGGAAACGCTTCATCCACTATTTGAATATCGTCAAGGTCTTTGCCGCCTCCGCCGATGCCCTCAAGCAGATTGTCCATGGAAAGGCCGGTCTGCCCTCCTTCGGAATGTGCGTGATATTGATTGTAGGCTGTTTTTATAGAGTCGGGGTCAACCAGAGCGCACTCTAAGTCCGTCCCAAGAATGAATCGAAGGTTGTCTAGTGTAGTCAGATCCGGAGGCTCGCACAAGCCTATCTTAAGCGTGTGTCCATTTTTCTCCAGAGGAATGATTTGGTGTTTTTTTGCCGCGCTTTCAGGCACAAGGTCAAGGGCCTCTTGCGGGATAGTAAGTTTGCTGAGATCCACAAATTCAAGAAAAAAACTCTCTGCCAGGGATTTTGTGATATCTATTGAAGTCGCAAATTTCAACTGCTTTACCGCTTCAAGCAACGGTATTTTGGTGTCCTCGCTTAATTTTTTAGCTTTTAATATTTGCTCTTCCGTTGCCAGGCCTTTTTCAAGCAATATTTTTTTCGCGTTGATATCCATCATGTTTTTGTGCAAAAAAAGTAATAGTCAGGTTGCGCTTATTGCCCCGGCGCAATATTGGCGGTGTATAAAATTTGTTTAAACGCCTAATAATAAAAAGCGCCGACCTGGCAAAAACTATTTGCTATTATATATAAATGAACACTGAGCAGTTTGCCTTGCCCTAGTGAGAATTATCCTGGAATGGGATAATATATGTTGTTGATTAAGTTAAACGGATTTATTATATTAATTAAATATTGATAACGCAAGGATTAGAAGGGGCTGAGGCTCAAACGAGCCTCTTAAAACTAACATTTTTCGTCACTCTCTTTTGCTCTATATGCCGTGGAAGCAAAGTCAGGCAACCTTAATCTGCATTTGATTGCAAAAAAACAAACTTATTTATTATCATGCCGGGCGCGCGCAATGAACCAAAATTTTCCAAAAAGCGTAAGATTAACAAAAAAAAGCGAATTTAAAAATGTTTTTGAAAGCGGCGATTTCTTTAAAAACAGCAATATTGTCTTTCACGTGTTTAAAAATGATAGAGGTTGCTCAAGGATTGGAATAGTCGCAAGAAAAAAGATCGGCAACGCCGTCAGACGAAACAGAATTAAACGCGTGTTTAGAGAGGCTTTTAGAGTAAACAAGTTTAAGTTGACGGAACATATGGATATTATTATTATGCCGCGAATAAATACGGGCGAATTGACCTTTAAATCAGCGGCTGAACACTTATTGTGGTTATTTAACCGTATAGAAAATGGGCGTCAAATTAACAATCATACTCATTAAAATTTACCAGGCCTCTATATCTCCGCTTTTCAAACCCTGCTGCAGATTTACGCCTACGTGCTCGGAATATATGATTGAATCCGTTAAAAAAAAAGGGCCCGTTAAAGGCGTTGTAAAGGGTTTATGGAGAGTTTTACGTTGCAATCCTCTTGGCGGAGAGGGGTATGATCCGGTAAAATAAATTCTACGCGCGGCCCCGGTTCGTTAATTTGCCGGACAATTTATTTGTAGCCGCTTACATGCTCGCCTCAATTATAAAAAACTTTTGACTTTTACTTTCATATCTACCATAATGAACTTTCATTTATACACACATCCTAGTAAAATATACTTTTATACAAGTTGTAAATTCCTTATCAAGCAAACAAAAAATTATATAAATTTAAATATTTAGAGATATATTATGTCAAAAAAGAAAGATAACAAAGCTTGTTCATTTTGCAATAGAAATAACCGCGAGGTAGGCAGGCTGATCCAAGGCTCGCCCGAGACATTTATTTGTAACGAATGCGTCGAAGCCTGCCATATGCTGTTTCAAAACGAGCAAACCGCTAATCTAAAAAAAATACCAAGGGAATCTTTAACGCCTGTTAAGATTAAAGAAAGCCTTGATGAATATATCATAGGGCAGGTTACCGCAAAGAAGACGCTAGCCGTCGCAATTTACAACCATTATAGAAGGATAACGCACTCCGCAAAAGATGACGACGTTGAAATAGAAAAAAGCAATGTTCTGCTTATCGGGCCCACAGGGTGCGGTAAAACGCTTTTAGCCAGGATTATTGCCAAAATAGTGGATGTGCCTATTGCCATTGCCGACGCGACAACATTAACAGAGGCAGGTTACGTTGGTGAAGACGTTGAAAATGTGTTGCTAAAGCTTATTAGAAACGCCGACTTCAATATTAACCGAGCTCAACACGGCATCATATATATTGATGAAATTGACAAAGTCACAAAAAGGGGAGCCGGCCCGTCTATTACCAGAGACGTTTCAGGCGAAGGCGTGCAACAGGCGTTGCTGAAATTGCTTGAAGGCACAGTGGCGAATGTCCCTCCTCAGGGTGGGAGGAAACACCCTGAACAACAATATATCCAGATAGATACTTCAAACATCCTGTTTATTTGCGGAGGCACATTTGACGGCATTGAAAACCTTGTAAGCAGAAGGGTTGGCAATAAAGCTATAGGATTTAATACGGACATTGACGGGGAGAAAGAGGAATCGTTTGGAAATCTGCTCTCGCAAATTACTGTTGAAGATCTTATTGAATACGGATTGATTGTTGAGTTTGTTGGAAGATTGCCTGTGATTTCACCATTGATGCCTATTAGCGAAGAAGATTTAGTGCGAATTATGGTAGAGCCGAAGAATGCCCTTGTAAAACAGTATAAAAAGATATTTGAAATAGAGGGCTCGAAACTGGAATTCCTTGATGAAGCTCTACAAGAAGTAAGCAAAATTGCCCATAAAAGAAAGACCGGCGCAAGAGCTTTGAGGTCAATTTTTGAAAGTTTTATGCTTGACGCAATGTACCACTTGCCTTCGCGAAAAAGCGGCTCAACTTTTGTTGTGACACCTGAAGTTGTGCGCGGAGAGTCAACCTTGATAACTGAAAGCGTTAGAAAAACAGCGTAACGATGCAACTCTTTATATTGTCGGCGGTTAAAAAGAAACTGTTTTATACCGCCGTCTATCTCTTGTTTTTTAAATTTTTGATCTAACGTCTATTTCGCTTTTTCCTTTTGCGCTTTTTAAAAATTCCCTCTGCATAATCAACCCTTTTAACAAAGATTTTAACACAAACAGCCCTTTGCCGTTCAACAGTTTAATCATCCCCCCCATTTCTTCCAATATTAACACATAGTTTGACGCAGACAAGCTTGAATCATGATTTCCAGACAGGCGCGGCTCTATGTTTACTGCATACTTTTCTTCCATTATTACTTTTACAAAGTTCTCTATAGGCTCATCGTAAACTATGGAAAATGTTTGTAAAAGCAGTAATGAAGGGTCTGTAAATTTGCCGGATTCATATCTGGAAATGCTGCTGGTGGTAAACTTAATTCCGTTTTCTATACTTTTGCTTCTATAAACAACTTGCGTCTGCTTTAACTTTCTGCTTTTTCGCAAATGTTTAAGATATTTGCCGAATTCCGGCAAAACTACTTTAAATTCCTGTTTTCCCATTGTCGCGTATATATTGAAAATTCAAATTTTCATGTAGATAATAATAACGCAAAACTATTCCTCAACTCTACATTCCAGACAAATATACCACAATAAAATATAAACCTCAATTAATTTTTACGTAAGCTGTGTTAGCTTTTGGTTGAAATTCTTGGAATGCGGGCAGGCCCCGCCGGGAAATTGGGTATTTTTGCGGCAATACAATAACAGCAAACGCTTTAATGACTTATTAATCGTCAATTCCAAGCAAGTTATTTGGCGAGTTATTAAAATTGAGCAAATGCTGCTAACTCGAAAAGAGATGGAATTTGGATAGATTTAAGGTGTGTGTGTGATTTTGTTTACTCAGGAGGTTAACAAAACTAATTGTAGTTTTGTTAACCTGCCTGAGACACAAATATAATGATTTCCGTTATTTTTTAAGCTCCGCGGGGCGGCTGTAATCACGGAAATACAGGATTTGGATGTTACTTGCTTTCAGCGTGCAACAAAGCCGGCGGCTCTACGTCAAGCATTACGCTCTCAAACAACAACTTGTCTTTGTCTGCTTTTACTTTTATTAATTCGTTTTCCTTAAATTTGCTTTCAATTATCAATTCCGACAACGGATCTTCAAGGTAACACTCAATTGCCCTTCGAAGCGGCCTTGCGCCAAGCTGGGCGTCATAACCTTTGTCAATCAGGAAATCTATAGCGTCTTCAGCAAGAGAAAGGCTCAGGTTGTAATTTGACAGCCGCGATTTTACGCCTTCAAGCTCAATTTTAATTATTTGCTTTAAATCCTGTTTGTCAAGGGATTTAAATACTATCACGTTGTCAACCCTGTTAAGGAATTCAGGGCGGAAATGCCTCTCCACCTCTTTATTCAATTGCTCTTTTATTGCGTCATAACTTTGTTGACCTTCATTTTTAACAAAACCCATGGTTGACTGGTTTCTTATAAGCTCCGCGCCGATATTAGAAGTCATGATTAAAATGACATTGCTAAAATCTACGTGTCTTCCAAAACTGTCGGTTAGGCGGCCGTCTTCCATAATCTGAAGCATCATGTTAAACACGTCAGGATGCGCTTTTTCAATCTCGTCCAGCAAAACCACGGCATATGGCCTGCGGCGTATGCGTTCAGTAAGTTGGCCGCCTTCCTCGTAACCAACAAACCCCGGAGGGGCTCCAATAAGCCTGGAAACATTATGCTTCTCCATGTACTCGGACATGTCAATTTGCACGAGAGCCTCTTCCTCTCCAAACAGATATTTTGCCAGAGATTTGGCTAGATGCGTTTTGCCAACGCCGGACGGGCCTATAAAGATGAAAGTGGCAACAGGACGATTAGGGTCTTTCAACCCGGCCCTTGACCTTCTTAGGGCTTTGCCTATAGGTTTAATAGCGTCGTCCTGGCTAATAACCATTTTGTGAATTTCTTCATCAAAATTCATTAATTTCTTTGTCTCTTCCGATTCCAGTTTTGTCAAAGGAACACCGGTTATTTTTGACACTACCTCCGCCACAATCTCCGCGTCAACAACGCCTTCTATGGCTTCGGCTTTCTCATGCCACTCTTTTTCTATAGACTCTTTTTTCTTCTTAAGTTTATCGGATTTATCCCTGATTTTAGCCGCGCATTCAAAATCCTGAATGGCAACAGCGTTATCTTTCTCCTTATCGAGTTTAATTATCTCGTCGTCAATATTTTTGAGGTCCGGCGGTTGTGTTGTTGCTTTAAGCCTTACACGGGCGCATGATTCATCTATAACGTCAATAGCCTTGTCTGGTAAAAACCGTCCTGTAATATACCTTGATGAGAGCTCGGCGGACGCAACAATCGCGTCGTCGTTTATTTTTACTTTGTGATGGGCTTCGTATCTTTCCCTAAGTCCTTTTAGGATTTCAACCGTCTGCGCCTTGGTTGGAGGTTCAATCACAATAGTTTGAAACCTTCTTTCCAGCGCGCCGTCTTTTTCTATATATTTTCTATACTCATCCAGCGTTGTGGCCCCGACACACTGGATTTCGCCGCGCGCTAAAGCCGGCTTAAGCACATTGGATGCGTCAATCGCTCCTTCAGCTCCGCCTGCGCCGACAAGGGTGTGAAGTTCGTCAATAAATAGTATTACATTTTTCGATCTTTTTACTTCAGTCATCACGGCTTTAATTCTCTCTTCAAACTGCCCCCTGTATTTTGTGCCGGCGACCATCATCGCAAGGTCTAAAACAACTATCCGTTTGTTTTTAAGCAACATAGGCACTGCCCCGCTTTCAACAGACTGAGCCAAACCTTCAATAACAGCGGTTTTGCCGACGCCCGCTTCTCCCAGCAAAACCGGGTTGTTTTTTGTGCGTCTGGTTAACACCTGAATTACTCTCTCAATTATATCTTCTCTGCCTATAACAGGATCAAGTTTCTTTTCTTGCGCGAGCTGGGTCAAATCAATTCCAAATGAATCCAGAGCCGGTGTTTTAGATGAAGGTTTCCCTTTCTTTGCGCCGCCCTCTTTTTCCGTGGCGACATTGCTGCCCGGTTCCTGGCCCAGAAGGCCTATAATCTCTTCGCGGACATCTTCAAGTTTCAACCCTAAATTTAACAAAACCTGGGCCGCTACGCCTTCCTGCTCCCTGATTAGCCCTAAAAGCAGATGCTCGGTTCCAATATAATTATGGCCTAGTGATCGAGCCTCTTCCATTGAGAATTCCAACGCCTTTTTTACCCTTGGAGTAAACGGCAGCTGGCCGACCGAGATAAGATCAGGCCCGCTCTGGACAATCTTTTCCACTTCCAACCTTACCTTTTTCAGCTCAATGTCAAGATTTTGCAAAACATTCGCGGCAACGCCGCTGCCCTCTTTTACCAAACCCAACAATATATGCTCAGTGCCTATGTATTCATGATTAAACCTTCTGGCTTCTTCCCTGGCAAGGGCCATAACTTTTCTCGCGCGGTCCGTAAATCTATCAAACATTTTTTAACCTACCTCCTGTTTTTTCGCAATTCAAGCGTTTTCTAACGTACAACGCTCTAATAATATCTCTCTGATTCGAGTCCAATTCACGCCCTTCAAGTTTTTGCAAATGGCCTGGAAGCGTTAGGACAAAAAGCTCGTTTAAACATCGAATATCCAAGTCTTTAATTAAACCTAAATTCACGCCCAGGCGCACCTGTGAAACCAGATGCAACATCTCTTCCGAAGTGATTATTCTGGCAGTCTCAAGCAACGCATATGAGCGGTAAACACGGTCTTCAATCTGTTCCCTGTTCTCAGCAAGCAGCGCTTGCCTGGCCATGCGTTCATACCCCGTTATCCTTGGTATAACGCCTTTAATTATCTCAATAATTTCTTTTTCGGATTTGCCTAATGTAAACTGGTTGGATATCTGGTATAAATCCCCGGTAACTTTGGTGCCTTCTCCATAAAATCCCCTAACTACAAGCCCGAGTTTAGCCACAGCGTTAAACACCTTTTCAATATGTTGCGTCAGACTTAGAGCCGGCAAATGCAGCATTACGGAAGCCCTCATGCCGGTGCCTACATTTGTGGGGCAAGCGGTTAAATAACCAAACCTTGACGAGAAAGAAAAATTTATCGACTTTTCAAGCTCGTTATCTATCTGTTCTATCTTTTTCCAGGTGTCGTTAAGCTCAAAACCGGAATGTATTACCTGTATTCTAAGGTGATCTTCTTCATTAACCATGAGACTAACCGTCTCCGACATCCCAAACGCCACGGATCTATCGCCTTCACCCTCAGCGTGCTCCTTGCTAATAAGATGCCGTTCAACCAAAAATAGCTTATCAACCATATTGGAACTGCCGAGGTTTATGTACGAGAAATCTTTTGTAAGAGGCGACTCTTTAATGCTGTCCCGCAGAAGCTCTTCTATCTCTTTTTTATTGCTGTCGCTTGCTTTTGAAAGGAAGGGGAACCGCGCGGCGTTTCTGGCAAGGCGTATCCTGGTGCTTATTACAATATCCGAATCCGGCCCCGAGCCTTTAAGCCATTCGCCTGTTTTGTCAGACAAGTCTTTTAATTCCATCTTTGCTTCCCGTAATTTCAAAAATACTGTCTCTAATTGTCGCGGCCTGTTCATAATCTTCTTTTGCCACAGCCGTGTTTAAATCTTTGCGCAGCTGAATAAGTTTGTTTCTCTTAATAGCTTCGGTTCCGGCGGCGGGAGGCACTTTCCCAATGTGGTGAGAGCTTCCATGCATTTTTTCCAGAAGAGGCACCAGGCCTTTTTCAAACGCCGTATAATCCATCGCGCAACCCAAGCGGCCTTGCGAGCGAAATTCCAGATAGGAAATATTGCATACAGGGCACACTATTTTAGACATTTCGCCTATTTCCGGCGCGACCTGGCTAATCAGGCTTGTTAAAATATCAGAAGGAGTCGGCATCTTCGTTATGCTGTTGGTCACATTTTGCGCGCACTCTTCGCACAAATGACGCTCGCTTTTGTCTTCGCCGTGAATCTCGGTTATATGAACATTAGCGTGTTTTTTGTTGCAAGCTTCACATTTCATGTTAATAGTCATTTTGAAATATCAAAATTTTATAAAAGCCTCTGGTTATAATTTTGCGCTAGCTCCAAAATAGAATCTGTAGCATTGACAGGCAAACAATTTCCTATTCAAAATATGAGGCTCCAAAACCTTCAGATTCCCAGGTTGTCACTTTTTTTACTGAAACATTTTCAGGGAGTCTATCGCGCAACTCCTGGTAAAATAATTTGGATATGTTTTCCGTGGTGGGATTTTCAGTTCCAAATTCGCTCAATTCGTTTAAATACTTGTGGTCAAACTTTTCTATAATATCGTCTGTAATTTTTTTAATATCTTTAAAATCAATTACAATACCGAGGCTATTAAGTTCTCCCGACTCCAGCACTATTTGAGCTTTCCAATTGTGACCGTGAAGATTTTCACAATCGCCTTTGTAGTCCCTTAGATTATGCGCGGCTGAGAAATCCGCGTCTACTATTATTTCAAACAACTTGGTTAGGTATGCCGATCTGAAAAAAAACTGAATATTAAAATCACAAACTGCTTAATTTTAGGCAAAAAAACTATATAGCGCCTTGAAATTCAAAAATAAATTCTACCGCCCGTATATTTAAAAGTCAAGGCATTTATTTACCTCGCAAAAGGCGGGTTTATCTCCTTTTAAACTGCTTTTCCAGCTCGACAAACGGCATCAATATATTGGTAGGGCGGCCATGCGGGCAATTGTTTGTGAAACCCATTTTGTCGCGTTTTTCCAACAACGCGTCCACCTCCTGATCTTTTAATCTTTGCCCCATTTTAACCGCTCCCCTGCAAGCGGCAATTTTTGCCAGTTTGTCAAGACAATCGTCCACATTCTCCTTGCAAATAGATTCGTCAACTTCGCTTAACAGCTCTTTGATAAACTCTTTGCAATCAACATCTTTTAAAATTTGCGGAAACGAGCGCACAATAATGGTGTTTTGCCCAAACTCCTCTATATCAAAGCCGAGCCGTTCAAGTTTGTCCTTTAAATTAATAATCACAAAGAACTCGCCCGGAGCTAACTCCACCGGCTCCGGTATCAAAAGTTGCTGGCTAACAAGTTTTGCGCCTTTAGAGTTCTGTTTTATCTCCTCATAAAGGATTATTTCATGAAGCGCGTGCTGATCAATAATGTTTATGCCGTCAGGCTTCTCTTCAACTATATACGAATCCTGGATCTGTATGCGCCTTCTGTTTGTGGTTTCGCCATATTCATGCCTCTGCGGCGCGCATGAAGCGCGCTCAACCGTGGACGGAGCCGGCGTCGTTTCAACCGGCCGACTATTATCAGGGAAATTTAACTGATTATTAAACTTGCTCTCCAACGATCTTTTTAATCTCTCGCTCTCTATCTCGCGTTCTCTATTCGCAAACATTCCGGAAGGCATGTTTGGCGACGGCCTTTGTCCTGCCCCGGGAGCCGCCGGCGCAGCCGCAGCGTTATCCATGTTATCCATATCCACGGAGACGCCCAACTCAAGCTGTCTTATATTGTTCCTTATACACGAAACCAGTTGCCCATACATCTGACTAGCGTTTTTAAACCTCACCTCTATCTTTGTCGGATGCACATTAACGTCAAATTCGCTGGGGTTCATTTGTAGAAACAGAAACACTATTGGCTTTCTGCCCGACATCATCATGCCGCGGTAAGACTCGGTTATTGCGTGATAAATTGATTTGTCGCGTATATACCTGCCGTTGATAAACACATACTGCATCTTCGTTGTCCTGCAATCATATGACGGAGGCAGCGCGTACCCTTTAATTCCCAGTTGAGGCTGCATTGAATTTAACGTGACTAAATTCTTCCCGATATCATTGCCGAAGAATGTGGCGATCCTCTCTCTAAAGCTTGAAACATTCGGCAAGTTAAAGACCGTTTTGCCGTTATGTATCAGGTTAAAATGTATTTTTGGGTTTGCCAGGGCAATGCGCGTTATCATTTCAGAGATGTGAGACATCTCAATCGGGTTTGATTTCAAAAACTTGCGCCGCACCGGTGTATTGAAAAACAGGTCTCTTATCTCAACCTGGGTTCCGACGGAACAACCCTTCTCCTTTATCTCGTCGGTTTTGCCGCCGTCAACCTCTATTTCCGCGCCCACAATGCTCTCCTCCGAACGTGATATAATGCGCAACATCGAAATAGCCCCAATGCTCGGCAACGCCTCGCCGCGAAATCCCAGAGTCTTAATAGAGTGCACGTCCTCAACGTTTTGAAGCTTGCTTGTGGCGTGGCTGTGAATTGAGCGCGGCAGGTCTTCCCTGCTCATGCCGCATCCGTTGTCCGTTACCTTAATAAGCTTTTTGCCGCTCTCCTCAAGATAAACGTCTATCTTGGTTGCGCTGGCGTCCAAAGCGTTCTCCACCAGCTCCTTAACCACTGACGCCGGCCGCTCAATAACCTCGCCCGCTGCGATTTTATCAACAACTATTTTCGGAAGAATATTTATCTTGTGCGTTTCGTTTTCCATTTGATATGATGCGCGTGAATTTAAGATGTAAAATGACCTTGTCGCCAACAAGAGAGAGTTATAATTTCATTAAAGACAAGGCCGTGTCCATAAAACTGCTTTTCAGGAAAAATAAATAATCGTCGTTAGTTCAATGTCTCTGACTTGAACCAACGTGTTACTTTTGCCTTTTTACTTATCCGGGGAGGAATTTTTCTTTTCCACCGGTTCAGGCAGGCGTAAATATATCGGTTGCAGGCCGTTTAAATCAATGCTCGCTCCGTTTTCAAATTTTTGTTTTCCAAGCATTGCAATAACCGACGCCTTTGGCGTGGCCAGTTCGTCGTTGCCGAATGTTAAACCCGTTTTTTCAAAAACGTCTTTATGCCGAGCTATACCGTCGCCAAAAACAAAAGCGCCCGGCGGCAGTTTGTCAACCAGCGTTTCCGGCGCAATAATCAGCAAATCTGATTTGCGATTCCAGGGTTTAATCTCTATTCTTGAGCGGTCTGATAATGTTTGATCCGGTTCGGCTATATTATGAGCCGCATCGTTGGTTTGCGCGCATTCATATATGCAAGCGTAAACCATTTTTCGTTTAGCGTCTATAATCGGGCAAGCGTATTTGTGGTTCGCCTCAACGTTTTGCGCTATTGCGTCGAGGCCCGCGACATCAATAACCGGTTTCCGAAGCGTATACGCAAGCGTCTTTGCGCAAGCAACGCCAACCCGTATGCCGGTGTACGAACCAGGCCCGGCGTCAACTGCAATAAGGTCGATGTCGCTGGGTTTTAAGCCCTGTTCGTCAAAAATCTCTTTTATTGAGGGGAGCAGCTCTTTGCCGTGCAACATCCCTTTTTCAAACACTTTTTCAGAAATGACGGCGTCATCGCTTAAAACAGCCGCGCTTCCAACGCCGCCGGAAGTCTCTATGCCAAGAATTTTCATCAATTTTTATAATTGTTAAATTAACCTTAAAATGAACCCTGCTCAATCGTCAGAATTAAATAAAACGCAGTATATAATAACATTTTTTGCCATTGTTGCCATTACTTTTGGAATATATTCAAATTCCATTGACAACGAGTTTATTGATTACTGGGACGACAACACATACGTCACCGGCAACGCACTGGTCAAGAAACTGGATTTTGATAATGTAAAACGGATATTTTCATCAGTTTTCTGGTTTGAATACTACCCCGTTTACACCCTGTCCCACAGTGTAGACTACTATTTTTGGGGCCTGAATCCGGTTGGATACCATATTTCAAATATTTTCCTCCACTCATTAAACGCATTCTTTGTTTTTCTTATAATCGCCGCCATATCCCGAAAACGGTTAACAGCCTTTATCGCCGTATTGCTGTTTGTCGCGCACCCGTCAAATGTCGAATCCGTGGCTTACATCGCGCAGAGGAAAAATGAACTAGCGTTTTTCTTCATGTTAACGTCATTCTATCTATTTATAAGACGCGAAAAGGGCAAACATACCCTTGCCCTTTATATCGCCTCATCGCTGCTGTTCTTCCTCTCAATACTTTCAAAATCAACAGCAATAGCATTCCCGCTCCTTTTATTGATTTACGATTTCTGTTTTACAAAAAAGAGGCTAAGCGAAAAACTGCTGGACAAAATCCCGTATTTCATTATCAGTTGCATAGGCGCATCAATAACCCTTTTGGTGTTTAAAGACCTCCATCATTATCAAAATTACGACGTCCCGCTCTATTTCCGCATCCTCACCATGCTAAAAGCGTTTAGCATATACATCGGCAAGCTCCTTGTGCCCATTAATTTAAACAACTTCTATTTCTACAACGTCTCAATCTCCGCAGCCGATTGGCGCGTTATAGTCGCAGCAATAGTTATCTCTATAACCCTGTATTGCGCGTATAAGAGTTATAAGAAGAATCCAACCCTGTCATTTTGCATAATGTGGTTCTTTGTATGCCTGCTGCCCGTCTCAAACATAGTCAAAGGCCCGTTTTGGCTGGCTGAAAGGTTCATGTATCTGCCTTTGTTCGCATATTCCCTATTTGTCGCCACCCTGTTTACAAAAGCGGTTGAAAAATGCGGAGCATTGTCATCAAATAACAAATTAAGGAGGAATATAGCCATTGGAATTGTTGCATCCATGGCGTGTTTTTACATGTATGGAACAGTTGCGCGAAACGCAGTGTGGCAAGACAGCGTAACCCTGTGGGAAGATTGCGCAACCAAAAATCCTCAAAGCTCACTGTCCCACGCATACCTTGGCGGCTCATATTTTAAACGAGGCCTGAAGGAAAAGTCCAGGGACGAATGCGTCAAGGCCCTGCAAATAAACCCAAAAAGGTCAAACGCCTGGGCAAACCTTGCATACCTTGAACTTGGCAACGGTAATTTAGATGAAGCATACAAAAAAATTAGACTCGCGTTGTTGTATGAACCTGACAATTACGAAGCCCACAACGCCCTCGGCATATTTTATATGTTTACAAAAAAGTACGACCGCGCCAAAACCGCCTTTAAACGCGCGTTGGAACTCAGACCGGAATCTATTATCGATTTCGTGTCAATCCACAACAACCTCGGCATTACCATGCAAAAACAGGAAAACTACAAACAAGCCGCCGCCTCATTCTCAGAAGCCCTTAAATACAACCACAACGATTTTAAATCAATCCTAAACCTCGCAGTAATGCACGCCTTTTATCTAAACAATAAAGAACAAGCCTCATACTATTTGCAAAAAATAGAGACCGCCAATCAAGGAAATCCGACCGTCCAACAGGTAAAAGCCCGTATCAGCCAATTAAACAGCGGCAAATAGAAACAACAATAACCCTATGAAAACATTGTGTATATTTGCAATCGAAATGCAAATATACACAATGTTTGCTACTGCGACAGGCTATTTTGCCAGCATGGCAAATTTGCTTGGCCTGCGCTTTAAATACACCACAAACATAAATAATTTAACCTTGACTCTCTTGTTTTTTCTGTGTATATTTGCATTTTGATTGCAAATATACACAGAAAAAACAAGTTATGAAATATATTAAACGAAAAATAGAACCTTTTCTTAAAAAAGCCGCCTCCCAATTTCCGGCGCTTATCGTAACCGGTCCAAGGCAATCAGGAAAGACCACGCTTCTAAAACACATGTTTCAAAAGACCCATAATTACGTCACCCTTGATCATCCCGATATACGATTGATGGCGATACAAGAGCCGGAGCTCTTTATGGACAATTATAAACCCCCTGTGATTATAGACGAAATTCAGCGCGCGCCGGAATTGTTCTCATATATTAAAATGAAAATAGACGGCAATAGGCAAAAAAACGGACAATTTCTTCTAACCGGCTCGCAAAGTTTCCCGCTTATGGCCGGAGTCGGCGAATCATTGGCGGGCCGTATAGCCGTATTTACACTGTTGTCCCTTTCCATTAACGAACAGATAAGCAACCCTGTATTGACAAATGATTTGTTAAAAGGGTTTGCTCTAAGAGGGGGCTTTCCGGAACTTGCCACTCAAAAAAACAAAGATTCAAAGTTATGGTTTAACGGCTATCTTCAAACTTATCTTGAGCGCGACTTAAGGCAGCTTCGCCAGGTCGGCGACTTGGCGGATTTTCAACGATTTCTTGAACTCTTAGCCTCAATTAACGGGCAGGTCATTAACTTCTCAAATCTTTCAAGCGATTTGGGGGTTGCCGTAAACACTATAAAGGCCTGGGCATCCGTCCTTGAGACAAGCAACCAGATTGCGCTTATAAAACCATATTACAAAAACAAGGGCAAACGAATAATCAAAAGCCCAAAGGTATATTTTACAGACACAGGTTTTCTCTGTTTTTTAAACGGAATTTCATATAAAGAACAGATCTTTAAGGGCCCTTTATCAGGACAACTTTTTGAAAACGTTTTATTAGGTGAGATTATAAGAGGATTTTATAATCGCGGGGAGACGCCGAAAATATTCTGGTGGCGAACTTCGCATGGCGAAGAAGTTGATTTTATCATTGACCGCAACGGAAAACTCACGCCAATTGAAGTCAAACTAACATCAAGGATTAATAAAGGCCTGACAAAAAACCTCAATACATTTACCAAACTCTTTTCACAAGAGACTGATCAAGCCCTGCTAATAACACAGGCAACCACCGGCATGAATTTCGATGACAAAATCAAGGCCGTCACTGTCGCTAATTTCTTTAAAACGATATAGACACATCGTAAATCCGTATAATCAGCATCCTCCGCGTTCCATGTGCTTTTAGCTTTTACCGATCACAGATTACCTATCACCGCTTACTTTTCTTTCCTCCGGATTGCCATGGCAGCGAAATACAATTGACCTTTAAAAGATTAAAAGTCATAATAAGCGCGTAAAATATTTACATCCGTCATCTTTTTAACAATACTATAGCGGCATATTCTGTTTTTTGTCATTTCGAGTGAATACGAGAAATCTAAACCACTTACTTTTCGTGGTTTCTCTTGCCGATCGAAAAAGATAAAGCGTTTATAAGCTTGAGCAAAACAAAATAATGCCGCAGTAGTGAACAAAAAACATGAAAGTCAAACTAACACAAGCGCAAAAGATACAGGTTAATGATTCGAAAGACGTTTACGGCATTATGCGAAAGATATTGTTGCGCGAGGATAAATACGGCAGGTCTAAAGAACACTTCTGGGTGGTCGGCCTGGATGTTGACAACCGCATACTCTACATAGAGCTTATAAGTTTAGGCAGCATAACATTCGCCACTGTAAACCCTAACGACGTGTTTCGCCTTGCGGTTAGAAAAGAGGCGGCAGGCGTCATACTTGTGCATAACCACCCGGGTGAGAATCTGGAGCCGTCCGACAAGGATCTGGAAGTGACGGACAGGCTCATACAGTCCGCAAAGATTTTAAGCACAGAGGTTCTAGACCATATCATAATATCAACCGAAACCTATTTCAGCTTTGTTCAAACCGGCTATTTCGCAGTACTGATCGAAAGCGAAAAATTTGTCACCGCATACGCAAAAATGGACAGGCTAAAGGAAGAATCATATGAAAAAGGAATTGGCGATGGTAAAAAGGAACGCGATATTGAAATAGCCAAAGAATTGCTAAAAAATGGAGCGGAAATTGATATGATCGTTAAATCTACAGGATTATCAAAAACCCAAATCACCGGATTGTCAAAGACAAAGAAGAAAATAAAGAAATAATCAGCTCATTACAAGGCTTCGCCTTGTAATGTAGTGTCCTATGAGGCTCCGCCTCATTCTGGACGTTTATATTGACCCGCCCCTAAGGGCTCAATCAGAAATCCTGCTTGCTTAAAATGTTTGTCAAAAGTATATACTTTTTCTATTCCGAAATTATGCATAACGACAAAAGATATGCAGTCCGTGAGTGAATAATCTTTATCATTATGTTGTTGGAAATATGCCCAACCTTGAAAGAATAGTTCCTCATCAATATGTATAAATTGGACAGATGGGCTTCGTAAAAGATAGTTGCCCACTTGAACTGATTTTTCATGATGGCCTTTTTTAGTGAAGAACGTAACTATTTCATCAAACACATATGATGTGACGACTAGCGGAGGTAATGAATTAACCACATTTTGCCAATGCTGTTTTGCGACTTGATGGTTTTGATCATTGGACAGTTCCAAGGCTAATAAATATCCTGTATCTACAAAAACCGTATTCATTGGTTATAAATGTATTTGTCATGTTGCTCTGATGCGTCGCTAACATCAACTGTGACAGGTTGGCTTCCTAAATTTTTTATAGGATCATTGTCAATGGGTATAACCATAACAATTCCATGTTCAACCCGAATATCAACTTCATTGATACCTTCCAGATATTTTTTTGGAATTAATATGCCTTGTTCGCTTACCTTTGTTTTCATATGAACTCCCTTCAATATATAAATTTCAATAACGAACGCTTAAACGGATTGTGATTTTTTTTGATAGAAAATTCTCAATCATTTTAGATGTATTATAGCTTTAAAATAAAATGGATTCATTATCTTTTTTATAATGAAAATATAATTAGAGCCCCGTTTTGCCGTTAGATTCATTTGCTTGTAAGAAAAACTATTGCCGGAATAATCAATACTAAATAATCAAGACGCCTCCTCCCGTAACTTTGATCACAAAATAAGAGACAAAGGCGGCAAGCCAAACGGCAAAACTATTTTAGAGGTTTTTGATGACTTGGTCGATTAATATCTTTAAACAATTCAACAATCAATATCCATATTATTGCTCATCCCTCTCCCCAAGCAACAGCTCAACCGCTTCGCGCATTTCAGGGTGTTGCCTTTCCAGTATGGCCGGGTCTCTGTCTGAATCCAGATAGTTTAACGCCACCATATGCGGCGCGCAAAGGCTTTCCCCATCTTTTAAATGAACTTTAATTATACCTATCGCCCCATTTATTGTATTAACATCGTTAAACTTAAAAGTGTAACGTAAAAATGATCCGGCCACTTGTTTCGATTGATTTGTATTGGTAAAACAAACTTTTTTTAAAATAGTTTCGGTCACCAGCGGTAACTCACTGATTGCCGAATTTGCATAAAATATAGCAAGATCAATTACAGCGGCTAAACGGATTTCACAGGAATCATCATTTAGAAACTTGACCATCTTTGCACGCAAATTTTTGATAAACCGCTCATTCCCGAAATAATCCTTGCCTCTTGGCGCTCTACCCACAACTAAATAAGGCATATGACATTTCTAAATATATACGAAACAATTTTGTTGCGCATCAATATTGTTTCGTAAATTTAAGGCTTGTCAATTTTTTAACCCAGATGACTATGGCGAATCCGAATCTCCCTTGCTACCTATTTGCCATTTACGAGGATAATTCTCACTAAAGCAGGCAAGCAGCTTAGTGTTTATTAATTAGTCAAATAGTGAAATCTAGGAAAATTTGAATGTTTTAGATGATTTTGCGTGGAATAAATACGGGGATTTTAAGTGGTGTAATTGTGATTGCAAGGCAAAAACATTTAGAAGCAGTCTGCAAGACTGGGGCGGCTTTTGATTGGTAATTTCCGGTTTGCCCGGGTTATGGTTGTTATAATGTTCGAACGTTGGGCCGTTTAATTTCTCCCATGTTCATAAAGTGTTTTGACTTACAGTTTTTAGCTTTTATCCGCGTAAATCCGTGTAATCAGCGTCATCCGCGTTCCATGCTTTTTGCTTTTACCGATCACCGATTACTGGTTTGGCCTACCTCAACCACACATTACCCAACGTCACAAGAAACAGCGCCATAGTCAACCACCCCAATACCCCTTCAATCATCGCGCACAACTTAAACCCGCCTTTAGGGCTGTAGTCCCCATACCCAACCGTTGTAAAAGTCATAACGCTGAAATAGAAACAGTTGTATAATCGTTTAGGCCATTTTTTATCCATATCTTTATTATCAATCTTTTGCTCACACTCCTTTAGTTGATCAGCAACCTCATCAGGTTTTGCCGGTGGGCCGATTTTAAGCTTTACCTTTATCTTTTTAATGTCTCCTTTTAAATCATTTATCTCTTTTTTTGTTTGCCGGTATTCTATGGAACATTTTCTTGAAAAATAGATAAACGTAAAAACAACAATCAGGAAACCTGCCATGCCAACTGCTCTAAACGGCCTGACCCCGTATCCATTTAGCAAAAAAACAAAAGCGTTGGGGCGCAAATTGCGTGGATGAAAGCAGGAAAGCAAGAGCACAAACCAAAGAGGTAGAGGGGGAGAGTAAACGGCAATATCATTAGAGATGGTGATTTTTAGTTGCCGCACTATATTGGCAATTTGCGTATACGAGTATGATTTTCCGTTACGCTAATTATTGCGCCTTGTTGAAAGGTTTCTGAGTATTGAGCAATTATATCCTTTAAATACACAATGTCTATCAGAAATTTCATGCTAATGCGGACTCCGAAGGATATACGTTTTCTTCAGCAAGCCAGGCAACATACTGTAAAGCCTGGCGGATATCTTCAGGTTCAAGACATGGATAATCTTCAATAATTTCATCAACGCTGTTGCCGTTTGCCACTAAATTGACTATTAAAGAGACTGTGACGCGCATTCCCCTAACGCATGCGCGGCCTCCCATAACATTTGGATCAAAAGTTATACGATCATACCCTAACATAAATAATCTCCAATATTATTTGATATTTAAAATTTATATTCCAATTCTATATTTTTAATTGTATTTGCGCCCTATAAAATAGTTCAATTTCGATTACACTTCTTTCAATGATTTGGCCAGTATTTCCAGGCCTTTTTCAAAAGTGACGGCAGGGGTGTATCCGAGGTCGCGTTTGGCTGCGTTGATGTTGAAGCATTGGGAGGTTGAGAGTTGGCGGGCAAGGAATCGGGTCATTTTCGGCTCGTCTTTACGATTTAGCATTTTGTAGATTATTTCAAGAACGGCGCCGGCAAAGTATGCGGTATTAGCGGAAATATATTTGTTTACAGGTTTAAGGCCTCCGGCTATTGCTATTTTGTCAAGTATGGCGTCCATTGACATTGGCTCGCCCTGAACTATAAAATATGCGTGGCCGGCTATTGGCGAGTCTGGCGCAAGGAGGTCGGCTGCCAGCAGATGCGCTTCTGTTGCGTTGTCAATGTAAACTGTATCCACAAGTTTTTTACCCCTGCCTATTTTGCGCAATTTGCCAGTTCTTGTTCGGTCAAGCAGTCTTGGGATAAGGTGGTTGTCGCCGGGGCCCCAGATAAGGTGAGGCCTTAACGAGACGGTTGAAAGATTTGGGTTGTTCGCCGCCAATATTTCGCGTTCGGCAATGGCTTTGGTGGCCGGATAATGGGTGAGATATTTTTCAGGGTATGACTCGGTCTCGTCAATAAACTCCTGATCGTTTCCGTCAAACACTACGCTTGCCGAGCTTGAGAAAACAAGTCGCGGTATCTTAAATTTTTTACAGGCGTTAATTACGTTTCGCGTTCCTTCGACATTGGGGCGATAATAATCACTGTACGGCCCCCAAATGCCGGCGTTTGCGGCTACGTGAAAAATCGTGTCTACTCCGTTTGCCGCTGTTTCCACTGATTGGGAGTTTGTTATATCGCCTTTAAACTGTTCAACGCCAAGCTCTTGCAGCTCTTTGTATTCATTTCTGGCAAGGCTGCGAACAGAGTCGCCCCGTTTAACAAGCGCGCGCGCTATTGCGCCGCCTAAGAAGCCGCCGCCGCCGGTGATTAATGCTTTCATGTTATTTTGCCCTCCGCCCATACTGTTAGTTTCTCGCGAAATATCTTTGAATTGTGCCTTACATCAACCGGGAATGATTTGTGAAACAGAAACCTTTTTATGTTTTTTGTTATATCGCTCTTTTTCCCTAATTCCATAAGTTCGTTAACAACTCTTTTTTGCGCATTGTTGTCTGCGCTCTTTTCAAGCTCCACGCAGATAACAGGCTCGGTTTTTTCGTTAATCTTCACGCCGACCAGGGCTGTTCTAAAAACATCTGGATGAGTGTTAAAGATTGATTCGCAAGGGATTGTAAACATGGTTTCATTCTCCAGAACTACGCGATGGCTTTTCCGCCCGCAAAACCATAGTCTGCCTTTGTCGTCTATATAGCCGACATCGCCCATGCGGTGGTAAAATTCGCCGGGCGTTTCGCCTGGAATCTTGGCAAGGGTTGTTGACTCGTTGCGGTTAAAATATTCGCGGGTAACAACATCTCCTTTTACCGCGATTTCGCCTATGCTTCCCTGATTTATTTTAATATCGGCGCTCCATTTATCAATAGGGGAGTCGGTAATTTTGATGATTGAGACGCTCAGGCTGCTTACCGGGTGGCCAACGCAAACACCGAGGCCCTGATCAGTCATGCGGCGCGTTTCGCCAAGTATTTCAGAGCTGCTTATTGTTGAGACGGGCAATGATTCCGTGGCTCCGTATGGGGTGTTGATATTAACGCCGGTTTCAAGCATAGCTGAGAAACGCTCCATGGAAGCGGCGGGAACAGGGGCTCCGGCGGAAATAACGCGTTTTAACGTCGGCAATTTTATGCCGCGCTCTCTGCCGTAACGTCCAAGCAGATTGATTATTGCCGGGGACCCGAACATGTTTGTCACGCTGAACTTTTCAATAGCGTCGGTTATCTTTTTAGGGTCGGCTTTTGCCGGACAGGAAAAATCCATTTCCGGGATTATGGTCGTCATGCCAAGTGCCGGGTCGAACAATGCAAACAATGGGAATGTGGGCAGGTCGATTTCGCCGGGTTTTATATTGTACATATCTTTCAGCTGGGCAACCTGTGTTAAAAATATTTTATGAGTATACACAACCCCTTTAGGGACGCCGGTGCTTCCGCTTGTAAACAGTATTGCGGCGGTGTCGTTGGGTTGGACGTCCGCGCATTTAAATTCGTTGCTTTGAGAGCCAATGTTTCGCAAATCGGCCACTGTTGCGTTAATGCCGGGCAGTCTGAAGCCTGCCGCAATATTAATGCGAATCGTCTTCTTGCCCCACCCAAACAACATCCTTGCTATATGCGCCTTTGGAATGCCGATAAAGGCTTCGGGTTCAGCCTCCGCCAGGCACTGTTTTAGATTTTTCAGGCCCATTCCGGGATCAACCATAACCGTTACCGCTCCTGTTTTAAAGAGGGCGAAAACCAGGGAGAAATAATCAAGGCCGGGTTTTACCATAAGGGCTGTTCTTACCCCGCGCTTAATGCCTGCGCGCTCTAAACCGGCTGCAATTTTATTGCTGTCAATATCGAGTTGTTTAAATGTGTGGGTTTTGTAATTAACGCGGTCGGATTCGTCGTAACCACAGGGGATTGCTATTGCGGCAACGTTGGGTTGTTGCCCGGCCATTGCTGTTAAATGGGATGCAATATTTTTAAATGCTGTGTCCGGCATAAAATTTAAGATTCCATAAAATTGGAAACCAGGGTGATTATTTCATCCTTGGCGTCTTCAAGCACATAGTGGCCCGCTTCGTGGAACATATGTGTTTCGGCTTTGGGGAAACGGCGCAACCATTCATTATAGAAATCCACATCAAATATAAAATCCTTCTTGCCCCAACATATCATCATGGGTATGCTCTGTAAATCCGGGAGTGTGTTTTGGGTTGTTGTAACAATATCGTAGCTTTCATGATCAGGCTTTAACGGTATGTCCTGCACAAATCGCAAGACGGCTATGCGGTTTTGCCATGAGTTGTATGGATCCATGTATGCTTTGCTTTCAAGCGCGCCTAATGGCTTTTTTGGGCAATAACGCAAAGCGGAGCGGCAAAACGCGTTTAAGCCGCGCACCATAAAAGGGCCGACTATCGGATTTTGGCAAACGCTTAACATCCAGGGAAAAGCCTTTCCCGACGGCAGATGAAACGCTGCGGTGTTAAGTACGACAATGCGTTTAATTGCGGATATGTGTCTTGCGGCGTAACTCATGCCGATCATTCCGCCCCAATCGTGCACAACGAGTGTTATGTTTGAGTCGGTTCCGGTATGGGTTAAAAGGCTTTCAACATCTTCGATACGCTGCTTTAAAGTGTAACTATAGTCATTGACGCCCGGCTTGTCGGACAGGCCGCACCCGATATGGTCCGGCGCGATAACTCTAAACTTTGGGCTAAGCGCTTTAATAAGGTTGCGGTAATAGAACGACCAGGTGGGGTTGCCGTGCAGCATAACCACAGGCTCTCCACTGCCTTCATCAACATAGTGAAGTTTGTGTCCGTTTAAATCCAGAAAATGGCTTTTAAAAGGATAGATATCCTTAAACATTTATAAATACCTAAGCCGGATAAACCGGGAAAGTGAATAAAGTGGCTAAAGTTAAAAGTGAGCTAAAGTTTAGGTAAAAATTTTATAAGAAATAGTGGCGCAGGCATCCTTGCCTGTGTTTCAATTGATCACCGGCAGGATGCCTGTGTCACTAATAAACGCCCTTCGTGTGATTTTAAAACTCAATTTATACAACTTATACAACGGTTACCAGTCCCACCCAAGCATTATACAATTAAGGCCGCTGCCGATGCCAAGGAAACCGACGCGATCTCCTTTTTTAAGCGCATCCCTCTCTTCGGCAACCGCTACGGTAAGCAATAGGGAAACTGTTCCTATATTGCCCAATGAGCCGTATGTTGAAAAGTCCTTTTCAGGCTGTATTCCCAATGTTTTAAGTATGGCGTCCTGATGGCCCGAACCTACCTGATGGCAGATAACCCTGTCAATTTGATCCTGCGTCCAGCCTGTATTTTCTAAAAATCGTTTCCAGGTGTTTAATCCCAACTCTACGCCATATTTTAATACTGAGGTTGAATCCGTTCGCATAAATTGGGCCTCTTTCACTGATGTGCCGGCTTCAACATGCCACCTGCAAAGATCATAATGTTTTGGAGCTGAGAGGGCCGCGCCGCCAAGCAACCTCCTGCGTTCGTTGCCTGAAAAAGAGCCGTCGGTAAGCACTACCGCCACGGCGCCCGAGCCGCCTGTTAAGGTGGCCAGAGACGCGGCGTACATCCGCATGTTTTGTTCGTTGAGCATATTAGCGATCATGACGTCATTGATATCCCTGGCGGATTCGCATGAGACGACCAGGCCCGCCCTTATTTGGCCCAGCTCAATACGGTTGGCAATATCGATGATGCCGTTCATAACGCCCAGGCACGCATTGCTGATATCGTAAACCAGCGCTTCTGAATTTAAACCCAATCCGCCGGCAACGCGACAAGCCGTGGCCGGCTCAAAACTCTCGCGGCATACTCCGCCGTAAACTATGGCTCCTATATCTTTAGGCTCAACATTTGAGCCGTTAAGCGCTTTATTTGCCGCCAGTATGGCTCCCTGAGACAAAGGGAAATCAGGCTCCCACCATCTTCGCTCAAAAATGCCTGTCATTGATTCAAGCTGTCCCATGGATATATGCAGCTTTTCGTATAGCGGCCTTAGACGCTCTTCAAGCTCTTCAGTTGAAACAACAACCGGGGCCAATTCATAGCCTATATTTTCAATGCATACTCGCGAATATTTCATATATGTTTTCTGTTATTTAACAGCTCTGTATTTGCGCTAAAATCCCATATTGCACACACCACCCGTTCTCCTCTTTTTAGATGGGATGACATTCGCCGGTGCTTTCTCCGGCTATCAAAGTTATGGACAGCGATTAGAGCAAAACGGGTTGCAAAAAGCGTGGTTGAATTACAATAGGCTGATTTAAATCAAATTTACTCTAAAAAAAATGCTCCCAGGCATGATAAAAGCCGCGTCCGCATTGCGACAATTTCAGGCAAAAGGAGCAAAAATGTAGGATAGTTTAGCACATAGCTTAAATGAATGCAAATATCATGTTACGTTAGCAGATACTTGATACTTTTAATTTCGGATCCGGTTATGCCGGCCATATTAAAAATCGTGTGAGATTATCAGGTTATTTAACCTTTGCGCTTGCATTAATAAATCATTTTGAATCAAAAGGGCCCTTTACTGCCGGCGAATTAGCCTTGCCGGCTGCCTATATGATTGCGCAGAGATATTTGGACAGGATTTGAATAGGGGGGGATGGTAAATGGGTGTTAATGAAATCCGGTTCTGTGGAGGAGGTAGAGATTAGCGCCTTTGCGCTTCATGCCGCTGAATTTCCAGTTGAAGAACTGCGCGTTATGAATCAAAATGTTATACATATACAACCAGACTATGCCCTTTGAAATCAAGCGCGCGATCCATGTTACAAAAAGTGTCCTCGTCGCAAAATCAGATAATTTTCAACCACTAATCGTCACAGAGAAAAAGTTGTCTTTGGTCGTGCTCATGGGCATTTACCAACTGTTTCTCCTCAGCCCCACGGACTATCAACCGTCTGGGACAAATCTTTATACTCTTTTTCCGCTTTTGTGGCTCTTTCGTAAAGTTTAGTGTTTTCAATTCCAAATGCCAAAGAGGGCGCTATTTTCTCCAGTAGCTTAATATGGCTATTGTCGTAATAATTGGTTGTTGAGCATCCAAAATTAATGCTTCCGATGATCTTGTTTTTATATTCTAAAGGATATGCAAGGCGAGACTTAATACCTTCTTTAGCATAAAACTTATCAGTCACAACTTCACTTTTAGAAGTGTCATTGACAAAAAATGGTTTGCCTGAATTTGTAACTTTTTCGAGTATGCTTCCTATTAACGGATAACGCGTCTTTTCCGGCATTATCTTCTGTAAACCGCCTTTTGCGCCTTTACCCCTTGAGAGCGCAAAGCTTATAACCACGTCCCCTTTATTCTCCAACAATGTTATACTTACCCTATCCCATTCAATTATTTTACGCAACTCATCGCAAATTATATGATCAACCTCTTTCATATTAAGATTAGATACCATAATCCTGTTAATATTTGCGATCACTTCATTTTCCAGCCTTTCATCAAGTTTCTCTGCGTTTTCAACGCCAAACGCAAGGGAGGGCGCTATTTTCTCTAACAATCTAATGTGTTCATCGCCATAATAATCCACCTTTGCGCATCCAAAATTTATACTTCCGATTATTTTGCCCTTAAATTCCAGCGGATATCCGAGCCTTGACCGAATATCGCTTGAAGCGTAAATCTTATCAGTTTCCTTTGCGGATTCAAGGGTATCTTTAACAATGTAAGGTTTGCCTGATTCAACAATCTCTTCCAATATGCTGCCGCGCAATGCGTAATGTTTTTCCTCAGACATCTTCTTTGCCAATGTACCTTCGCTTTTATATGCGCCTTTAGTCAGCGCAAAGTTAATAACCGCGTCACCTTTCTCCTCAAGCAGTGTAATGGCAACCCTGTCCCACTCAATTATTTTGCGCAATTCACCGCATATGAGGTGATAAACCTTTCTCATGTCAATATTAGAAAGCATTATTTTATTAACATTCGCGATTACATCCTTGGTAATTTGCCCTTTTCTGCTTGTATGAATATCGCGTATAGCGCCGTCAATTCTAACCTTTTTGCCTTCATCGTCTTTAACCATCCTGCTTGTTATGCCTATTAAATGCATTTGGCCGTCGCTTTTTTTACATGATGCTTCAAAATCAGTTTGAACTCCTGTATCCACATGATCGTTAAGCCAGCTTTTGTAATCATCATGTTTTTCAAAATGACTGCGCAATGGAATGCCTATAACATCTTCAGCCGCGCTATATCCAAGAATGTTTGCCCCGGGTAGATTTATAAACGTAATCTTTCCTTCCTCTGTAGGCTCACACTGAAATATAGGCATATTCAATGAATGGACTATTGGCTTAATGGAATCGTCAGGTTTTAACATGAAATCTCCCAAAAAATGTTATTAAGAGGCTACGCATAAATAATTTACATAATTTTCCCATAAAACATTAATTTTGTGAAACAAATTTTTAAAGTTTCGTCAATTTTTGGAAAAATTATTATTATAGAGTAGTATATATTATAGACATTTAAGTTTGTCAAAATCTAGATTTATATTTCCAAGTTGTCTTTTTAATATAAAAGATTGGAGGTAAGGTGATATGAAGCGATCTGATTTTATGTTAGGTGGTTTGGATTTTAATACGTTGGTTGCCGCGCAATTGATGGAGACCAACATTAGTAGTATTGCAGAAAATACGTCATGGCACGAATCTGCAAGGAAAATGACTGACAACAATATGACATCGTTTCCTGTTATTAATGATAAGCGTGCGCTGCTGGGCCTGGTGACTGAATACGACATTCTGCTTCCTATTGAGGAAGGTAAAAATTTAGACACGCTTACCGCTAAAGATATTATGTCTAAAGATTGTCAAATTGTCACGGAAAGCGCTTCTGCTATGGATGTGTTAAAAATTTTTAATGGAAAACGGATTTTTAAAGTTTTTGTGGTTGAAGGAGAGGAGCTAAAGGGTGTTATAGTAAAACACGACGTCATCCTGGCATATTTGAACGCAACACAAAAACCGCCGGCAGGTTTTTAGTTATATTTGCGTAATTGAAGAATATGAATACTATAGCATAATTTGCGCAAATCCTAATTAATATCGATGCAAATAAGTTGTGACAAGTTTTGTCAAAACTTATTTGCATTGATACAGCCAATGTTCATGCCATCAAATCTATAAACGCGCTTTTTGTTTTGAGGGGCATGGTTTCAAGGCCTTGAATGTTGTTCCGTTTGTTTTCCGCCAATTCGTTTACGGCTTTTGTCTTTTTGTAGCCGGCTTCCATGGCTATCTTTCTATCGTTATTGGAAGGTTTTGCCGGAGCTAAGGCCGCTCTTTTGACTATGCGCATCTTTTCGATAGTTTTTTCAGGCTTTATCTCCTCGCTTGTGTCAATTGGGGTGTGGCCTTCAACTGCGTACCGTTTCATATCAGGCCCAAGTTCGTATTTAAAAGATGAGCCGCCGGCAAATCGCCTGCCAAAGGTTCTATGCGCTAATTCATGGTTTTTAACCTCACGGTTCCTGCTTTTTAACTCGTTGATTGTTTCTGAATCTTTTTTGGAAATTTCCGCAATACGATTGATGGGTTTTTGTGGAATTGCGCCGCTACTCTTCCGGACGACCGCTTTTTGAGAGTGGATGTTAGGCCCGGAAAACTCTTTGGGAATTGTGTCAAACTGAACAAAGCTAATCATTTTAATTCCCGCCTATGCAAATGTTATTAGTTATAAATTTGATAGCGCTGAAGAATCAAATAACAACAAGCCGTCCACGCACAATAATCATTCTCCTATATAAATTATACCAAAAAACCGGCTAAAAGTCCCGTTTCGATTAGCAGATTAAAACTGATTGTGAGTAAGCGGAGATATTTATACACACCCCTAAATCCCCTCTTAATTAGAGGGGACTTTTGTGAAAAATCCATTTTAATCCCCTCTAGAAATAGGGGGTGTCTGCGTAGCAGACGGGGTGTGTAAATCATGCGGAACAGTTGCAATATTCTTCTAACCAAAAATTTATTAATTAAGCTAAGGGTTTAATTGCGATTAAGATGTTAATTTGATACAATACCGGGCTTATGGTTTAAAGTTTGGCGTTATTTGTAAATATACGAGGTATATCCGTGGTTTGTATAAAAAGGAGGCGAGGATAAGATGGCTACAAACGTGGCGATTTCAAGCAATGTGAATGGAGGCTCAAACGAAGAGGCTCCCTGTATTTTAGGATGTCCGATCAGGCAGGACGGGCGCGATTATATTCAATTGATTGCGAGGCGCAAGTTTGACGAGGCGTTTGAGGTGGTTCAGAACAGAAACGTTTTGCCTTCGGCCTGCGGTCGTATTTGCACGCATCCGTGCGAGGATGAGTGCCGCAGAAATTCTTTGGATAAGCCATTGGCCATTGCATGGCTTAAACGTTTTCTTTCAGACACGGTCAAACCAAAACCCCGCAAACAGGCGGAGGTTAAGTTTGATGAGAAGATTGCTATTGTGGGCGCCGGGCCGGCGGGGCTGGCGGCCGCGCACGACCTTGCATTGTTAGGTTACAAATGCGTTGTTTTTGAGGCAAAGGAGAATCCTGGCGGCATGATCGGCATAGGTGTGCCGGTGTTCAGACTTCCAAGAAATGAGATTGCAAAAGATGTGGCCGTTGTGAGAGACCTGGGGGTTGAGTTCAGATGCAATACGAGCGTGGGCAAGGATATTACTATAGATGAGATAAAAGACGAGGGGTTTGATATTGTTTTTATTACGGTTGGGCTTCCTTTAAGCAGGTCGCTGCCGATTAAGGGTGTTGATTTAAAGGGCGTTTTAAAAGGGGTTGATTTCCTTGAGGAGGCAAATTCAACCGGCAAGGCGGATATTGGCGAAACCGTGCTGGTTATAGGCGGCGGGGCCGTGGCAATGGATTGCGCGCGCACGGCTTTGAGACTGGGGCCTAAGGAGGTTCACGTTTCGTGTCTTGAATCTCGCAAGGAGATGCCTACTTCCGACTATGAAATAGAGGAGACTTTGCATGAGGGCATTATTCTGCACACGTCATTAGGGCCTAAAAGCGTAGTAGGCAAGGACGGCAAAGTTACGGGCCTTGAGACGTTAAAGGTTATATCAGTGTTTGATGAGCAGGGAAGGTTTAATCCTTCTTTTCATGAGGGATCTGAGTCGGTAATTAACGCGGACACTATAATTATAGCCATCGGCCAGGGATCAGACCTGGAAGTTGTTAAAGGCGTTGAGGGCATTCAAACAACCCGCGGCGGCACAATAATTGCGGACAAGGATACTTTTATGACGGACGTTCCCGGCATATTTGCGGGCGGCGATATTGTGCTCGGCAGGGGAACGATGACTATGTGTCTTGGCCACGGCAAAAAGGCGGCTTTAACTATTCACAATTATCTGCGCGGCGAGACGGCAAAGGATGTCAGATTTGACGATATTGCGCCTATTCCGGAGCTTGCGGAGAGACGGGTTGAGTTGATAAAACGTGAAGAGAAACCAGGCATGCCCGCTATTGACGACGACAAACGAAAGGCCTCTTTTGACGAGGTTGAGACGGGTTTTGACGAAGAGACGGCTGTGCGTGAAGCTCAAAGATGCATGAATTGCGGGGCGGGGGCGGTTGTGTCGCCCGAGCTGTGTATTGGATGCTTGACTTGCGTGAGGGCATGCCCATATGACATACCTGTTATTAACGAAGACAAGGTGGCTTATATTAGCGGTGATTGTCAATCATGCGGGGTTTGCGTGGTTGAGTGCCCGGCAAATGCGATTGAATTTAAAGGCGCGTTTGAGGACCAGGGCGAGGATGAGTTAAAAAATGCGTTGAAGGATTCCATTAAAGGCAACGGAAAGCCTGTTGTTGTAAACCTGTTTTGCCACTATAGCAAGGCTCCGTATATAAATTCAGATAACAATGAGGTAAAGGCTTTGTTTAGCGATCCGAAATCAGGCCTGGTTAATGTGGGTGTTTTGGGTTTAAGCAAAATAAACGCAACCCTGCTGCTTCACGCGTTTGAGCATGGGGCGGACGCAGTGCTTGTAAGCGGTTGCGGCGATGATGACTGCCATTACGGTAAATCGTGCGTTGAGTGGGTGTCGCGCAAGATAGAGACGGCAAGGGAGTTTCTGGACGCTGTCGGCATCGGCGGTGAGAGGCTGGTTGTTTGCGATGCTGCAAATGACGGCAGTGGTTTTCTAGAGGCGGCAAAGAGTTTGGTTGAAAAGAGTGATGTGTTGAGAAATTAAATCAAGACCGCGCAAATTAATGGAAAAGGAAAAATAATGTTATATAACTTTCGGAATATTAAATTTGTTTTATTGCCGCTGCTGGCAGCTTTTATGTGCCTGTTTTCTTCATGCAATGATGTGGAGAAAAACTTTGGGGATTATATAAATGACGGTATCAAGCATACGGAGGAGCAGCATTACGACAAGGCTATGGCATCTTTTAAAAATGCGATAAAACTTGAGCCTGACAACGCTTTTGCGCATTACACTCTGGGCGGTATTTACACTTTTAAGGATATGAATGAAGATGCGATAACGCAGTATAATAAGGCTATTGAGCTTGACCCTAATTACCCGGACCCGCATTACAGTGTAGGTTTTGTGTATGAAAAACTGGGGATGAATGAAGAGGCTAAACATGAGTTTGCGCGTTTTGATGAGTTGAAAAAGAAGAAGTAAGATTTTAATTTATAAATAGAATAAAGCCGGGAAGGTCTTGCAGGACTGCCCGGCTTTTTTTATGGAAATAGACCATTAAAAAATGAGAATGGAAGCAACCATTGATATTTTAAAAGAGCTAAACGTATTCCCCGCCGGGGATGACGAGCTTTGCGAAGTGTACAGCTCTTCGGCTCTAAATAGCGGAATCTCGCTGCTTGATTACATGACTATTCGTGATTTGATGGAGTTTTCCGGTAAAAAAAACGATCCTGCCCTGGTTGCCATATTGATATGCATGTTTGCGGCCCTTAAGGAAGGGAGTCTTAGGATAACCCTTAACAACCAAGGTTTGACAAAGAGGTTGGGGCGTTTTATGGATAAAGGCGCGGCGAAAAAACTTGCACAACGGTTTCTGAAAGAGTATGAAAACAACGGGTATTCCGAACTGACGGCATCGTCTGAAACCGGAGAATATAAGCCGCTTGTTAAGCAAAGATATAACGAAAACGACCGGCTCTATTTTCAAAAATATTTTGTTCGTGAAGATAGCCTGAAACGCAGCCTTAAAGCCTTGCTTGATATTAAACCTATTGTGGGGAAGGAGGCTCCGCAACCAGCGGCTTTATTAAAAGAGACTCTTGAACAATGCCCTGTGTTGTTAAAATCGGGCAAACCATTCAGGTTTGACAAGAAACAGATAGAAGCGGTTGAAAAAGCGATAACTCAAAATTTCCTGATAATTTCAGGAGGCCCAGGCACGGGTAAAACTACAATTCTGGCAAATATACTGCGTTGTCTTGTCAGGCGCGGCATAAAACCCGAGCGCATAATACTTGCGGCCCCCACCGGAAGGGCCGCGCAACGCATGACGGAGTCTATTCAGTCCTGTTTAGGCTCAATTAAAGAGCCGGAGGAGCATGACAAGCAGCTAAAACCTATTGAAAGCGGCACAATTCACAGGCTGCTTAAATATGAATCGGTTAAAAACAGTTTCTATTTTAATGAATATAACCAGCTACCTGCGGACGTTGTTATTGTAGACGAGGTTTCAATGGTTGATATAACTCTCATGGATAAGCTGATTAAGTCCATAGATACTGCAAACGCAAAGGTGATTTTGCTGGGCGATAAAGATCAATTGCCTTCTGTCGAGGCCGGGGCGCCTTTGGCTGATCTCATACCTGTTGATAATAAAAACCCGCATTTACAGGAAAGGGTTGTGACTCTTGATAAGGACTACAGGGCAAAAGGGGCTATTCTTGGTTTAATACGGGATATTAAAAACAGAGAGGGAGAAGATAAGGTCAGGTGGCCGGAACCGGTTCATATTAACGATGCGTTTCAAATGAAAGCGGGGGGATGTTGTTTAATTGATAAACCAAACAGGGCTGAATTGATAGATATGATAACAAGTTGGGTTGATCATTTTTACAGGCGCCCCGCCGGAGCCGGCAGGAAAACGTATATAGACCTGATTAATAAAGCTTGTCAATGCAGCCTTGAAGACCTTTCAGCGGGGCGTGGCAAAAAGATACTTGATCCTCTATTTAGTTGCCTGGATAATGCAAAAATATTGACGTTGATACGCGAGGGAGATTATGGTTGCGCGGGCATAAATAGGGCGGCCGGCGGATACTTAAGGCGAGATGTTGACAAAAAGGGAACAGGGGCTCTATTTGCCGGTGAGCCTATTCTGATCTTACGCAACGATTACAAACTTGGCCTTTTTAACGGCGACATAGGCGCGACTCTGCGCGATTGCAAGGGGAGCTATTGCGCTGTTTTTAGGAAATCCGGAAATTACGCCGCATATCCGATTGAAACCATACCAGCGCATGAATCGGCGTTTGCCGTAACTGTGCATAAAAGCCAGGGTTCTGAATTCAATAATGTTATGCTGATGTTGCCGGATGATGATAAACATTCATTGCTAACCCGGGAGATAATTTATACCGGGCTTACCAGGGCTAAGAATAGGGCGTTTATTTGCGGCAATATAGCCGCGCTTGATTATGCTGTGGGCAGAAAGATTGAGCGCGAATCTGGATTAGGCGAGTGGGCCGGGTTTGGTGATTTGTGATAATTCTATGTTGTCCCCTTCGACAATAACATAGAGTTAAGCAGCCTGCAAGTTTTCAGCATATTGGTATCCTATTATTTTGTTGATTATGTTTAATGTTTCAGGTACATTTATTTTTACATGCAGCGCATTCGCTCATATTACAGGTGAATGCGCTTTTTTTATATATATTTATTGATAACCTATAATTGCTAAATTAAGATCATTAGTATGAGAAAACCAAGAATTAAACTATACGCCTTGGTTCACCTTTGGCGCAAGAAGAGTTATTTAAAAGAACTGGGCTGGTTTGAAAGCTATAAATCAAGGGGCGCGGTGGATTTGGAAGGAAGGCCGGCTCCGCTGTTTACATATCCTTTGCTTGAATTCCTGAAACCGCGAATAAAGCCGGATTTTTCAGTGTTTGAGTTTGGTAGCGGCCATTCAACGCTTTGGTGGGCAAGGAATGTCGGCGATATAGAGGCTGTGGAGCATTCTGAATATTGGCGCGAAAAAATAAAGGCCTTGTCGCCGGCAAACGTTAAATTGCATTATGTCCCACTGGAATATGACGGCGAATATTGCAGGCAAGCCCTCAAATCAAAAAAAAAGCATGATATTTTGGTTATAGACGGCCGTGACAGGGTCAGGTGCGCTAAATATTGCATTGAAGCCCTTAAAGACGACGGTGTGATTATATGGGACGATACTTACAGGGAGTGTTACAAAGAAGGCGTGGATTTCCTTTTCTCAAAAGGATTTAAAAAACTGGAGTTTGTTGGTTTAGTCGCTAATTCAATTCGCCGCAAAGAGAGCTCGCTTTTCTACCGCGCTAATAACTGCCTTGGCATTTAACCCGCCTATGTTTAAACTGCATTCATATCGCAATGGAAAATAATCCGAACAATATCTATTTCTCCCTGTTTGTAGGCGTTTTAATATTTTTAATATCCCTCGCCTTTACAATATTTATAAAGAGTGGCAACAGGAAGCTCCGTATAATTTACTGGTCCGGCATTGTTGTGTATGCTGCTTTGCTTCCATACACGATATTGGCGTTAATGTTTGGCTATAAATATTTAAAACCTTCCGTTATAAATGATATACCGGTTTATCTTGCGATACTGTTTTGTGTGTCTATCTTTGCCATATGCAGAGATTATAGGGCGCTTTTGCGCAAAAACAACGTGTTTGCAATATTGTTGGGCATAGGGATATACACTGCTATTTTTTTGCTGCAAAAATTACCGACCAAAAACATTCATATTGCGCAATATTTCCTGCTTTCTTTCCTTATCCTTAAAGCAGTTAAGCTTGATTATAATGGAAGATGGGCGTATGTTTTTATGTGGTGTTTTACTTCGTTAATCGGCGTTATGGACGAGACTTTTCAGGGCATTCATAATGCCAGGTTTTTTAATTTATATGACGCCCTGATGAACTCGTCTGTGTCGGCGGGCTCCGCGTTGATTTTCTTTGCGGTTGGCGCCCATAAGCGTGGCGATAACGAATCGGGCAAGAATGAAATATTTGCCGTGACGTTTATTAAAGATTTAGCGCCGGCTCTTTTTCAGAAAAGCAATTTTAACTTCAACAATATATCGACATTGGTTGTTGGCGTTTTGTCAATCTGCAATCTTGAAGTTTTACTTGGTTTTTCCGCCGCAAATCGCGAGTCGGTATTGTTGAAAGTATACCTAACGGTAATTAGCTCATGCTCCCTTGTGGCAATTGCGTTGATGTTGCGCAGTGTTATTGGAGGCGGATTACGGGGCGTAATTTCAACCGGCCGGTTTATGCTT
The DNA here is from genome assembly GCA_021777105.1 of Candidatus Anammoxibacter sp. Classification (GTDB taxonomy): domain Bacteria; phylum Planctomycetota; class Brocadiia; order Brocadiales; family Anammoxibacteraceae; genus Anammoxibacter_B. The sequence continues at coordinate 67,522 of JAIQZQ010000128.1, forward strand.
GTTTTGGTTCCGCAGGTTATTTTCTTTTCAATCAACGCAACAATCCTTGCCGTAATTTTATCCGCAACTGAATTTAGATGAAAACCGGCAACTAAAAGCTAATTATGAGAAACGATAAATTAAATTCAAGATATTTTATTCCAGCAAATGACAGGGAAATCTTTATTGATCCAAATTTGGAGGAAATGCCCGCCGTAATTTCAGCAAATATGGAACAGTTTAAAAGTCATGATTTTTCAATATGCGGGAAAGATTATAATGCATTTCGCAATAAAGTTCGTTGCGATGTTATTAAAAAGGCAAAAAAGTATACCAAAAATATACTGACGCAGTTGGGTGGTAGAAAAGAAAGTATAGAAAAAATAGATAGTTATCCTGATGCGCCGAAGGATATTCCTATTATTCAGACCGGCCACGCGCCGATACTCTATCCTCCAGGAATATGGATAAAAAACCACTTGGTGAGCTATCTTGCGGAAAAATGCGGGGGCATTGGGCTGAATGTTGTTATGGATAATGACACGCCGCAGGAGAATCTTATTTTGGCGCCTGATTTAAAATCGTTAAGCGTCAAAACCATAAAGGGTTTTGAGTTTAGAAAAGGTATTCCATTTGAAGAATTAGCGGGGCCATTTACAAAGGGCAATGAAAATTTAAGCGGATTGCCTGGTGAAACGATAAACACCGTAGATGTAATAAATGGTTTGCATAGGGATATTACGGGAAAATGTTCATTAGCAACAGATTCGCAATTTGCCGAATCTGTAAAAAAATATATTGATTTAATGATTGCCGGCTCTGAGTATGCCCGGAATTTTGGGGAATGTTCAACTTTTGCGCGAAGGATGCGCGAGGAAGAGTTTGGAGTCCACAATCTTGAGTTGCCTATTTCAGCGATAAGTGAAACTGAAGGGTTTTTGATGTTTTTCATATGCGTGGCAATGAAAATTAAATTGTTTGCTTCAAACTATAATGCCGGGCTGGAAGAGTACAGAATGAAGAACAAAGTCCGGTCAACGGCAAATCCATTGCCGAATCTAAAGGTTGAAAACGGCTTGGTTGAGGCCCCATTCTGGATATGGAAAAAAGGCTCCGCCAGGAGTAAAGTTTTCCTTCGCGAAATTGAAGGCGAACAAATAGAAATTGCGATTGAATGCGCTGTGAATGGGCAAAACAGCGCAAATTCGGGCAATAACAGTCAAACAAAACATTTGCAAATCATTGGCGCAATTACCTCGAATGACGCAACTCAAAATATTGAAATAATACGAGAGATTACCAAGGCCGGATTCAAGATCAGACCAAGGGCGTTGACAAACACTATTTTCTGCCGGCTATTTTTATCAGACATGTTTGCGCACGGTATTGGGGGCGCAAAATACGATGTTATATCAGACTCGATTATTATGAATTTTTTTAAGGCGGCTCCTCCACGATACTCCGCAATATCGGCGACTCTGTACCCGCCTATTGAAAAGCATGATGTTAGCGATGAAGATATTCGCGCAAAATTAAACGAACTTAAACAGATAAAGCAAAATCCTGATAAATATTTGCCTCCCACGGCTTTAGAAATGCCGGAAGTAAAAAAATTGGCAATGGAAAAGCGGGAATTAGCCGGCAAAAAAACAAATGATGATAAGGTTGAGGCGCGGAATAAGTTTTTACGGATAAAGGAGATTAACTCAATACTGGGCGGTTATGTAAAGGAGATTTACGACGACAAGGAGTTGTTGATTGAGACTTTAAAAAACAGGTTAAAATATAACGCTACGATTGAAAACCGTAATTATCCTTTTATGATCTATACTGATGAGTTTCTTAAAGAATTTTTTTGTGAAGAACTGTGGCGTGAAAGGGTATTGCCGGCAGTAGGCAACTGAAACATCGCGTGTTTCAGTTGCTCACTGCCGGCCCTGTTTTTTGCCGGGCTGAGAAAAAAAACAGGAGGCGTTCTTAATGGCTTTTTGAGTGAAAGCCGGGCTGCGCTGTCTTAATCTTTGTTTACAGCGGTTTCAGGCGTATCAGCTATTTCGCTGTTAGAGTCTATTCTTAATCTTGTTTGATGGATCTTCTCATCATTGTCGGCTTTTAATTTTGCCAAAGTGATTTTGCCTGTTTCTAAGTCATTCTCAACTTTTCTGACTTCAACAACATAGTCTTCAAATTTATTAAAAAGTATCCATCCAAATTTTTCCCATATTTCGCGCAACTCTTCAGCGCTGCATTTTACTAGTTTCTTCATTGTAATTCTCCTTTCCTTTTTTTGTTTCGTCTCTGCTTTAAAATGGGGCGCCGCGCAGAGTAAAATTTTCTCATTCGGAAACATTTTCTATCAGATTAATTTGAAATTTGTTTTCTATGCCTGTCTGAAACTTGCGCTAATTTGGTAAAAACGTCGTCAACCTGGTCTATATGTCTCCAGTCATACATCATTATCTCTCTTAGCGTTAATGCCTTTATCATTTGGCGTTTTGAAGGCTCGTTCATAATCTCTCTTATCGTATTTGTAGGCAAACCGACAATTCTTTGGCGAATTTCAGAGTCGCTAAGGTAGTCAACCGGAATAATGCCGTTCCAGTCGCCTGAAAATGGCTCGACAACATAAGCGTTCCCGTTTTTATCATATAATTGGTACCATACATGGGCAAAACCGGTGTTTTTCTTTACATCAAAAACCAGGCCCCAAATAATTTCACCGTCAATGTATTGCGAAGCCAGAAGGTTGTGAAACAGGAGTATTGCGTCTTCACAATCGCCTGCATGCCGTGACATTGTTTCAAATGGGGTTTGCCACATATCAACTCTTGGCGGCTCGGGAGTATACTTAACATTAAAAGCTATTTGGCGGTACGCTTCATATATATATGAGCCGTTCTTAAAGAACTTTTGGCACCAGTTTTTATATAAAGCGTTATGAGGCAACTCTTTGGGGTTTGGAGCAGAACAGAAATCGCCTTTTGAGGAGACAGGGTAGAATCCCTGAATAGGCAATTCCGCGAAACTGTATGAACTGCTATACGCAAACAACATTATTGAAATAATGGTTATAACTATCGTGCGTTTGGCGTTTTTGTCCTTCTTCATTTTACTGCCCTCCTTTTTTAAGAAAGATTTCAACGAAGCTGAACCATAATAATTTGCTTTTAGGCTTTAAGCCATGCAAGTTATTATGAGCAGTGTCACTTTATTGCTTGTTTAGAAATTGAACATTTTTATTCCTGTTTTGTTAATAATGCAAACTTTATACCAAAAAATACGACATAATTAAGTTTTAATAAAAGTTGCTGTCGTTGTTTAATCTTTCTAAATATTGTTATCGGCATAATTGTTTATACATGAACCCATTTTGAATCAATTGTTCGCGCGAGGGCGCTATTTTTGATCAATAGATGTGGATTGGTTGTAAATTTTTAGTGGATGTTGGCGTATAAAAATGGGGTATTTTGAGGTTTCTTGCGTATTACAATGAAATTGACAACAATGCTTATTGATCGGCCATTCCATATTTTTTTATCTTGTATTGCAGGTTTCGCAGGCTGATTTTAAGGTATTTGGAGGCTTGTGTTCTATTATTATTGGCTTTATCAAGGGCGTCCTTAATAAGGATTTTTTCAAGCTCTTCAATTTGTGTGGTTAAATCAGGGCCGTCGTCATCTATATTATCAGGATTTTCTAATGATTTTTTAAAGCGGTTGAATTTTTTCGGCAAGCTGTCCGGCGCAAGCGTATTGTCGGTTGACAATACCATTGCGCTCTGTATTACATTTTCCAGCTCGCGGATGTTGCCGGGCCAATCGTAATCCATAAGCAGTTGCATGAATTCAGGTTTTGCGCCTTCTATTTTGTAATTGTAACGTTTGTTGTATTTCTTGATGAAATGTTCCGTTAAAAGCACGATATCTTCTTTGCGGCAGCTTAATGACGGCAGATCAATTTCCACGGCATTAATGCGGTAGTATAGGTCTTCCCTGAAAACATTTTTTGACATCAGGTTGTCGATATTTTTATTGGTCGCAGATAGAAACCTTACGTTTACCTGTATGGAATCCACCCCTCCAAGCCTTTCAAATTTACTGTCCTGCAAGAAACGCAGCAATTTTGCCTGCGTCCTTTCCGCCATATCTCCTATTTCATCCAGAAATAGTGTTCCGTTATTTGCCAGTTCGATTTTGCCTTTTTTTGAGGATATAGCTCCGGAGAAAGCCCCTTTTTCATAGCCGAAAAGTTCGCTTTCAAGTAGTTGGTCGGGAATAGCCGCGCAGTTTATCGGCACAAACGGCATGTTTTTGCGGCTGCCGGTGTAATGTATTGCCCTTGCGGCAAGCTCCTTGCCTGTGCCGCTTTCTCCTGTAATCAACACTGGAATGTCAGTGTCTGAGACATTATTTATTAAATGAAAAACATTTTGAATTAGAGGGCTTTGGCCTATGATATTTTGGAAACTGTTCTTTTCAACAAGTTCAGACCTTAGGTGTTCAACTTCTTTGTTGAGTGTTCTTATTTCAAGGGCTTTAAAAACCGCCAGCCGTATTTTTTTTGGATCAAACGGTTTTTCGATATAGTCATTAGCGCCCAGCTTCATTGACTTTACGGTTAGTTCTATCTTTCCGTAAGCGGTAATCATAATGACGGGTACGGTTTCGTCAAACTGTTTAATCAATGTCAATGTCTCAATTCCGCTGTACCCAGGCATGTTCTGGTCAAGCAAAACAACATCTATTTCCTTAATCTTAATCTCATTCAAAGCGTCCTTTCCATTATGGACAACAAGGACGTTGTAATCATTTTTAAAGATCTTGAATAATAGATTGCAAATACTCTCTTCATCATCAACGACAAGGATAGTATTCAATATTTATCCCCTCCTTTCTATTTTTTTAACAGAATATTTGCCTGTTTATTTTTAAACATAAACGTTTTTTTTATTGCAATGACTTACTATAAAGGATGCAGAGGTTTTTGACAACAATATTTCAAAATGCGCGATGATGTTTAAAAGATAAAATGTTGGCGCAGAAAAACTTGTATTTGTATTTAATTAAATAAATAACGCAGGCGGTTTTGTTGTCTGGAATTGGCGCGCTAATTAAGCAGGCTTTAACGCGTGTTGCCGGCATGGCTTAAAGAAACAATTTGTATCAAAAATAGGCGTTTGAACATAAATTATGAATAGCTAATGGTTAACGCATAACATTCAAACGCCTGATTTTAATACGGCGTAGCGAACTCATGGCATCTAATGATGTAGAGATAACTCCGGTTGGCTAAAATGGCTGTCAACATAGAAAAGGACGCTATTTTGAACCTGATCAATGCATAGTTTAGTGGCTATGCTTTTTCTAATAATTGAGATACGGGTCATGAGAGTGCTTTTTTTGTACAGGCAATCTTCCGAAAACTCTTTTTTTAATTCAGGCAATGCTTCGTTTACAATAAATTGCCTTCCCTTTTCCGGGTTCTTTTCAACATATTTTCGCAATATATCGTCAACATCTTCTTTTGACGCATAGTTTATGTTTCGTTTTTTCTCTTTTTCTTTAGGCATTGTTATATCTATCTCGTCAAACATTTGCTTACAAGTCTCAGGCAGCATTGATAAGTCTGTATTGTTTGCCATTGTCGCAATTAGGAAATTTTGCTTGCACTGCGATTTATCAAGTCTTTCCGCCAGATCAGTCAACACATTTCTGTCTAATTTTGCGATTCCCGGCAAAACAAACAATTTATTGCCGTCTCTCCTGATATTGGATGGTTCGTTCCGATTTGTTTCGAGAAAAATTGGGTCAAATAAATTTTCGTTATTGATGGTTGTATTAAGAACAAGCTTTTGGAGTGTAACGCAATCATTGCCGGAACGCATACTTCTATTTGATTTCTTAGCGGAAAGCCCGGAAATATAATCAATACACGCGTCGCGTTCCGTCACTGACCCTCCGACGATCAATAAAAAGTTATTTACAATGTCGCCGGCTTCTATACGGGTTCTGTATTCAAGGACTTTTGGAAATTTTGCGACTATCGCATAAAGCGGACTCTGGTTTTCTACAATTTCAAATACCATTTTCGTGTTAACTCCCTTTTTTAAAATAATATAAATTTAAATCAATTTCTTTTTAATCTCGAATTTAAACTGCCGGAACAGTATTTTAAACTTAGAATAACTATATTTAAGGTCAGCCTGCTTTTGCCGGCAAGCTGACCTTTGGCCCAAAATAGCAAAGAAAGGAGGAAAGCTCTATATTGGGGCAATTAATTCGCTAACTTAATTTTACAGCTCAATAGGGTCTAATCGCGCGCCATTAAAATAAGCGACGATAAAATAAAAAAAATTTTTTAAATTCCTGAAAAAGCATTAAATTATTTATGGTAAATTCTCTATATTTAAGCCATTTATAACCAATCTTTGCGCGCTTAACCAAATTTTGCGCGCTTAAAATACTTAAAACAAAGATGTCTTTATGTCGTTAACTTATTAATATCAAAAGCTTTGTGTGTAAAGTTCACTATTATGGTTTTGTCTGTAAAAATTCTATTAGTAATATATAGATCAAATGGTGTGCCATTTGTTTAAGAAATATCTGCCCTACAAATATAACTGCTGTGTAATTGTAGCGGTAGTTATATAATTACGCGAAATATTACGATTTACGTCAATTGAGGGACTCTATATATGCTTTCGTTATTTTTAATGCGATTTATTAACGGCAAAACCTTTTCGGCATTGTAAATGTCGCCTATAATTTTGTAATCCTCGGTGTATGTTGAAATCAATAGCGTTGGCGTGGCAATGATGTCCTCTTGTAAAGCTTTTTCCGGGTTTGATATTACATCTACGATATTTATGTCATATTCGGATTCAATGTTTTCATTAAAAATACGCTGAAGTTTTCGCAGATTTCCCGCCAAAATACCGGCCCTGTCTGTTGTAAAAAGTTGCATAGATAATTTTTTCAAAGTTTTTGCCTTTCTTATGATACCGAGCGCTTATTAATAATAAGCGTTTTGGCCGCTACGAAACTATTTCTTGCGCGGTTTGAACAATTCTTGCGCGGTTATATACATGGATAACGCCCTGGTTATGTTGCTATAACTTGTTATCTTATAGTATGTTACAAAGAACTGATAAGATTTAAATTGTTATGTAAAATATTTAGTCTAATATTAAATTGCAAATATGGCGCCAAATAAATATTTGCAAATAGTGTTAGCTTTTTTATTCATATAATGAGCGCTGAGCAGCTTGCCTGATCTATTGAGAATTGTGCTCGAAGGGTTAACAAGTTGTTCTGTTTTGGCAAACCTTAAAGCTTTGCGGTAAAGTTTATATTTTTATGAGTTTTTAAAAAGGTGGAAAAAAGAGCTCAAGCGTATATAATGTGACTAGTTCCAGACACAAACAAAATAGGTACGGCGATTTGCAATTTGCCTGTATATTCCTTCAGCAATAATAGATGTGAATACAACCAATGGCAATGCGTAGCCACGGAATAAACTTGAGTAAAGTAGAAGGTTGTTTCTGCTTTTATTCATTGTTTTCTTCGAATGGTATAAAATGCCGCGATAGCGCAGGCGGCTCTGTTTTTACGCTAAAAGTTTATTTGATGGTAAAGATCTTAAATAACAATGAATAACAAACAGAACAATAGCCTTAAAGGTCTAAATGAAACTAAATTTAAGTTTAGCATCAAGCTTAAATTACTGATAATAATCATCTCAGGTCTGGTTTTTACAACCACAACCATTGCCGTTTTCTTTGTTATAAGAACAAAGACGGAGCTGGTTAAAGAGCTTGAAAAAAGAGGCCGGGCCGAAACTATAAATCTGGCATTTGACGCGCAATATGGAGTTCTTACCGAAAACACCACAAGCCTTAACCATTTAATTGCCGGCAGAATGAAAAAGTCGGATATTGCTTATGTAACCATATTAAGTGATGATGGAACAATACTTGCAAGCAATAACAATGAGAAATACCAATTACACGGCAAACAGATAACCTCTGCGCATATTGGCTCCGGCAATTTGAGCATGAGCTCTTTTATCTCTAAAAATGGAGAAATATTTTACGAATTTACATCGCCAATAATTACAGAAACGTTAATTGGCAACGAAAATGAGAAGTATATAACTGAAGATATTTATTTGTTTGCCAAATCAAAATATGAGACGTTGCGGCGCGAAAGGGGTATTGTAAAGGTAGGTTTATCTTTGCGGTCTATAAACAAAAAAATTATGGACACTATATCTGTTTGCGCGCTCATCATTTTTGTAGTCACCGGGGTGACAATAGCTATTTCAAACTATTTTATAACAATCATTGTTAAGCCTATTCGCAAGGTTGCGGATGTTGCCGGCGAAATAGCTATGGGCAATTTTGCAAAGAGGGTGGATGTAAAATCAACAAGCGACGAAATTGGGATAATGGCGTCAAATTTTAATAAAATGACGGCAAAACTCAACAATACAATAAACGAACTTAAACAGTTAAAGACTAACCTTGAGCGCAAAATTGACGAGCGCACCGGCGATTTACAATCAGCAAACATTAAGCTGGAAAAAGCCAACAACGAACTAAAAGCGTTAAATAGCATGAAAGACGATTTTATATTCGCCGTGTCTCACGACTTTCGTACTCCATTGACTTCAATAATTGGATATTCAAAAACAATGCAGGACTCTATTCAAAACGAAATTCTGGATAAAATGGGCGATTTAGGCCTGGATGTCGAAACAAATAAAAGGTTCAAGACTGAAATGGACGAAACGCAGGAAGGGCTTGAAATTATTGCGATTGAGGGCGAGAGGCTTGCCAGGTTAATTAATGCCCTGCTTGACATGGCTACTTTAGAGTCCGGCAATGTTGAGTGGAAGGACACATGCATTTCTCTGCGTGATTTAGTGGATTTCGCCTTTCATAGCGTCTCTTTTCTGATTAGCGAAAAAGATTTAAAGGTTCACATTCAAAGCTCGGATGATATTCCGGGCCTGTTTTGCGATAGAGATCGCATAATGCAGGTTGTTGTAAATTTGTTAAGCAACGCTATAAAATATTCAAACCACGGCGGAACTATTTCATGCGATTTAAAATGCAATGGCCGGTATGTTGAGTTTAAAATAACCGACACCGGCATTGGAATAGCTGAAAGCGATTTAAACTACATATTCACAAAGTTCAAACGGGTTGAGACTACGGTTAGCAACAAGTTAAAGGGCACCGGGCTGGGTTTGTCAATTTGCAAGGAGATTCTAGCGCATTACGGCGGTGAAATATGGGCTGAAAGTGAATTGGGAAAAGGCAGCGTATTTGCGTTTACATTGCCGATAAAAACAGATAAATGAAAAGCATAAATGGACAACTAAAAACAAGCAATTAAAAAGTAAAACGGCAAACGCGCGCTAAAATTTAGTTTTTAATTTAGATATCTTTATTTTATCCGGCTTGTCCGGGTTAGGTTGTTTAATGGAGCTATATTTACTATGACCAATCAAAAACTTAACACAATGGGCCAGGAGTTTGGCCGACGTTCATGGGCCGAACCGTGGAAGATTAAAATGGTTGAACCCATTCGCCTGCCCGGCAAGGACGAACGAAAACAGGCCATGATTGAGGCCGGTTACAACACATTTTTGCTCAGGTCTGACAAGGTTTATATCGACCTGCTGACCGATAGCGGAACAAGCGCAATGAGCGACCGACAGTGGGCCGGCATAATGATGGGCGACGAAGCTTACGCGGGCAGCCGCAATTTTTACAATATGGAAAAAGCTGTCCAAACCTTTTATGGCTATAAATATGTGGTGCCCACACATCAGGGGCGCGGCGCTGAGCACATAATCAGCCAGTCTGAAATACAAAAAGGACAATATGTTCCGGGCAACATGTATTTTACAACCACGCGCATGCACCAGGAGCTTGCAGGGGGGAGCTTTGTGGATGTTATTGTTGACCGCGCTCATGATCCGTCGGATCAATCTCCATTTAAGGGCAATGTTGATCTGGACAAGCTTGAGTCGTTAATTGCGCGTGTAGGTGCTGAAAAGATCGCGTATGTAAGTCTTGCGGGCACTGTCAACATGGCCGGAGGGCAGCCGGTAAGCATGCAAAACGTTAAAGAGCTTCGCGCTTTGTGCGACCGTTACAATATCAGCTTATACCTTGACGCAACCAGAATGGCTGAAAACGCCTTTTTTATTCAGGAGAATGAGGAAGGCTACGCGGATAAATCTATCGCTGCCATTCTTAAAGAATTTTGCGGTTATACTGATGGGGCGTGGATGAGCTCAAAAAAAGACCACCTTGTTAACATTGGCGGCTGGGTGGCGGTAAACGACGAAGAGCTTTTTGATAAGTTGCGAAATATCGTTGTCATTTATGAGGGGCTTCACACATACGGCGGCATGGCCGGTCGCGATATGGAGGCTATCGCAATCGGAATTGGGGAATCAACGCAAGACGACCATATACGCAGCCGAATAGGGCAGGTCAGGTACCTGGGCGAGCTGCTTGTTAATTGGGGCATTCCAATTGTCCGGCCGGTAGGGGGGCATGCCATATTTCTTGACGCAAAAAAGTTTTACCCGCATATTCCGCAAGATAATTTCCCGTCTCAAACATTGGCGGCGGAACTATATCTTGACTCCGGAGTGAGAGGCATGGAAAGGGGCATTGTAAGCGCAGGAAGGGATCCGGAAACCGGCGACCACAGGCGCCCGGCCCTTGAGTTGACCCGCCTGGCTATACCGCGCAGGGTTTACACCCAAGCCCACATGGATGTTGTGGCCGAAGGCATTAAAGCCGTATTTGACGCCCGCGATAAAACAAAAGGGTTGAAGATGGTGTACGAGCCGCAATATTTGCGTTTCTTTCAGGCCAGGTTTGAAGCCATTGAGTAGGTTGGCATTCGGCGATGAAATTTGAAATCAAAAGTTCCATCTAATAAGATGGGATTTAGGGGGGGGGATAAAGTGTCAAATTACGCTTTTCAGCCCTCAACCCATTTTAAACGCGATAAAAAGTGCCTCATAATCGGCGACTCATACTCAAAATCAAGCCCGCGTATTTCATTGCGCCTTTTAAAAACCGATTTTACAACTTCCGCCACATAGTCCATATGCTCGCGCATATAAACCCTGCGCGGCGCAGCAAGGCGCATCATGTCTAATTTGGGGCATATAGATTCGCCGGTGTCAGGGTCGCGGCCGGCAAGCAGCGCGCCGATCTCAACACCGCGAATTCCGCCTTCAAGGTAACACTCAACGCAAAGCGCCTGCGAAGGGAAATTTTCGCATGGAATGTGGCTCATAAACTCCTTTCCGTTAATGTACACAGCATGCCCGCCGAACGGTTTCATTAACGGCACACCAGCTTCATCAAGCTTGGCGGCAAGATATTCAACCTGACCGATTCTGTGCGCAAGATACCTTTCATCAATTCCTTCATAAAGTCCTATTGCCATAGCCTCCATATCCCTGCCCGACATACCCCCGTATGTGGGAAAACCCTCCATCAGCACATTAACAGGCGCAAGTCTATTGTAAAGTTCCTTATCGTTTAAAGCGATGAATCCCCCAATGTTTACAAGCGCGTCCTTCTTTGCGCTCATTATGCAACCATCCATATACGACATCATTTCACGCGCAATTTCACGCAACCGTTTATCAGCGTAACCCGGCTCGCGCTTTTTTATAAAAAATGCGTTTTCAGCGTATCTCGCAGCGTCTAAAAATAGAGGTACCTTATATTTTGACGATATTTCCCTCGTTTGCCGCATGTTTTCTATTGAAACAGGCTGCCCGCCGCCATTATTGCACGTCGCGGTAATCAGGATGTAGGCGATTCTTGAAGGGTCTTTTTTTACCAACGCCTCAAGCTTGCCGATGTCGATATTGCCTTTAAACGGCAGTTCGCAACCCGCGTCAAAAGCCTCGTCAATAACGCAATCCACGGCCCTGCCGTTCACGTTCTCAATATGCGCCCTAGTTGTGTCAAAATGCATGTTGCCCGGCACGATTTGGCCCTCTTTTATGAGAACCTTGTCAAAAGTTTGCTCAGCCCCGCGCCCCTGATGCGCCGGCAGGGTGTATGAAAACCCCATAATATCGCTTACCGCGCTTGCCAAATGATCAAAACTCCCGCTGCCCGCGTACGACTCGTCGCCGGTCATTATCCCCGCCCACTGTTGGTCGCTCATTGCGCTTGTTCCGCTGTCGGTAAGCATGTCGATATAAACGTCTTTTGATGAAAGCAGGAAAAGATTCATCCCGTTTTCATTAATCTTCCGTTCCCGCTCTTCGCGCGATATCAGCCGTATCGCCTCAACGCTTTTTATTTTAAACGGCGGAGGCGCAAATCCGTCTATGCCGTTCAGTTCAATATCCATTAATAATCTCCCGCCTGCGATAACAATCAAGCGTATGGTCGTTAACCATTCCCGTTGCCTGCATATGGGCGTAACAGATAGTTGAACCCACAAATTTAAAACCGCGCCGTCGCAGGTCTTTGCTCATTGCGTCCGATTCCGTTGTGGTCGCATGATAATCCTTCAATGCCTTAATCTTATTGACCTTTGGTTTATTGTTTACAAACGTCCAAATGTAATCGCTAAATGTTCCAAACTCCTTTTGAACTTCAAGAAACCGTTGCGCATTATTTACCGTAGCGCGTACTTTAAGCCTGTTCCTGATAATGCCCGGATTTTGAAGCAGCTTTTCAATCTTCTTTTCCGAATATTTAGCGACTTTTATCGCGTCAAAATTGTCAAACGCCTCTCTATAATTTTCCCGTTTGCGCAAAACAGTATACCAGCTTAATCCCGCCTGCGCCCCTTCCAGCGTAAGGAACTCAAACAACGTGCCGTCGTCATAAACAGGGACTCCCCACTCATCATCATGGTACGCCACATAATCCGGCTTGTCCATATCAACCCATGGGCAGCGTTTAACATCTTTCAGTTTTTTCATTTTTCTTTAAATCTTAAAATTTTTGTCTCTATTCAGTGTGGTTTATACTCATCGTCTACTATTGATCCGCCACCTGTCTTTTTAGAGGCAATAAAAACGAAATCCAAAATAAAAAGTCCGCCCTAATAAGAGGGGATTTAGGGGTGTGTATAAATGAATACTTGGCAGCTTAGCTGCCTTAGTAAGAATTATCCCCTGAGGGGATAAGCGTGTTAAATAGCGCAGAATAGTTCTTATCTGTAACTCTTTTTCCGCGTAAAATCGCGATCAAATTTCCAATTGAAATTAAAAAGGATCGTCAAGCAACATCACATCAACCATCTGCCCCTTCTCAAATTTTTCAAGATTTTCAGGGACGACTATCAGGCAGTTTGCGTTTGTAGTTGAAAGCAGGTCGGCCGAGCCGTGCCACTCCACCGGCGCAACTGTTAAGCCTGAGCTGTTTTGACGCACGCAAGCGGGCCTGAATTCCCTTCGCTTCTTTTTGGCCTTATAATCAATTTCAATAGCCGCCTTTATCAAAGGCGACTCGCATTTTTCGCTGCCCATCATTTTGCGAATAGCCGGCAAAACAAACAACTCAAACGTCACAAACGTGGCAACCGGGTTGCCCGGCAAGGCAAAAAGCAGCGTGTTATTATGTTTGCCGAACACCGTAGGCTTGCCCGGCCTTAAAGCCACCTTTTCAAAAAACACCTCAACACCCAGCTCTTTTAACACCTCGCCCACAAAATCGTAATCGCCCATTGAAACACCGCCTGAAAGTATAAGCGCGTCCTTCTCCAGCCCGGACTTTATCATAGACGTTATAGTCTCTTTATTGTCCGCCGCAATGCCGATTATCTCAACATCGTCCACCACCCTCATTGCCTGCGCCGCCAGCGAATAACTGTTGCTATTGCGAATCTTCCCCGGTTTCAACTCCTCCCCAATTTCAATTAACTCGTCCCCGGTGGATATAATCCCGATACTGGGTTTGCGAAACACGTCCACTTCCTTAACACCGACCGAAGCCAACACGCCGACCTCCTGCGGCCTTATCTTTTTTCTCGCTTTGAGCACAACCTGGCCCTTGCGCATATCCTCGCCCATTAACGCAATGTTCTTGCCTTTTTTAATATCTTTTAATACCTTAACATTTGTTCCGTTGCACACAGGCTCCGTGTCCTCAACCATTATGACCGAGTCAGCTCCTTCCGGCACAATAGCCCCGGTCATAATCTTTGCCGCCTTCCCCGCCTCCACACAACATTCCGGCTGCATTCCCGCCGTAATAGTCTCTATCACCTTAAGTTTTGCGGGCGGCGAAGCCACGTCGCCCGCGATTACAGCGTATCCGTCCATCGCCGATCTATTAAACGGCGGCATATCCATATCTGAAACAACGTCCTTTGCCAGGTAAAAACCCAAAGACTCCTTAATATCTATTTTACGCGGCTCCAAAGCCTTTGTATTATCAAGCACAATTTGCGCGGCATCTTCAACACTAATCATTTAAAACAGCTCCGTACGAAATTAACAGTTAATTTAAAGCAGAATATTCAATTTTCATTTCTGCGGCCTTATGGTAAATTATGCCCTTTTGCGTTGTCAAGAAATATCCTTTTATTTATCTATAGACAAGGCTAAAATATAAAAATCAAATCCATATTTTCAGCCTTTCAATAATATAGGCGGCCTCAGCGCCTGGAAAGAGAAATAAAATGAAAAAGACAACCGGAACAGCGGCAATTGCCTTGGCTTTAAATTTAATTGTTTTTATGTTATTAACCGCATCAACGTTTGCTAAAGCCGAAGGCGGATTGAGCCTGGATGATCTTTTAATAAAAGTAGAAGAGGCAAAAAGCGTCTTGACGTCCATAAAGGCAAACATAACAATTACACGCGCCATACCATTGCTTGAGTCGGAAGAGGTTTCAAAAGGTAAACTCACGTATCAAAAACCCCGCAAGATCTATATAAAGTACGATCCGCCTAAAAATGAGATCAATATTATTGATGAAAAGCATCTCCTGATTTACCACCTAGATCAAAAGCAGATCGAAAAGTACGAACTTGCCAACGTCGGCGCGCAGATGAACATGTTTTTTGATTTTGGACTGGACGATTCCCTTGAGGATATTAAACGAAAATATAACATAGCGTTAATCAATTATAGCAAGGCTGGGGGGAGAGGGTTGTATAAGTTGGAGCTTTCAGCCAAAGGCGGCGAAGTTATATCAAATTTCTCTAAAATTCAGTTCTATGTTCATGAAGGGTTGTGGCTTCCAGTTATCTTTGAACTCTGGGAAAGCGGCGGCGAAATCCTAAACCGCGTTGAACTCAACAAGGTTTCCGTTAACAAAAGCGTATCCGGCAAACTTTTCAAACTGAAAATACCCAAAGACGTTGAAGTGATTGAGCCTCTGAAATAGATATCAGACGGCAAAAGACAAAAGGAGGCAGGAGGAAGCAGACCCTGCCTCGTTGTCAAACTCCATTTTCACTCTACATTATCCCCTTCTCTTTCAAAAACTCAATCCCTCTTAATAGCCCCTCTTTTGAGACTTTAGGACGCAATTCCAATATTTTGATTGTCTCCGGTTTCAGGTATTTCGCAATAGCGTCAAAATCAACTTTGCCGCTCCCCGGCTCTGTGTGGTCGTAATATCCATTAACATCGTGGAGATGAATCCCGAGCAGATTGTCGCCGTATGCTTCAAGAAACTGCATCGAATTTATAAGGCCAAGATTCTCATTAACCACCGCGTGCCCCACATCGTGCCAGTACCCGATCCTTGCGCCTTTAAATTTCTCAAAAATAGCGCCTATCTCGTCAAAGTCCGGATATTCCCTGAAATAATACCGGTTTTCAATGCCAAGATCAATCTCGTGCCTGTCCGCTTCACGCGCAAGTTTTTCAATGCTGTTTAAAAGCAAGTCAAAAGTCTTGTTTTTGGCCTCGGCCCTTATCTTTTTTGATTGCCTCATTAATTCAACATAAGCCGGCGAGCCAACCATTTGATTATCGTACAATTCAAACAACTCATGTTTTATTGTCTCAATCGGCGCCCTGCCAAGATGCAAAACAACAGCCTTTGCCTCAAGCTCTTTGGCGTGTCGCATTGTGCCTGCCGTAAATTTTACGGCCTGATTCCTCTCATGACTATCAGTGGATGAGAGCAAAAACAGATCGCCTCCACCATTGCCGGACGGCGCGTCGTCAGGCGCCGGGAAAAAGTTATGTACACTTAAAATGTTGGCGTCGCTTGACCTTAAAACAGGAAGCATCTGCTTATGCATCGTATCCGTTATCCTGTACTCAAGCTCAATCCCGTCGAGTTCAAGATCAAGCATCTCCTTAATCAATTCATTCCCATCGCTAATCTGAGAAGACCTCCATACCGTAGATATCCCTAACAACTATCAGCCCCCTTCGTTATTTTAATTTTTACAAATAAGGTTAGCCTACTTTTCTCAAAATATTTCAAAAAATGCAGCCCAAGCTTTTTCCTTTGTAATTTAATATTCAACAAATGAAAATTAGTGTAAATTTACGGTTAAAATCCTTTTCCCTTTGCTTTTAAATTTCGTGTATTTTCGTGTCCTTTCGTGGGCATGTTTTTGCTTTTACTCTCTGTTCTCTGTTTTCTGTTCTCTGTTCTTATCTGTGGTTTACGCTTTTGCCCTTTTCGAGCCGGCTTATCCACCATGTCATATGCCCAAAAACGCTTTCAGCTTTTCAAAATAAGCATCTTTACCGATTATGTAAGTATCATTATGACTAGCCCCATCAATAACATAAAACTCGCTTTGCCCGCCGGCAACCTTGCTCAATTTAACCCCAAGCTTAAACGGCACTACCTCATCTTCAGTGCCGTGTATTATCATAAAAGGAACGCTTATCGTTTGCGCCTTGCTTAAATTATCATATCTATTTGGAGCAACAAGGTGAATAGGGATATATGGAAACAAAACTTTCCCCATATCTTTAATCGAGCTAAACGTCCCCTCTGTGATCAATTTATAACATTTTACCTTTGTCGCCAGGTCTATGGCTATTGCCCCGCCCAATGATCTTCCAAAAAAGACTATAAAATCGTTATCAACATCTTTTCGCTCAATCAAATAGTTGTAAGCAGCCATAGCGTCATCGTATGTGTTTTGCTCAGACGGTTTCCCTTCGCTTTTGCCGTAACCCTGATAATCAAAATAAAAGACGTTTAAATGGGATTCGTTTAATAGCTTTATAAAATCGAGCCTGTCTCCCACGTTTTCAGCGTTGCCGTGAAAAAGCATTAGCGTTAATTTTGCCTCGTCTGCGGGAAAAAACAAGCCGTTTAGTTTTGCCCCGTTTTTTGAAGTGAAATAAACCTCCTCAAATTCAAGCCCAAACTCTTTTGGCGTAAACTCTATCTCACTTGAAGGGTGAAACAGCAGCGCATTGGCCAAGAAATGGACCAAAATCCTGCCCAGCACAATAACTGAAATAATAATTATAATTAGTTTAATCAAAATTCGAATGTAAAACTCTTCCTTAAAAATATTTGAAGTTTGCGCAAAGATGATGTGGTGATGTGGTGTAAGTTGTAACGGAATTTATCTTCTACCCTTAGCTACTAAATAAGCTTTATACATTTTACGGCAGTCAAAACTTTAAATGGCAAGTTGCCATAGTTGGCAAGGAAGTGCCTGTTCTCTGTTACAAGAACATCTGCGCCTACCCATTCCGTATATGCGGCAATAAGGGCGTCTGCTTCTTTAAAACCTTTTGCTTCATATTTTGCGCCTAATTCGAAAGGAATAAAAAAATCTTCATCTATAGTGGTCAAAATATTAATAAATCTTACAAAATCATTGAATTCCTTAATCGTTAAATTTGTTCTAACTTCCTCTACTATTGTTCTGCAAACAGCAATAGAATGTTTGGACAAATTGTCTATAAGAAGGTTTAGCGAATGATTCGCAACTTTGTTTTCTGAACAATCCTAAGGCGAAAATATACTCATTAGCATCAAGAACGAGCCGCAAGTTTCTCCTCCCAGAGCTTCTTTCTGTCATTACGCAGTTGATTAATAACTTCAGATTCTTTCATACCTTCGAATGGTGAATGCCTTTTAGATACACTGTTGCAAAGTTCATCCCACAATTTTTTAGCCTCTTTTGCGTTTTTATTTTTCATTGTTAATCGCTTTTATATCTAAAATAATTAAAGTTTATTATTTTGATGGTTTAACGGCAGTCTATCACAATAATATTTAGTTGTCAACGTCCACGTTTTTCTTTGCTTCTCTCTCTATATGTACAACCAACATTTAGGATTTTATACGTACTTGGGCGTACACAAAACGAATAAGCGCATCATTTTAAGAAATTGCTTACGATGATGGTGTTATGCTACTTGTTTGTACTTAACTACGTATAAAATCCTAAATGTTAGATTTGAAGCAATATTGCTTTTTAAGAATATTTTGACTATACTTTTGCGCAGGTTTCTTATTAATTTACTTATATTTTATATATTAGATAAATTATGAATATAATCGAATTAAACAAAAATGTTCAAGAGGCTGCGATTACAATGGCTGGTGGATTACACGGTCGTAACAGTAAAGATAGTTTCTGAAATAGGATAAACAATTTATGAGATTTGAGACAAATCATTTTTTAATCGGGTATATTAGCCGAATTCTTGCAATTGTAGTTGTTTTTAGCTTCATGCATCCAGCGCTTGCGTTAGAGCATGATCAGGATCCTGTTTATCTTTGGCGGGAACCTAGCGAAAACGGCACGGGGAAAATATATTTAGGCAGAGAAATAGCTTCACTAATGAGCGCTGATGACGCATTATGGCTTGAACGGCCGGATCGTGAGTTGAGTGAAAAACCGGACGAAATGATTAAGAATATGTCTTTAAAACCAACTGATGTTGTGGCTGATATCGGAGCCGGGATTGGTTACCTATCTTTTAAATTAAGCAAGCTATTGCCGCAAGGCAAGGTGTTGGCAGTGGATGTACAGGAAGAGATGTTAAATGTTTTACAAAAACGCATTATTGAATCTAAGATTTATAACATTGAAACGATCCTTGGTAGTTTAAAGTCGCCAAATTTGCCGGATGAACATGTTGACGCAGTCTTAATTTTTGACTCTTATCATGAGTTCACACATCCGTATGAGATGATCACTTCAATCAAAAACTCCCTGAAACCCGGCGGCCTCATATTTATTGGAGAATATAAAGCGGAAGATCAATCTATCCCAATCCCACTGCTTCACAGAATGTTTGCATCCCAAATACGTAAAGAACTGGAAATAACAGGTTTGCAATTTAAAGAGGCAAAAAATGTTTTGCCTTTTCACCACTTTATGGTTTTTGAAAACCGTGAATAACATCCAAAATTATCTGCTTTTCTTCGCGCCTTACTGACTTAAATAGACGTACACAATGCGCTTTTTACCCCTGAAATGGCTGCTGCGATACTGTGTGAGTTTATTATGAAAAATGCGCCTTCTGGCGTTAAGTCTTTATTACACAAGAGTTTATATTTGCAAAAAGTTTATACACTAATTAATATCTCCTCGCGGCAAATTTCATGATATGTTATACTAATCAAAAAAAATGGTAAATTCTCTTTTTGTGCCAAAAATTCAAGAAGCCCCAGCTTCGAGTTGCATGCCTTTTTGCTATTAATTGCTTTTATTCTAAGCTCTCCACGCCTTGCGCTTTGCGCTAATTACCCTTTTGCCTTTTCGAAATATTATATTGTTGCCCATAAACAATATAATATATAATACCAAACAAATTTTAATGTTTAATTTCCCATGTTTTAGTGTTTAATAAAAGAAGATGGAGTATAAATGATTTTAGATACACTTGAGAATGCGCGTCGTTATCTCCCACTGAATAAGGGATTTGCAAAGGCAATGGAATTTCTTTTACGCCCTGATCTGGATGAACTGCCGGTAGATAAGTATGATATAGATGGTGAACGCATTTATGCGATGGTGGCAAAGGACCCCGGGCGCGCGAAAGATGATGCCATGCTTGAAACGCACGAGAAATACATTGATATCCAATTGGTCTTGGCGGGAACCGATGATATGGGATGGAAACCAAAATCATCGTGTAAAAACCCATCAGGAAAATATGATAAAGAATCTGACGTTCAGTTTTTTGCGGATGAGCCGGAGGCTTGGCTCACGACTGTACCTGGCGTTTTTGCGATCTTTTTCCCGGAAGATGCGCACATGCCTCTTGTCTCGTCTGGGCAACTTCACAAAGTCGTTGTCAAGGTCGCAGTAAACAGGTAATTAATAATTTGAAACGTTCATCCATTTTTAATAGTGCGCAATTTGATGATAATATTGGGCAAGGATGAAGTCGCTTATATTAGCTCATTCCCAAAAGTTTACATTTTAGGTATCTGGTGACGTTATCATTGATACGGTTAAAGAGCAAAACAATAAAAACACTCCATCCCGGAGACAGTTAAAAATTTGATAAGGACAGGGCTCCGGATAAGCAAACGGCTTTGCCCTTGACTTGCAAACAAACCAATGGGCGGGGAGGGATTAGCTTTTTACACAAGGTAAAGACTGAAAAACACGCTGAATAGTTGTAATAGGTGGGGAGTAAGATAAATGATAGTAAATGAATTAATTGAAAAATTGATGACTTTTGATCAAGACTTGCGCGTCGTTACGCCTGGCTTTGACGAATGTGATCTCGAAGACGTGGAAACTTTCCAATTGATTAACGTTATATTTCATGATGATAAAGAGAAATTCCATGGCGGTCGCCATAAAGAATCTGAAGAGGGCGTCCCTGCATTAAAAATTGATTGGCAATAGAAAAGCATCTATACTCAAAAGCATAAGGATTTTGAAATTTGTTAATGAGTAAAAGGCTAAAGCCTAAACTTCTACAAGCTGAGTTTATAAGAATTTATCCTTTAAGGTTTCATTTCATTTGAAGAAAACATACACGAAATTGATTATTCGAAAACCTGATTTTTTTGACTATATACTCAAAAAAACAGTATCTCAAACCTTTGAATTATCCTGTATTGGCATGCCGTTCAAATAAAACTGCCAAAGCATCCTGGCCGCGACCGATCTGTAAGGCCTCCAGGCTTCGGCGATGTTAATTAGTTCAGGCGGTGTAGGTCTTTCCAGAAGTCCCTTCACGTTTTGAGCCGCTGTAGCCAGCGCAATGTCTCCTGCCGGCCAGACATCAGGCCGACGTAACGCCATCAAGAGATACACTTCTGATGTCCATGGCCCAATACCCTTAATGCTGGTTAACTTTTCTTTTACAGTTTCATCGTCTGATCTCCCAAGTTTTTCCAGATCAAGGTTGCCTATATTAATCGCTTCAGCAACATTTACGCAGTAAGCAGCCTTCTGTCGTGTAATGCCGATGGATCTCAGAAAAGATGCGCCTGCCGCAAGGATGTTATGCGGAGTTAGCTGCGCGATATTATAGGAAAGTCGACGATACATTGCATCGGCTGAGGCAAGTGAAACCTGTTGTTCCAGGATGATGCGGATTAATGTGTCAAACCCGGGTGTTCGCGCCCACAATGGAGGCGGGCCGTTGTTTGCCAAAATGCCGGCGAGGTCTTTATCTTTCGAGGCCAGTAAATCAGCGGCTTCAGCCAGGCTCTTTTTGGTTAGCTTTGTTGTCATGTAGCGCTTTTGTGGTAAAATAGTCAAACAAATCAGACATTGTCCGCTTCGCTTACGCCTGCTTTTGCGAACGACGCCATTTGCGTGAACAGTTTCATGCTTGCTTCAACGAGACCGATTGCAATGGCCGCGCCGGTGCCTTCGCCCAATCTCATGTTCAGATCAAAAAGCGGTTTTTTCCCCATCTTTTCCAGAAAAACGGAGTGGCCTTTTTCAACGGATTTGTGTGAAGAGATAATATAAGCGCCCACTTCAGGCTTTATTTTGCGCGCAATATAGGCGCCTGCCGTTGATATGAATCCGTCAACCACAATAGGCGTCCTGTTGCCGGCTGCGGCCAGGCACAAACCGGCAATGGCTCCAATCTCAAACCCACCGACTTTTGCCAAGACATCTATGGGATCGGACGGATTGGGTTTGTTGATCTCCAGGGCCTTTTTTATAACATTAATCTTGTTTTGCAACGCCTTATCATTTATGCCGGTGCCCCGGCCCGTCACAACTTCAGGATCAAGGCCGTCCAGCGCGGCAATAATTGCGCTGCTCGGTGTTGTGTTTGCAATACCCATATCGCCGGTGCCTACGATATCAATGCCGTTCGTAACCTCTTCATTAAAAGACTCAATGCCGGCCTCTATTGATTTAATCGCGTCTTCCCTGCTCATGGCCGGGCCTTTTGCTATATTCTTGGCGCCGCGGCCAACCTTTTTGATCTTTAAACCCGGACTTGAATTTATATCCGGTTTAATGCCGCAATCAACCACTATTACCCTTGCGCCTACATGATCGGCAAGGATGTTTACCGCCGCCCCTTTATTGAGGAAGTTCTTAACCATCTCGCCTGTAACTGATTGAGGAAACGCGCTAACGCCCTCTTCAGCCACGTCATGATCTCCGGCCATTGTAAAAATAACTTTGTTTTTTATGGCCTTATTAAAGTCCCCGGTGATTGAAACATATGATATGGCCAGCTCTTCCAGCCTGCCAAGGCTGCCTGCCGGTATGGCGAACTTGTTCATATAATCACGAATTTTGCCGTCAGGATCAATCTCAATTGGTTTAATATTTTTTACTGTCTCTTCAAATAGTGTCATGGTTTATGGCTCATAGGGTATTATTTGTTCATTTAGCTCTTCACGCTACTCGTTTTGCGCTTTTGCATCTCTTGCGCTATTAATTCAATTAAGCCTTTAGCTATTTCATCCTTGTCGTTAAAAATAGCCGGCTCGGAACAGTCTTTCTTAATTACAATTGCTTTATGTCTGTCATTTTGTATATTGTTAAGGTCGTTTGCGACAACAAAGTCGGCGTTGTTGTTAGATAAAAACGGGCCGGCAATTTCTATCAACTCGTCGTTTGTCTTGTCTACTTCAAGCTTAAACCCTACCAGCATGGTTTTTGGCCACAACTGCTTGATCGTTTTTATAACTTTTGGGGTTTTAACAAGTTTTATAGTCCACTCATTATCAACTGACGATTTCTTTTCATCAATTACATGGGCGGGAACATAATCAAGCACGGCCATGGCGTGTATTACAACATCCACATCGCATTTTGATCCGTCGCATAAACGGTCAACAACAAGGGCGTTTTGAAGATCTTCATTAGTTTCAATGGGGATCAGCTTTAATCTGGCTTGTTCCGCGCCGCCGATATCTCCCACTTCAGGGACAAGGCTGCCGTTACCGTGAATCATAGATACGTAAGCTCCCTGTTCAAGGGCTTCAATTGCGATTTTTTTGCCCAGGGCGCCTGTTGACATGTTGCTAATATACCGAACAGCGTCAATATAACATTTTGTTGGGCCTGAAGTAATTAATACGTGTTTATTTTCTAAAAGAGCCATTGGTTGTGGGGTTAAAAGGTTTATTTACCTATATTTGAATATTAAAAGAGGATAAATGAACACTTGGTAGCTTGGTTGCCTTAGTTAAAATTATCCCCTTGAGGGGATAATTTTAACAAAAACATTGTGTAATACAAAATATAAAGCGGATATGTAGTGAATAATCGTTGCAAAGACGGAAATTAGTGGGAGGATGGATGATAGCAAAATTTGAGGCAAATTAAACAAACATAGCCAAATATTGTGTGGATTAAAGTAGTTATTTATTTCTGGCCTTTACATCAACAACCATGCCCCATGCTAAACCTTGTTTATACGCTTCTCTGTTAAACTTAATCTCCCCGTCTTCATTCGGAATTGCCCATGCGGCCCAATCAGAGCCTTTGCGTTCAGCTGTTATTATGAACATCGCTTCAGCATTCTCGTTTGTATTGTTGCTTTCCGGCTCTACCTTGATCGCCTTGCCGACTCCCTGGCGCAGCTTTGCTACCATTTCAATTGATTCTCCAGGGGCAAGTCCTGTCATTATTGCTATGCACGTTGCTTGCTCTCCTGTTCTTAAGGTTAATTTTTTAATGCCGAAAGGGCCTTTTTTTATCTTTTTGTCGCATGTAAAGGTAAAAGATATTTTATCAGGCTTCGGTTCCGGTTCGGGTGTGACTGTTGGCTCCGGTGTTTCCGATGGAGCCGGCTCGCCCGGTGAAGTAGTCGGCTCAGGTGTGTCGGACGGTTTTGGCGGCGGGAAGGGATCGTCGCCGAGCACTCTAATTAAATTGCCGGCAATAATTTCAGACTCCGCCTCGGCAATAGAGACTTTTAGTCTAACTGAAAAATTCCCGCTTTTTTTGTATGTGTGCAAAGGATGTTGCTTTGCGCTTTTGCCGTTGTCTCCAAAATCCCAGTCCCATTTCTCAATATCCCCGGTTGATAAATCGGTAAATTGGACGTCCAATGGCGGCAGCCCGGCAATGGGGTCGGCTGTAAATTTGGCGATGGGAATCTCTTTAATTCTAAAAGAGTCGGTAAATATTATCCTGCCGTCAACAACTGCCCGAACTTTCCATTCCCCAGGCATTAGAGCCGCAGGTGTTCCAAAGATTTCCATCTGCGCCAGACTGCAAAACAGGGCGTCAGTGTCAATATCCTGCACTGTTGATAAAAAGACTGCGCCATCCGGTGAGAGCCATTCCCATATCAGTATAGCGCCGTTAACTCCATTTTCAAATCGGGCCCAGGCGGAAACGGACTTGTCCAGATTTATGAATGTATCCTTTTTTTTCGCCTTGTTTGCGCAACTATCCTGTTCGTTAAAGCTAGACAGTTCAAGGCCGGTTGTATGATGCTCAAATGATGTGAATGCCTCCAGCTGTATATTTATATCATCAAAATCAATGATTTCGAGATCGGAATCCACAGGGTCTGCCACAATTAGTGATACCTTGCCTCCATGATAATCGGAATCGTTAAACGTGTCGACCAAAAGGCTGTTGGCAAATATTTTAAATAGACCATTGTCCGACGTCAATCGCACAGTGTTCCATTCGTTAATCCCTCTAAGCATTGGGGTCGGCGTCCACTCTTTTAAAATAAGCTCTTCAGGAATGCCGTCGGAGTTGTTGTCGGGCAGGAATTTGCGAAGCCTGTAAAGCGGCTCCGGTTGCTCCAAAAGCTTCATATCAAAAGCGTAACCTGGAAAGCCTTTGTCTTTGTCCTCCATAAATATAAAACCGGACATTGAACCGCTTACGCCTCTTAACCTTTTAACGTTAATTTTAAAAGTGAAGTTAGTGAAATTTATTTGGAATGTTGTTTTGCCTGCGGAGCCTGATTTCGTTCCGAAGAATCTATACCTATCGTCATCAACAATGCTCCATCTCTGGGAGTCGGGCAACCAGTCATCGGCTACCCCGTCCCTAAAATCCTCAAATCTGAAATCCCTGAATACAGCCTGGGCGTCGGCGCTTTTATTGACTATAAGCGCAAGCGAGATTAAAATAAGAATAGTTGACGCTATTTTTAACATATGTTTGGCGGGAAAAAGGTTTTGCGATATTTATTTCTGGAAACTTTTAAACAGCGCTTCTTATTTTTGCCTTTTTACTTTCTACCGGCCGGCTAAGCGTCGTCTGCTGTTTTAAACACGCAGAGATCGGCGCACATTGAGCACACTTCCTCGTTTTGCGGCATACAGCTTTCACGAAGCGATTTGGCGCGTTCAGGATCTATGCAAGTGGCAAGTTGGCCTGCCCAGTCGCGTTTTCTGCGAAGTCTGGACATGTCGTTATCCCATTTCCAGGCGGATTTTATACCCTTTGCCAGATCTGCCGCGTGCGCAGCTATTCTGGCCGCAATCACACCCTCTTTAACATGCTCCACTTTTGGCAGGCTCAAGTGCTCGGTCGGAGTCACATAGCATAAAAAGTCGGCCCCGTATGAAGCTGCCAGAGCTCCTCCAATAGCTGACGTAATATGGTCATACCCTGGAGCCACGTCCGTTACAAGCGGTCCCAGCACATAAAACGGCGCCCCTTTGCACAGCTCCTTCTGCAGCTGTATTTGCGCCTGAATCTGATTAATAGGCACATGGCCCGGCCCTTCAATAAACACTTGCACATTTTGCGCCCTTGCCCGGTCGGCCAATTCGGCAAGCACATTGAGCTCGTGCACCTGTATGCCGTCAAACGCATCCGACAATGCGCCGGGGCGCATTCCGTCCCCCAGGCTTAGCGCAACGTCATTCTCTTTCATTATCGACAATATCTCGTCAAACTTTTCATAATATGGATTTTCTTGTTTATGTTTTGACATCCATTCAACAAGAAAGCTTCCGCCCCGGCTAACCACGCCGCAAATGCGCGGACGTTCCTTTATAAGTTTTAAAAGGTCCAGCGTAATGCCGCAATGAATAGTAAGGAAATCTATACCGTCTTCGCAATGCGTTTTAACCGCGTTTATCAAATCGTCCGTGGTTATTTCGCTGATTGACCTTTTATTTGAGTTTGCAGTTACCACGGCTTCATATATCGGCACGCTTCCCAGCGTGACCCGAGACTCCTTAACTATGCGTTTTCTAACCTCGCGCAGATTGCCGCCGGTGCTGAGGTCCATCACCGCGTCGGCTCCGGCGTTTTCCGCCGCCTTTAGTTTTTTTATCTCCTCCTCAACATCTATATGATCAGCCGAAGTGCCTATGTTTGCGTTTACCTTGGTCTTTAGCCCCTTGCCGACCCCGCACACGCCTGTTGCCGATCTGTTTGTATTAAACGGAATCACAATTGTGCCTTCCGCGATATTTGCGCGAATATATTCAGCGTCGCAATCTTCCTGACTCGCCACAATTTCCATCTCAGGGGTTATGTTCCCTTTGCGCGCCTCTTCTAACTGTCCCATAACAATATTACCTTTTCGCTTTTAAGTTTAAGTTGTATATATTTTCTATAAAAACCGGCAAACTTATGCCGCTAATCCGTTATCGCAAAAACAGCCCCAGGCTGCCACGGAACCACCCCTCTTGCCGGATTAGATAAAGCCCCCTCTAAAAAGGGGGGATTTAGGGGTGTGTATAAGCTTTTTAAATAACTCTAATTTTTGGTTTAACTTCTCCGGCTTGAACCAACGTTGTTACTTTTTACTTTTGCTTTTTTACTTTTTGCTTGATCGGGTTTGTCCTTAAGGTTCAACAAGCCATATATCTTCTCCCTCTCAATTTTTTTGTATTTTCCAACCTTTAGATAAGGATCAAGCCGTATGGGCCCTATGCTTATCCTGCGAAGGCAAATCGCTTTATGGCCGAACTTGGCCAGCATCCTCCTGATCTCTCTGTTTTTGCCCTCATGCAAAACCATCTCAAAACTGCTTCGTTTATTGGCCGCGTGAATATTTCTGATCTTGACCGGCGCAAGCTTTCCTTCAGCCAACCAGACCCCTTTTTTTATAAGAGCCATCGACTCTTTAGACAACCGGCCGCTAATCTCCACATAATATACCTTTGTAATCCCGTACTTGGGATGCGACAATTTATTTGCAATATTACCATCATTAGTGACGATTATAAGACCCTCAGAGTCCACATCCAGCCGGCCTACAGTATATAGCCTTTGAGTAATATTGCTAAAAAGGTCAACAGCCCGGGGCCTTCCCAGCTCGTCTGAGTTTGTGCACACATACCCCTTTGGTTTGTTTAACAGGAAATAAGCCTTCTTTTCCATCTTCACAGGCAACCCCCTGCACTTTATCTTGCATGTATCAGGGTCAAAATCAGACCCCGGCGTCACAATGCATTTGCCGTCAACCTCCACATCACCATTTACAATTAGCTCCTCGCATTTGCGCCTTGACCCTAAACCGGCTTCCGCAAGTATTTTCTGCAATCTGGTCATCTCTTTGTCTCCGGTTTGAATGTAAATGTAAATGTAAAATTAAACCTACTCCGACCTTTTTACCGATCACTGATAACCAATTACCGACGACCGATAACTGATCACTGCGCTTTTGAACCCGGCGCAACATCTCTATCAGTGGTAAGCAACGCAAGATTATCACCGTCTTTCGCTGCCAAAATCATGCCCTGGCTCTCCACCCCGCGCAAAACAGCAGGCTCAAGATTATTTACAATAACCACCTTTTTTCCAACAAGGTCTTCAGGGTTGTAGCCGCTTTTAATGCCGGCCACCAACTGCCTGCCTTCAATACCGTCGCCGGCGTCTATTTTTAAAACAAGCAGCCTGTCCGCGTTGGGATGAGGCTCGGCCTCAAGCACCTTTGCCACCCTAAGATCAATTTTCGCAAAATCGTCAATACTTATCATTTAAAACTCCTCAAATTATTTATTTTCTGTCAAATTTAACAGTTATTCTAAATTAAAAATAGTGTATCTATTCAGCGGAAGACAATATAAAACATTCAAAATTCATTGGATTTCCCTCTTTGGCAAAGAGGGAGTAAGGGAGATTCGAATAAAGTATACCGCTATAAACATCAGCTCAACTCAAGTATATACGGCAATTCTATCAGAAGGTTTTCCACCTTAGCAAGCAAAACTTAACGCAGACTTTCAGACGCTTTGTTTTACGGGATGTTACAGTTATAGAAGCTTGACATTGTTTATCCGGCGCGTTAAAATCCAAAAATCCAAAATTAACTAAATTAATCCATATGCCGAGACTTAGATTAAATGGAAATTGAACCAATTTTACGCTATTTTCATGAGAAGTACAGCAAATTTAGCTGTTTTCACGACAAAATCAGAAAGAAACCGCTCTGGAAACTCAAAATTAACATAATTCTGCTTATTGCCACTTTCTGCACAACGTTTCATGTCAACGGCCCGCTTTACGCCGTATGCATAATGACAATACTGCTGGCGCATGAGCTTGGCCACTATTTTATGTGCAGGAAATATAATGTTGAAGCTACACTGCCATATTTTCTGCCTATGCCTTTTCCTCCGTTCGGCACATTTGGAGCGGTAATAAAGATGCGCGGGCAGATTCCCAGCAAAAAAGCCCTTTTTGACATCGGCGCGGCAGGCCCGATTGGAGGCCTTATTTTTGCCTTGCCCATTGTAGTGATCGGGCTGTCAATGTCAAAAGTCGCGCCCACAAATCACGTGGGCTTTTTAAGTCTGGGCGAACCCTTGCTATTTACAGCATTATCAAAGATAGTGTGCGCCCCGGTTGCCGAGGGATTTGATATTGTCTTGCACCCTGTGGCGTTTGCCGGCTGGGCCGGTTTGTTTGTGACCGCGTTAAACCTTTTGCCCATAGGGCAGCTTGACGGCGGGCATATAGTATACGCGCTTTTGGGTGAGAAGAGTAAAATAGTGTTTAAAGTAGGCGTAGGCGTTTTTTGCCTGGTTGCCGCATTTATTTACCATGGCTGGGCTGTTTTTGCCATTTTGCTGCTATTCTTTGGTTTTCGCCACCCGGCCCCAATTGACTCATACACAAACATTGGGACCAAACGAAGGTGGATAGGCATTGCCTTGTTCATAGTTTTTGTCATCTCCTTTACCCCTGTTCCTCTAAAGTTTTAGAGACGAATCCCATTTCTTTCCGAGCCCTAATATTGTATTTGTTGCATTTAGCGCGTAAATTTAGTAAATTACTTCTCCTGTATCAATTTAGTGTCTTATAAGTAAAGTTTTAATAATTGTTGACAAGATATTTTGAAATACTACGCAGGCTTTTAACTTTTTTTATAAAATTTATTTAAAAATTGAAAATTTTTACCAAAACTTTAGTTCACTTTTAACTTTAGCTCACTTTAGTCACTCTTCCGGTTTGGTATATTAAAACACAATTTTTCGATGTAAAATACGGAAACAGTTTTATGAAAAAACTCTCAGTCTTGTTTGTTGACGACCAAAAGATTGTCCGGCGCGCCGTAGAGGCTGATCTGAAACATATGGGATATGATGTCGCCCTGGCCGAAAATGGAGAAGAAGCGGTAAAAATATTACAACAACGCAAAACAGATTGTTTTGACATTGTAATATCAGACCTTATGATGGAAGGCCTTAGCGGCGTGGATGTGCTGAAGGAAGCAAAAAATGTCAGCCCGGAAACGATTGTTATTATACTTACAGGATACGGCAGCCTGGAGTCGGCCATAGATTCCATCAGGCTTGATGTTGACGATTACATATTAAAACCCTCAAAACCAAACGAATTAAAATTCAGAATTTCCCGTTGTGTTGAGCGAAGGGACTTAAAACGCAAGATAAAATTGTACGAAAATATACTGCCCGTCTGTTGCGCTTGCAACAAGATACGCGACGACGACGGCAAAGAGCGCGGAACAGGCGAATGGATGGACTGGGAGGTATACAACCGCAAAAACGCCACAGTCAAAGTCTCGCACGGTTACTGTCCCGTATGTTATGAAGAAGCGATGAAAGAAGTTGATCGGTTAGTAACGCCTCACAAGATTTGATAAAGCACGTAATTTGCGGCACAACTAAAAGTTAAAACAGAAGGTTGCAATTGCGCGCAAAATTTACTAAAATTTAGCGACATCAAACAAAAGCACACGCTTTAAAACACAAAATCAACATCCCACATCAAATAATCGGGGCGTAGCGCAGCTTGGCTTAGCGCACTTGACTGGGGGTCAAGAGGTCGCTGGTTCGAATCCAGTCGCCCCGACCATTACCCCATAAGGACTTATGACTTTTCAAAACGTCTGATAATCAGCAAATTTAGCCCGTTGTGACCAAATTGTGACCAAAGTTGGCGGAACTGTCGGAAATCGACGTTAAAATATCTACTCCATCTCGTAAACTATCAGGGCAATGATGAGAGTACCGTTGAGTCATCCTTACATCTTTATGCCCAAGTAATTTTGACACTTTGTAGATGTCTATGCCTCTTTGCACCAAGCGTGTTGCAAATGTGTGCCGTAGGTCATGAAACCTGAAATCCGCTATACCCGCCTTTTTTGTTGCCACATTAAAAGCCCTTCTAAGATTGTGCCTGTCAATCATTGTTCCATTGCCGTTGAAAAACACCAAATCGTTTTTAAAGCTTCGGACATTTGATTTTCGCATTAATATCTCAATAGCAATCTGATTAAGAGGTATTGTCCTTGGTTTGCCGTTTTTTGAAAACCGAGCTAAAATCATAGCAGTGTTACGCAATAGATTAACACATTGCCATGTGAGTGAAAGCAGTTCTCCTTGCCTAAAGCCGGTGTTTAAATCAAAAACAATAATATCTTTTAACCAATCCGGGCAATATGTCAAAATCCGCTTTTCATCTTCAAAGCTTAGCCATCTGTCACGCTCATTGTTTTCTTTCTCTCTTGGAACTCTGGAAACAGGGTTATCTTTAGTCCATTCCCATTCTCTAACAGCGACATTAAAAGCCTTAGAAAGCATGGCAAGCTCTCTATTAATAGTTGCAGGCTTTATACCTTTCTTTTCCCTCTTAACCTTATAACTTGAGATTACCTTAGGTGAAACTGCTGACAATTGCAACTCGGCAAAAAAAGGATTAATATTTTTTAAAGATGCCTTATAACTGTTTTGCATGCTAACTGAAACATTTGGAGCATGCTCTTCCATAAACTTAGTCATCATCTCTTCAACAGTGTTGTTTTCACAGGCGCTCTTTTCAATATACTTCCCCTCAATTATGCCAGTCCTTATTTTAGCTTCAATTGATGTGGCAAGTTTTTTGTCCGAAGTTTCTAAACTTCTAACAATAGTCTTTCTGCCTTCACGCCTAATTTTCGTCCACCAAATAGAGCCTCGCTTAAACATATTCACCTCCTTTTACGAAGCCTGCTACCATCTGTATGGCTGTTACTAGGCATATTATAGGTGATTATCATTAATTTCTCCAATGATTTTACTCGCAGTTTTATCATAATCTTCCGAGCCTCTTTTTAGTTCTTCCATTGCCTTATCAATATCCTCTAGATCAAACAAAACACGCCTGCCAAACTTGATTGATGGTATTTTTCCTTGTGATGCCCAATCATACAAAGTGCCGGTAGGCAGTGAGGTATACTCAGATACTTCTTTTATGTTCGCGTATCTTTTTTTTACTATCATAATCACTCCAAAGGCTCAAATATCCACTTTTTAACCCAAAATAACAGGCTATACAATTCCATAAAGGTTATTGTCGTTGCTATCAGCAACTTTCCATATTTTTTGAAAAATAGTATCTTTGTTTATCTTTTCAAAAGTAGAAAACCACACTAACTTTTTAATGCCTATTTTTGAGGAAGCACGTCTATAGGCAGTTACTCTGGTTTCATTCTTTGTAACAACTAAAACTCTAAACCCTGTAAAATGTTTTCCGTGCCTTTTAAATCCCTTGTTCTTGTAATAACCGGCATAGGCTACTAACTTATCTGTAAAGTCTCTGTATTTTTCGCTCATAATCTTTTCCGTGCCCTCATCTATTTCAAGAAAAAACAGGGCTTGTTTTCCACTGGCATTTTCTAATATAAAGGTAGCATCAGGGGCAAAATTAATAGTTTTCTCAGTATCATACGGGTCTGCTGTGCTTTCTTGAGTTTCTCTTTTTATTACTCCATTAATCCTTTCCACATCATAATCTGCTGTAAATTTAGCCAATTCTATGTTTACATCGTTGCAGACTAATTCTAAGCATATACGAAAATCATTTAGGTCTAAAAGATGAGTAAGAAATATTGCTTTTTCCGGTTTTTGTTTTACTGAAATATTGCCTTTATCAATATTAAAACTCTTTTTAATGCTCACTAACTCTATGCCTTTTTTATCAAGGCAATAGGCATACTCTTTTATTCGCCGACCTAACAATTCCCGGACATTAAATCGCTTAAGATATTTATGTTCTGAGAGTATTAAAAGTCGTCTATTTGCCACCCGTTTTGACGGAAAGTAAAGATGCTCTACTTGCGAGGATTTTAAATAGCGGTACCTGGCTACTCCTAAAATTACTTCTATATCCCTTTCCGTTAGCCCGTAATTTTTTGTTTTCATTTTCATTTTTAGCAAGGTTTTTTAAAGTTCATCAAATTCTTCCTGCGCCTCAATTATCTTGTGTCTTTTTGGCTTTAGAGGTATTGTTGGTTTATCTTCTACCTCTTTTTCACTAACGCCATAATGTTTCTTGCTATAATCAATAATTTCGTCACAATAATCTATATCTGGCTTTAAAGGACTAGGATATGTTTCTAAATTAAAAACGTGCTCTTCCATTTTCACAAAAGCCTTGCCTCTGCCGAGTCTCCCTATCTCTTCCCCAGTAAATTTATTTAAAAGTACTTTTTCCGCATACTGTTTATTTTTTGGCTCATTTGACCCAAAAAAGACAATAGTGGAAGCCCCTAAAACATTTCTTAAAATATGCTCTGGTATATCTTTTATCTCTTGGTTTGCCAGTGTTAGATGAAGTTTGTATTTTCGTCCTCCGGTAAGAATTGTTTTCATACTAGGGGTTAAGAAGTTTTGAAACTCATCTATAAGCAAATTGAAGTCTTTGAAATTTCCTTGTCTTCTCATTCCTGCTGTTTGTATTTTTGAAACAATGAGCGATCCCAAAAATTTACTGTTCTCTTCGTGAATATCCCCGTGAGAAAGATTGCAAAGAAATATCTTCCCTTTATTCATTATTTCTAAAAAGTTAATCTTGTTTAGCCTTTGAGTTAACATTGGGCTTATTAATGGCGAAGACAAAAACAGATTAAGTTTATTTGTTATACCGGTTATAGAAGCTCCTTGTTTTATTAATAAAGGGAACTCTTTTTCCCAAAATCGCTTTAATCGTTTATCTTTAATTCTGCTGACAATATTTTTTCTATAATTTTCGTCTAAAAGAATTGAATAAATATCTTCTAAACAAGAATCTTTTACCTGAAGAAGTGTGCTTAATATGCTGTTTAAAAGAAGCCCAATATTAACACCCAAAGAGGTATCAAGCATTTCAGTAATGATCTTTATCAAATCGCCTCTAATAAACTCTTTTTCTATTTCAGTGTTATCATGGGCTAAAATGTTAAAAGCCGGTTTTGTTTCAAGAGCATTAAAATAAACTACATCTTTAATCCTTTCTTTAGGAATATATGGAAGGATTTGTTTTTGAATTAACTCTCCGTGTGGATCAATTATTCCGCAACCTTGACCCTTTTCAATGTATTGAAGAGCGATATTTTGCAAAAGTGTAGACTTGCCACAACCAGAAGCCCCACAAATATATAGATGCCTGTTTTGGGTCTTGTCGCTTATTTTAACTTCCCGCTTTTTTCCTAAGTGTGAGTTTGTGCCAAGCACAATATTATCATCTAATGTGCTAACAGGAGCAGGGTAAGAATGGGAAAGCCGTAAAACAGGCCAGTCTCTCTCTAGCATATCCAAAGTAGGAAAATGATATAGGGCTGATAATTCTTTAGCTGAAAAAAGATTACCCAAACGAAAAGACGCCCGGTTTAAAAACATATATAGGTGATCGCGTTTTTTTATTTCTTGCTCATAATAATCTTTTCTGGTAACTGTTTTTATCCCTCTTGAAGAAGAGGCTAATGAAGCAAATATTTTTTTGGTGTTATTTAAAAGTTCTTTAATCTTATTTTTTGAACAAAAAAATCCTACTCGTAAAACCGCTATGAAAAGAGGAAATTCTAATTTTTCTTTAGCTTGCTTTTCGTAAAAAGGCAACTGGTGATCGTCAAAGTAAATGTTCTTATCTTTAATTGTGTTTTTAAAGTCCCCTGAAATGATTGTTTGCTTTTTTTCTCCTAAAAGCTTGCGGATATACTCTGACCAATTAAGCCTGGCAGGTTTAAATATAAGTTGATAAAAACCAAACTCTCCTTTTTCCAGATTAAGAAAAATTTGATACAAAACTATTAAAGGGTCAGCGCTAAACTCCTTTAGAGGAGTTTGAATATTAAGAAACTCAACACCTGTAAAGTTTATATCAACAAAATTAAAACTCAATTTTTCACAACTTGACTTTGCTTTCTGGTAAATCCTTAATAATGGGTCTTGCTCCATTTTCTCAAGATACAATTGGGGATATATGGCATTAACAGAAGCTTTAAAAAGTTGTTCGTCATTTTTTAGAGCAACAATAACAAAAACAAGCTCATTATTTGTTCCCATTACCTCAAAGCTTAAAGGCTCTTTTATACCTTTTAATAATGATAAGAAG
Source organism: Candidatus Anammoxibacter sp. (assembly GCA_021777105.1). GTDB lineage: Bacteria > Planctomycetota > Brocadiia > Brocadiales > Anammoxibacteraceae > Anammoxibacter_B. Next base: position 102,646 of record JAIQZQ010000128.1, read on the forward strand.
TGAGCAAAGTTTTCAGGATTTACTTTGCTTTGGGAAGAACTCCAAAGCCTGAAATAAGCGGTATTCTTTCTTTTTCTATCATAGTATTTTATTCGGTTGTTATTAATTTCAAGTGATATCGGATTGCGGTAGAGGTTGGCGTTAAAATTGCCTAAAAGATATCCTGTCGGGTTAACAATTCCTATATCATTGGCTATACTGTTGTGTATGCCATAAACTATACTTTTCATTGTACCCATAACCGCCCTTTGACTTTCCTTGTTGAACACCCTAACTCGTTATATACCTATATGTTATAGCTTTTACGCTTAAGGGTATTATTCCTTTTAATTGCCATACTCATAACTCCTCATCATAATCTTCCCTGTGGTTATATCCCTTTCTTTTTTTAAGCATTTTTGTAGTGTATCTTATTTGTTCAGTTTCCAGTTTTATTTTCTCTTTTTCCAATTTTAGCTTTTCTCTCTCGAACTCTCGTTTCTCAGCTTCAAATTCAAAATGGCTATCAATGTTCTTTAAGTTACGGTATGATATTTCCAGTTGGATTGTTTCATCAATAACATTGCGAGCCTCTCTTATTGTTTCAGCCGCAGTTCTAAAAACCTCCGCCCGCCTGCGATTAACAAAAGCAAATTTAGAAGGACGAATAAGATGAGAGCTTTCAAGCTCTGGAAGCATGGGATAATTTTTGCTTTTTTCAATTCTCATAAGATCAGTGTCATTTATTTCATTTTTTCCCATAATTCATTTCACCCTCCATTTTAGTCTCTATAAGACGAAATCTTTCTGTTTTACTATGTAAGTTATCTATTATTTTCCCTTTCTTTTTAATTACTCTTGGTGTTTGATTTTTATTGTCCAGTTTTTTAAATTTCCTTTGCATCTTCTCCATTTCCCCACAAATCTTTTTTCCTTTTTTAGAATAGAAATTTAGTTTACAAGTTCCTGAACAAAGCGAAATAATTGCTCTGATAATCACTTTAAAAAACCAAAACAAGAACAGGAACACGCCTAAGCCTGCAATCCAGCAAGCCCATAAACTAAGGAGAAATAAAGAAAGAGCTAAATATCCCAAAACAATAACTAAATCAATCATTTGATTTAATCTCCTTTTTTCTGAAAATAAAGTAAATATGATTTTCCTTTAAAAACCAACTCATTAGGAGAAACTTTCACCTCTTTGTTTGTTAAAAATTGTATCCCATGGCTAGAACTTAAACTTTTTGCCTTAACAGAGCCTTTCTTAACCACAATAGAAAAATTATTTAAAAGATATTCATCATTTATTTTAATATCGCACTCCGGCGATCCAATTGTGCACTCTGTGCCTTCTTTGAGATCATGCCTGCTTTCCTCTCCATTTTTGTCTAATACAACCATTTCAAAACCGCTATTTTCATTTCCATTATCAATTTGTGTATCCATTATTATTTCCTCCTTATCTAAATAAAAATTTTCACAATTTTTAGTAGCTAAAATGCTACTCTCTTTTATTCGTTTATTAGCAATTTCAATGTATTTAGGATTTAACTCAATACCCACAAAGTTTCTATTCAACTGTTTCGCAACTAATGCGGTTGTCCCACTTCCCATAAACGGGTCTAAAACTATCCCCGGTTCAAACTTGGCATTGCACCCGCAATCTGTAAATCCCCAAAAAACAGCAGAGGAATAAACCGCTGATTTATGTCCTGGCTTAATCCTATATTCCCCAGTATGAACGCCAAACTTTCCTTTTATTTCCTTTAAATTTCCATTTTGCCCTGTTATTCCATTTGGATTATTTGTTTTATATATCTTTTTCCGGGCTTTACCGCACTTTATACAAACAAACTCAGGACACCCGGCTTTAATAGGGGTTTCAACCAAAGCTGGTGGAAATACGGCAAAGTGCTCACCTTTAAATGGTTTAACAGCTATTTTCCAAACCGAGCGTTTATTGCGACCCAATGGATGTATTAAAGGCTCTCTGTTTTTTGGCGTTCCCTTTAAAGAATACATTTCCTTTTCAAAACCGTTCTCACCGTCAACACAATCCTTTTTGTCTCCTTTATTAAAATACCAGTCATGATAAGAGCTTTTTCCGTCATATCCATATTTTTTAGCTCTGCGTATACCTGTTTCCAACTGTTCACTTGTTAAAGGTTCAAATTGAGTTTCAAACCAATAACTTTTATTTTTTGTAAATAAAAATATTTTTTCAAAATCAACAGTAAACCTGTCTTTTACACTCGAAGGCATACAGCTAGGTTTATGCCAAATAATCTCATTGCGTAGTATCCACCCTCCATACTTTCTTTTTGGTTGAAAATACTTTTTTAGATCATCTGGAATAATTCTAGGATCAAGCTCAAGCATAGCATTAAAGTATTTTCCGGCTAATTAATTGTTTTAATACAAAATGTTTTTCAATATCCGTTAAATCTTCCCGTAATATCCAATTAGGATTGCACATCTCTATGGCAAAGCGAGAAGGGATTTGAACCAAACACTTCCCACCTAATTGCCCCTTTTTCTTATTTAGTTTATTTGAATTGTTGTTTAAATAATTACTAGCTTTAGGGTCTGTTAGTCCATATTTATTGCCTGCATAAGTATCGCCCAAATTCACCCAACAAGTGCCTTCATTTTTTAAAACTCTATAAATTTCATCAAAAACATTGCAAAGCTTATCTAGATATTCATCAAAAGTTCTTTCTAACCCTAATTGCCCATCAACCCCATAGTCTCGTAAAGCCCAATAAGGAGGAGAGGTCATCACCATATCAATACTTTCATTGGGTATTTGTTTTAATGTTTCTAAAACATCGCCACATAATATGGTGTTTTTTATTTCATTAATATTTTTCATAATTAAAATCACCTATTAAAAAACAGATTAGGCTTAGGGATTAATATTGTTGCTTAACTATTAATTATTTTAAGATGACTTATGAGATTTGGCAAAGAGTGGAAGTTAAGCAATGTTAGTAGTGGTAAGAAAAGGTTAGTAGGCGTTCTAAAACAAAAAAATTAATGTTGTTTATTAAATATAAAAAATTAAAAAACTTATTATTAATAATTCTAGAATTTATTTCTCATATTTTTACATTGATATGTGATAATTAATTTACTAGACTATGGCAACTAAAGACCTTAAATATTATTACAAGCATCATTTCCATTGTTATTTAATCACATTTTTATAGTTGTTTTTAGTTCCAGTAAAAACATTTTCAAAAAAGGATAACAAAATGAGTAAAGCTGATAAATGGTTAATAAGAATTGGATCGGGGATAATTTCCGTTTCTCTAGTAATAATAGGATTTTTTTTAGCTAATCTTGTAGGTGATTTTAAAAACAAAGATACTCAATTAGAAAACAAGGTTGATACTGTCAATAACACTGTAAAAGATGAATTACCAAAAATAAAAGAAGCCATAAATGACAATTCTTCTACTTTTAAACTTTTGGGAGACATATTAGAACTGTTAAAAAACAATAAAGATATTGATATTGATATAAAGTCTTTTATAGAATCATCAGTTAGTGAAAAACTTTCAGAACTTAATAAGGAAATTAATGCACATTTTAAGGTTACAGAGAATAAACTAGAAGAATTAACGAATTCAACAAAACAGTATATAGCAAACGCGGAATCTTCGTTTGATTTAAAAAATAATATTACCGAAGAGACAAAGCATTTAGATGTCATGTTTACTGACCAATCTAATAACAATGCTGGCAATATAGCTGGGTGGGGATGGAATTTTAGTGATAGAAATTATGACACAGAGCCAAACCCTATTTATGAATTTCAAAACACTGGCACTTATTCTCCCGCTTTAAGTGTACGCGAAAAAGGTGTATATAGATTAGTAAAGACCAATCCGGCTAATGTAGAATTTATTAATGAGCCTAGCACTGAGTTTTCTGCTGATATTACTTCTGGGATTATTCCTTTAAACATAATGTTTAAAAATAATTCTATTGGTAGTTCTAGAAGCTTTGTTTGGGATTTTGGGGATGATAACAACTGCACGCAACAAAACCAAGAACATATTTACAAAAATGAGGGCATTTATAATGTTCAGTTACAAGTAAGTAATAGCATAGGAGGAACTCCAACGGCAAAAATTAAAATTTTAGATGTTATAGGAAGCGGAAAACCTAATAAAGTTCAAACTGCTATTTTAAAAAGGCCAGAAAATAATAATGATTCATCAAATGATTCTATGTAAAGTGTTAAAATTTAAATAAATAAACAAAAAGGAAGTAGATTTTTCTACTTCCTTTTTTTGTTTAAGTTAGAAAGAACGAATTACTCTTCATTGTTTTCGGCAAGTAATTCTTTTATAAGTTTATTGGCGTCATCTTTGCTTGCCTCTTTTACATGTTCTACATTTAAACGATTTCTTAGTTCTATCAAAGCTTCATCATCTTCTACTCCTTGATCAGTCAAAAGCCTGAAAAGATATTTTTTCTGTTTGCTGGTTATTAGTATCCCATTATTGCCGTTCTTTTTCCCATTTCCATTGTTGGAATGTTTTGTTGCATTGCTCCCCCCTTTATCATAAATCTCAAAACTAAAAATAATGTTTCCATCGCTTGTTTTCATATCAACACATTTAACATTTTCTTTCATTTCATATTCTCCTTTTTGTTAAGGTTCAAAAAAAATCTTATTTTAAACCTTGATCGCTCAAGGCTCAAAATAATCATTTCCTTTCTTGGAATGATATCCTCCACTTGGAGTAACAATAATATTGTCTAAAATTATTATTCCCAGTATTTCACCTCCTTTTTCTATTCTCTCCCAAATTTCAATGTCCGATTCAGATGGTTTTAATTTACCACCGGGGTGATTATGCACAGTAGCAATGCTTCTTGATCCATTTAAAATAGCTTTTTTAAAGATTTCTCTGGGATGAGACATTGAGGCATTAATAGTTCCGATTGAAATTAACTCTTTCTCTATTAACATATTTGAATTATTCAAATGAAGCACCCACATACATTCACGATCTGCTTTTGCTTCTTCAATCATATAATCAGCTATTGCCCAAGGAGAATTAAGTTTTTCTCCTGATGACTCTTTTACTTGCAACAGTTTTAGTTCCATTTATTTATTTCCTCCTTTCTAGTTTTAAAAGAACTAGATTAAGTATAAATTTATTTCAAAACT